>NZ_JBGNUW010000001.1:0-947607 GCF_041950495.1 Nonomuraea sp. MTCD27 | reverse complement strand
TGGATCGCGGCGGATGCTGCTGTCCCTGGCTCAGGCGTGGGTGCTGGGCGCGCCGGTGGCCTGGCCGCTGGTGCTGGGTGATGGACCGGCCCCGAGTGGGCAGCCTCCCACCTACGCCTTCCAGCGCAACCGCTACTGGATCGGCGACGGGCCGGCGAGCCGCCGTCCGACCGGGGCGGGCATCGACGGATCGCGGCACCCGCTGCTCAGCGCGGTCGTGTCCGTGGCCGACGACAGCTTCGTGTTCACCGGCCGGCTCTCGCGCGGGATCGCGCCCTGGCTGGCCGACCACGCGGTGGAGGGCGGCGTCCTGCTGCCCGGGGCCGCCTTCGCCGACCTCGCCCTGGAGGCCGCCGCCCACGCGGACTGCGAACTCCTCGACGAGCTGATCATCGAGGCCCCCCTGTTCCTGCCCGACACGGGCACGGTCACCGTGCAGGTCACCCTCGACCCGCCCGACGCCGGAGGGCACCGCCCCATCGCCGTGTTCTCCCGCGTCGCGGACACTGACGGCTGGCAGCGGCACGCCTCGGGCACCGTCGCCGAGGCCGGAGACGACGCCCCCCGGTACGGCTGGGCCACCACCTGGCCGCCCCCCGCCACCGCCGTGGACCTCGCCGGTGGGTACGAGCGCCTGGCCGAGCAGGGCTACGAGTACGGCCCCGCGTTCCAAGGGCTGCGCGCCCTGTGGCGGGCCGGCGAGGACCTGTACGCCGAGGTCGTCGTGCCCGACGGCGTGGACGTGACCGGCTACGGCATCCACCCCGCCCTCCTCGACGCCGCGTTCCACCCCCTGGTGCTGTCCGGCGACAACGAGGAGCTGCGCCTGCCGTTCGCCTTCCGCGGGGTCCGGCTGCACGCCACGCAGGCCCAGGCCCTCCGCGTACGGGTGACCGTCACGGGAGAGGACGCCGTCGTGGAGGCGGCCGACGCGACCGGCTCCCCGGTGCTGTCGATCGACGCCCTGCGCACCAGGGCCGCCGCCCCCCGCGCCGCCACCACCCGGACCCCCGTGACCCCGTACGGCGTGGACTGGGTGGACGCCGGCACCGTGGCGGCCGGGGCTCCCATGCCCGTCGTCATCCCCTGCGTGAGCGAACGGCCGGACGTGCCCGCCGCCACCAGAGAGCTGACCGCCCGCGTCCTGGACGCCATCGCCGCGCAGCCGGACGACGTCCCCCTCCTGTTCGTCACCCGGCCGGGTGACCTGGCCGGTGCGGCGGTGCAGGGGTTGGTGCGGTCGGCGCAGTCGGAGCAGCCGGGCCGGTTCGTGCTGGCCGAGGCGGAGGACGGGTACGCCGACTGGGCCAGGATCGCGGCTGTCGGGGAGCCGCAGGTCCGCGTACGCGAGGGCAAGCTCCTCGTGCCCCGCCTGACCCGCCGCAAGGCCGCCACCGAGCCCCAGCCGGACGTGCCGGGGACCGTGCTGGTCACGGGCGGCACCGGTGGCCTGGGTGCCCTGGTCGCCAGGCACCTGGTGGAGCGGCACGGGGTGCGTGACCTGCTGCTGGTGTCGCGGCGCGGCCCGCTAGCCCCTGGAGCGGGGGCGCTGGTGGCCGAGCTGGAGGGCCTGGGAGCGCGGGTCGCGGTGGCGGCCTGCGACGTGTCCGACCGTCACGCGCTGGCGGCGGTGCTCGCCCCGGTGTCCCTGGCAGGTGTGGTGCACGCGGCCGGGGTGCTGGACGACGCGCTGGTGGAGGACCTGACGCCGGACCGGATGGAGTCGGTGCTGGCGCCGAAGGCCGACGCGGCCTGGCACCTGCACGAGCTCACCCGCGACCGGTCGTTGTCGATGTTCGTGTTGTTCTCCTCGCTGGCCGGCGTGCTGGGCAACGCGGGGCAGGGCAACTACGCCGCCGCCAACGCCTTCCTGGACGCGCTCGCGACACACCGCCACGACCAGGGACTGCCGGCGGTCTCGGTGGCCTGGGGCTTATGGGACGCCGCCTCCGACATGACCGGCGGGCTCAGCCAGACCGACCTCGCCCGGCTGGCCCGGGCCGGCATCGCCCCGCTGACCGCCGAACAGGGCCTCGGGTTGTTCGACGCGGCACTCGCGAGCGCCGAGCCCACCATGGTGGCCGCCCGGTGGGACAGCGCGGGGCTGCGTACCAGGGCCGAGAACGGCGACCTGCCCCCGGTGCTGCGCGGCCTGGTCCGCGGACCCCGTCAGGCGGCGGCGTACCAGGCCCGGCCGGCCTCCGCCACCCTGGCCGAGCGCATGTCCTCCCTGCCCAGACCCGACGCGTTGCGCCTGCTCACCGACACCGTGCAGGCCCACATGGCCGCGGTGCTGGCCTACGGCAGCGCCGACAGCGTCGAGATCGACCGTCCCTTCAAGGAGCTCGGCTTCGACTCCCTGACCGCCGTCGAGCTGCGCAACCGGCTCAACACCGATACCGGCCTGCGGCTCCCCGCCACGCTCGTCTTCGACCACCCCACCGTCGCCTCGCTCTCCGAGTACCTGTACAGCGCCCTGGCCCCGCCGGAGGTCGCGCCCGAGGACACGCTCCGCTCCGCCCTCAGGCGGATCGACCAGGTGCTCGAGCACGCCAACGGAGACGCGGCGGCCATCCGGGACCGTCTCGTACCGATCCTGGAGGGCGCGCTCAGCAGGCTCGGCAAGGCACCGGCCACCCCGGATGGCGTGCAGGGCCAGATCGACTCGGCTTCCGACGAGGAGATCTTCGCCCTCATCGACAACGAACTGTGACCACGACCGTGACCGGAAAGGCACTCCCGATGGGGACCGAGGAAAAGCTGCGTTCCTACCTCAAGCGCGTGACCGTCGAACTGGCCCAGACCCGCCAGCGCCTCACCGAGCTGGAGGAGCGCCGCCGCGAGCCCATCGCCGTCGTCGGCATGGCCTGCCGCTACCCCGGCGGTGACACGGTGGAGGACTTCTGGGACCTGCTGCGGCGGGGCGGCCACGCGGTGCGCGAGGTGCCGCCCTCCCGCTGGGACATCGACGCCTACTACAACCCCGAACCGGGCGTCCCCGGCGGCATGTACACCAGGTACGGCGCCTTCCTCGACGACGTCTCCGGCTGGGACGCCGAGTTCTTCGGCCTCTCGCCCCGCGAGGCGCTGCGCATGGACCCGCACCAGCGGCTCCTGCTGGAGCTGGCCTGGGAGGGCCTGGAGAACGCCGGCATGTCGCCCTCCCGCCTGGCCGGAAGCCGTACGGGCGTGATGGTCGGCTACATGGACACCCTCCAGTACGGCAGGCTGCAGATCGAGCGGCAGGGCGACACCGCCGTCTCCGACCCCTACCTGGGGCAGGGCGCGGTGGCCAGCGTCGCGGCCGGGCGCATCGCGTACCAGCTGGACCTGATCGGCCCCACCATCACCGTGGACACCGCCTGCTCCTCGTCGCTGATCGCGATCCACCTGGCCGCCGAGAGCCTGCGCAGGGGCGAGTGCGACCTCGCCCTCGCCGGCGGCGCGTCCCTGGTCCTGCACCCCACCACCTACCTCCAGGCGTGCGCCGGTCTGATGATGTGCCCCGACGGCCTGTGCAAGACCTTCGACGAGCGGGCCGACGGCTACATCATGGGCGAGGGCGGCGGCATGCTCGTGCTGGAGCCGCTGTCCAGGGCGCTGGCCAACGGCCGGCGCATCCGGGCCGTGCTGCGCGGCTCCGCCGTCAACCAGGACGGCCGCAGCAACGGGCTCACCGCCCCCAGCCGCCGCGCCCAGACCGACGTCATCACCCGCGCCCTGGCGGCGGCGCGCGTGGACCCCGACGAGATCGAGTACGTCGAGGCGCACGGCTCCGGCACCCACCTGGGCGACGCCATCGAGCTGTCGGCGCTGCACGACGTCTTCGGCCGTCGCGCGCCGCACCATCCCCTCCGGGTGGGCGCGGTCAAGACCAACATCGGCCACACCCAGGCCGCCGCCGGGGTGGCCGGGGTCATCAAGACGATCCTGATCCTCGAGAACGGCCTGATCCCGCCCAGCCTCAACCTGGACACCCCCGCCGTGGCCATCCCGGAGGACGGCAGCGTCCAGCCGGTCACCGCCGCCCTCCCCCTGCCGGACCGGGACACCCCGAGACTGGCGGGCGTCAGCTCCTTCGGCCTGTCAGGCACCAACGCCCACGTCATCCTCCAATCGGCCCCCACCCACCTGTCCGGGACGTCGCCGCTCGCCCCCCGGGAACCCGATGCCCCGGCCGAGGACGCCACCGTCGCGCGTGGGCAGGTGCTGACCGTGTCGGCGGCCAGTGCCGCCGCGTTGCGGGAGCAGGCGGCGCGGCTGGCCGACTGGCTGGCCGAGCGGCCCGGCACGGCGCTGGAAGACCTCGCCCACACCCTCCAGACCGGCCGCGCCGAGCTCGACCACCGCCGCGCCCTGGTCTGCGCCGACCTCGACGAGGCGGTACGGCGGCTGCGCGCCACCGCCGAGAGCGCCGGCGGCCGCCGGACCGGGACCCGGCAGCGCCTGGCCTTCCTGCTCCCCGGAGTCGGTGACCAGTACGCCGGTCTCGGCCGCGAGCTGTACGCCCGGGAGCCCGTCTACGCCGAGGCCGTCGACCAGTGCGCCGACCTGGTCCACCAGCGCTCCGGCCTGGACCTGCGCCCGTTCTTCCGCGCCCCCGCCGCCGAGCGCCCCGCCGACCTGGCGACCCTCCTGGGCCGGGGCGGCGACGCGGCCCCGGCCGACGACCCGCTCGCCCACGCCACGGTCGCGCACCCCTTCCTCTTCACGGTCGAGTACGCCCTGGCCCGCCTGCTCAGCCACTGGGGCATCACCCCGCACCTGCTCATCGGGTACAGCCTGGGCGAGTACGTCGCCGCCTGCCTGGCCGGGGTGTTCTCGCTGGAGGACGCCCTGCACGTGGTCATCGAGCGGGCCCACCTGATCAGCGCGGTGCCCGCCGGCCGCATGGTCGCGGTCGCCGCCCCCGAGCAGCCCATCCGGGCCGCCCTCGCCACGGCCGGGGTCGAGGTGGACGTCGCCGCGCTCAACGGCCCGGCCATGACCGTGCTCAGCGGCCTGCCCGCCGAGATCGAGACGGCGACCGCCGTACTGACCGGGGAGGGCCTGGCCTGCCGGCCGCTGCGCTCCACCCACGCCTTCCACTCGGTGCTGCTGCAGCCCGCGCGGGAGAAGCTGGTCGCGGTGCTGGAGACGGTCCGGCGGAACGAGCCCGCCATCACCATCGTGTCCAACCTCACCGGCCGGCCGCTCACCGCCGAGCAGGCCACCGGCACCTCCTACTGGGCGGACCAGCTCGTCAGCACGGTCCGCTTCGCCGACGGGGTACGCCACTGCCTGGACCAGGACGTCACCGCGTTCGTCGAGCTCGGACCGGGCCAGACCCTCGGCGGGCTGGTCCGGCAGAGCCTGACCGGCGGGTCCGACACCGCCGTGCTCGGGACGCTGCCGCCGTACTGGACGGCTGGGCAGCCCAGGGACGCCCACGACGAGGTGCTCAACGCGTGCGCCGCGCTCTGGGAGCTGGGAGCCCGGGTCAGCTGGGAACGCACCCGCCCCGCCGGGGGCCGCGTGCTGAGCCTGCCGACCTACCCGTTCCAGCGCACCCGGTTCTGGCCCGAGCACGATGAGCACGCCCAGCGGACCGGACCGGCGCCTGCCGGGACGGCGGTCGTCACCGAGCCCGCCGACTTCACCTTCGTCCCCACGTGGCAGCGGGACCCGGCCGCCGGCGCCCTCCCGGCCGGCCTGAGCCTGCCCGGCCCGCTCGTCGTCTTCGCCGACCCCGAGGGCGTCGGCTCGGCCCTCGCCGACCTGGCCGCCGCGTCCGGCACCCCCGTGGTCGAGGTGGTGGCCGGGGACGGGCCGCGCCGCGAGGGCCGCCGCCTGACGATCGACCCGGCCGTGCCCGAGCAGTACGCCGAGGTGTTCGCCGGGCTCCCGGCCGGCCCGGTGCACGTGGCTCACCTGTGGAGCCTGGCCGCCGCCTCCGGCCTGCCCGACGACGACGAGCTGCGGGAGGCGGTCGGGCACGGCTTCGACAGCCTCATGCTGGCCCTGCAGGCGCTGGACGACCGGCCCGCACGGCTGCTGACCGTGAGCCGGGGAGCGACCGAGATCCTCGGCGGCGACGTCCCCGCTCCCCACCAGTCGCTGGCGCACGGCCTCGGGCGTGCGGTCCGGCACGAGTACGCCGGGCTGACCTGGAGCGGCGTGGACCTCGACGCCGAGGCGGGCTCCTCCGCCACCGTCACGGCCGCGCAGCTCGCCCACGAGCTCCTGACCCCGCCGGTGGAGGACGCCGGCTCCGAGGTTTCGGACCCGCTGACCGGATGGCGGCGCGGCCGCCGCTGGGTACGCGGCTGGACGGAGGTCCCCGACCAGGCGCCACCGCCCCGGATCTGGCGACCGGACGGCGCCTACCTGATCACCGGCGGCACCCGCGGCCTCGGCATGGCCCTGGCCAAACACCTGGCCCGAGCGGGCGTCCGCCGCCTGGCCCTCCTCAGCCGCACCCCGATCCCCCGCGACGAGGCGAAGGCGGGGGCGGACCCGATCGCGCCGGCCGCCGGCGATGAGTCGGGGGCGGACCGGGTCGGGCGGACGTTGCGGGACGTGGCCGAGCTGGAGGCGGCGGGGGTCGAGGTGCTGCTGCTCAGCGCCGACACCGGCGTGCCAGGGCAGCTGCGCGCGGCCCTGCGCCGGGCCCGCGAGCACTTCGGCGGCCTGCACGGCGTGATCCACGCCGCCGGGCTCCCCGCCGGAGGCATGCTGCGCCGCCGTACCGTCGCCGAGGCCGGGCGGGTGCTCGCGCCCAAGGTGCTCGCCATGGGCCCGCTCGCCGAGCTGGTCAGCGCCCGCACCCCCGCCGAGGAACGGCCGGAGCTGCTGGTGCTCTACTCCTCCGCCGTCACGGCGTACGGCGGCGTCGGCGAGGCCGACTACTGCGCCGCCAACACCCTGCTCGACGCGTACGGCCAGGCGCTGGCCGCCACCGCCCCCTCCACCCGGGTCGTCTCGGTCGCCTGGGGCCCGTGGCAGCACGACGTCTGGCAGGCCGAAGGGCTCAGGACGACCGGCGGCCTGGCCGACCGGGTGGCGGACTACCGCGCCCGCTACGGCTTCGCCGACGACGCCGGATGCGCGCTGCTCGGCCGGATCGCGACCGGGGGCCACGGCAGCGTCATGGCCGTCAGGCAGCCGCTGGACGAGGTCCTGCGCGCCTGGTCCGCCATGCTCGACCTGGACGACCTCGTCGGGGCGGCCGCCGTGCCCCGGGGGGAACGCTTCCCGCGCCCGATGCTGCGTACCGACTACGCGCCGCCGCGTACGGAGCCCGAGGCCAGGATCGCCGACCTGTGGGGCGCCTACCTCGGCATCGACCAGGTCGGCGTGCACGACCCGTTCTTCGAGCTCGGTGGCAACTCCCTGCTCGGCATGGCCATGGTGCTGGCCCTGGAGAAGGAGCTCGGCCGCCCGGTCGCGCCGGCGGTGCTGTTCGAGCACCCGACCGTCGCGGAGTTCGCGGCGGCGCTCGACGGAGACGGCGCGGCCGCACAGGAGGCGCTCACCACCAGTTCGGCGCGGGGGCAGCGGCGACGCCGGGCCCGTTCCAGCAACCGGAAATGAGGACGGTAGACGTGAACGACGACATCGAAAGCCCGGGCACCGACATCGCGATCGTCGGGATGTCCGGCCGCTTCCCCGGGGCGTCCGACGTCGCCGAGCTCTGGTCGGTCATCCGGGCCGGGGCATCCGGGATCACCCGTTTCACCGACGACGAGCTCCGCGCCGCGGGGGTGCCGGACGAGCTGCTGGCCGACCCCTCGTACGTGAAGGCCGGCCCGGTCATCGACGGGGTGGAGCTGTTCGACGCGGCCTTCTTCGGGTTCAGCCCCAAGGAGGCCCAGATCCTCGACCCGCAGCACCGGCTCTTCCTGGAGCACAGCTGGGCCGCGCTGGAGGACGCGGGCTGCGACCCCAAGCGGTTCGACGGCTCGATCGGCGTGTTCGGCGGCTGCGCGCACAGCTCCTACCTGCAGAACAACCTCGTGCCCAGCGGCATCGGGGCCGTCATGGGCGAGCTGGCGCTCGGGCTCGCCAACGACAAGGACTCCCTGACCACCCGCGTCGCGCACGCCCTGGGCCTGTCGGGCCCCAGCTACGGCGTGCAGAGCTACTGCTCGACCTCGCTCGTCGCGGTGTGCGCGGCGGCCTCCAGCCTGGCCGGCTTCGAATGCGACCTGGCGCTGGCCGGGGGCGTCGCGGTCAACGTGCCCCACCGCGTGGGCTACGTCTACCAGCCCGGTGGCATCGCGCCGCCCGACGGCGAGTGCCGCGCCTTCGACGCCGGAGGGCTCGGCAGCCCCCTCGGCAGCGGCGTCGGCGTGGTCGCGCTGCGGCGGCTGGAGGACGCGCTCGCCGACGGCGACCAGATCTACGCGGTCATCCGCGGCTGGGCGGTCAACAACGACGGCGGGCGCAAGGTCGGCTTCACCGCCCCCGGCGTGCAGGGCCAGGCCGCCGTCATGGCCGAGGCGCTGGCCAGCGCCGACCTGACGGCCGCCGACATCGACTACGTGGAGGCGCACGGCACCGGCACCTCGCTCGGCGACGCCGCCGAGCTGGCCGCGCTGCAGCAGGTGTTCCGCGGCCAGTCGCTGCTGATCGGGTCGGTCAAGACCAACCTGGGCCACCTGGACCGGGCGGCGGGCGTGACCAACCTCATCAAGGCCGCGCTCTCCCTGTGCCACGACGAGATCCCGCCCACGCTCAACCTGGCCGAGCCCAACCCGCAGCTCGCCGGGGGCGAGGCCGACCTCAGCGTGGTCACCGCCCTGCGGAGCTGGCCGCGCGAGGCCGGGCGCACGCGCCGGGCCGGGGTGAGCGCGTTCGGCATCGGCGGCACCAACGCCCACGTGGTGCTGGAAGAGGCGCCACTGGTGCCCAGGACGCAGGAGCCGGCCCGGCCCGAGCCGCTGGTGTGGTCCGCCCGGACGGCCGCGGCCGCCGACGCGATGACCGACCGGCTCGCCGCCCACCTGGCCGGCGACGGCAGCGGGCACCCGCTGGCCGACGTGGCCCACACCCTGCAGGCCGGCCGTCAGGTGTTCGGCCACCGCAGGATGCTGGTCGCCGCCACCCCCGCCGAGGCGGCCGAGGGCATGCGGAACGCCGCCGTACTGGGCCGCGCCGAGAGCCGCGCCGACCGGCCCGTCGCCTTCCTCATCGCCGGGACCGGCGAGCAGTACCCGGGCATGGCCGCGGAGCTGCACCGGTCGGAGCCGGTCTTCCGCGCCGTGCTCGACGACTGCCGGGCCGAGCTGCGCCGCCTGACGGGCGGCACCGACCCGCTCACGGAGCTGCTGGGCCCGCGCCAGGCGGGCTCCGGCCGGCTCGACCGGCTGCTCGGCCGCGCCGCCGCCCCCGACGCGGCGACGCCGACCGCCGTGCTGCAGCCCGCGCTGTTCGCGGTGGAGTACGCGCTGGCCAGGCTGGTGCTGTCGTGGGGGATCGAGCCCGCCGCGCTGGCCGGGTACAGCCTCGGCGAGTACGTCGCCGCCACCCTGGCGGGCGTGCTGTCCCTCAAGGACGCGCTCGCCCTGGTCACCTACCGTGCCCGCCTGATCGGCGAGCTGCCCGAGGGCCGGATGAGCGCGGTGCCGCTGGCCGCCCCCGACATCCAGGACCGGCTGCGCCGGGCCGGGATCACCGGGGTGGACGTGGGCGCCGTCAGCGGGCCCGAGCTGACCGTGCTGTCCGGCGAGCCGGAGGGCATGCTGGCGGCCGAGGAGCTGCTGGCGGCCGAGTCGGTGCCCTGCCGCCCGCTGGCCACCACGCACGCCTTCCACTCCCGGATGATGGAGCCGCTCCGCGACCGGCTCACCGCGTGGATCGCGGAGAACGTCACGCTCCAGGCGCCCCGCATCCCGTACGTCTCCAACGTCACCGGCGAGCCGGCCACCGCCGAGCAGGTGACCGACCCGGCCTACTGGGCCGAGCACATGTGCGCGGCCGTCCAGTTCGACGGCGTCCTGCGTACCCTGCTGGGCCACGACGGCGACGCGGCGCTGCTGGAGATCGGGCCGGGGCAGTCGCTGGGCGCGATGGCCCGCGGCCACCGCGACTGCCCGCCCGAGCGCTGGCCGCTGATCGTGGCCACGCTGCCCGGCGCCGACGACCCCCGCCCGGCCCCGGCCGTGCTCGCGGAGGCGGCGGGGCGGTTGTGGCTGGCGGGCGTGCCGATCGACTGGTCCGGCTACCGGCAGGACCGGCCGGTGGCCAAGGTGGGCCTGCCGACCTACCCGTTCCAGCGCGAGCGCTACTGGGTGGACGGCCCGGCCACCGCGCCGCTCCCGGCGGTCGCCGAGTCCCGGCCCTCGCACGTACGGCTCATGACTCCCCGCTGGACGCCCGCCCCGACGTCGGGCGACGCCGCCGAGCCGGAGGGGCGCTGCGTGCTGCTGGCCGGCCGCGCCGAGACCGCCGAGGCGCTGGCCCGCGCCCTGCGCGCCACCGGCACCGAGGTCGTGACCGTGCTGCCGGGCGACTCCTTCACGGAGACGCCGGCGGGCCTCACCATCGACCCGGAGTCGGCGGCCGACCACGACGCCCTGGCCCGCCGCCTGACCGACGCCGCCGTCGTCGTAGACCTCCGCCTCCTCGACCGGCCGGCCGACGGCAGCCCCGACGACAGCCCCGACGACAGCCCCGACGACAGGCTTGACGACGGGTCCGACAGCGGACCCGCCGACGGGCGCTCGGACGGGCGCTCGACGGGATCGGCGGACGGGCGTGACACCCTGCTCCCGGTGGCCCGGCTGCTGCACGCCTGGGGCGAGGAGGGCGGCGACAGCACCCGCGTCCTGCTCGCCACCCGGGGCGGCCAGGCCGTTTCCGGCGGCGAGGTCCCCGCTCCGGGGCAGGCCGCCGTCGCCACCCTCCCCATGGTCGCCAACCAGGAGTACCTCACCCTCGACTGCACCACCGTCGACCTCGCCCCCGACTCCACCCCGGAGGCCGCGGCCGAGGCCCTGGTCACCGAGATCCGCCACCGCGGCGACGACGCGTTCGTCGCCTACCGCGCCGGCACCCGCCTCGTCCGCACCTACACCGAGGCCGAGCCGGCCGACCGCCCGGACCACGCCACCGGCGACGGGGCCGAGACCGGGCATCTCGCCGGAGCCGGGCATCTCGCCGAGGCCGGGCATCTCGCCGGGGACGGGCCGGAGGGCGGGGCCGCGGTCGCCGTGCGGCCGGGGCGCACCTACCTGGTCACCGGAGGGCTCGGGGACGTCGGGCTGCTCGTGGCCGAGCACCTGATCAGGGCCGGGGCCGACCGGCTCGTGCTGACCAGCCGGGGCGGCGTGCCCGACGACGAGGGCGACCCCCGGCACCAGGCCGTGCGCCGGTTGCGCGAGCTGGGTGCCGAGGTGCTGACCCCGCGGGTGGACGTCACCGACGCCGCCGCCATGCGTACGGTGCTGGCCGGAGCGCTCGCCGGTCACCCGCTCGGCGGCGTGGTCCATGCGGCCGCCGAGACCTCCCCCGGCACCTTCCTCCCGCTGCGCGACCTCGACGAGGCCGCCGTCGCCAGGCACTTCGCCGCCAAGGTGACCGGCGCCCTGGTGCTGGAGCAGGTGCTCGCCGACCTCGAGGCCGTGCCGGACTTCTGCGTCCTGTTCTCCTCCACCTCGGCCCTCCTCGGCGGCATCACGTTCGCCTCCTACGCCGCGGCCAACGCCGCGCTCACCGCGCTCGCCCACCGCCACCCGGGCTGGGTGGCCGCGAACTGGGACACCTGGTCGGTCACCCTCGACCGGATCGAGGGCGGCCTGGGCGCCGCGATGGCCGCGCACGCCATGTCGGCCGACGAGGCGCTGGCGGCCTTCGACCGGCTGCTGGCCGACCCCCGTCCCTCCCTGGTGGTGGCGGCGGGCGGCCTGGACGACCGGCTGCCCAGGAAGGTGCCCGTCACGGCGCCCGCGTCCGGCGACCGGTTTCCGCGTCCCGAGCTTCCCCAGCCCTACACCCCGCCGCTCAACCAGGCCGAGCGCGACCTGGCCGCGCTGTGGTCGGAGGTGCTCGGCGTGGAGCCGGTCGGCACTCGCGACAACTTCTTCGATCTCGGCGGCAACTCGCTGGTGGCGCTCCAGATGCTGGCGCTGGTGAAGCAGCGGTTCGGCGTCGCGGTTCCGACCGTGGTGCTGTTCGAGGCGCCGACCGTGCACACGCTGGCCGCCGTCCTCGACGAACGCTCCACGCCCCGGCCCGCACCCGCCCGCGCCGCCGAGCGGTCCGCACCCGCCCGCGTCACCGGGCGGTCCGCGCCACCGGACCCCGTCACGGGTCAGCCGGCCTCCGGCCTCGCGGAAGTGCGCGAGGACGACCGGCGCATCGCGATCGTCGGCATGGCGGGGCGCTTCCCCGGCGCCCCCGACGTGGAGACGTTCTGGCGGAACCTGCGCGACGGCGTCGAGTCCATCAGCTTCTTCTCCGAGGAGGAGCTGATCGCCGCCGGCGTGGACCCCGAGCAGGTCAAGGACCCGGCGTACGTGCCCGCCCGCCCGGTGCTGGACGACATCGGCGGCTTCGACGCGGCCTTCTTCGGCATGAGCCCGCGCATGGCCGCGATCACCGACCCGCAGCAGCGGGCCTTCCTCGAGGTCTGCTGGGAGGCGCTGGAGCAGGCCGGGTACGCCGCTCCGGAGCACCGCGGCCGGGTCGGCGTGTTCGGCGGCGCCAACATCAGCACCTACCTGCTCCGGCTGACCGGTGAGCTGCTCGGCGGCGGGCAGCAGGAGTTCAGCGACTTCGAGGTCATCATGGGCAACGACAAGGACGCCCTGACCACGACCGTCTCCTACCTCTTCGACCTGTACGGCCCCAGCGTCGCCGTCCAGACGTTCTGCTCCACTTCCCTGGTCGCCGCCCACCTGGCGGTGCAGAGCCTGCGCGCCGGTGAGTGCGAGCTGGCCCTGGCGGGCGGCGTCTCCATCCGCGTGCCCGACCGGGTGGGCCACCTGTTCGGCCCCGGCGGCCAGGAGTCGCCCGACGGGCACGTACGCACCTTCGACGCCCAGGCCAGGGGCAGCATGTTCGGCGACGGCGCGGCCGTCGTCCTGCTCAAGCGGCTGTCCGACGCGGTCCGCGACGGCGACCACATCTGGTCCGTGATCCGCGGCTCGGCCATGAACAACGACGGCGCGCTCAAGGTCGGCTACACCGCCCCCAGCATCGTCGGGCAGGCCAGGGTGATCGCCGACGCGATGTCCGACGCCGGCGTCACCGGCGACGACATCAGCTACATCGAGGCGCACGGCACCGCCACCGAGCTGGGCGACCCCATCGAGGTGGCCGCCCTGACCCGCGCCTTCGGCCCCACCGACGACACGGGGTACTGCCCCATCGGCTCGGTCAAGACCAACGTCGGGCACCTGGACCGGGCGGCGGGGGCCAGCGGGCTGATCAAGACCTCGATCGCGCTGCGCGAGGCCGTGATCCCGCCCAGCCTCCACTACACCAGCCCCAACCCGGAGATCGACTTCGAGAACGGCCCGTTCTACGTGAACACCGAGCTGTCACCCTGGCGCACCCGGGACGACCGTCCCCGCATCGCGGGGATCAACTCCCTCGGCATGGGCGGCACCAACGTCCACATGGTGGTCGAGCAGCCGCCCGCCAAGCAGCCGGCCGAGCCTGCCGCGCACCGCCACCACGTCCTGCCCGTCTCCGCCCGCAACTCCGCCGCCGCCGACGAGGCGTGCGACCGGCTCGGCCGGCACCTGGCCGCCGAGCCGGGCACCCGGCTGGCCGACGTGGCGTACACGCTGCAGGTCGGGCGCAAGACGTTCGAGCACCGGCGGGCCCTGGTCGCCGCCGAGCACGGGGCCGCCGCGCGGGCGCTGAGCGGCGGCGGGGGGCTGCTGGGACGGGTCGACACCGTCCAGGGCCGCCAGGTCGCCTTCCTCTTCCACGGCGTCGGCGAGCAGTACCCCGGCCTGGCCGGCGAGCTGCACCGGCACGAACCGGCCTTCCGCGCCGCGCTGGACGAATGCCTGACCCTGCTCGCGGATCTCGGCGTGGACGGCGCCGGCGGCGTGGACCTGGGCGACCTGCTCACCGGCGAGCGCGGCGGCGGCGCGGACCTGGCCGCCCTGCTCGGCCGCGCCCGCACCGGCAACGGCACCGGCAACGGAAACGGCAACGGCGACGCCGGTAACGGAAACGGCGACGCCGGTAACGGTGACGGGCGGGCCGCCGCGCTCGAACGCACCGAAGTGGTGCAGCCCGCGCTGTTCGCCGTGGAGTACGCCCTCGCCCGCACCCTGATCTCCTGGGGCATCCAGCCGCGGATCATGCTCGGCTACAGCCTCGGCGAGTACGTCGCCGCCACCCTGGCGGGCGTGCTGTCCCTCAAGGACGCCCTCGCCCTGGTCACCCACCGGGCCAGGCTCATCGCCGGGCTGCCCGCCGGGTCGATGCTCGCGGTGTCGCTGCCCGCCGACCGGCTGCGCCGCCGCTTCCGCCTGGACGAGCGCGGCCTCGACCTCGCCGCCGTCAACGGCCCGCAGGTCACCGTGGTCGCCGGGCCGAGCGAGGCCGTCACGCGGCTGGCCGGCGAGCTGCGGGCGGCCGAGATCCCGTGCCGCCCGCTGGAGACCACCCACGCCTTCCACTCCCGGATGCTGGAGCCGCTGAGCGACGAGCTGACCCGGTGGGTCGAGGCCAACGTGGAGCTGAAGCCGCCCGCCCTGCCGTACATCTCGAACCTGACCGGCGAGATCGCCGGCGCGGAGCTGGTGTGCGACCCCGGCTACTGGGCCAGGCACATGTGCGGGACCGTCCGATTCGCGGACGGGATCGACACGCTGCTGGCCGACCCCCAGCTGGCCGTGGCGGAGATCGGGCCGGGACAGTCGCTCGGCGCCCTGGTACGCGGCGCGGGCTGCCCGCCCGAGCGCTGGCCGCTGATCACCCACACGCTGCCCGCCGCGAGCGACCCCAGGCCCGGCGACCTGACGCTCGCCGACTGCGTGGCCCGGCTCTGGCTGTGCGGCGTCACCCTCGACTGGGACGCCTACCACGGCAAGCCCCACCACGACGAGCCGCGCGACGGCGGGGTGTGGCGGGCCGATCCCGCCGCGTTCCCCGGCCGGATCCCGCTGCCCACCTATCCCTTCCAGCGGCAGCACCACTGGATCGACCCCCCGGCCCGCCGCCCCGGCGAGCTCCTGGCGGCCGAGCCGGACAACCTCTTCGACGCCATCACGAGCCTGCCCAAACTCCCCGAGGACCGCTGGCTCCACCTGCCCGTGTGGCGGCAGAGCGCGCCCCCCGCGCCCGCCGACCCGCAGCCGGGCTCGTGGCTGGTCTTCACCCGGGACGGCCTCGCCGACGCCGCCGCGGACCTGCTGCGCGCCACCGGCGCCCCCGTCACCCTGGTACGCCCCGGCGACGCCTACACCGCCACCCCCGACGGCCACACGGTCAGACCCGGCAACCCGGCCGACCTGCGAGCCCTGCTCCGCGACCTGCGCACCGCCGGCCGCCCCCTGGACCGCGTCGTCCACCTGTGGACCCTGGAGCCGGGGACCGACACCACTGCCCACGGCCTGCACACCCTCGTCGCACTCGCCAGGGCGGCGGGCGAGTCGGGGATCGGCGAGTGGTCCCTCGACGTGGCCGTCTCCGGCACCCAGGAGGTCATCGGGGCCGAGGTCACCCACCCCGAGGGCGCCACCCTGACCGGCCCCTGCCTGGTGATCCCGCTGGAGTACCCCGGCGTGACCACCCGCCTGGTCGACCTGCCGGGCGACCCGTCCACGTCCGACCTGGCCGCGCTCGTCGCCGAGCTGGCCCGGCCGCAGACCGACCGCACGGTGGCCCTGCGCCGTGGCCGCCGCTGGCTGCCCGGCTACGAGCAGATGCCGGCCGGCCCGCAGGCCGCGCCCCTCCGCGACGGCGGCGTCTACCTGATCACCGGCGGCCTCGGCGGCATCGCCCTCGGCCTGGCCGAGCACCTGGCCCGCGATTTCCGCGCCAGGCTGGTGCTGCTCGCCAGGAACGGCCTGCCGCCCCGGGAACGCTGGGCGGGCATCCTGGCGGGGGACGCGGCCGACGAGACCACCAGGAGGCGCGTCGCCCAGGTCTCGGGCCTGATCGACCTCGGCGCCGAGGTCGAGATCGTCACCGGTGACGTGGCGCGCGCCGAGGACGTCCGCCGCGCCGTGGACGTCGCCCTGACCCGCTTCGGCGCGCTGCACGGCGTGCTGCACGCGGCGGGCGTGCCCGGCATGGGCCTGATGCAGTTCAAGCGGCCCGAGGAGCTGGACGAGGTGCTGGCCCCCAAGGTCGCCGGCACGCTGGCGATCGCCGAGGCGCTCGGGATCGGCGGTCCCGGCGAGATCGAGCTGGACTTCCTCGTCCTGTTCTCCTCCATCACCTCGGCCACCGGCGGCGGCCCCGGCCAGGTGGACTACTGCGCCGCCAACGCCTTCCTGGACGGCTACGCCTGCAAGCTGGCCGCCACCGGCCGCCGCGTGCTGGCCGTCGACTGGGGCGAGTGGACCTGGAACGCCTGGGAGGCCGGGCTGGCCGGGTACGAGGAGGCGCTGCGCGACTTCTTCAAGCAGAACCGGGCCCGGGTCGGCATCGACTTCGCCGGCGGCTGGCGCTCGCTGCTGCGGGCCCTGGCCACCGGCGAGCCGCGCGTCGTGATCTCCACCCAGGACTACCCCACGCTGGTACGCGGCAGCGCCCGGTTCACCCTGGAGGCCGTCACCTCCCCGGCCGTGGGCGGCGCGGCCACCGAGCTGCACCCCAGGCCGGAGCTGGTCACCTCCTACCAGGAGCCCACCGGCCCCACCGAGGAGGCCATCGCCGCGATCTGGCGCGAGTCGCTGCGGCTCGACCGGATCGGCGCCCTGGACAACTTCTTCGAGCTGGGCGGGAACTCGCTGCTCGGCGTGGCCATCGTCGCCTCGGTGCGCCGCGCCTTCGACCTCGACGAGCTGCCGCCGCACATCCTCTACGAGGCGCCCACCGTGGCCGCGCTCAGCCAGACCGTCGAAGCCCTCACCTCGGGGACGGCGCCGGTCACGGAGCCCGACGGCGGCAGCCAGGTACGCGCCCAGCTGCGCCGTTCGGGCCTGGAGGCCTCGGCCTCCCGCAGGCGCGCGGCGGCCGCAGCAACCGCACCAACGAGAAACCGATGAAGGAGAACCACCATGAGCGGAACGGAGCGGACATGACCGTGATCGGAGTGATCGGCGCCGGTGTCATGGGCGTCGGCGTCGCGCAGAACCTCGCCCAGACCGGGCACGACGTGGTGCTGATCGACAAGGACGAGAAGATCCTGGGCGAGGCGCTGGGGATCATCGCCCGCAACACCAGGATGAGCCGCCTCATGGGCGGCCCCGCCCTGGACCCGGACGAGGTGCTGGCCAGGATCACCACCGCGGTGGGCGCGGCGGGCGCGGCCAAGTGCGACGTCGTCATCGAGAACGTGACCGAGGACTGGGGCGTCAAGCGGGAGGTGTACGAGACGCTCGACCTCTCGTGCGGCCCCGACACCGTGTTCGTGGTCAACACCTCCGCCATCCCCATCACCAAGGTCGCGGCCGTCACCGGGCGGCCCGACAAGGTGATCGGCGTGCACTTCATGAACCCGGTGCCCGCCAAGCCGGCCGTGGAGCTGATCCCCGGCTTCCACACCTCGGCCGAGACGGTCCAGCGCACCAAGGACCTGCTGACCGCCATGGGGAAGAAGGCCATCGACGTCAAGGACTCCTGCGGGTTCGTCTCCAACCGGGTCCTGATGCTCACCGTCAACGAGGCCGCGTACCTCGTCCACGAGGGCGTGGCCGACGCCGAGTCGGTCGACGAGGTCTTCAGGAGCTGCTTCGGCCACCCGATGGGGCCGCTGGAGACCGCCGACCTGATCGGCGTGGACACGATCCTCTACAGCGTGGAGGTGCTCTACGAGCACTACGCCGACAGCAAGTACCGCCCGTGCCCGCTGCTGAAGCAGATGACCGACGCCGGGCTGCACGGCCGCAAGTCCGGCCGTGGCTTCTACACCTACGCAACGAACTGAATGGAGTCATAGAACATGTCGCACACCACCACTGAGCAGATCCTCGACTTCGTCCGCGGCAGGTACCCCCAGGCGGAGATCGACGAGACGCAGGACATCTTCGCGCTGGGCTTCGTCAACTCGCTGTTCGCCATGGAGCTGGTGATGTTCGTGGAGAAGACGTTCGGCGTCACCATCCCGAACGAGGAGCTGCGCATCGACAACTTCCGCACCGCCAGTTCCATGGCCGAGCTCGTGGTCCGGCTCTCGCCGACCCTGGCCGTCGCGTGACGCTCACCGCACCGGCTCCGGCCCAGGTCGTCGACAGGCGCTCGGCGCGGGCGTTCGTCGACACCCACGTGGTGCCGTACGCGGACGACTACGACAGGAGCGGCCGCGTCCCCGAGGACCTGCTGCGGCAGGTGGCCGCGGCGGGTCTGTGGGCGCCGTTCCTGCCCCCGGAGTCGGGCGGGGCCGGGATGGACCTGGTCACGCTCGGCGAGGTGCACGAGGAGGTGGGCCGCGGCTGCTCCTCGCTGCGCAGCCTGCTCACCGTGCACACCATGGTCTCCTGGACGCTGCAGCGGTGGGGCACCCCCGAGCAGCGTGCGAGGTGGGCCCCAGGGCTGGCCGCCGGGGACGTGCTCGGCGCGTTCTGCCTGTCCGAGCCGGGCGCCGGCAGCGACACCTCGGGGATCACCACGGCCGCCGTCGAGGTCGGCGACGGCTGGATGCTCAACGGGGTCAAGAAGTGGACCACGGGCGGTCAGCGGGCGGACCTGTTCCTGGTGTTCGCCCGTACCGGCGGCAGCATCGGCGCGTTCCTCGTGCCGAGGGACGCGCCCGGCGTGCACGTCACGCCGATCGACGACATGCTGGGCACCCGCGCCTCCATGCTGGCCGAGATCACCTTCAGCGACGTCGAGCTCGGCCCGGACGCGCTGCTCGGGCCGAGCGGCTTCACGGCGGGCATGGTGCTGACCGGCACCCTGGACCTCGGCCGGTACAGCGTGGCCGCCGGCTCGATCGGCATCCTCCAGGCGTGCCTGGAGGCGTCGGTCTCCTACGCCGCCCAGCGGCGGGTCGGCGGCCGGCCGCTTTCGGAGCTGCCGCTGATCCAGGCCAAGCTCTCCGACATGGTCACCGACACCCGGGCGGCCCGGCTGCTGCTGGCCGAGGCCGGACGGCTGAAGGACGCGGGGGAGTCGGGCACGATCATGGCGACCTGGATCGCGAAGTACTTCGCCTCCACCGCCGCGGTCCGGCACGCCGCCGAGGCCGTGCAGATCCACGGCGCCAACGGGTGCAGCCCCGACTACCCCGTGGGGCGGTTCTACCGGGACGCCAAGGTCATGGAGATCATCGAGGGCAGCAACGAGATCCAGCGCATCACCATCGCAGGCCAGGCAGAGCGGGAGATGACGAGATGAGCGTGACCACCGAGCGCCAGGACTCCGGCCTCGCCCCGGCGCCGGAGAAACCGCGGCGGGGCCGCGTCAAGTGCATCGTGTGGGACCTGGACAACACCCTGTGGAACGGGGTGCTGCTGGAGGACGGCGAGGTCACCGTACGGCCGGCCGTCGTCGAGAGCATCCGCGACCTCGACCGCAAGGGCGTCCTGCACTCGATCGCGAGCAAGAACGACCACGAGACGGCGATGGCCAAGCTGACCGAGCTCGGGCTCGCGGACCTGTTCCTGTATCCGCAGATCAACTGGAACGCCAAGTCCGACTCCATCAAGAACATCGCCAAGGCGCTCAACCTCGGCATGGACGCCTTCGCGTTCGTCGACGACCAGGAGTTCGAGCGCGCCGAGGTGACGCACGAGCTGCCCGAGGTGATCTGCGTCGACGTCCTGGAGCTGGACGAGGCGCTGGCCAGGCCCGAGTTCCGGCCCCGGTTCGTCACCGACGAGTCGGCGCGGCGGCGCGAGATGTACCAGGGCCAGCTCGCCAGGGACGAGCTGGAGGGCACCTTCGTCGGCACCAACGAGGAGTTCCTCGCCGGCCTGGAGATGGCCTTCACCATCGCCCCGGCCCGCCGCGAGGACCTGCAGCGGGCCGAGGAGCTGACCGTCCGCACCAACCAGCTCAACTCCACCGGGCGCACCTACTCCTACGAGGAGCTGGACGCCCTGCGCGAGTCCCCCGACCACCTGCTGCTGGTCGCCTCGCTCACCGACAGGTTCGGCAGCTACGGCAAGATCGGGCTGGCCCTGGTCGAGAAGCGGCAGGACGTCTGGTGGCTGCGCATGATGCTCATGTCGTGCCGGGTGATGTCGCGCGGCGTCGGCATGGTGATGCTCAACCACATCCTGCGCGAGGCCGCGCAGGCCGGTGCGGCGGTACGGGCCGACTTCGTGGAGACCGGCCGCAACCGGATGATGCAGGTGACCTACGCCTTCGCCGGTTTCCGCGAGGTGAGCAGGGAGGGTGCCCAGGTGGTGCTGGAGGCCGACCTGAGCCAGGTGCAGCCGCCGCCCCCGTACGTCCGGTTGGAGATCGAGCGATGACCGTCGCCGTCAGTGATGACGTGCTGTCGCGGTGGCTGCCGTTCCGCGCCCTCACCGGCGCGGAGCCCGGCGCGCTGCCGCTGTACTGCCTGCCGCACGCGGGCGGCGCCGCCTCGGCGTTCCGCATGTGGCAGGGCAAGCTGCCCGGCGTGGCCGTGCAGCCGGTGCAGCCGCCGGGCCGGGAGTCCAGGCACCGGGAGCCGCCGTACGAACGCATGCCGCGGCTGGCCTCCGACCTGGCCGACGCCGTGCTCGCGGACGTGGAGACGTCCGCGGCCGGCCGCAGGTACGCCATGTACGGCCACAGCCTCGGCGCGCTCGTCGCGTTCGAGGTGGTCCGCGAGGTCAGGCGGCGCGGCGGCCCCCAGCCCGTGCACCTGTTCGTCTCCGGCTCCGACGCCCCGCACGTCACCTACGAGGACGGGCCCATGGTCCGGAAGATGAACCGGGACGAGGTGGTGGAGCTGCTGCGCAGGCTGGGCGGCACGCCCGAGTGGCTGCTGGCCGACCCGGAGGCGCTGGAGATGATCCTGCCCGCCGTACGGGCCGACTTCACCGTCAAGGAAACCTACCTCTACCAGGACGAGCCCCCGCTCGACCTGCCGATCTCGGCGCTGCCCAGCAGGTCCGACCCGCGCGTCACGCTCGCGAAGGCGGACGGGTGGCGGGAGCAGACCAGCGGGAACTTCGCGCGGCACCTGTTCGACGGGGGCCACTTCGCCGTCTTCGAGCAGGCGCCGCGCACCCACCGGATCGTGGCGGAGGCGCTGCGGCCGTGGGTGTGAAGCCGCCCGGGACCGTGCGGGTCTGGCGGGTGCACCTGGACCGGCCCGAGCGGCCGGGCTGGTGGAGCTGCCTGTCCGACGCCGAGCGGGAGCGGGCGCGGGCCCTGGCAGGCCCGCTCGACCGGAGCCGTTACGTGGTGGCGCACGCCGCCCTGCGCTCCGTGCTCGGGCGGGCCTGCGGCATGCCCGCCGGGCAGCTCCGCCTCACCACCGACCCGTCGGGCCGCCCCTGCCTGGACCTGGGCGAGGGGCGGCCCGCGCCCGACTTCAACCTGTCGCACTCCGACGCCTGGGCCCTGGTCGCGGTCGCTCCCGAGGGGACGCGGGTGGGCGTGGACGTCGAGCGCGTCCGCGCCGACCTCGACCACCTGGCGCTGGCCCGGCACCTGTACCAGCCGGAGGAGGTGGCCCGGCTGCTCGCCGCCGGCCCCGGCGCGGACCTGGCGGAGTACTTCCGCCTGTGGACCGCCAAGGAGGCGTTCGTGAAGGCCACCGGCGCGGGCCTGGGCGGCCTCCGCGACGTCCTGGTCCGCGTACGCGAAGACGCCGGCGTACGCGAAGACGCCGGCGCACGCGAAGACGCCGACGCACGGGAAGGCGTCCGCGCAGGCGAAGAGGTCCGCGCACGCGGAGGGAGCGCGACCTCCGTCCGGTCGCGCTCCCTCCGTGGTCCCGTCCGCTGGCTCGACGTCGCCCCCGGCTACGCCGCCGCGGTGGTCACGATCGCTTCGACACCGGCACCACGTACCGGCTGAACACCAGGTCCCGCAGGACGTCGTCGCCGCCCTCCACGATCGACACGTACCGCATGTCGCGCAGCAGCTTGCCGATGACCATCTCGTGCGTGTAGCCGATCCCGCCGAACATCTCCGACGCCGTCGAGGCGATCTGCCAGCCCGTCTGCCCGCAGAACATCTTCGTGGTCAGCGCCTGCTTCAGCGTGCCCACGCGCAGGAACTCCTCGCCGGCGTCCGGCCGCGCCGCGATCTCGTCGTACGCCCGCGCCGCCGCCAGGCACTGGTTGGCCATCACCTCGATCTGCATCTCGAACTGGCCCAGCCGGCCGGCGAAGACCGAGTTGGCCGTCAGCGGCGCCCCCTTGACCGACTTGGACTTGGCGTACTCCATGCACACGTCACGCACGCGCCGGGCGATGCCCAGCGCGGTCGTGGCGATGAGGACGCGGCTGGCGTTCAGCCCCACCTCCAGCAGGCGCAGGCCGTTGCCGCGCAGCACGTTCCCGGCCGGGACGCGCACGCCGGACAGGGAGACCTGGTAGGTCGCCGACGAGCGCAGCCCGATGACGTCCCACCGCTTCTCCACCGTGACGCCCGGCGTGTCGCGCGGCACCAGGACGGCCAGGTACCCCGACGAGTCCTCCTGGGCGCGCGCGATCACGACGATGAAGCGGGCGAAGCCGGTGTTGGTGGAGAACGCCTTCTGACCGTCGAGCACCACCGTGTCGCCCTCGCGCCGCGCCGTGGTGGTGATCCTGGCCAGCTCGCTGCCGGCCGCGTGCTCGCTGCCCAGCGTGGAGCAGAAGGCGTTCTCGGCCACGAGCGGGCCGAGGTGGCGCTCCTTCAGCTCCTCGCTCCCGTACCAGGAGACCATGCTCGTCGCCAGCACGGGGATGAACAGCGTGAACGCCGCGCCGGCGTCGGCGTAGGCCAGCTCGGCCGTGATGCGCACGCTCTCCTCCAGCCCCATGCCGAGGCCGCCGAACTCCTTGGGCATCCACCAGTTCGCCAGGCCGGTGTCGGCGAAGCGCCGGTAGAGCGGGAGCGGCGCCTCGGCCAGCGAGTCCAGGTACGGCTCCTTGCCCAGCAGCTCGCGCCGGGCGAAGCCCTGCACGGTCCGCAGGTACTCGGGCTGCTTCATGTGCGGTTACTCCTCCTCGTCGCGGGCGTCGAGCAACTCGGCGAGCTGGCGGACCGTGGGGCACTCCAGCAGGCCGGTCACCGGCACCGACGCGGCCAGCGTCTTGCGGATCCTGGTGGTGAGCTCGATCGCCAGCAGCGAGTGGCCGCCGAGCTCGAAGAAGTTGTCCAGCGCCCCGATGGGGTCGATGCCGAGCACCCTGGACCAGATCTCGGCGAGCGTGGCCTCGGTGCCCTCGCCCGGCTCCACGTACGGGTTGTTCAGCTCCGGCCGCGGATGGCGCTCGCGGTCGTCGTAGTCGTCGTCGCTCTCGTGGATGTCGCCGGTGACCCACTGCGCGATCCGGGAGTCCAGCGAGCCGGTCGAGATCACCAGGTGCCCGACGCGGTCGGCCGCCGACAGCGCCCGCTCGAAGACGTCCACGCCCTCGGCCGGGGCCATCGCGAAGTCCACCACCGCGCCGCTGTGCCCGGCCACCCGGTCGGGGTCGATGTTCCAGGTGTCCCAGTCCACGGTGACCCAGCGGCCGGCGCCCGCCGTGCGGGCCACGCGGATGTAGGCGTCCAGGGCGGCGTTGGCCGCCGCGTACGGCCCCAGCGTCATGCCGCCGAGCACCGCGGCGATCGACGACAGCGTGACCCGCCGGTCCGGGCACCACTCGCCGAGCACCTTCTGCAGCACGTGGAAGCCGGTCACCTTGGCCGCGAAGTGCGCCTCGCACTGGGGGCGGTCCGTCAGGTGCGCGAAGTTGAAGTACGCGCCGTCCTGCACGCCCGCGCCGTGCACCACCACGTCGATGCTGCCGAAGCGGTCGACCGCGGCGGTCACCACGGCCCGCATCTGCTCCTCGTCGGCCACGTCCGCCGACAGGGCCAGCACCGTGGCGCCCCGGTTCTCCAGGTCCCTGATGTTGGCGATGTGCCGGGCCGTGCGCTCGCCGCCGGCCGGCGGGGCGGCGAGGTAGGCGTCCCACTCCTCCCGGGGCGGCAGCGGGGAACGCGCGGTGAGGACCAGGCGGCAGCCGTAGGCGTCGGCCAGGTGCCGGGACAGGACGAGGCCGACGTCGCCGAGGCCGCCGGTGATGAGCACCGTGTCGCCGTCGCGGATCGGCCGCTGCTCCGGCTCCAGCTCCGCCACCGGGTACGGCTCGTACCGGCGCAGCCAGGTCTCGCCCGCGCGGATCGCCATCGGGCCCTCGTGCTTGCAGACCGACGCCGCCAGCACCTGCTCGGCCAGGGCGGCCGCCTCTCCGGTGGTGTCCACGTCGATGGTGCGGCAGCGCAGCCGCGGGTTCTCCTGCTGGAGGGAGGGCGCCAGGGCCGCCAGCGTGGCGTGCTCGGGATGACGCAGGTCGGCCCCCGCCACGCTCACCGCCTGCGACGTGAGCAGGACCAGCTCGGCCCTGGGCGCCGAGCCGGTGTTGTCCACCAGCTCCCTGGACAGCGCCAGCGCGGAGTAGAAGCCGCGGGACTGCTCGGCGGTGAAGTGCGCCACGGGGTCGGCGCCGGGGCCGGGCTCGGGCGAGGCCAGGCTGAGCCCGTGCACGATCGAGCGCGGCATGGTCACCAGCGAGAACATCAGCTCGGCGATGTCGTCGGGCTTGTGCGCCCGGATCACGAAGTCGCCGGTGTCCTCCTCGGCGTACTCGTCGCCGCAGCGCACGGCGGTCACCTCGGCGCCGGCCCGGGTGAGCCGGTCCACCAGCGCCTCGCCGCGCTCGTCGGCGGCGAACACCAGCCACGGGCCGGCCTCGCGCAGCCGCTCGTCCAGGCCGGCGACGGGCAGCGGGTGCTGCCGCCAGGCCGGCAGGTGGGTCCACCGCGAGCGGTCGAAGGTCTTGCCCTCGCTCACCTGCCCCTGCGCCTGCGGCGGGGCGGCCTTGACCCAGAACCTGCGCCGCTGGAACGGGTAGGTGGGCAGCTCGACCCGGCGTCCCCGGCCGCCGTGCAGCGCCGCCCAGTCGGGCGCGCTGCCGGCCAGCCACAGCCGGGCCAGCGTCGCCAGCAGCCATTCGGCCGCCGTGGCGTCCTCCTCCGGCGCGACCACGACCTCCTCGGCCGGGTCCGTGGTCTCCTCGCGCAGCACGCGCACGCCGATCTCGCCCAGGCCGTCGGCCAGCGCCGCCAGCGCCGCCGCACGGGACGATCCCGACGCGGGCGCGGTGCCGTGGCCCAGGACGCCCGCGACCGCCGCGTGCAGCTCCGCCCACCAGGTCGCGGGCGGTTCGGCGTCCGGTACGGCCAGCCGTACCTTGGGGTTGCGCCGCTGGGTCTTGCCGTCGATCCAGCGGGACGGGTCGCCCAGGGCCGCCACGGCGTCGTCGCGGTCGCGGCAGACCACGGCCCGGCGCAGGGCGAAGCCGCCACGCGAGATCTGGAGGGTGTAGGCCACGTCGGCGAGGTCGTCGTCCCGCCCCTCGGACAGGTGATCGCGCAGCCGCTCGGTCACCTCGCTCAGCGCCTGGTCGTCCCCGGCGGAGAGGACCAGCAGGTGCGGGCCGGGCCGCCCGGACCGCTGCGGCCGCGGCGGCGCCTGTTCCAGCACCACGTGCGCGTTCGTGCCGCCGAGCCCGAAGGAGCTGACGCCGGCCCGCCGCGGGTTCGGGCCCGCCGCCCAGGGCTGGTGCTCGGCCAGGACCGTGAACCGGTCGTGCGCGGTGGCCAGCGCGGGGTTGGGCGTCTCGTAGTCGGGCGTGCCGGGCAGCAGCTCGTGCTTGAGCACCATCGCGGCCCGCATCAGCCCGGTGACGCCGGAGGCGCGGTCGAGGTGGCCCAGGCTCGGCTTCAGCGAGCCCAGCACGCACGGCGTCTCCCGGGGCTGGGCGAACACCCGGTTCATGGCCGCCAGCTCGATCGAGTCGCCCAGCATGGTGCCGGTCGCGTGGCACTCGACGTAGCCGACGGTGTCGGGCTTGACCCCGGCCACCCCCAGCGCCGACTCGATCACGTCGGCCTGGCCGTCCACCCCCGGCGCGGTGTACCCGGCGCGCAGGCGGCCGTCGTTGTTGGCCGCCGAGCCCAGGATGACCGCGTGGATGATGTCGCCGTCCTCGATCGCGTCCGACATGCGCTTGAGGGCCACGACGCCGGCCCCGCTGCCCATCACCGTGCCGCCGGCCTCGGCGTCGAAGCTGCGCACCCGGCCGTCGGGCGACATGATGCCGCCCTGCTCGTACAGGTAGCCGGAGGGCTGGGGAAGCGGGGTGAACGCGCCGCCGGCCAGCGCGATGTCGCACTCGTACGTCAGCAGGCTCTGGCAGGCCAGGTGCACGGAGACCAGCGAGGTCGAGCAGAACGTCTGCACCGACACCGCGGGCCCGCGCAGCCCCAGCTTGTACGACACCAGCGAGGCCAGCGAGTCGCGCTCGTTGCCCACGGCCATCAGCAGCGCGCCGCCCGGCTGGTTGCCGAGGTGCTGCAGGTTCTGCACGATGTAGTCCGGGAACCCGCAGCCGCCGAAGACCGCCACCTGGCCGGGCACGTCGGTCGGGCAGTATCCGGCGCCCTCCAGCGCCTCCCACGAGCACTCCAGGAACAGCCGGTGCTGCGGGTCCATCGTCTCGGCCTCGCGCGGGTTGATCCCGAACACGGTCGCGTCGAAACGGTCGAGCCCGTCGAGCGGGCCGCCGACGCGCACGTAGCGCGGGTCGGCCAGCGTGCCGGGGTCGACCCCGGACTCCCGCAGTTCCTCGTCGGTGATGGTCCGCAGGCCCTTGATCCCGGCCAGCAGGTTGCTCCACAGCTCGGCGGGGCTCCCCGCGCCGGGGAAGCGCCCGGACATGCCGATCAGCGCGACCGCGGAGTCGTAGTCGGTTCCGGTCATGACGTCCTTCCGCTCCTGAGCATGTTGCGTCGCTGGGCGATGCGGGACCGCTGTTGCTCCCGGGCCTCGCTCGACGGCTCGCCCGCGTCCTGGTCGGCCTTGGCCGCCTCGGCGAGCGAGGCGATCGTGGGAGCCTGGTAGAGGATGTGCGGTGGCAGGTAGGACAGCTCCAGCGCCCTCCTGACCTCTGCGATGATCTCCATGCCGAGCAGCGAGTTGCCGCCCAGCTCGAAGAAGTTGTCGTGCACGCCGACCTGTTCCAGGCCCAGCGCCTCGGCCCACACCCCGGCGATGGTCTCCTCCGCCGGCGACTGCGGCTCGACGTAGGCGGTGGACAGGTCCGGCCGGGGGTGCCGCCCGAACGCGTCGCGGATCTTCTTCACCGTGGCCTGGTGGCTCTCGATCGACGACTTGCGGCTCATCGCCACCAGCGGCGCGAAGTCCTGCGTGGAGGCCACGACGTGCCGCTCGCCGCTGGCCAGCGCCCGCAGCAGCGTCTGCCAGCCCTGGTCGAAGGTGAGCCCGAAGTTCTCCCGGTACCAGGCGAAGTACTGCTTGGAGCCCTCGTCGTAGTTCTCCAGGCCCTCCGTCCAGCCGTTCCAGGTCCACTCGCACCAGTCGACCGAGGTGACCGTGACGCCGGGCAGCTCGTCGGCCAGCGCGAAGGAGTCCAGGAAGGCGTTGGCCGCGCAGTAGTCGACCTGGCCGGCGCCGCCGCCGGTCGCGGAGGTGGTGGAGGAGTACAGCGCCAGGAAGTCCACCGGCGTCTCGCGCAGCGCCTCGGCCAGGGCGAGCGTGCCCCGCACCTTCGGCGCCAGCACCCGGTCCATGTCGGCGATGGTCTTGAACTGCATGAGCCCGACCGCGGGCACGCCGGCGCAGTGCAGCACGCCGTTCAGCTCGCCGAAGCGCTCGATCGCGGCGGCCACGGCACGGCGGGTGTCCTCGGGCTTGGAGACGTCCCCGGCCACGGTGACGACCTCGATGCCCGCGGCCTCCAGGCGGCGCAGCCCTTCCAGCCGCCGGCGCACCTCGGGGGCCGCGGTCTCGGAGGCCAGGATCGAGGCCCACTGCTCGCGCGGCGGCACGGGCGTGCGGCCGAGCAGCACCAGCCGGGCCCGGTAGTGCTCGGCCAGCCGCTCGGCCATGGCCAGCCCGATGCCGCCCAGCCCGCCGGTCACCAGGTAGACGCCGCCCTTGCGCACCTCGGCGGCGGGCGTGCGGGCCTCGATGACGGAGGCGTCGAGCACCTCGTAGTCGGGGATCCAGCGCTGCCCGCCGCGCAGGCCGACCACCTGGTCGGCCGGTTCGGCGCGCAGCTCGGCCAGCAGGGCCTGCGCCGAGCCCACCCCGTCCACGTCGATCAGCCGGGTCTTGACCCTCGGGTACTCCACGGGGATCAGCCGGGTCGGGCCGAGCAGGGTGCCGAGCGCGGCCTGGACGCGGTCGCCCGGGTGCACCCGGTGGCCGCCCGAGGTGACGATGTCCAGTGCCCAGCTCGGCAGCCCCAGGTCACCGGCGGCGCGGGCGAGGCCGACCAGCGTGTGCAGGCCGCGCTGCAGGCTCTCCTCGATGGGGCCGCCCTCGGCCGACCACAGGTGCACGACCCGGTCGGGCTCCCAGCGGCGCTGGTTCAGCTCCCGCATGGCCGCGAGGGAGTCCTCGGGCGAGCCGGGCCGCACGCGCAGGATGTCGGGGCCGGCGGAGAACCGGTCGCCCGGCCGGACCACGACCACGTCCTTGCCCGTGGCCGCCAGGTGCGCCAGCAGGGGCGCGGCCAGCTCGTCGGCGAGCCCCGCGTCGGTGTAGACCAGCCAGCGCTCGCCCTCCTCCGCGCGGGCCGGCCTGATCGTGGTCTGGCGCCAGACCTGCGTGTGGATCCAGCGGGTGTCGGGCAGCCGCGGGTAGGCCTTGGCGATGCTCGTCGGGTCGCTCTCGTCGTACGCGGCCGCGCCGCCGCCGCTGCCGAACGCGCTCTCGTCGATCTCCAGCCAGTACTCCTGGCGCTCGAACGGATACGTCGGCAGCGGCACGCGCCCCGGCCGCCAGCCGGCGTCCTCGTGCAGCGCGTCCCAGTCCACCGGCACCCCGGTCAGCCACAGCTTCCCGACGGCGGTCGCCAGGGTCGCCCCCGCGTCCTGCGTGTCGTTCGCGGCGGGCAGCGTGGTCACGATGAGCGGCCACTGGGCGCGGTCGCAGGCCGGGTGCCCGCGGGTCAGCGCGCCCAGCGACTGTCCGGGCCCGATCTCGGCCAGCGCCAGGTCGGCCTGCCCGAGCAGGTGCCCGAGCCCCGCGCCGAACTCGACCGTCTCGCACATGTGGCGGGCCCAGTAGCCCGGGTCGGTCACCTCCTCGGCGGTGGCGGGCCGGCCGGTAACGTTGCTCAGGTACGGCAGCCGCGGCGGGTTCAGCGTGATGTTGTCGGCGATCCAGGAGGTCAGCTCCCCGGCCACCGGCGCCAGCATCCGGGAGTGGAAGGCGTGCGTGGTCTCCAGCCGCCGGTGCCCGATCCTGGACTCCAGCAGCAGCGCGGAGGCCCGCTCGACCGCGTCCGCCGGCCCGGCCAGCACCACCTGGGAGCCGGTGCGGACGGCCACGTCCAGGTCGCGGGTGAACACCTCGCCCAGCACCGCGCGCAGCCGCTTCTCGTCGGAGGAGACCGCCAGCATCGCGCCCTCGGGCTGGGAGGTGATGAGCTTGGCCCGGTAGGCCACCAGGCGCAGCGCGTCGGGCAGTGACAGCACGCCCGACAGGCAGGCGGCGACGTACTCGCCGAGGCTGTAGCCGATCATGATCTCGGGCTTCAGGCCCCACCGGATGAGCTGGCGCGCCAGCGCGTACTCGGCCACGAAGACGGCCGGCTGCACCAGGTGCGCGTCGGTCGTGGACCGCGGCGCGCCGGCCCCGGCCCGGCCCAGCAGCCTGGCCAGGTCGCCGCCGGCGTCCTCGTCCCGCTCGGCGGGCACGAAGACGTCGGAGAGCTGCCCCGGCTCGGTCAGCCCCAGCACGGCCAGGCACTCGTCCACGTCCGCGCGGAACCCCGGCTCGTCGGCGTAGAGGGCGGCCACCATCCCCGGGTACTGCTCGCCGACCCCCGCGATGAGGAAGCCGACCTTCCTGCCCACGGTCGCGTCCGCGCGTCCGAGCGATCCGGCGGGGTCGGCCAGCTTGGCCGCGGCGCCCTCCACCGAGTCGGCGACCACGATCTTGCGATGCCCGAACACCTTGCGCCCGGCCTGCAGCGTGTAGGCGACGTCGCCCAGGTCGTCGGACGAGTCCGCCAGGTGCCCGGCCAGCCGGGCGCACGCCTGCTCGGCCGCCTGCTGGGAGCGGGCCGAGACCGGCAGGATCTGCCAGCGGCGCGACCGGGTCGCGCGCGGCGCGGGCGCCGGCGCCTCGGTGACGATGACGTGCGCGTTGGTGCCGCCCATGCCCAGCGAGCTGATCCCCGCGATGCGCGGCCGGTCCAACGCGCGCGGCCACGGGACGGGCTCGGCGCTGACGCGGAAGGGGCTGTTGTCGAAGTCGATCTCCGGGTTGGGGGAGCGGTAGTGCAGCGTGCCCGGGATCAGGTCGTGGCGCAGCGACTGGATGACCTTGATCAGGCCGGTGACGCCGGAGGCGCGGTCGAGATGGCCCACGTTGGGCTTGATCGAGCCGAGCACGCAGTACTGCTTGCGCTCGGTCGCCCCGAAGGCGCGGGTCAGCGCGGCCACCTCCATCGGGTCGCCGACCTCGGTGGCGGTGCCGTGCGCCTCGACGTACGAGATGTCGGCCGGGTCCACGCCCGCGCGGGCGAGGGCCGAGGAGACGCAGCGGCGCTGGCCGTCGATGCTGGGCGCCAGGTAGCTGAACTTCATCGCGCCGTCGTTGTTGATGGCCGAGGCCCGGATGACGGCCAGCACGGTGTCCCGGTCCGCCACCGCGTCCTTCAGCCGCTTCAGCGCGACCACCGCCGCGCCGTCGCCGAACATGCTGCCCCGGCCCTCGGCGTCGAAGGTCCGCACGTGCCCGTCGGGCGACTCCTGGCCGCCCTCCTCCCACAGGTAGCCCACGCGGTCGGGGATGCGTACCGACACGCCGCCGGCCAGCGCCATGTCGCACTCGCCGCGCCGCAGGCTCTCGCTGGCCAGGTGGACCGCGACCAGCGAGGTCGAGCAGAAGGTCTGCACCGACACGCTGGGGCCGTTCAGGTCGAAGCGGAAGGAGACGTTCGTGGCCAGCGCGTCCTTGTCGTTGCCGATCATCAAGGCGGAGGTGTCGATGCCCATCTGGAACGCCATGAGCCGGGTCAGCAGGTAACCGCTGATGTTCATCCCGGCGAACACGCCGACGCTGCCCCGGCCCTCCGGCGCCGCGTACCCGGCGGACTCCAGGACCTCCCACACGCACTCCAGGAAGATCCGCTGCTGCGGGTCGGCCAGGGTGGCCTCGCGCGGGTTGTAGCCGAAGAACCCGGCGTCGAAGCCGCGGATGTCGTCGAGGATCGGCCTCGAGCGCACGTAGTTGGGCTGCTGGAACGTCGCGGGGGAGACGCCCGCGGCGAGCAGCTCGTCGTCGGTGAACCGGGTGAAGGACTCCACCCCGTTGCTGATGTTGTGCCAGAACCTCTGGACGTCGGCCGCGCCCGGGAACCGACCGGCCATGCCGATGATCGCGACATCGGCGTCGCCCGGTGAATGGTGCTGATCCATCTCCATGCCCTTCTTCGCGGAAGTCGCTCTCACAGCAGTCCGTCCCGTCCCCAGCCGCGCGTCAGCCGGCGGGCCGCGAACAGGCCCGCCAGCAGGCCGATCGCCAGCAGGATGGCGGCGGGCAGCAGGATCGCCGCCGCGTCCCCGCGTACCGCGGCCTGCATCATGGTCAGCGCCCAGTAGCCGGGGGAGACGTGCGCGGCCGTCTGAGCCCAGTCGGGCATCAGGCTCAGCGGCACCAGCGCCCCGCCCAGGGAGCTGAGGGTGAGCGCGCCCACGTCGGAGATCACGCTGAGCTCGCCGTGGCTGCGGACCAGCGTGGCCAGCGCCGCGCCGATCGCCAGCAGGGCGAACGCCCAGATCGCGATGGACAGGAGGACCAGGCTCGGGGCGGGGGGCACGGGCAGCCCGATGGCCAGGCAGCCGTACACCACGAGGATCGCCTGCTGGGCGATCATCACCACGAACAGCGGCAGGGTCTTGCCGACCAGCAGCTCGAACGCCGGCGCCTTGCTCACCCGCAGCCGGTCCCAGGTGCGCCAGGTGCGCTCGGACAGGATCGAGTTGCCCGCCAGGGAGATCGCGAACACGGAGAACATGACCATCAGGCCGGTGGCGACCTGGGTGGCGCCTCCGTCCAGGGCCCTGACGTACAGGGGCTTCAGCACCAGCATGAGGACCATCGGCATGGCGACATAGCTGATCATCTGCCCCGGGTCGCGCAAGCGGATGATCAGGTTGTGCCTGGCCAGGGCGGAGATCCGGTAGACGGCGTCGAGCACGCCGAGCCCGCGTGGCGCGGAGTCAAGAAGCATCGGTGACCGCCAGGGATCGATAGAGGTCGTCCAGGGACGGGTTGCGCACGTCCACCGAGGTGACCGGACGGTTCACCCGGTGGAGCAGGTCGATCAGGGCCGCCGCCGGGTCGGAGGCGGAGACCGAGATCTGCTCCTCGTTGTCCAGCGTGACCCGCACCTCGCCCGGAAGGTCCCTCAGCAGTTCGTCGCTGGGCCCCCTGGCGATGATCCGGCCGTCGCGGGCGACCGCGATCGTGGCCTGGAGCTCGGTGAGCTCGGGCAGGTAGTGGGTGGTGTAGACGACGGCCGCGCCCTCTCCGGCGCGCTGCTTGACCACGTCCAGCATCGCCTGCCTGGTCTCCAGGTCGGCGCCCGCCGTGGGCTCGTCGAGCAGCAGGAGCGCGGGCCGGTGCACCAGCGCGCTGGCCGCCTGGGTACGGCGCTGCTGGCCGCCCGAGAGCTTGCCCGTCCTCCTGTCCATGATCTCGTTGAGCCGCAGCACGGCCGCCAGGTCCTCGATGGCCGCGCTGAGCGCGGTCCGTCTCAGCCCGGCCAGCTTGCCGTAGAGCACAAGGTGCTCGCGTACGGTGATGGAGGGGTACAGCGCGATGTGCTGGGGCGCGACGCCCACCTCACCGCGTGTGGCGGAAGGGGGTCTGCCGTCGATGCTCACCTTTCCGCTGTCCGGGCGGATCAGATGGGACACGATCTCCACGAAGGTCGTCTTCCCCGCGCCGTTGTGGCCTAGGAGCCCGACGATCTCACCGGACGCCACGCTCAGAGTGAATCCGTCGAGGGCCTGGACCGTGCCGTACCGCTTGACGAGATCGGTTGCCACCAGCAACGTGTCACCTCCCCATATTTAATGGAATTGTGGGTGAGTGCGGTTGTAGCCATATTGGCGGGATGAAGGCCGGAAATAACGGGGAAGCTGGTGGCAGGTAGTTGCCGGAAAAACCGGCCAGCGGCCTGATATATCCGTACACCGAGTTGACAACCTAGCCTGACCGATATGCAGGTTGGTTCGTTGATCGCAGCCGGTTGCGACTGCGAGATTCTCGAGGCCGGCGCCGGCCGGGTCGTCCGGCGCGCCCGCGACGGCCGCAGCCTCGAACGTGAGGCCGCCGTCATGCGCCACGCCCGGCGCCAGGGCTTCCCCGCCCCCAAGGTCTTCGACGCCGACGGCCCCGACATCCTCATGGAGCGCGTCGACGGCCCGAGCCTGATGGAGGAGATGGTCCGCGACCCCGGGCGGGCTCCGGAGCACGGCCGCCTCCTGGCCTCCCTCCTGAGCAGGCTCGGCGCCGTACGGGCCCCCGGCTGGCTGCAGGCCGCCGACGGCTGCCCCGGCAACCGCCTGCTGCACCTGGACCTCCACCCCGCCAACGTGCTCCTGACCGGGGACGGCCCCCGGGTGATCGACTGGGCGAACGCGGCGCGGGGCGCGGCGGGCGCGGACGTCGCCTGCACCTGGCTGGTCCTGGCCACCGTTCCCGTCGGCCCGGAGATCGAGGAGGGCCGGGCGGCGATGCTCGCGGCGTTCCTGGGCGACATCGACACCGGGGCGGCCCGGCCGTACCTTCCGGCCATTGCCGCGCGCCGCCGCGCGGACCGCAACATCACCGCCGAGGAAAAGGCGGAGATAACCCATTTCCTCGCCCGGGAAACCCCTCCTTCCTGACCCCTGATAAACCCCTGCACTTCCCCAACAAGTCGGGTGTTCTTCCACCCGGAGGTTGACATGGACGAGCACCGCGACGTACGGGCATCCGACAAGGATCGCGACGCGGCCGCCGAGCGGCTGCGCCTGGCCGTGGAGGAGGGCTGCCTCGACTTCAGGGAGTTCGACGACCGCGTGGGCAGGGCCTACGGGTCGGTGACCCGTGGCGAACTCGCCGACCTGGTCGCCGACCTCCCCGCGCGGCGCCGCCCGAGCCCGTCACCCGCGCCGTCCGGCACCCCCCGCTGGCTGAAGGCGGTGTGGGCCGGGTGGGCCGCGCTCCTCGCGGTCAACGTCGTGGTCTGGGCGGCGGTGAGCGTGGCCGAGGGCTGCCCGATGGACTTCTGGCCCAAGGGGCTGCTCCCACCGGGGCTCATCCTGGCTATCGTGACGGCGGGCACCGTTCGCAGAAGACGAGACGCGACAGCCGAAGGGTCGTGACCATGCCGTCAACCCCTGCCAGCACCTCCTCCAGCGCCTCCTCCAGCGCCTCCTCCAGCGATTCCGGGCGGCGGGCGGAGCTCGACGCCGTCCGGGTGCTGGTGGTGGTCGGGCTGGTGTTCTTCCACTCGGCGCTGGTGTTCGGCGCCCACGACGACTTCTACGTGAAGAACGCCGAGACCACCGACGTCACCCTGGTCGTCGCCGCCGTCGGCGTGCTGTGGGCGATGCCGCTGCTCTTCTTCCTGGCGGGCCTGGGCGCCTGGCACTCCCTGCGCCGCCGCAGCACCGGCGCGTTCGTCGTCGAACGCCTGCGCCGCCTCGGGGTGCCGCTGCTGTTCGGGACGCTCGTCCTCGTACCGGTTCCGCAGTGGTTACGCCTGCGCGCCGACCCCGCCCACCAGGAGTCGTACCTCGAGTTCCTGCCCCGCTTCTTCCGGATCGACCTGGAGCCGGGCAAGTTCCCCTTCGTCCTCCAGGGCGAGTTCTTCGAGACCGGCCACCTGTGGTTCCTGGTGCTGCTGCTCACCTTCTCCCTGCTGCTGGCCCCCGCCACGCACGGGTTCCGCTCGCCCGCGAACCGCGACCGGGTGGCGCGGCTGCGCGACCGCATGGCCGCGTTCGCGGAGCGGCGACGCGGCGCCACCCTCCTGCCCGCCGTGCCGCTGGCGGTGTGGTGCGCGCTGGCGGGGCTGGAGGAGGAGTACGGGGGCTGGCACCGCTGGGCGTACCTGCTCTTCTATCTCTTCGGTTTCGTCTTCGCCACCGACGACCGCTTCAGGGCCGCCGCCCGCCGCGACGCCCGCCTGATCGTGCTCGCCGGGCTGCTGTTCTGCCTGGTCGGCGTGCCCGCGATGCTCCTGGCCGGAGACGCCGCCTTCACCGGGCCGGCGCCTCTCGCGATGGCCGGCAGGTCGTTGTTCGGCGCGGCCGGATGGTGCTGGCTGATGGCGATCATCGGCCTCCTCGACCGGGTCCGCCCCGCCCGCCCCCGGACCGGCGGGCGCGAGCCGCGGCGCTGGTACGCCTACCTGTCCGAGGCCGTGCTGCCGCTCTACATCCTGCACCAGCCGATCGTGGTCGCGGTCGCCTACGGCGTCGTCCGGTGGGACGCCCCGATCGCCGTCAAGTTCACGGTCATCGTCATGGCGTCGTTCGCCCTGCTGGCCCTCGCCTACGACCTCCTGGTCCGGCGCACCGGCGTCACCCGCTTCCTGTTCGGCCTGCGCCCCGCCCCCCGGGCCGCGCGTGACCAGGTGGATCAGGGCTAGCCGGGGGCCGGCCGGGCGAGGTGGGCCCGGATGCTCTCGACGTCGACCCCCTTCTCCTCGGTCCGGTCGATGCCGAGGGCGGTCATGATGTTCAGGGCCTGGGTCCAGTGGTGCCGGGCCTGGGCGGGCCGGCCGAGCGCGGCATGGGCGTGGGCGAGGCCGTCGTGTGCGCGGGCCTGATCGCTCGACTGGCCCAGGGCCGAGGCCAGGTCGAGGGCCTGGTGATGGCTTTCGAGCGCCTCGGCGGCGTGCCCGCGGTCGTGCTGCAGCCGGCCGGAGCCGTGGAGGGCTTCGAACTGCCAGTTGTCGTTGCCGACCTCGCGCGCCAGGTCGAGCGCCTGCCGGTAGTGGTCGAGGGCCTGCTCGTGCCGCCCCTGCATCCGGTACAGCTGGCCGAGCCCGTTGAGGTTGATCAGCTCGCCCAGCATGTGCCCGATGCCGCGGGCCAGGCTCAGGGCCTGCGAGAAGCACTCTTCGGCCGGCCCGTACCGACCGCGCTTCAGGTGGATGTGGCCCAGGCCCATCAGCGCCCGCGACTCACAGGTGCGGTGACCGACCGTCCTGGCGAGTTCGAGGGCTCGCGTCAGGTGCTCGGTGGCGGGCTCGTACTGTTCCATCAGCCGGTGCACCTGGCCGGAATCGATCAAGGAGTCCAGCTCGCCGATGCGGTGACCGATCGCCTGGGCGATGCCGAGCGCCTCCGTGAACGCCTCGGCGGCCGGTGCGAACTGGCCCTGGTACGCCCGGATCGTGCCCAAGCAGTGCAGCGCTCCCAGCTCGCCGGCCCGGTGGCCGGTGGAGCGGGCGATGTCCAGGGCCCGCACGATGTTCTCCGTCGCCGTCTCGTACTGGTTCTGCGCGCAACGGATCTCGCCCAGCCCCAGGAGGGCCTCCATCTCGCCCGGACGATCCCCGGTGGCGCGGGCCGCGGACAGCGCCTGCGTCTGCAGGGCCGCGCCTTCGGCGTACCTGCCGCGGACGCGCAGGCAGCGGTGCAAGGTGGCCGACAGGTGGCGGATGTGCGCGGGGAAGCCGTTGGCCGCGGCATGCCGGGCGAGGGCGAGCAGGTTGGCCAGCTCCGCGTCCAGCCACGTCTCGGCGCTCGGCACGTCGGGCATGGACGCGGTGCCTGCCGGAGGGCGGGGCCGCATCTCCGCGTCGTAGGGGTAGAGGCGGTCCATCGCCGCCGAGGCGGCCCGGCTGCAGTGGTCCAGCAGCCGGGCCAGCGCGGCGCGCCGCTCGGTCTCGGGCTCCTCGTCGGCGGCCATCGCGGCGGCATGGGCGCGGATAAGGTCGTGCAGGCGGTAGCGGCCGATGACCGGCTCCTGCAGCAGATGAGCCTCGAGTAACCGATCCAGCAGCCGCACGGCCCGCCCCCTGCCGGTGTCCAGCAGCACGGCGACCGCCTCGGCCCCGATGTCCGGGCCGGCGTGCAGCCCCAGCAGCCGGTACGCGCGCCGCTCGTCGGCCGCCAGCTCCCGGTAGGACAGGTCGAGCGCGGCCGTGACGCTGCGCTGGCCCGCGTGCAGCTCGCTCAGCAGGCTCCGGTGCTGCTCCAGCCGCTCCAGCAGGTGGCTCACGCTCCAGGACGGATGGGCCTTCAACCGGGCCGCGGCCAGCCGGATCGCCAGCGGCAGCAGCCCGCACCGCCGTACCACCTCGGCCAGCGACTCCCGTGGCACGCCCGCCACCCGCTCCGGCCCGGCGGTGCCGGCGAACAGCGCGATCGCGTCCGTGACCGGCAGGACGTCCACCGACACCGTACGGACACCGTCCAGGCCGACCAGCCGGCGCCGGCTCGTGATGAGCACCAGGCAGCCTCCCGCGCCCGGCAGCAGCGGCTCCACCTGCGCCTCGTCGGCGGCGTTGTCCAGCACGATCAGCATCCGGCGGCCGGCCAGCAGCGTGCGGTACAGAGCCGCCCGGTCGTCCACGTGCTGCGGGATGGACTCCCCCGGGACGCCCAGCAGCCCCAGCACCCGGGCGAGCGTGTCGGCCGGGTCGGCCGGGGCCAGGCCCTGGGTGTAGCCGTGCAGGTCGACGAACAGGTCACCGTCGGGGAAGCGGGCGGCCAGCTGGTGCGCGGCGTGCACGGCCAGCGCGGTCTTGCCGACCCCCGCCATGCCGTCGATGGCGGTGATCACCACGGTGGTCGCGTCGCCGGCCGCGTCCAGCAGGGCCATCTCCCGGGCCCGGCCGACGAACGCCACATCGGCCGGCAACTGCCGCGGCGTCGTGCGCGCCGGGCTCGGTCCCGGGATCTGCGGGACGCCGGTCGTGGCCTCGCTCAAAAGTGACATCTCGGCGGCGTCCAGGGCCAGCGCCGTACCCAGCAGCCGCAACGAGGTGCTGCGCGGCCGCCGCAGCTCACCCGACTCCAACCGGCGGACGGTACGGGCGGTGAGCCCCGACCGCTCCGCGAGCTGCTCCTGGGTCAGCAGCGCCCGCTCCCGCCAGCCCCGTAACAGAGCACCCAACGTGGGTTGCTCCGCGGAAGGAACCCCATCGCCACCGTCGTGTGCGCCTGACGGCATGAACACAACCCCCGCGTCCGCAGTCCGGATGAGACAGGAGAATATGCCACACATCTTCGAGAGTCACTGTCATCGCCGACACTCCAGCCGCGGGACACCGGCACCCTCACGGAAGAGTCAGCACGGCGGGCGGGGCCGGGGCGCACCGGCCGGCGGCGGCCTCCGGCCCGCACGGCGCGCTCCGGGCCGCTTGCTAATAGGAAGATATCTTCCTATAGTTTTCGCCATGCCACGCCGCAAGCCCGGGACCCTGCTTCCGCTCGAGACCGAGATTCTCGACGCGGCGCTGTCGATGCTGAGCTCGGGGCAGGCCGCCTTCCACGGATTCGGTCTCGCCCAGACCATGCGCGAACAGAGCGGGTCACGTTCACTGACAGGACACGGAACCTTGTACAAAGCCCTGAGCCGGCTCGAGGAGTTCGGTCTGCTCATCTCCCGGTGGGAGGACACCGACGCGGTCGAAGGACGACCGCGCCGCCGACTTTACGAACTCACCGGGCAGGGGGCGCAGGTGGCCGAGCAGGCCCGGGCCGCCGCCCCCGGTCAGGCCCCCGGCCGCCTCCCGCGCATCGCCCCGGGGCCGGCATGACACCGGAGCGCATGGCCGGGCTGGTGGCCCGATGGGTGCGCCTCTACACGCGGGGCCTGCCCACCGCCATCGCCCAGCGCCGGATCGACGAGATCGACGCCGACCTGTACGACCACGTCGCCCATGAGCGGGCCCACGGGACCAGCGACTGGCGCATCGCCGCCGGCATCGGGTCCCGGATGCTCCGCGGACTGGCCGCCGACGCCTCGTGGCGCGGCCGGCAGGCCAGGGCGGCCACCGACCACCCCCTGCCACCGGAGAAGGCGATGAAGAACCACAAGACCGCGTACCGATCCGGCGTCGGCGTCGCGATCGCGACGGCCCTGTTCCTGCTCTGGCTGATGGGCGCCGTCGGCGTGATCGGAACCGAAGGCGACCGCGCCGACCTGATGTACTTCGGGGTGCTCGCCGTCGGGGTCGTCGGCGCCGTCATCGCCCGCTTCCGCCCGTCCGGGATGGCACGCGCGTTGCTCGCCACGGCGTCCGCCCAGGCGCTGGTCGCCGTGATCGCGCTCATCGCCGGAAAACACCAGGCCCCGAACGCCTCCGTCGCCGAGATCGTCGTGCTGAACGGGATCTTCGTCGCGCTCTTCGTCGGATCGGCCTGGCTCTTCCGGCGCGCCGCGCAGCCTCCCGCGAACGCGGGGCCGCGGGCCTAGCCGGCGACGCGCCGCCCGCCTGCCACGCCCACCCCGCCTTTCGCTCCGGTTCGCCGGGCGAGCGGTCATGGGCGAACCGGGGCCGGGGCGTCACCTCGCCCCGGCCTGTCGTTCACGGCGCGGGGGCGGGGGAGACGTCGGTGGTCGGCTTGGGGTCTACGGACCAGCTCCGGCGGGCGTTGAGCGTGGCGGGCTCGAAACCGGCCAGCTTCTTGTAGCGCAGGGCGATCTCCTCCCGCTCGGCCAGCGGCATGACGTGCTCGATGTCGGTGAAACCCTGCGGGGCGCGCTCGTGGGCCAGCCGCAGGATGATCTCGGGGCCGTCCTTGCGGTTGGCCAGCACGACGTTGTTCGTGACCGGCCGGCGCTGGTCCTCGTAGAACTCCAGCCCCAGGTCGTTGGCCAGCGCGTACGCCAGGACGCGGGCGTCGATGACGGCCTGGGTGCCGCCGTTGGAGCCGGTCGGGTACATCGGGTGCGCCGCGTCGCCCATCAGCGTCACCGTCTCCGTCGACCAGCGCGGCAGCGGGTCACGGTCGACGAGCGGGTACTCGAACACCTGCTCCGCGCCCGCGATGAGTGCGGAGATGTCCAGCTCGCCGCAACGCCAGTCCGCCACGTGGGGGAGGACCTTCTCCACGCCGATGGGCCGGTTCCAGTCGCCCCGCGGCACGCCCTCGACGTCCGCCGTGCGCTGGATGGCCCAGTTGATCAGCTGGGTGCCGTCCCCGGCGGGTGGGGCGATGGGGTAGATGACGAGCTTCTGCGTGCCGTCACCGACCATGATCATGGACCTGCCGGTCATGAACGGCCTGGCGTACGTGGTGCCGCGCCACAGCACGTCGCCGCCCGGCAGCGGCTCGCCCTCGCCGGGGAACAGGGCCCGCCTGACGCTGGAGCGGATGCCGTCGGCGCCGATGAGCAGGTCCGCGTCGTGGCGAAGGCCGGTGACGGGGGAGCCGAGCACCACCGCCTCGGGGCCGAGGCGCTCGCGTACCGCCTCCAGCAGCATCAGCTGCAACCGGCCCCGATGGATCGAGTACTGGGGCCACCGGTAGCCCGCGTCCAGCCCGCGCGGCTCGGACCAGATCCGCTGCCCGCGGGGGGTGAGGAAGGTCAGGTCGGCGGTCGCCACGCCGATCGAGGCCAGGCGGTCGCCGAGACCGAGCTCGATGAGCTCGCGGACGGCGTGCGGGAGGATGTTGATGCCGACGCCGAGCGGGTGGATCTCCTCCACCGCTTCGTGGACGGTCACCTCGGTGATCCCGGCGGCGTGCAGGCTCAGGGCCGCCGTCAGCCCCGCGATGCCGGCGCCGGCGATGACCACGCGGCGGGTCGTCATGAGAGGCCTCCCCGGGAAATCGGTGAGGAGGCATCCGGTAAGGACGGGAAATCGAGCGGGCTGAGCCTGAGTCCGGGCATGAACGCTCCAGATGTGGAAGACGTATTGCGGGACACGTTCGACTTTCAGGTGCTGGAAGTCTATGAGATGGCCGCCGCTTCCGCTCTTCCCTGCCGTCAGTGCGGCTGGCGGAGCCCGTCGATGAGGAGCCCGACCAGGCGGCGGGCGTCGTAGCGGGCGTCGCTGTCGGCGCCGATGCACAGGTTCCCGACGCCGCGCATGAGCTCGTAGGCCTCTATGTCGGGGCGGATCTCGCCGGCGGCGGCCGCGGCCTCGAGCAGCTGGGTGCACACGGGGAGGAGGCGGTCGATGAAATAGGCGTGCAGCGCGTCGAAGCCGGCGTTGTCGGACTGCAGGACGGTGGCCAGCCCGTGCTTGGTGACCAGGAAGTCGACGAAGAGGTCGATCCATTGCGCCAGCGCGGCGTGCGGGGTGGCGCTGGTGGCCAGCAGGACGGGACCGGCCTCGGCGCAGGCCTCGATCTGGTGCCGGAAGACGGCGATGATGAGATCCGCTCGCGTCGGGAAGTGGCGGTAGATCGTGGCCGTCCCGACGCCGGCCTTGGCGGCGATGTCGCGGACCGGGGCCTCCACGCCCGAGGTGACGAAGATCGCGGCGGCCGCGTCGAGCAGGGCCTTCTTGTTGCGCTGGGCGTCCGCCCGCTTGGGCCGGGCCGTGCGCGCCGCGCTCTGGTCGCTGTCGTTCATCGTTCCCTCCGGTAGCGGAATTGCTAAACGGGACAGTGTCCCGTATTGTCGAAACCGGGACGAGGTTCCGCTTGGCTCATGATGTCAGAGCAGCGTGCCGACGGCCAACCACCCACGCCTTCACTCCCCACGGAGGAGACACAGTCATGCAGTACCGCACCTTGGGCCGCACCGGTGTGCAGGTCAGCTCCCTCGCGCTCGGCGCGATGAACTTCGGCGCGATCGGCCGTACCACCCAGGACGAGGCCACCGCCATCGTCGACGCCGCCCTCGAGGCCGGGATCAACCTCATCGACACGGCCGACTGGTACAGCGCCGGCGAGTCGGAGGAGATGGTCGGCAAGGCCATCGCCGGCCGCCGCGACGACATCGTGCTGGCCACGAAGGCCTGCATGCCCATGGGCGACGAGCCCAACCACCGGGGCAGCTCGCGCCGCTGGCTGGTCACCGAGCTGGACAACAGCCTGCGCCGCCTCGGCGTCGACCACGTCGACCTCTACCAGATCCACCGGTGGGACCCGAGCACCAGCGACGAGGAGACGCTGTCGGCGCTGACCGACCTGCAGCGCGCGGGGAAGATCCGCTACTTCGGCTCCTCGACCTTCCCGGCCTACCGCATCGTGCAGGCGGAGTGGGCCGCGCGCCGGCATCACCTGAGCCGGTACGTCACCGAACAGCCCAGCTACTCGATCCTGCAGCGCGGGATCGAGGCCCACGTCCTGCCCGTGACCGAGGAGTACGGGCTCGGCGTGCTGGCCTGGAGCCCGCTCGCCTCCGGCTGGCTGTCGGGCGCGGTCCGCGAAGGGCGCGAGGTCGCCACCCACCGCTCGGCGATCCTGCCGGAGCGCTTCGACCTCTCCATCCCCGCCAACCGGGCCAGGCTGGACGCGGTCGAGCGGCTGGCCAAGGTCGCCGACCAGGCCGGTCTGACCCTGATCCAGCTGGCGCTCGGATTCGTCACCGCACACCCCGCCGTGACCAGCGCGATCATCGGCCCCCGTACGTTGGAGCACCTGCACGCGCAGCTGGCCGCCGCGGACACCGTGCTCTCCGCCGACGTGCTCGACGCCATCGACGCGATCGTCGCGCCCGGCACCGACCTCGCCGCCCACGAGAAGTTCGACACCCCGCCCGCCCTGCTCGACCCGTCGCTCCGGCGCCGCTGACCCGGCACCCCGAGCGCGGTGCGACCGCCGCCGCACCGCCGCTCCCGGCCCGGCCACCACCGACCCCCGGCTCCGGCCTCGGCGGTTGCTCCCGGCCTGCGCGTCCGCCTTCGCCGCCGCCTGGAGCGGGGCAGTGCCCTGGTCGGCCGGCTGGGGTACGGCGACCGGTACGCAGCGCCGCTCGGCGCGGAGTGCTGCGCGTGCGGTGGCGGCCGGGGTACCGTCAGCGCGTGGACACGCGCGCCGGCCGGTGCCGGAACGGACAAGACCGGCCCTGGAGCGGTTGATGGCCGAGGCCGCGGCTCGCTCTCACGGTCGCCGCCGACGGCCTGGCGGAGTCGTGGCGGTACGAGTCGCTGATCGCGCCGCCCCCGGGGATGGCCGTCACCTCCTACGACATGCGCCTGACGGGCATCACCGCGGCGATGCTGGCCACGGCCGCCCGGCCCGAGCGGGTCATGGGCGAGCTCGACCGCCGGTTGACGGCGCCGCCGTACCGGCTGGTCGCCCACCACGCGCCCACCGAGGCGGGAATCATCGCGCACCAGCGGCGGCACTGCCCCGAGCTGGCCGGGGTCCCGCTGCTGGACACCGTACGGCTGGCCCGGGCGCTGTATCCGGAGCTGTCGTCGCACCGGCTGGACGACCTGGTGAGGTATCTGCGCATCGAGCCGCCCGCGCGCCGCCACCGGGCGATGCCGGACGTGCTGGCCACGGCGTGCCTGTTTCAGCGCCTGGTGGCCGACGGCGGCCGGACGGGTCGCTGGCGGGCACTTGGCGATCTCGACCGCGTCGGGGGGCTGGCGCCCAGACGTCCGGCGTCACGTGTGGGAGTTCAGGCCGGGCTGTTCTGAGCCGAGCACGGCCTTGAGGGACGCCTCGAGGATGTCCATGCCCGCGTGCAGGTCGTCCTCGCCGATCGTGAGCGGCGGGGCGATGCGGAAGATGCCCCCCATCCCGGGCAGCTGGACGATGTTCATGTGCAGCCCCCGTTCGAGGCAGGCCGAGGTGACCGCGTGGCCCAGCGCGTCGGCGGGTGCCTTGGTGCGCTTGTCCCGTACGAGCTCGATGCCCTGGAGCAGGCCACGGCCGCGAACGTCACCGACGACCTCGTAGCCGTCGCGCAGCGCCAGCAGCCGCTCGGTGAGCTGGGTGCCCAGCCGGGCGGCGCGCTCGACGAGGTGCTCGCGCTCGATGACGTCCAGGACGGTCAGCGCGACGGCGGCCGCCAGCGGGTCGGAGACGTGCGTGGTGTAGAAGAGGAACCCGCGGTCGTGGCAGGTCTGCTCGATCTCGGCGGTCGTGACGACGGCCGCCACCGGCAGCCCGGCCCCGAGGGTCTTCGACAGCGTCAGGATGTCGGGGGTGACCCCGTCGCGGTCGAACGCGTACATCGTCCCGGTGCGGCCGAGACCCGTCTGCGCCTCGTCGAGGATGAGCAGCATCCCGCGCTCCTCGCACATCTCCTTGAGGCGGCGGAGATACCCCGGCGGCAGCTCGATGATCCCGCCCGAGGACAGGACGGGCTCGATGAGGCAGGCCGCGAGGCTCCCGGCGGACTGCTGGTCGACCAGGGCGAAGCCGTAGGCGAGCTCGGCCGCCCAGTCGTGTGACCCGTCGGAGGCCCGGAACGGCGACCGGTACGCGTTCGGCGCGGGCAGGGCGAGGTTCCCCGGCGTCGGCGGGCCGTAGCCGCGCCGCCCGGCCGAGAAGGTCGCGGAGGCCGCCCCCTGGGTCATTCCGTGCCACGAGCGGTCGAAGGAGACGATCTCGTAGCGGCCGGTGGAGAGCTTGGCCATCTTGATCGCGGCCTCGTTCGCCTCGGCCCCCGTGGTGAGCAGCATCATCCTGGCCAGCGCGGGCGGCAGGGTCGCGGTGAGCCGGTCGGCGAGCTCCAGCACCGGGGCGCTCAGCATGCCGCTGTAGAGGTGGTCCAGCGACGCGACCGCGGACGAGACCGTCGCCACGATGTCCGGGTGGGCGTGGCCGAGGATGGCGCTCATCTGCCCCGAGGTGAAGTCGAGGATCGCCGTGCCCTGGTGGTCGAAGACGTACGCGCCGGAGGCACGTTCGATGAGCCGCGGGGTGAAGCCGACTCCGTAGCGGATCAGGCGCCGGCCCGCCTCGTCCAAGAACGTCGTGTCCATGGCCAACCCTCTCCGACCGCGCGAATGCCGTGTCCGGTGCCATCTTCGATCGACGGTACGAGTCGTAACAAGCACACAAAACCGGCTGACCATTCGGCATTGCCTTACTGTTGGCGCATGCTCAACCCGCGACGTCTCGCGATCCTGCGCGCGGTCCTGGCGGCCGGGTCGATCAACCGGGCGGCACGAAACCTCAGCTACTCGCCCGCGACGATCAGCCAGCACATGACCGCCCTGGCGAAGGAGACCGGGCTGACCCTGTTCGAGAAGCAGGGGCGCGGCATCGTCCCCACCGAGGCCGCGCGGCAGCTGGCGGATCAGGCTCAGTCGCTCCTCGCCGACTTCGGCCGCCTCGATCGGGTCGTCGCGGACCTGCGCGGCGGTCAGGCCGAGCACCTGGCGATCGCCTGCTTCGCCTCCGCGGCCGAGCGGTGGATGCCGGAGGTCGTACGGACCGTTCACCGGCACCAGCCGAACCTGACCGTCGAGATCAGCCTCAACGAACCCGTCGACGGGCGCGGCCGCCGGCGACCGGACCTCGACATCCGGACCGAGCCCGCCGACGGGGCCGGGGTGCACCTCGACGGCTACCGGCGTCACGAGCTGACCGTCGAGGAGCTCGTCGCCGTGCTCCCCGCCGCGCACCCGCTCGCCGGCGCCCCCGGCCTCGCCCTCCGGGACCTCGAAGGCGAACCGTGGGTGGACCACGACATCTACGACAGCCCGATCGGGCAGATCATCCAGAGCGCGTGCGGGGCCGCCGGGTTCACGCCGCGCTACGCCGCCCGCCTGGACGACCATCGGGCGGCGCTGCGGCTGGTGGCGGCGGGCATCGGGGTCGCCGTCCTGCCGCGGCTGGCCGTCGCCGAGCTTCCCGGCGGGCTCGTCGCCAGGCCGCTGGTCCGTCCCACCGTGCTGCGGCGCATCGCCGTGCACGCCCGCCGGGATCGACGCCGCGCCGACCTCATCGCCCGCGCGGTGGCGCAGCTCCACGACAGCGCACGCCGGAGCGAGACCGCGTAGCGCGCCTACGAGGAGGTGGGGGACGGCCGGCGCTTTGTCGCTGAGCAGCGTATCCCCCTGGTCGCCGAACGCGACCCGCGCCCCTCGGCGGCTCCGGACGAGCGCTGTCACGAATCGCCTGGCCGCTCTGTCCAAGGGACGGAACTCATCCGATCCGTGATGTGAGAGGTAGATCATGAGAGCTTCTTGTCGCCGGAGAGCGGGACGCGTCCGTCCCGGCCGTGGCGTGGACCGGTCGAGCGGCCCCGTTCACGGCGCGCCCGCCGCGCTCGCCATGCGGAGTTCGTCGTGAGCCAGGACGTCGGAGCGCCGCGGCAGACGGCCGGCGGCGCCCCGGCTCCGGACACGACCCGTTCGGTCCCGGCCGGGCCCCCGGAAACCGGAACGGAGCCGGGCGGGCGCCGCTTCGGCCTGGGGACGGCGTCGGCGCTGGTGGTCGGCTCGGTCATCGGGACCGGGGTGTTCGCCCTGCCGTCCGCCTTGGCGGTGTTCGGTCCGATCTCGCTGGTGGCGTTCGTGCTCGTGACGATCGGCGCGATCGCGCTCGCGCTGACGTTCCGCGATCTCGCGGTACGCCTGCCGGGCGCGGGCGGCCCCTACGTCTACGCCCGCGACGCGTTCGGCGAGTTCGCCGGATTCCTCATCGCCTGGAGCTACTGGATCACGGCGTGGGCCGGCAACGCGGCGATCGTCGTGGCGTGGGTCGGCTACGTCGAGGTGTTCTGGAACACCGGGCACGACGTCGGGTGGTCGATCGCCATCGCGCTGACCGGGCTGTTCCTGCCGGCGCTGGTCAACCTGGTGGGGCTGCGCAGCTTCGCCGCGTTCCAGGTCGTCACGACCGTGCTGAAGTTCATCCCCCTGCTGTTCATGGCCACCGTCGGCCTGCTGTTCATCGACACGGCGAACTTCGGCGCGTTCAACGCCGGCGAGACCTCCTGGGTCGGCGCGATCGGCGCCGCGGGCGCCATCGCCCTGTTCAGCTACCTGGGCATCGAGACCGCGTCGGTCGCCGCGGCCCGGGTACGGGACCCGGAGCGGAACGTCGGCCGGGCCACCGTCCTGGGCACCCTGGCCTGCGCCGCCGTCTACCTCCTCGGCACCGTCGCCGTCTTCGGCACCGTGGCGCGCGACGACCTCGTCAGCTCCACCGCGCCCTTCACCGACGCGGCCAACGCCATCTTCGGCGGTGAGTGGGCGGGGGCCACGGTCGCCGCCGCGGCCGTCGTGTCCGGATTCGGGGCGCTGGTCGGCTGGACGCTGATCGTGGCCGAGATGCCGCGGGCGGCGGCGCGGGACGGGTTGTTCCCGGCCCCCTTCGCCCGGCAGAACCGGGCCGGGGTGCCCGCGTTCGGGATCGTCGTGTCCACCCTGCTGGCCGCGGGACTCACCGTGGTCAGCTACACCAGCTTCGAGCAGGTGTTCATCACCGTCGTGCTGCTGTCGGTGCTCACCTCGGTGGTGCCGTACCTGCTGTCCGCCGCGGCGCAGCTGTACTGGCTGGGCACCGACGGCAGGCGGCTGCGGGTGCGGCACCTGGCCCGGGACGTCGGGGTCTCGGCGCTCGCGCTGGTGTTCGGGTTCTGGGCGCTCGCCGGGAGCGGCTACGCGGCCGTCTACTACGGGACGTTCTGCCTGCTGCTCGGCGTGCCGGTGTACGTGTGGGTCAAGGCCCGCCGCGGCGTGTACGGCGAGACCCCGGCGGTGGCGCGATGACCACGAACCAGGACCTCGCGCTGCAGGTCGGCATCCATTCCGAGATCGGCCGGCTGCGCGAGGTCATCGTGCACCGGCCCGGGCTCGAACTGGACCGCCTCACCCCCGGCAACGCCACCGAGCTGCTGTTCGACGACGTGCTCTGGGCAGATCGCGCCCGCCGCGAGCACGACGCGTTCGTCGAGGTGCTGACCGGCCACGGCGTACGCGTGCACCTCTTCGCCGAGCTGCTGGCCCAGGCGCTCGCGACGGACGCCGGCCGCCGCTTCGCCGTGAATCGCGTGTGCACCGACCAGCGGTTCGGACGGACTCTGGCCCGGGAGCTGCGGGCGCGGTTCATGGACATCGACCCCGCCCTGCTGGCCGACCACCTGATCGGCGGGGTGCTGAAGTCGGACCTCGGCCCGCTCGGCGGGGGCAGCGTGGCGTGGCAGAGCCTCGAAGCCGACGACTTCGTGCTCACCCCGCTGCCCAACACGCTGTTCCAGCGCGACAACGCGGCGTGGATCGGCCGGGCCGTCGCGGTCAACCCGATGGCCAAGCCGGCCAGGAGCCGCGAGTCGATCAACACCCGCACCGTCTACCGGCACCATCCGCTGTTCGCCGGAGCCGACTTCGAGGCCGTCTACGGCGACGACGACCTCGACCACGCCCCGGCCACGCTGGAGGGCGGCGACATCCACGTCATCGCCGACGGCGTCGTCATGGTCGGGATGGGCGAGCGCACCACGCCGATGGGCATGGAGCTGCTGGCCCGGCGGCTCTTCGCGGGCGGCCACGCCCGCCGCGTCCTGGCCGTCGAGCTGCCCAAGGCCCGCTCGACGATGCACCTGGACACCGTGCTGACGATGGTCGACGTCGCCACCTTCGTCGCCTACCCCTACTTCGACCAGGCCGCGGCCAGGGTCTGGCTGCTCACCCCCGACGGGCGCGTACAGCACCGGACGGGGCTGACCGCCGGCCTGCGCGAGGCGATCGAGGACGACGGCGTACGCGTCCTCACCGCGGCGGGTGACCGGCGCGAGGCCGAGCGGGAGCAGTGGAACGACGCCGACAACTTCCTGGCGATCTCCCCCGGGGTGGTGCTCGGTTACGAGCGCAACACCGCGACCAACGCCATGCTGCGCGACCACGGTCTCGAGGTCATCCCGCTGGCCGGCAGCGAGCTCGGCCGCGGCCGCGGCGGCGCTCGGTGCATGACCTGCCCCGTCCTGCGTGACCCCGTGCCTCTCTCCCCGAAGGAGTCCTCATGACCCTCTCGACCGCGTCCCGCTCGCTGCTCACCGTGACCGACCTCGGCCGCGCGGGCTTCCTCGATCTGCTCGACCGCGCGGCGGCACTCAAGGAGGACAAGCGGGCCGGACGTGAACGACCCGCGCTGACCGGCCGCAACATCGCCCTGGTCTTCGAGAAGAACTCCACCCGCACCCGGTGCGCGTTCGAGGTGGCCGCCTACGACCAGGGTGCCCACGTCACCTACCTCGGACCGTCGGGGTCGCACCTGGGCCGGGAGGAGAGCGTCGCGGACACCGCGCGGGTGCTGGGCGCGATGTACGACGGGATCGAGTTCCGCGGGTTCGCCCAGGAGACCGTCGAGGAGCTGGCCCGGCACGCCGGTGTGCCGGTCTGGAACGGGCTCACCGACGAGTGGCACCCGACCCAGATGCTCGCCGACGTCCTGACCATGCGCGAGCACCAGCCCGGCGAGATCGAGGCGATCAGCTTCTGCTTCGCCGGCGACGGGCGCGGCAACATCGCCAGGTCGCTGCTCGTCACCGGGGCCATGCTCGGCATGGACGTGCGGATCGCGGCGCCCCGCGAGCTGAGCCCGCCGGACTCGCTGGTGAAGGAGGCCCGGCGCATGGCGCTGACCAGCGGCGCCCGGGTGACGGTCACCGACGACCTGCCGACGGCGCTGGCCGGCGCCGCCTTCGTCTACACCGACGTGTGGGTCAGCATGGGCGAGGCCGACGAGGAGTGGGACCGGCGTGTTCCGCTGCTCACCCCGTACCGCGTCACGGCGGAGGCGATGGCCGCCACGGGGCGTCCCGGCACGCGGTTCCTCCATTGCCTCCCGGCCGTGCACGACACCACCACCGAGCTCGGCCGGCGCATCCACCAGCGCTACGGGCTCGCCGGGGCCGAGGTCACCGACGAGGTGTTCACCTCCCCCGCCTCCGTGGTCTTCCAGCAGGCGGAGAACCGGCTGCACACCATCAAGGCCGTGCTCGTCGCGGCGCTGGGGGAGTGACATGCTGCTCGTCGTCGCACTGGGTGGGAACGCCCTGCTCGAACGCGGTGAACGCCCGGACGCGGGGGTCCAGCGGCAGCACGTGCGCTCCGCCGCGCGCGCGCTGGCCCCGCTCGCGGCGGAGCACACGCTGGTGCTCTGCCACGGCAACGGGCCGCAGATCGGGATGCTGGCCGTCGAGAGCGAGAACGACCCGGCCCTGGCCCACCCGTTCCCGCTCGACACGCTCGGCGCCCAGACCCAGGGCATGATCGGATACTGGCTCGCGCAGGAGATGGCCAACGCGGGCCTGGCCGGGCCGGTCGTCACGATCGTCACGCAGACCGAGGTCGACGCCGGCGACCCGGCGTTCGGCAGCCCGGCGAAGTTCGTCGGCCAGGGCTACCCGGAGCCCGAGGCCCGGAGGCTGGCGCGGGAGCACGGGTGGGCCGTCGCCCGCGACGGCCGGGCCTGGCGCCGGGTCGTCGCGTCCCCGGCACCCCTTCGGATCGTCGAGCTGCCCAGCATCCGGCAACTGGTGGCCGGCGGCACGACCGTGATCTGCGGGGGAGGGGGCGGGGTGCCGGTCCTCGCCCGGGACGGCGGGGGCTTCGAGGGCGCGCAGGCGGTCGTCGACAAGGACCTCACGGCGGCGCTGCTGGCGGTCGAGCTCGGAGCCGACCGTCTCGTGGTGCTCACCGACGTCGACGCCGTACGGCGGGACTTCGGCACCTCCCGGGAACGGCCGCTGGCCAGGGCGGGCGTGGAGGAGCTGCGTGCCATGCGGTTCCCGGCCGGGTCGATGGCGCCGAAGGTGGACGCCTGCATCCGGTTCGTCACCGCGACCGGGCGGCCGGCGGCGATCGGGGCGCTGCGGGACGCCTCCGCGGTGCTCGCCGGCACGGCCGGAACCACCGTCACGGCGTCGGCCGAGCTGATCAGAACGGGGTGACCAGGGGGACCCCCTGGGGTGCCCCGGGGTCCCCGACCGGCTCATCGGTGCTGTTCAGGGCGGTATGCCCCTGGGTGCCCGGGGTGACCGCGCCCGGGCACCAGGGTAGCGACCACGGGCTCCCAAGGGCGCGATGACGGGGTCGCAAGCGCGACTGTGATCTCAATGGCATCACCGGATGCTGTGTGCGAAGGGAGCCGAGATCGTGACCACGAACCTGCTGGAGTCGCGCAGAGACGACGCGGGGCAGACCGGCCCGGCAGTGCCCGCGGCCGACGACCGGTTGATGACCGACTTGGACGCGGCCGCCACGGCGTTCGTCACCGCACAGCCCCGGCTCTACGCGATCGCGCTCCGCGTCCTGGAGGACACGGGTGAGGCCGAGGACCTGGTGCAGGAGGCGTGGCTGCGGTGGGAGCGCGCCGACCGCTCGGACGTGATCAGCCCGTCCGCGTTCCTGGCGTTGACCACCACCCGGCTTGCCATCAATGTCGCCAGGTCCGCCCGGAAACGTCGTGAGATGTCCGTTGGCTCCTGGCTGCCCGAGACGGTGGACCCCGGTGTCGGCCCCGAGACGGCGGTCGAACGGCACGAGGCCGTCGACGGGGCGGTCCGGCTGATGCTGGAGCGGCTGACGCCCGCCGAACGGGCCGCGTACCTCCTCCGCAAGGCGTTCGACTACCCGTACCAGCGGATCTCCGAGATCCTGCACCTGGGCGCGGACCACGCGCGGCAACTCGTGCGGCGCGCCCACGAGCACATCGCCACCGAGCGGTGCCGGCCGGTGAACAGCGCCGCGCACCGGCGCCTCGTCCAGACGTTCCTGGCCGCGGCGCGGACCGGCGACCTCGCCGAGCTGGAGGAGCTGCTCGCCGCCGACGTCGCCCGCAGGTCCGACGACGCCGACCCGAGGGCGGGGGCCGCCGCCCCGAGCCGCCATCGCCGGCCCGCCGACCGGCCGCGGCACCGGCGGACCGCCATGCAGCCGGTGGGGGTCGAGCGAGCCGGCGCCCCGGCGCCGGCCGTCAGCGCCGGGCCTCGGCCCGCTCCCGGATCCCCCGCAGCATGCGCCGCATCATCGGGTAGTCGGCGAGCTCCATCAGCACAACCGTGAACGGCGTCAACGGCCGCCGCCACTCGTACCAGGTGTGCATCCGGGCGATCAACCGGGTCCGGTCGCCGCTCAGCGGGGTCAGGCGCCAGGCCCAGGTGCGGTTCGGCGAGCGCCACAGCAGCCACGACGGCTCGGTGAAGCCGTCCACGACGAAGGCCGTGCGCTCGGAGGGGTTGGGGACCATCGGCAGCCACTGGCCGGCCCGGAGGTCCTGCAGCTCCGGGACTATCTCCCGGGCGCTGGGACGGGCGAGGTTGTCCAGCAGGTCGTCGGCGTACCAGCCGGCGCGCCCGTACCCGACCTGGACCAGCCATGGCCACACCTGCTCCGGCGTCGCGTGGATGGTGATCGCGCGGGTGCAGCGGTATTGAGCCCGGGGCAGCAGGCCGTCGCCGGGCATCGACGCGGCCGCCTCCGCCGGGGTGGCTCCCCAGGTCAGGTGCCGGCGGCGCAGGAACGGGGCGATGAGGAAGCGGGGCAGGTCGTCGATGACGTCCCGGACCTGGCGGACCAGGCCGGCCGGGGTCGCGCGAGGGGGTGACCACCGGGCGCCGGACGGGGAGACGGGGGTCGTCGCGGAGGGGAGCTGGGTTTCGTCCATGAATCTAAGACCGGACGGCGGGCCGGTTCGTGACGGACCTTCCGCGGTGGGGCAGCCGCCTGGGGGGAACCACCCGGTGGGGTAGCCCGCCTGGTGGGAACCGCCGGCATGGTCGCGATCTCCGCGGGCCGGCGCCCTGCGGTCCGGGCGCCCGGGGTTCAGGTGGTGGCGGGGCCGAAGGCGCCGGCGGCGGCGTGCTCCTGGACCAGGCGTTCCTGTTCGGCGGTCCAGCCCGCCGTCCTCCGCAGGGCGGCGAACTCCCGCTCCAGCGAGGTCGCGGACGTGGTGCGCGCGTCCGTGCCGATGGTGACGGCGAGCCCGGCCGCCAGCAGCCGGTCGGCGGGGTGGGCCGCCAGGCCGGCCACCGCGCCCGTCTGCGCGTTGCTGATCGGGCACATCTCCAGCGTGATCCGGTCGCGGCGCAGGCGTTCGAGCAGCGCGTCGTCCTCGACGCACCGCACACCGTGCCCGATCCGGCGGGCGCCGAGCACCTCGATCGCCTCCCACACGCTGGCGGCTCCCGCGGCCTCGCCCGCGTGCACGGTGCACGGCAGCCCGGCCCGGTGCGCGAGCTCGAAGGCGGGCCGGTGCGGGGCGCCGGGGTACAGCCGCTCGTCGCCGGCCAGGTCGAGCCCGCTGACCACGTCGCGGTGGCGTACCGCGGTCTCGGCGACGGCGAGGCTCTCTTCCGGGGTCTGGTGGCGCAGGCAGCACAGCAGCAGCGCGGTACGCACGCCCGTCGCCGCCCGGCCCTCGGCCAGCCCCGCGGCGACCGCCGAGACCGCCTCGTCCGGCGTCATGCCGTACTGTCCGTGCAGTTGCGGCGCGAACCGGGCCTCGCCGTGGACGACGCCGTCGGCGCTCCAGTCCTCCACCAGCTCGCGCGCCGCGCGGCGCAGCGCGCCGGGGGTCTGCAGGACGCGCAGCGGCAGGTCGATGTAGGTGAGGTACCGGGTCAGGCTGCCGCAGTCGGGGGGCGCCGTGACCAGGTCCGCGACGGGGCGGTCCAGCTCGATGCCCTGCTCGCGGGCCAGCTCGGCGATCGTGGCCGGGCGGACGGAGCCGTCGAGGTGGCAGTGCAGGTCGTGGCGGCCGGAAGGGTCGGCGGTCATGAGAGTCCTTCGGTGATGGGGGACGGGGTGCGCGCGCAGGCGTCGAGGAGCAGCCGTTTGAAGCCCTGCTCGTCGACCCGGCGCACCAGGGTCACGTTGGGCGGGGGCGCGGCGCGCCGGCGGTCGATGATGAGCTGGCCGCGGGTCTCGTCGCCGAGGGCCACGTCCACGTGGGCGCGTTCGCGTTCGGTGACCAGGTCGGGGCGCAGGGCCACCGCCATGGCGACGGGGTCGGGGAGGTCGTAGCCGGCCAGGCCGGTGACGTCACGGGCCCAGTCGGCGACCGCCCGGTTGATCCGGTGGGCGAAGGCGGCCAGGGGCGTGCCGAGCTCCTCCAGCCGGCGCTGGTCGCCGGGGGTCATGACGGCGTCGCGGCGTGAGACGTCCCAGCCGATCCAGGTCACCCGGTCCGCGGTGGCCGCCCGCAGCACCACGCGGGCCGCCTCGGGGTCGGCCCACACGTTGAACTCCGCCGTGGGGGAGATGTTGCCGCACAGGTCGGCCGCGCCCGCCATGCAGTAGACGTGGCGGAATCGGGTCAGCAGCTCGCGGTCGCGGAGCAGCGCGGCGGCCACGTTGGTGAGCGGGCCCAGGGTGACGAGCGTCAGCTCGCCGGGGTGGCGGCGGGCCAGGGACAGCAGCACGTCCACCGCGTGGCCGTCCGCGGGGGCCCGCGCCGGGTCGGGCAGGCCCACGTCGCCCATCCCGTCGAGCCCGTGCACGTGCTGGGCGGTGGCCGGCGGGCGGGTCAGCGGCCGGTCGCACCCGGGGTGTACGGGGACGCCGGCGTGCCCGGCCAGCTGCAGCGTGATCAGCGCGTTGCGGGTGGCCGTGGACAGGGGCACGTTGCCCGCCACGGTGGTCACGGCACGTACGTCGCCCGCCACGGCGCGCACGTCACCCGTCACGGCGCGCACGTCGCCCGCCGCCGTGGCCAGGGCCCGGTCGCCTGCCGCGGTCGGGGCCCGGTCGCCGCTCGCGTCGGCGGCGACCGCCAGCAGCAGCGCCACCGCGTCGTCGGAGCCGGTGTCGGTATCGATGAGCAGGGGGAGTCCCGGCACGCGCACCTCGTCTAATCGATTAGATGGATGGATGTCTTATCTAATCGATTAGATGCGAGAATGTAAACCGTCATGAGCGATCCCGCAGGCAGGCCGATCACCCTGGCCGACGTCGCCCGCCGAGCCGGCACCTCGACGGCGGTGGTCAGCTACGTCATGAACGACGGCCCCCGCCCGGTGGCCGCCGCGACCCGCGAGCGCGTGCTGGCCGCGGCGGCCGAGCTCGGCTACCGCCCCAACCGCATCGCCCGCGCGCTGCGCTCACGCACCACCGGCGTGGTGGGGCTGGTGCTGGCGGACGCGCTCAACCCGTACTTCGGGGCGCTGGCCAGGCACGTCGAGCAGGCGCTCGCCGGACACGAGCGGCTCATGCTCATCGGGAACGCGGGCTACTCCGCCGAGCGCGAGCGGCAGCTCGTCGAGCGCTTCCTCGCCGCCCAGGTCGACGGGCTGGTGATCGCCTCCGCCGACGCGGGCGACGACGTGACCGTGCCCGCCCGGGCGGCCCGCGTGCCCGCCGTCTACCTGCACAACGGCTCCACCACCGGCGACACGCCCCTGGTCACCGCGGACAACGAGCAGGCGGTACGCGAAGCGCTCGCCCATTTGCGGGCCCACGGTCACCGCGACGTCGCCTTCCTGGCCGGCCCGCAGGACACCGGACCCGTGGGCCGGCGGCGGGAGGTCTGGCAGGCGGCCGCCGGGAGCTCGGCCGTCCTCCTGCGCTCCGACTACTCCCGCGCCGCGGCCGACGTGCTGATCCGCCGCCTGGCCGCCGCGGACGCCGTGCCGCGCGCGCTGATCGCGGCCACGGACGAGCAGGCCATCGGCGTCCTGTCCGGCGCCTACGCCGCCGGCCTGCCCGTCCCCGGCCGGCTCGCCGTCATCGCCCTGGACGGCACCCCCGACGGCGCCCACACCGCCCCTTCGCTGACCGTCACCGGGCAGCCTCTCCAGGCGATGGCACAGCAGGCCGTGGACCTGCTCTTCGACCCCGCGACCCCGTCTCTCCCCGCCCGCGCGGCGCTGGTCAGGCGGCGCAGCTGCGGCTGCGAGGAGGGCTGAGCCGCCGCGCCCGGCTCGCGTCCGGGCAGGTGTCACATGCCGTCACGGACAGCCCGCCGTGGTGGAGCGGCGCCGGCGAGGCCCCGGCGGCGCGTTGGCGCGGACGTCGCCCGGCCGGGCGGGGTGCTGGGCGACCCGCCCGGCCGGGCGGGGTGCTGGGTGACGGCAACGGACAAGGTCTCGGGGAAGAGGGCGGCGGCGTGCCGCTGGAAAGGGATCGTTCTACCGGTGGGCGCCGAGTTCGGCGGCATAGGCCGCGCGCAGGTCCTCCCAGCCGTAGTCGAGCGCGTCCGATCCCCGGATCGGGCCGATCGGATTCCCGTCGAGAAGGTGCTCGGCCACGTCGAGGCACAGGTGCCAGCCGGCCGCCACCTTCGCCGGCCAGTCGGGGTCGGTGACGGTGTGCCGCAGCACGAGCCGGGTGCCGGGTCCGGTGGCGGTCAGCTCCCAGCGCAGCAGGTCCGTGCCGAGGGTGTACTCCAGCAGGGCGGGCCGCTCGGCGCGCGTCACGGACGCGCCCAGTTCCTCGGTGACGTCACCGTCGATCATGGTCAGGGTCACGTCGCCGAGCTCGCCGAGATCGCGGGCGGCCAGGTAGGGTGCCCAGGCGCCGAGCTGGTCCGGGTCGGTCAGCGCCGACCACACCTTCTCCGGCGGGTGGCGCAGGTCGCGGACGAAGACCAGGGTCCAGCGGCCGTCGCCGGCCTGGCAATCCACTTCGGCGAGCGGCCCCGGCCGGAACGTGTTTCGGTTCATCGGTCCTCCTGGTTGTCCAGATGACGCTCGAGGGCGTCCAGATGCGTGTTCCACAGCAGCCGATACGGCGCCAGCCAGTCGTCCAGGGCCCGGAACTGCCGGGCCTCGATCCGGTAGATGCGCTGCTGGGCCACGATCCGGCTGGAGACGAACCCAGCCTCGCGCAGGACCCGCAGATGCTTGGACATCGTGGGCTGGCTGACGTCCAGAATCCTGGCCAGCTCGCCGACGCTGCTCTCCGACAGGCGCAGCCGGTCCAGGACGCGACGCCGGGTGGGCTCCGCGAGCACTCCGAACACGTCGACTGCCATACGCCCTAATATGCCCGATGGGGAATATTACCGTCAAGGCATATAACAAGGTCATCTGGGCAGCAGGCGGATCAGTCCCAGCCCGAGCAGCGCGGCGAGCACGTGATACCAGACGGCCACCTTCAGCGCGAGCGTGAACGCCTCCTCCCGCGCCACCGTGATCTCCCGGTCCAGGGTCTCCAGGACCCGGACGGCCGTGCCGGGCGGGATCGCCTCCGGCTTCCCCATGGCGGCGAAGCAGGCGGGCGGCGGCAGGAACGAGTTGCGGGTGTCCACCCGCTCGTCCACGCAGTCGCGCAGCAAGGTGACCGCCGCGGCCTGGGTACGGGCGGGCACGACCTCGGCGGCGGCGACCTCGGCGCGCAGCCGGGGGACGAGCGCGTCGGCGCGGCCGGCGGCCTGGGCGGACAGGACGGTGAAGAAGACCGCGCCCACGACGGCGATCCCGGCCGCCGCCCCCACCTGCATCATCGTGTTGATCACCCCGGAGGCGGCGCCCGCGTCGCGCGCGGGCACGCCGACGATGACGGTGTCGAGCAGCACGGGGGTGATGGCGCCCACGCCGAGCGCGGTCAGGATCATGGCGGGTCCGACCACCCAGGGATCGATCCCGGTCCCGGTGAGCTGCAGGGTGAGGCTCATCGCGGCCATGCCGAGCGCGACCAGCAGCGAGCCCGCCCCGATCAGCCGCCGCCCCAGCCGCGGCGCCAGCCGGACCGCGAGGCCCCCGGCCACGATCACCCCCGCCGACCACCACAGCAGCGTGACGCCCGTGCGCAGCGGCGAGAACCCCAGCCCCGTCTGCAGGTGGATGACGAAGACGAAGAAGAACGACGACACCTGCGAGAACAGCAGGAAGGCCAGCAGCAGCCCGCCGGTGAAGGCGGGACGCCGGAAGAGCGGCAGCGCCACCAGCGGCGAGCCGTCCCGGGCGGCCTTGAGCTGCTCGTAGCGGGCGAAGGCGGCGAACAGCGGCAGCGAGCACGCCATGGCCACGAACCCGGCGACCGGCCAGCCCGTCTCGTGCCCCTGCACCAGCGGGTACAGCAGCAGCATCAGCGCGGCGGCCAGCAGCCCCGCGCCGACCAGGTCGAGGCGCTGCGACTCCCGCTCCCGGGAGTCGCGCAGCAGCACGGCCGCGGCGGCGAAGGCGAGCAGGCCCGCCGGTACGTTGATCAGGAAGATCATCCGCCAGCCCAGGCCGAAGAGGTCGGCCTCGACCAGGAGGCCGCCGGTGATCGGTCCCAGGACCGTGGCCAGGCTGGTCACGATGCCGTACAGGGCGTAGGCGGGGCCGCGCTGGGACTCCGGCAGCTCCACCCTGATCACTGACAGCACCTGCGGGATCATGATCGCCGCCGAGGCGCCCTGGAGGATCCGGGCGCCGATGAGCATGGCCGGGGTGAACGCCAGGGCGCACGCGATCGAGGCCAGGGTGAACCCGGCCACGCCCGCGAGGAACATCTTCTTGCGGCCCAGGATGTCGCCGAGCCGGCCGCCGATGACCAGCAGGACGGCGAAGGCCAGCACGTACGCGGCCACCACCCACTGCATCGCGGAGTTGCCGGCGAACAGGTCGCGCTGCATCCGCGGGATGGCCACGCCGACGATGGTCGCGTCCAGCAGGTCCATGAACGTCGCCAGCAGGGTGACGCCCACGGCCAGCAGGGCGCGCCGCCCGGCCGCGGCCGGAGGGGACGTGCCGGAGTCGGGGGGATGGATCGTCGCTGTCACGGCATGGCTCCTAGAAGACTCCGGAATGGGTGGCGGCGAGGTAGGCGGCGAAGTCGGGCGCCGGCGGGGAGGCGACGTGCCGTACCCAGGCGTCCCGCTCGGCGGCGATGGCGGCCAGCTCCCAGACGCAGGCCGTGGCGTGCGCGGGGGCGGGCCGCCAGGCGGCCGGGTCGTCCCAGCCGGACAGCCAGGTCCTGGAGTGCAGGATCACCTTGTTGCGGCTCCACCAGGCGACGACGACGTAGCAGCCGTCGGCGTCCTCGTGCACCACGGTGAACGCGTGTGACGGCTCCCCGTCGTACGCCTGCGGGAGGGTGAGGTCGGCGGCAACGCGGGCGGCGTCGATGACCTCCGCGGGCGGGCGGTCCCGGGTGGCCGAGATGCCGTAACCCTTGACCGTCCAGCCGCGCAGCCGGTGACGGGGGAGCGCGACCGTGGTGCGCGGCGCGTAAACAAGGGGCCTTTCGCCTACTGTCATGGCCGGAGACTAACTAATGCGGCAACCACTGGAAAGGCCGCCTTTTGCCGGCCACAAGCGACTCTCTAGTGAGCGTCCAGAAGGCGTTGCGAGTATTGCCCTCATCGGTCCCCGGGCATCGCACATTGCCTCCGTGCGACAGTGTCCGGGGACCCGTCCTCGCAGGTACGGGAGATGATCGGCATGCAGAAGTTCAGCAGTTCCACGGCTGCCCTCACCGAGGAGTACGGAATTGAAATCGGCCGCTGGACGGAATACGGCGGCACTGACTTCATGCCTTTCGGCGCGATGTGGTGCGTTATTCCGCCCAATTCCTCCAGCCAGGCGGACCAGCACCCGGAAATCGAGCTGGCGGTCGTCGTGGAGGGTGATGCGGATTTTGACGTGGCCGGCGCGCGAGAACACGCGCCGGCCGGCTCCGCGATCCTGCTGGGCTCCCAGGAGCGCCACGTGATCCACAACCGCTCGGCCGAGGACCGCCTCGTCCTGCTCAGCATGTACTGGATGCCCGAGGCGGCCGGCCATGCGCGGTGACGTGCCGGGCGGGCTGACGGTGCTCGTGTCGCCGCCCCCCACCCCCAACGGCCCGCTGCACGTCGGCCACCTGTCCGGCCCGTACGTCGCCGCCGACGTCGCCGCCCGCGCGGCCAGGGCGCGCGGCGAGCGGGTGCTGACGATCTGCGGCACCGACGACCACCAGAACTACGTGCCGGCCAAGGCCAGGGCGCTCGGCCTCGACCCCGACAAGGTGATCACCGACTACGGCACGCGCATCGCCGAGGTGCTCAAGGCCATCCGCGTCGACCACCACGTGTTCACCTCGCCACGGCGCGACCACGACTACCGGCGGGCGGTGACCGGCCTGCTGGACGAGCTGGTCGAGGCGGGCGTCGTCGTGTCCCGCGAGCACACGCTGACGGTGTGCGGCGACTGCCGTACGACCCTGCACCACGCCTACGTCAGCGGCGCCTGCCCGGCCTGCGGTGCCGCGATGGGCGGTGGCACCTGCGAGGGCTGCGGCGGCTACGCGGCCGCGGCCGACCTGGTCGACCCCGTGTGCACGGTGTGCGGCGGCCCGCCGGTGGCCGTGACGGGACGGCGCCTGACCCTCCCGCTGGAGGACCACAGGGAGACGCTCACCGGCATCTGGTCGCGCGCGGTCATCCCCGCCCGCTGCCGGGCCCTGCTGGGCCGCCACCTGGACGAGGGCCTGCCGGACATCCCGGTGTGCTACCCCTCCGACTGGGGGATCGAGGTCCGCGGCGGGCAGCGGCTGGACGTGTGGTTCGAGATGGGCCTGGCCTACCTGTACGCCGTGGGCAGGGCCGTCGACCCCCGCGCCCGGACCATGGCGCAGTACGCCGCAGCCTGGCAGGACGTCTCCGGCCTGTGGGCCTTCCTCGGCCTGGACAACGCCTTCTACTACGCGGTGCTGTTCCCGGCGATCCTGTCGGCCGCCGGCGTGCCGCCCCGCGCGGCGCTCGGCGGCCTGGTGACCAACGAGTTCTACCGCCTCGACGGCCTGAAGTTCTCCACCAGCAGGAACCACGCCATCTGGGGGCACGAGCTCCTGGACGGCGCCGACCCCGGCCTGGTCAGGCTCTTCCTCAGCTGGGACCGTCCCGCCCCGCACTCCAGCAACTTCACCCTGGCCGCGTTCGAGGAGTTCGCCGCGCGCTGGCGGGCGGTCGCCGGGTCCCTGCCCGCGGATGCGGGTGCGCGTACCGGGTCCCTGCCCTCGGCCGAGGTCGTCAGGGCCGCGCAGGCGCTGCGCCCCGAGCACTTCGACCCCGCGCTGGCCGTGCGCTGCCTGCTCCCCGCCGCCGAGCGCGGCGACCGCGACGCCGGGCGGCTGCTCGGCCTGATCACCGGATAGCGGCCGGCATGCGCTGCTGCGTCATAGGAGCGGGGCTGGCGGGCACACTGCTCGCCTGGCGGCTCAAGACCGCCGCCCCGCGGGACGAGATCTGCCTCTTCACCGGCGACCCGGCCGCCGCCGACGCCACCGCGGCGTCGGGCGGCCTGGTCCGCGGCTACGAACCCGATCCCGCCGCCGCCCGGCTGGCCGCCGACAGCCTCGCCGAGCTGCGGGCGAGCGCCGTCCTGTGCGACTGGGCGGACTACCGCGAGACCGGCTCGGTCTACGTGCGCGCGGCCCCCGTCGAGAGCGCGCCGCCCCGGGCGGAGCTCCTCAGCGGGACAGCGCTGGCCGCCCTGGGCCTCCACGGGGTGCCGTACGAGGCGACCGCGGTCGTCGAGCGGTGGGCGGGCCACATCTCGCCGCACCGGCTGCGGCTCATGGCCCTCGGCGACTTCCGGCGCCGGGGCGGCGAGATCGTGGCGGGCGAGGTGGCGCGGGTCGGCGAGCGGGGTGACGCCGCCGAGATCGTCGCGGGCGGGCGGCACCGCCGCTTCGACGTCGCCGTGGTGGCCGCGGGACCGTGGACGCCCGGGCTGCTCGCCCGCAGCGGAGCGGCCGGCCCGGCCGTCCGCACCAAGCACATCCAGTACCAGGTCTACGACGTGTCCGGCCCCCGTCCGCCCGCCTTCGTGGACGAGACCACGGGGCTCTACGGCCGGCCGTACGGGCGGCACGGGCTGCTGCTCGGCGTGCCCAGCGAGGAGTGGGACGTCGGCCCCGGCCGGCCGCCCGCCTCCCCGGGCGCGTGCCGGGACACCGAGGCCGCCGCGCGGACCAGGCTGCCGGACCTCCGGCTGCTCAGGCGCGTACGGACCGTCATGGCCTGCGACGCCTACACCGACGGGCGCCTGCTGGCCCTGGCCCGCCTCGGCCGGCACCTGTACACCTTCACCGGCGGCAGCGGCGGCGCGGCCAAGCTCGCCCTCGCCGCCAGCGGGGAGGCCGCCGCCTGCCTGCGCGCCGACCGTCCCCCGCCCGCCGATCCCCCGCCCGCCGATCCCCCGCCCCTGCTGCTCGCCGCCACTCGCCGGACGGAGCCATGATGATCGAAAAGCTGCGCCGCACGCTCGACCCCGTCTGCCCCGAACGCCTGGTCGGGCCCGGGCACCCCCGCTACGACGAGATCAGGCAGCTGTTCAACGGCATGCACGACCGCCGCCCCGACCTCGTCGCCCTGCCGTACAACCGCACCGAGCTCGGCCTCGTGATCCGCGCGGCCGCCCAGGCCCAGGTGCCCATCGCGGTGCGCGGCAGCGGCCACAACATCGCGGGCTCCGCCTCCCTGGACGGCGGCCTGGTCATCGACCTGCGCTTCCTCGACGGGGTCAGCATCGACCACACCGCCCGCGTGGCCCGGGTCAAGGGCGGCGCGACCTGGGCGGCCTTCGACGCCGCCGCCTCCGGGCACGGCCTGGCCGTCACCGGCGGCACCTTCGACACCACCGGGGTCGGCGGGCTCACCCTGGGCGGCGGCATCGGGCACCTGATGGGCAAGTACGGGCTGTCGTGCGACAACGTGCTCTCGTACGCGCTGGTGACCGCCGACGGCGAGCACGTCGTCGTGGACCGCGAGCGCGACCCCGAGCTGGACTGGGCGCTGCGCGGCGCCGGCCACAACTTCGGCGTCGTGGAGGAGTTCACCTTCCGCCTGCACGAGGTCTCCCGCGTGTACGGCGGCGTCGTGGCCTACCCGGAGCACGAGATGGCCGCGGCCACCCGGCTGTTCCGGGACCTGGCCGAGGACGCCCCCGACGAGCTGGTCTGCATCCTGCTCCTGGAACGGTACGGCCCGGCACAGGAGCCGGCCGCCGTGATGAGCGTGTGCTACTGCGGCTCCGACGAGCGGTACGCGCGGACGCTGGAGCGGCGGCTGCGCGGCCCCGAGGTGCTGGACTGGCGCGTCGAGGAGCGCGACTACCTGAGCATGCAGCAGATCCTCGGCCGGCTGCCCTACGGCCTGCGGCACTACTGGAGCGCCCGGTGCACGACCGAGCTGCCCGACCAGCTGATCGACGAGCTGGTCGCCAGGTTCCGGGCCGGCCGCTGGCGAGGCACCTTCAACGACACCGTCTACCTGGAGGAGCTCCACGGCGCGGTGCGCAGGGGCCCGGCCGGCGGCTCCGCGGTGCCGTTCCGCGACGCCCGGTTCAACGTCACCGGCATGGCGATCTGGGAGTCGCCGGACGCGGACGCGGAGCAGACCGCCTGGGCGCGGTCGGTGTCCGCGGCGGCGGCGCCGTGGGGCGTGCACGGCGACGGCTACGTCAACTACGTCTCCGACGCCCACGCCGGCAACCGCGACCTGCGTGACAGGGCGCGGCGCACGTTCGGCGAGGAGGGGCTCGCCCGGCTGCTGAGCGTGAAGCGCCGGCTGGACCCGGGCAACCTCTTCAGGTCCAACTACAACCTCGACCCGGCCGCCTACGAATCGGTGACGTCATGAGCAGACGGCGATACGACCACGACACCGTCGCCATCGGCGCTGGCCCGTCGAACCTCAGCCTGGCCGCCCTGTACGAGGGCGCCTGCGGCCGGCCCCTGCCGGTCTTCGAGCGCAACCCCGGCCCCGCCTGGCACGAGGGGCTCATGCTGCCGGGAGCCCGGCTCCAGACCTCGTGGATCAAGGACCTGGTCTCCCTCGTGGACCCCAGGCACGAGCTGTCCTTCCTCAACTACATCGTCACCACCGGGCGGATCTACGGCTTCCTCAACGCCCAGTTCGACGCCATCCCGCGCCTGGAGTACGCCCGCTACCTCGCCTGGGCGGCCGAGCACCTCGACGTCACCTACGGCGCGGGCGTCGACCGGGTGGCCTACCGCGACGGCTTCGAGCTGTACGGCGGCGGCCGGCTGCTGGGCACGGCCCGCCACGTGGTGTTCGGCCTGGGCACCCGCCCGCACGTGCCCCCGTGCTTCGCGAGCCGGGCGCTGCCCGGCGTCATCCTGGCCGAGCACCTCATGGGCCGGCTGCCGGACCTGACCGGACACGACGCGCCCGCCGTGGTGGTCGGCGGCGGCCAGACGGGCGCCGAGTGCGTGCTCGCCCTGCTGCGGGCCGGCTTCCGCGACGTGCAGTGGATCGGCCGCCGCCACTGGTTCGCCCCGCTCGACGACTCGCCCCCGGCCAACGACCTCTACCGGCCCTCGTACCTGGGGTTCTTCACCGGGCTGCCCGAGGCCACCCGCCGGCGGCTGCTGCGCGAGCAGGTCACCACCAGCGACGGCGTCTCCATGTCGAGCCTGCAGGAGATCTACCAGGCCGAGTACGAGGAGCGCCTGCGTAACGGCGGCCGCCCGCTGACCCTGCTGCCGGGCCGGGACGTCGTCGCGGTGTCGGGCCGGGGCGGCGCCGTCACGATGCGGTGCCGGCTCACCACCGGAGGGCACGAGTTCCGGGAGGCCAGGCATGTCGTGCTGGCCACCGGCCGGGAGCCGGCCCCGCTGCCGCTGGATCCGGAGCTGGCCGAGATGGTGGAGCTGGACGAGGCCGGCGAGCCGGTCGTCGAGCAGCACTACTCGCTGCTGTGGAAGCACGCCGACCAGCACCGCATCTTCGTGCAGAACCGGGCCCGGCTCACCCACGGCATCAACGACCCCAACCTCAGCCTCCTGTCGGTGCGGGCGGCCTGCATCGTCAACGCCCTGTTCGAGCGGGAGGCGTACCGGATCCGCGACGAGCACACCTTCACGATCTGGCCCGATTCCCATCGACCACGGTGAGTGATCATGAATTACGACAACAAAGTGTTCATCTCGTCGGCGCAGGGTCACGACGTTCCCGTCGGCCACTACCACCAGCGCGACCACGTCGTCTGGGCGGAGTTCCGCGGGGGAGAGGTGACGGCCGGGCGGCTGATCGGCACCTGCGCCCCCGACGGCACCCTGACCTTCGGCTACACCCAGGTGCTCGCGGACGGCCGGGTCGTCACGGGGACCTGCACGAGCACCCCCGAGGTGCTGCCGGACGGCAGGCTGCGCCTGCGCGAGAGCTGGCGCCGCCTCGACGCGGCCGGTGACTCGGAGGGGGTCTCCTTCATCGAGGAGGTCCGCTACGAGCGCCGCGGGCTCACCAGCCCGCTCTCGTAGGCGAGCACCACGAGCTGCGTGCGGTCGCGGATGCCGAGCTTGGCGATGATGCGGCTGACGTGGGTCTTGGCGGTCAGCGGGCTCATGTGGAGCGCCGCGCCGATCTCGGTGTTGTTGCGGCCGGCGGCGACCATCGCCATCACCTCGCGCTCGCGGTCGGTGAGGGTGTCGAGGCTCTTGCCCACGCCGTCGAGCGCGCCGCCGTCGGGACGCTGGGAGAACTCCTCGATGACCCGCCGGGTGACGCTCGGGGTGAGCAGCGCCTGCCCGTCGGCGACCACGCGTACGGCCCGGCGCAGCTCGTCGGAGTCGACGGTCTTGGTGAGGAACCCGCTGGCGCCCGCCTTCAGCGCGTCGAAGATGTACTCGTTGACCTCGAACGTGGTCAGCACGATGACCTTGACCGCCTCCAGCGCCGGGTCGCTCATGATCTCGCGGGTGGCGGCCAGGCCGTCGAGCCGCGGCATGCGGATGTCGATCAGCACGATGTCGGGCCGCTCCCTGCGCGTCACCTCCACCGCCTCCACGCCGTTCTCGGCCTCGGCGACCACCTCGATGTCGGCGTCCATCTCGAGCAGGCTGCGGAAGCCCGCGCGGACGAGCTGCTGGTCGTCGGCGAGGACGACGCGGATCGTCATCGATCACTTCCTCTCTCAGGGGGCGGGGATCCAGCCGCTGACGGTGTAGCGGCCGTCGGTGTCGGGCCCCGCGGTCAGCCAGCCACCCAGGCTGGTGGCCCGCTCCTGCATGCCCGTCAGCCCGTGACCGCCCTTCGGTCTGGACGGCCCGCGGGCCGGCGGGGTCGCGCCGGTGCCATTGTTCCGTACCGTGACGGCGACGCCGTCACCCCGGTATTCCAGCTCCACCTCGACGAGGGTGGCGTTCGCGTGTTTCAGCACGTTCGTCAGCGATTCCTGGACGATGCGGTAGATGGCCAGCCCGGCCGCCGGGCGGACCTGGGCGGGGTCGCCCTCCTCGACGAGGTCGATCTTCAGCGGGGACACCCGGGCCCGGTCGACCAGCGTGCCGATGTCGGCCACGCCGGGCAGCGGCGTCAGCTCGGGGGACGGTTTGCCCTGGCCCTTGCTCTGCCCGTTGCGCAGCACGTGGACGGCCGCCTGCAGCTCGGCGATGGCCTCGTTGTTGATGTCGCGGGCGGTGCGGAGCGCGGCGCGGCCCGCCTCCAGATCGCGGGCCACCAGGTCGTGGGCCACGCCCATCTGGATGCCGACCACGGCCAGGGTGTGGGCGGTGACGTCGTGGAGCTCCTGGGCGATGCGCAGGCGCTCGTCGATCAGCTGCTGGTTGGCCTCGCCCTCCAGGCGCTGGCGTACCTCCTCGGACCAGCGGCTGCGGCTGTGCATGCTGTCGCCGAGGAACAGCGCGCCGATGACGAGGAGCAGCTCGCGGAAGATCCCGTCGATGAGGCTGAGGGTGAGGTCGACGTTCTGGTAGGCCAGCCACACGGAGGAGCTCGCGAACGCCAGCAGACCGACGACCGCGGCGAACATCAGCCGGCCGGCCGCCGCCATGGTGCACAACGGGATGATCAGCGGCCAGACCGGCGCGATGCTCGGGAAGTCCGTCAGGTTGTAGACCGTGACCGCGACGAGGCTTCCCACCAGCACCAGGCCCGGCCAGCGCCGGCGCACCAGCAGCAGCGCGCCCAGCGTCACGCCCAGGATGTAGGCGGCGATGCTGGACGTGGGCCGCTCCGACGGCTCGGCCGACACCGACACGCTGATCATCACGCTGCCGGACGAGATGCCGGCGAGGAGCACGTCGATCACCCAGCGCAGCCACGGGGCGTCGAGCTCCGGAGCGTAGACGACGTCGCCAGGGCGCAGCAGTCGCATGACTACCTCCGGGCGTCACTGGCGAGCGGACTCCGGCTTTCACCGTAGCCCGAGCGGCTCCGGCCTTCACCGTAGCCCAAGCGGCTCCGGCCTTCACCGTAGCGCGACAGACGATCTACGGCCAGCCGGGTCACCCGTGGTTGTGGGGGAGCGACTTGGGCACCCGCACCCGGTCGGCGGGGGACACGGTGAGGAACTGGCCCATCATCCCGGAATCCTCGTGGGCCAGGATGTGGCAGTGGAACATGTACGGCCTGATCGGGTCGGAATGCCGCAGATAGCTGACCCCGAGCCGGACCGTGCTGCCGGGCGGCACGATCACCGTGTCCTTGTTGCCGCGCATGTGCGGGGGCGGCGTCCGGCGGTCGAGGTCGAGCACCTGGAACGTCACGCCGTGGATGTGGAAGTTGTGTGGGATGTCCTGGTCGTTCTTGACTTCCCAGACGCCCACCGAGCTCGCCGTGGCGACGTGGTCGACCCGCTTCATGTCCATGGTCTTGTCGTTGAAGGTGAAGTCGCCCATCACCATCCGGGTCACCTGGGCGTTCGCCGCCGGGCGGATCGGCGGGACGGTGGCCAGCGCCGACGGCAGCGGAGGCGACGGCCGCAGCTGCGGCGCCGCCACGAACCGCAGCAGGTCCATCTCGTCGCCGCCGCCCGCGAGCTGCTCGAACAGGAAGTTCGACTGCAGGTCGGGGGCGAAGCTGCGGAGCACGACCTTCTCACCGGGCTTGAACGCGACCACGATCTCCGCCCGCTCGCCGGGTGAGAGCATCAGGCGCTTGAGCGCCAGCGGGGCCGGCAGCAGCCCGCCGTCGGTGCCGACGAGCTGGAAGGTCCTGCCGTCGGCGAACCCGATGTCGTAGACGCGGGCGTTGGAGCCGTTCAGCAGCCGGAAGCGGGCCAGCGTGGTCGTCACCCTGAAGAACGGGTCGTAGGTGCCGTTGATCAGTATCCGGTCGCCGAGCAGGCCCGTCACGTTGATCCCGCCGAACTTGATGCCCTCGGTGCTGAGCGTGCCGTCGTCGTTGAAGTTCTTGTCCTGGATGATCAGCGGGACGTCGTCGACGCCGTACGTGTGCGGCAGCCGGGTGTCACCGTCGTCGATGAGGAACAGGCCGGCGATGCCCCGGTACACGTGCTCCGCGGTGAGGGCGTGCAGGTGCGGGTGGTACCACAGCGTGGTCGCCGGCTGCTCGATGGTCCACTGCGGAGACCACGTGCGGCCGGGCGCGATGAGCTGGTGCGGCCCGCCGTCCATCTGGGCGGGCAGGTGCATGCCGTGCCAGTGGATGGTCGTCGTCTGCCGCAGCCGGTTGGTGACGTGCATGTGCACGCGGTCTCCCCGGTTGACCCGGATCGTGGGGCCGAGATAGCTGCCGTTGGCCCCCCACGTGGGGGTGCGCCGGCCCGGGATCAGCTCGGAGACGCCTTCCTGCAGGTTCAGCCTGAACTGCTTGGTCGTCCTGCTCGATCCCGGAGCCGGGGCGAGCAGGGGCGGGATGCGCAAGGGGGCCGAGAAGGACAGATGGCCCCCGTTGCCACGGGAGGCGTCCACCCACAACCAGCCGGCGAAGCCGCCGATGGGCGCTACCGTCACGACACCGATTCCGGTCATCCAGCGGAGTACCGTTCGGCGGGTCTCTCGTCTCATGATGTCGTCCTTGTCCCCCCGGTCCGTGCTGCTTCGGTACGTCGTGCGGGGGCGTCAGTAGCCGCGGCCACGGCGGGAGGGCCAGGGCAGCATGAGGGGGATGCCGACGATCATCAGCCACCACCCGATGAGGACCTCGGGCATCGGGACGAACTTGGGGTTCTTGATGATCTCGCTGATCGGGACGAAGAGAACGCCCAGATTGAACAGCAGGCCGGCCAGCGCGATGACGGCGCCGACCCAGAAACGCGGACGGCTGAGCAGCGAACGCCGCCGGGTGTTCGTGTCCATTGCTTCCTCCAGATTGTGCATTTGTCGCCCCCTTAACCGTAAGAATTCGCAGGTCGGGGGGCATCTGCCGGTCGGAGTTCGTTTCGTGCGCCATTGGTAGTAGCCCGGGGGGTCACATAGTCTTCCGGGAGTAGGAGAGGGCCCATGCGGTGACGCGCAGGAGCGCCTCGACGACGATGGCGCGGCTCATCTTGCTGGCGCCGCGGGTGCGCTCCACGAAGGTGATCGGCACCTCCGCCACGCGCAGGCCCGCGCGTACCGTCCTGAGGGTCAGGTCGACCTGGAAGCAGTAGCCCTGCGACTCCACGTCGTCGAGGCCGATCTCCTTCAGCGTCGTCGCGCGGTAGGCCCGGTACCCGCCGGTGGCGTCCCGCACGGGGAGGCGGAGCACGGCCCGCGTGTACGCGTTGCCGGCCCGCGACAGCAGCTCGCGGGACCTTGGCCAGTTGACCACCCGCCCGCCCGGCACCCAGCGCGAGCCGATGACGAGGTCGGCCGTCCGCAAGGCCGCCAGCAGGGCGGGCAGCTCCTCCGGGCGGTGCGAGCCGTCGGCGTCCATCTCCACCAGCACGTCGTAGGCCCGGTCGAGCCCCCATGTGAAGCCGTGGATGTAGGCCGCGCCCAGGCCCGCCTTCCCCGGGCGGTGCAGGACGTGCACCTGAGGGTCGCGGCGGGCGAGCGCGTCGGCGAGGTCGCCGGTGCCGTCGGGGCTGGCGTCGTCCGCCACGAGCACGTCCGCCTCGGGCACGGCGGCGCGTACCCGGCCGACGACGCTCTCCACGTTCTCCCGCTCGTTGTACGTCGGGACGACGACGAGGATCCGCCCGGGCTCGGGATAGGCGTCCACGGCCGGTCACCCGCCGATCGCGTGCAGGCCACCGTCGGCGTGCACGATCTCGCCCGTGGTGGACGGGAGCCAGCCGGACATCAGCGCCAGGCACGTCCGGGCCACGGGCTCGGGGTCCGAGCTGTCCCAGCCGAGCGGCGCCCTGGACTTCCACGTGCTCTCGAAGTCGCCGAAGCCGGGGATGCCCTTGGCGGCGATCGTGCGCAGCGGGCCGGCGCACACCAGGTTCACCCTGATGCCGCGCGGCCCGAGGTAGCCGGCCAGGTAGCGGGAGCACGACTCCAGCCCGGCCTTGGCCACGCCCATCCAGTCGTAGCCGGGCCAGGCCACGGAGGCGTCGAAGTCGAGGCCCACGATCGAGCCGCCGTCCTCCATCAGCGGGGCGGCGGCCATGGCCAGCGCCTTCAGCGAGTACGTGGAGACCTGGACGGCCGTGGCCACGTCCTCCCACGGGGTGGTCAGGAAGTCGCCGCCGAGCGCGGTCCGCGGCGCGAACCCGATCGAGTGCAGCACCCCGTCCAGCCGGTCGGCGTGCGGGCGGATCCGGTCCGCCAGGGAGTCGAGGTGCGCGCTGTCGGTGACGTCCAGCTCCAGCACCGGCGCGGGCCGCGGCAGGCGGGCCGCGATGCGCTCGACGAGGCCGAGCCTGCCGTAGCCGGTGACCACCACCGCGGCGCCTTCCCGCTGGGCCAGCCGCGCGACGTGGAACGCGATCGACGATTCGGTGAGAACTCCCGTGACCAGGATTTGTTTACCGCTGAGAAGTCCCATTGAATAACCTCGCTCATATCATTTTCCGGCCATCTTCCAGGTACGCCTTGGACGACCGCTAGAGACGCGCTCGTGGCCGCCAAGAAGGTCACTGGTGGGCCGTCTGCGTGCCCTGGACGCCGGGAAACACGCTAACTAGCCTGGCCAGCAGGGAATTCTTGTGATGGAGGCGAAATTGCTGGGATTGCGAAAAGAAAAAACCCCGGTCCTGGTCGTCGGCGGGGGTGTCGCGGGCATTTCCACGGCCGCTTTTCTGGCCGCGTACGGGCTGGCTTCGGTGCTGGTCGAGCGGCGGCCGGGCACCTCGACCCACCCGCGGGCGCGCGGCGTCAACGCGCGCACGATGGAGCTCCTGGCCGCGCTCGGCGTCGACGACCGGGTACGCGCCGCCGACTCCGCCCGGGCGCTGGCCGCCAACAGCGGCATCAGGGCGATGGAGACGCTGGCCGGCCAGGAGTACGGCGAGATGCACGCCCCCTACTTCGTCGACCCCCTTGTCAGCCTGGAGCACATCAGCCCGGCCGGCTGGTGCCTGTGCGACCAGGACGAGCTGGAGCCGATCCTGCTGGAGCGGGCCGTCGAGCTCGGCGCCGACGCCCGCTTCGGCACGACCCTCGAACATTGGACGCCGTCTCAGGACGACGACGACGGCGGCGGCGGCGGCGACGGCGTGCGCGCGGTCGTGCGCGAGGCGGCCACGGACGAGGTCTACGAGATCGAGGCCGATTACCTGGTGGCGGCCGACGGCGGCGGGAGCCGGGTGCGGCAGGCGCTCGGCATCGGCCGTGCCGGGGCGGGCACGCTCGCCCACTACCTCAACATCCACTTCCACGCCGACCTGCGCGAGGCGCTGGGGGAGCGCCGGTTCATCCTGTCCTACGTCGTCAACTCACACCTCATGGGCGCGCTCGTGCCGGTCGACAACGCGGTCAACTGGCTGCTGCACGTCATGTACGACCCGGAGAGCGGGCAGAGCCCCGACGACTTCCCCGAGGAGCGGTGCGCCGAGCTCGTACGGGCCGCCGCGGGGCTGCCCGACCTGGACGTGAAGATCAAGAGCGTGCTGCCGTGGGAGGCGGCCGGGCTGACCGCGGACTCCTACCGCCGGGACCGCGTCTTCCTCGTCGGCGACGCCGCGCACGTCATGCCCCCCTCTGGCGCCCTCGGCTCCAACACCGGCATCCAGGACGCCCAGAACCTGGCGTGGAAGCTCGCCATGGTGGCACGCGGCCAGGCCGGGCCCGGCCTGCTGGACAGTTACGAGGCCGAGCGGCGGCCGGTGGCGGTGGCGACGGTGGAGCAGGCGGTGCTCCGGTCGAAGGACCGGCCGGCGATGATGGGCGAGGAGTCGGAGGCCGCCGAAGGGATCGAGCCCGACCACACGGTCCACTTCCGCCAGCTCTACCGTTCCTCCGCCGTGGCGGACGCCACGGCCGTCACTCAACCCCACCAACCCGCCACCGCCGCCGATGCTGCGGTCGGCCGGGTGGGCGGGGCGGCTGTCGCGGGGGCCGAGGAGCACCGCTCGCCGTGGGCGGAGGACTGCGACGGGCGGCCCGGGACGCGGGCGCCGCACGCGCGGGTGTCGCTCGCGGGACGGCGGATCTCGACGATCGAGCTGTTCGGCCGGTCGTGGACCCTGGTCACCGGGTCGGCCGGGCCGTGGGCGCCCGCCATGGCGCCGGTCGCGGCCCGGCTCGGGCTGGAGGTGCCGGTGTACCGCCTGGGCGTCGAGCTGACCGACCCCGACGACCGGTGCGCCGCCGTGTACGGGGGCGCCGGCACCGCCACGCTCGTCCGCCCGGACGGTTTCGTCGCCTGGCGGAGCGACCGCCCTGCACCCGATCCCGAGGCGGCGCTGGAGACCGCCCTGCGCGCCCTGCTGGACCGGCCACGAGCCGCGGGGGAGCCACGATGACCGCGATGCGCCTGTACCTGCTGCGGCTCGGCACGATCCGCGGCATCGAGGCCCCCGTGCCGGGCTACCTGATCCGGCTCCACGACGGCACGAACGTCCTGGTCGACACCGGCTACCGGGCGGCCCCGGCGGGCGGCGACGCCCCGATCGAGGTGGGGCCGGAGGACGACGTCGCCGCCAGGCTCGCCGAGCTGGGCCTGACCCCGGCGGACATCCACGTGGTGATCTGCACGCACCTCGACCCCGACCACGCCGGCAACCATGACAAGTTCCCCGGCGCCGAGTTCGTCGTCCAGCGCGCGCACCTGGAGGCCGCCCGCTCCGGGCGGATCGAGCGGCTGGAGGAGGCGCGCAAGCACTGGGACCTGCCCGGGCTGCGGTACCGGCAGGTCGAGGGCGACGTCCGGCTGCTGCCGGGGATCGAGCTGATCGAGTCGGGCGGCCACGTGCCGGGCCACCAGTCGGTGCTCGTCCGCCTCCCGGAGACGGGTGCCGTGCTCCTGGCCGGCGACGCCATCCCCATGGGCATCGCCGCCGACCCCGACGAGCGCCCGATCCTCCCGTTCGATCTGGACGAGGCCGGGACCCGGGCGAGCACCCGCAAGCTGGCCGCGCTCGCGGCCCGCGAGGACGCCCTGGTGATCTACGGCCACGACCCGATGCAGTGGGCCGGCCTCACCGTCTCGCCGGCTTGCTATCCCTGACCCGGCCTGTCAGATATCGCGTCAAGAGAAATTCCCGGCCCCTTTCCAGGGGGGCCGGGAATTTGTCATGCTACTTGTCGCGGGTGCAGTCGGCGATGATGATCCGCTGCCATTTCCCGTCGAGCTTGAAAAGCATGTCGTCGGTGAATCTGTCGGGCCCGAGCCTGGTGAAGATCTCCCGGAACGGGATGGGCGGGCTGTTCTGGAGGAAGAGCTCGCCGTCGGTGAGGTCCAGCACGTTGCCCTTCCACCCGGCGCCGAACTGCAGCGCCCTGATGCCCGTGCTGTCGAAGTGATTGGTCACCACCCGCTTGTTGGTGGTGTCGTACCCCCAGACCCCCTTGAACGCGACCGGGTTCTCCACCTGCGGCCCGGGCTGCTCCTGGCTGTTCCACACGAACCACCGGCCGCTCAGCTCATAGGCGCCCGTGGCCTTCAGCGTGCTGGTGTACGGCTTGCCCATGGGCGGGGTGTTCTCGGACTTGCAGGTCCAGCTGCCCGCGAACCACTCGAACTGCTTGAGGTTCTTGTCGGTGGTGGTGTTCGCGGCACCGTTGCGCGGCGGCTCCTGCGCCGCGGTGGCCGGCGCCTGGGCGGGGGCCGCCTGGGCCGGGGCCGCCGCCTGGGCAGGAGGCTGCGCGGCGGTGGACGACTGCGCCGCGCCGGCGCAACCGGTCAGCGGAATCGCCACGATGAGGGCCGTGGACCTGACGACGGCCCGCTGGTTTTTCGTCAACATTTGACTCCTCTTCTCCGCCCGGCCATTTCACAGCCGACAGGAATGCGTAATGCGGTGGGCTTCTGACAAAGACGTTAACTTTCCGACATAGGCGGCCGGTCGTCGCCCGCTAGAGCGCAGATCCGGGACCGTCGGAATGATTCACGGCAATTCCACGACCTGGGCCGCGTACACCAGTCCCGAGCCGAATCCGATGAGCAGCGCCCGGTCGCCGCTGCGGACCGCGTTCGTGCTCAGCAGCGCGTCCATGGCCAGCGGGATGGAGGCGGCGGAGGTGTTGCCGCTCCGCTCGATGTCGTACGCGACCGTGATGTCCTCGCCGAGGCCGAGCCCCTCGGCGATGGCGTCGGTGATGAGCTTGTTCGCCTGGTGCGGGATGAACGCGTCCAGGTCGGCGGGCGTGAGGCCGGCCCGCTCGATCGCCCGCGCGGCGATCGGGATGAGCTCGGCGGTCGCCCAGCGATAGACGCGCCAGCCCGACATCGTCAGGACCGGCCACTTCAGGTCCGGCTGCCGCTGCAGCTCGGGCACCCAGAAGCCGCTCATGCCGACGGCGCCGGCGCGCGAGCCGTCCGAGCCCCACACCACGGGGCCGATGCCCGGCCGGTCCGATGGGCCCACCACGACCGCCCCGGCGCCGTCGGCGAACAGGAAGGCGGTGCTGGGGTCCTCGTGGTCGAGGATGTCGGACACCCGCTCGGCGCCGATCATCAGCACGTACTCGGCGCTGCCGGCCCGTACCATGTCGCTGGCGAGGGCCAGCGCGTACGAGAAGCCCGCGCAGGCGGCGGAGACGTCGAACGCGGCGGCCCGCCCGGCGCCGATCCGGTGGGCCACCTCCGAGGCCAGCGACGGCATCTGGGTGAGGTGCGTCGTGGTCGCGGTCAGCACGCAGCCGACCCGCGCCGGATCGACCCCGGCCGCGGCCAGCGCCTTCTCCGCGGCGGCGGCGGACATCATGGGCAGCGACTCGCCGGGACCGGCGAAGCGCCGCTCCCTGACACCGGAGCGGGACTCGATCCACTTCTCCGTACGGCCCACGCGCTCGGCGATCTCCGCGTTCGTGACGACGCTCGCGGGCCGGTAGACGCCCAGCCCGAGTATGCGGCTGCCGGTGACCCGCCCGGCGGCGGGGAGCTCGATGGTCATCGCTCGTCTCACTCCTCGGTTTCCCCGCGCCGCCAGGTCACCGGCATCGCGGACAGAGTTCGGATCATGGTGTTGGGGTTCCAGGTCAGCTCCTCCACGGGCACGGCGAGGCTCAGCCCGGGCAGGCGACGCACCAGCGAGCCGATGGCCAGGCGCATCTCCAGCCGGGCGAGGTTCGCGCCGAGACAGTGGTGGAAGCCGTGGCCGAAGGCGACGTGGGAGACGTCGCCGCGGCCGAAGGGCCGGTCGAGGACCAGGTTGTCGGGGTCGGCGAAGGCGCAGCCGTCCCGGTTGGCGGAGGTGGTCGAGGGGATGACGGCCTCACCCCGGCGGATCGTCACGCCTCCCAGCTCGACGTCCTCGGTGGCGACCCGGATCGTCCCGCCGCTGACGGCGCCCGGGGTGAAGCGCAGCAGCTCCTCGACCGCCGTCGTGATCAGCTGCGGGCGCGCACGCAGGCGGGCCAGCTCGTCCGGGCGGAGGAGCAGGACCAGCGTGCCGTTGATGAGGGCGGCGGCCACGGTGTGGTAGCCGGCCGTCAGCAGCGTCGCCCCGAAGGTGAGCAGCTCCTCGTACGTCAGGCGCTCGCCGTCGTGGTCGGAGGCGAGCACGCTCAGCACGTCCCCGCGGAACTCGTGCCGCTTGGCCGACACCAGCGAGGCCAGGTAGTCGTGCAGCGTGGCCCTGGCCGCGACGAGCCTGTCGGCGTCGGCCGGCACGAGGCTGAGCGCGATGTCGGCCGACTGCCTGAACCGCTCCCGGTCCTCCTCCGGCACGCCGAGGATCTCGCAGATCACCGCCATGGCGAGCGGCACCGCGAACCCCTGCGCCAGGTCGCCGGGGGCGCCCTTGGCCACCAGCTCGTCGAGCAGCGCGTCGGTCAGCTCCTGGATGCGCGGTCGCATGGCGGCGATCCGGCGCGCGGTGAACGCGTACGCGACGAGGGACCTGAGCCGGGTGTGCTCGGGCGGGTCGAGCGAGAGGATCGAGGTCGCGTCGGGCGGCACGGGCCGCAGCCGCGGCGCCCCGGGCCTGGCCGCCGCGGCCCTGCTGAAACGGTGGTCCGACAGCACCTGGCGGACCTCGTGGTAGCCGGTGACCAGCCACGCGTGGTCGCCGGTGGGCAGCTCCACCAGCGCCACGGGCTCCTCCTGGCGGAGCTGCGCGAACTCGGGTGGTGGATCGGTCAGCGCGGCTCCCCGGAACGGGAACTGGTATCTCGGTGTCGCCTTACTGGGCACGGGCGGCCTCCCATCGCCGGATCGCCGTACGGGCGGATCCATGGTCGCGAGGAGACGTCGAGCCCCGATCGAGAGCCGTTAGGACCCCACCGCCCGTCCGCGAGCACCGGGCTGGGGCGCGAACGAGACGGGCGGGCGGGCGCCGGAACCGGGTGGGAAAACAAGAGGCGCACCCGTTGTCACGGGTGCGCCTCGGTGGAAACGCCTCAGGGTCCTGCCGGTCATCACGTCCGCATGAGGACGTCTGCAGCAGACCCTTCGAGGATCACCTGCTGCGCATGACGCAGCTCGGCCGAGGGTTCAAGGCCGATCTCGGCGCGGATCACCTTCCGCAGGCGTTGGTAGACGTCGAGCGCGTCGGCCCGCCGGCCCGAGCGGTGGAGCGAGACCATCAGCTGCAGGTGGTACCACTCGTGCAGGGGATGAGCCGCGGCGAGTGCCCGCAGTTCGCCAACCAGCTGGCGATGTTTGCCCAGGCGCATATCGGCCTCGATACGCAACTCGAGCGCGGACAGGTGGCTCTCCTCCAGCCAGGCCAGATGTGCGGCGAGACGCGGCCCCGGCTCGACGTCGGCCAGTGCGCGCTCCCGCCACAGCGCGAGAGCCTGGTGCAGCAGCCGGCTGGCGGTCCGGGCGTCGTCGAGGGCGAGTGCCGCCTGTCCTTCCTCCACGAGCTTCTCGAACAGCGTCGCGTCGAGATGGTCCGGATCCAGCCGGATCATGTAACCCGGTGGCCGGGTCACCAGCAGTTCGCAGTCGTCCGCCGAGGGGCCGTAGCTCAGGATTTTCCTGAGCTGGTAGACGTATGTCTGCAGGGTGGCCACGGCGCTGCGGGGCAGTTTGCCCCGCCACAATTCCTCTAGCAAAATCTCGGTGGGGACGACCCGATTGGGCTGGACGAGCAGCAGCGAAAGGACTTCACGGAGCTTCGGTGCGGTCGGGGTGCAATCTCCTTCTCCATTGCTCACCTCTAGCGTGCCTAGGATGCCGAATCGCAGCATGGCTGCTCCCTAATCTGATGATGTTGCGTTGCTGCCTGACTTGCCAGCCCCTTATTGCCGCTGTGACCTCGCTCGGAGCCAGTATCGTCCAGCCGTGTTCGAGTGTCACTACTCGTTTGTCTATATCTCTGCACATGAATGGCTCGGGAAGCGCACGAGGCGTTCTCGAACGCATCTGGACCTTTCATGACCTGCGACTCTCACCCATTAGGCAAGGTCGCTGTTAACATTCTGATGTTGATCAACTGATTTGGTCAGGACGAAAGTCAGGACGTTTCGGTGGTCCGAATGGGGCGATCGCGGCCGTAACCGCAGCTCGCGACCCGTGGTCCGGGCCACCGTGTCGCCGCCGCTACTCTCCGTGCCGGAGTCGTCCAAAGGGAGTAGGCCGGCGCCGGGCTACTCCCCCGGTCGTACCCGGCGTCGCTGCACGCCGAGTATTCGACGGAATCGCAGAATGGGTAGGCTTAATTCAGGCTCTTCACCGAGCCGTCCGTCCTGTCGTCGAGTAAGGAGCCAGATAAATCCAGTCACGTATCCGGTGATGAACCGCGGCTCCGCTGATGAACGCCGGCGCTGCCCGTTCATCGTGATTTACGCTCGTGGAGATGAAGCTCACGTGGGTGACGAGGGTACTTCCGGCTTCCGCCGGGACTTTCAGCTCTATTGGTCTCAGGAGCCGCAGAGCCGCAGCGTCGAACTCGTCGGGGAGAAAGCGGCGTACCTGAGCCGGCTCGGCCATGCCTTCGGAGTCCCCCGGGGATTCAGCGTGACCGCGCTGTCGTACCTTGACCTGCCCGCGCCGGACCGTGACGCGGTGCTGAGCGCAGCCGCGGCGGCCTACTGGGAGCTGAGCCGGCCCGAGCAGGGTGACGGCCTCGCGGTCGCGGTACGGCCCTCTCCGCCCCCCGGCATGACGCGCATGCGGCCGCAGGCCTTCCTCAACATCCGCGGGCACGAGGCGCTGTCCTCCGCCGTGACGGAGCTGCTCGCGTGGCCGATGCCGTCCCGCGGCTGGGCGCCCGGCCTGCCCGTGCACGCCGTCGGCGGCCTCGGCAGGAGGGCCGTGCTGATCCAGGACCTGGTGGCCGCGGAGAGCTTCGCCCGGGTGTACCCCGCCGACACCGCCCGCGCCGACAGCGACATCATCGTGCGCGCGACGTGGGGGCTGGGGGAGAACCTGGCCAAGGAGTGCGAGCCGGCCGACGTCTTCGTCTTCGACACGGGCCTGCGGCTGCTCAGCCGTCAGGTGGCGGTCAAGGAGCGGATGGTCACCCTGGCCGCGGGCGGCGTGACCGAGGTCGCCGTGCTGAGCGGCATGCGGCTGCGGCCCTGCCTCACCAACGCGCTGTCACGCCGCCTGGCCAGGCGGCTCCAGGCGGCGCAGCGGCTGCTCGGCCAGTCCGTACGCCTGGGCATGGCCGTGGTCGGTGACGAGATCTCGACCGTGTCCTGCCGCCCCTCCTGAAGCCGGCGCACGCGAAAGCCGCGGGTCCCGGGACCTTGCGATCCGGGACCCGCGGGTGACGGGCTCAGCGCAGGCCGCGGTCGATCCTGCGGGCGCCCAGCGACACGGCCAGGCCGACGACCAGGACGAGACCGCCCAGGCCCGCGAAGTACACCGGCTGCGGGATGACCGTGCTGATCCGGGCGAGCTGCCCGCCGAGCCCGACCCCGAGCGCCGCGAACAACCACCAGACCCCCATCATCTGGCTGACGTACGCCCGCGGCGCGGCCTGGGACAGCGCGCTCATCCCCGGAGGGGCCAGCGCGAGCTCCCCGGCCACCTGCAGCAGGTAGACCACCACCAGGAACGTCATCGACACCTTCGCGCCGCCCGCCGCGCCGAGCGCCGCGAACGCCATGACGACGAAGCTCGCCCCCATCATGAGCAGGCCGACCGCGAACTTCGCCGAGGTGCCGATGTGCTGTCCCTTGCGCACCCAGAACCACGCGTACAGCGGCGCCAGCAGCAGGATGAAGCCCGGGTGCAGCGACTGGAACCAGCTCGCCGGCAACTCGAAGTCGAACAGCACCCGGTCGGTGCTGCGCTCGGCGAACAGGTTGAGCAGCGAGCCGCCCTGGTCGTACGGCATCCAGAACACGGCGGAGGCCAGCAGCAACCACAGGAACGCCTTCACCCGCCGCCGCTCCTCGGGGAGCAGCCCGCGATCGCGCAGGATCGAGCGGTAGTAGAGGATCGGGACGATCACGACGGTGATCCCGACGAGCGCCAGGAGGTGCTCGACGGTGAAGGTGCCCGCCAGCACGTCCACGCCGAACAGCACGACGGCCGCGCCGCCGATCACGCCCGTCCTGACCAGCACCGGCCGCAGCTCCGCCGCGCTCATCGGCCGCGGCGGCCGCGCGCCGAGGTCGGCGAAGTGCCGCAGGCCCAGGACGTACTGGACGACCCCGAACGTCATGCCGACGCCGGCCGCGGCGAAGCCGAGGTGCCAGTCGACCCGCTCGCCGAGGAACCCGGTGACGAGCGGCGCCAGCAGGGCGCTGACCTGGATGCTCATGTAGAAGACCGACCAGGCCGCGTCCCGCTTGCCGGTGTCGTGCGGATACAGGTGGCTGACCATGGCGCCCATGCTGGGCTTGAGCAGCCCGGTGCCGGCCGCGATGAGCGTCAGCCCCGCGTAGACGAACGGCACGGACGGCACCGCCATCGCGTAGTGACCGGCGGCGATCGTGACCGCCCCCACGAGCACGGTGCGGCGGGGACCGAGCAGCCGGTCGGAGATCCAGCCGCCGGGCAGCGCGGCCAGGAAGACCGTGGACATGTAGAGCCCGAACAGGGCGGCCGCGGTGCCGACGGGCACGCCCAGGCCGCCGCGCTCGGCCGGGGCCACCAGATAGAGGATGAGGATGGCGCGCATCCCGTAGAAGCTGAACCGCTCCCACATGTCCACCATGAACAGCGTGCCGAACCAGCGGGGCTGCCCGAACAGCCACCCGGGCTCCGCCGGCCGGCTCGCCTCCACCGACGTGGTCATGTGATCACCTGGGTGATCAACTGCGGATGCTCGACCAGGACGGCCGCGTCGGCCTCGCCGTCGCCCGCGCCGATCACCTGCTCGAACCGCTCGGCCGCCCGCCGGGTCACCGGCAGCGCCAGGCCGGCCCGCTCCGCCTCGTCGAGGGCGAAGCGCAGGTCCTTGGCCATCAGCCGGGTACGGAAGGCCGCGGGCACGTAGTCGCGCCGCTGCATGATGTCCGCGCGGAAGCCCATGACCAGGGAGCTGAAGCCGCTCTCCTTGATCGCGGTCAGCAGTTCCCCGCGGTCCAGCCCGGCGCCGACGCCCAGGGCCACGGCCTCGGCGAGGGAGGCCACCTGCGCGCCGATCAGCAGGTTGAACGCCAGCTTCATGACGGCGGCCGACCCCGTGTCGCCCACCCGGACGACCTGGTGGCCCAGCGACTCCAGCACGGGCTCCACGGCGTCGACGTCTGCCGCCGGGCCCGCGGCGAGCACGCGCAGCAGCCCCTCCCTGGCCTGGGCGGGATTGCCGAGCACGCACGCCTCCACCCGGCGCACGCCGGCCGCGGCGAGCCGCTCGGTCACGGTCCGGGAGAAGGCCGGCGACAGGGTGGAGGTGTCGATCACGTAGGCGCCCGGCCGCAGCGCCGCCAGCGCGTCGCCGAGGACCACCCGCTCCACGGCGGCCTGGTCGGCCAGGCTCACCACGACGGCGTCGGCGCCGGCCACCGCCCCGGCGGGACTGGCGGCGATCACGCCGCCCGCCGCGGCGACGGGCGCCGCCTTCTCCGGCGTCCGGTTGTGGACGACCAGGTCGTGGCCGCAGTCGAGCAGCCGCAGCGCCATGCCCGCCCCCATGCCGCCGAGCCCCAGGAAGGCCAGGCGCTTCACGGCTGCCTCCGCAGCAGGTGCTCGGGGATGTCCTTGAGCATCTCGGTGGGCACGCCGAGCTCCTGGATGCAGCGCATGGTGCTGTTGCCGAAGTACTTCATGAAGCCCTCGACGGTCTCGGTGTCGCGCGGCTCGGCCAGGTACGGCTGGAGCCTGCGCTCCGCCTCGCGCACGCCGTCCTGCACGGCCATGTGCCTGGCGACGTCGTCGAGCCGGCCCTCGTACTGGATGACCCGGAACATCCGGTCGCCCGAGATGAACAGGCCGGTGGCGAGGATCACGCCGGTCTCCTCGCCCTCCTCGTCGTGCAGGATGGGCGAGTCGGCCCGCTGGAACTCGGCGAAGATCTGCGCGATCTCGTCCTCGTGCCCGGGCTTGATCTTGTAGGTGATCGCGGCGAAAGTCATGGGTTACCTCACTCCAAGGGTTCAGATACCGCCGTCGACGGCGATGGTGACGCCGTTGACGAACCGCGACAGGTCCGCGGCGAGGAACAGCACGGCGCCCGCCACGTCGTCCGGCCGGGCCAGGCGGCCGAGCGGGGTCAGGCCGGTGAAGCGCTGGAACAGCTCCTCGGGCAGCCCCGCGCCGGGTTCGGTCTCGACGATGCCGGGCGCGACGACGTTCACCCTGATCCGGCGCTCGCCCAGCTCCTTCACCAGCGAGCGGGTGAACCCGGCGAGCCCGGCCTTGGCCGCGCCGTAGTGGGCGCGCATGGCCACCCCGCGCTCGGCGGCGGCGCTGCCGATCATGATGACCGACGCGCCCTCGCCGAGCAGCGGCAGCATGGTCTGGGTGACCAGGAAGGCGGAGGTCAGGTCGGTGTCGAGGACCCGCCGCCACTCCTCGCCCTCCAGCACGGCGAGCGGGGCCATCGAGTCCACGCCGGCGTTGTTGACGACGACGTCGAGCCCGCCGTACACGGTGCGTACGTGGTCGGCGAGCGCCGCCACGTCGGCGGGCACGGTGACGTCGGCGCGCACCACGTGGTGGTCGCCGCCGAGCTGCTTGAGCTGTCTGCCGAGCTCGGCGGCGGACTCCTCGTCGGTGCGGTGGCAGGCGACCACGTTCGCGCCGGCGCCCGCCAGGGCCAGGGAGATGGCGCGGCCGACGCCGCGGGTGCCGCCGGTCACCAGGACCCTGCGGTTGTTCAGGTCGAGATTCACGAGTGCCTCCGTCTCAGGGGATGACCGTCGAAGGGGTCCGGCACGTCACATGAGCACGACCGCGGTCGTGCCGCATGAGCGCGATCGTGGTCACACGAGCACGACGGCGGTCGCGTTGAGCGCGAAGGCCGCGCCCGCGAGCGCCGTCCGGACCAGGTGGTAACCGCGCCAGGTGGGCCGGGGATCGACCCATCCCGGCGGGATGGAGCTGCCCGGACCGAGCGCCTTGACGGCCCGGTTCAGGGGGACGTTCAGCAGGTGGGAGACCCCGGCGACGCCGAGCATCAGCACCGCGGCCGCCGCGTGCAGCACCGTGCGCGCCGGGTCGCCCGAGAGCGGCACCAGCGCCAGGCCGGCCAGCGTGGTCGTGATGACGATGATCGGCATGGTGGGGTCCCAGTTCCGGCCGAGGAGCTGGTGCGCCTCGACGTACCGGGGCACGGGCATCGCACCGAGGGCGGGGACCATGCTGATCGCCACGGCGAACATCACGCCCGCCGTCGTCCCGCTGCCCAGCAGGGCGAGCACGCTCAGGATCTCGTTCACGGGCGCACCGACCTTTCGCTCTCCGACGCGTACCGCGGGCCGCGCCGAAGACGCGCACCGCGGGCTGCTCGAAGGTGACACCGGCGGCTCGTGGGCGGCTCGGAGCTCGCTCGACGGAGTCGATCGGGTGGCGGCCGGGAGTCGAGCGGTTCTCGATGAGCCCCCGAGGGGCCCTTGTCAGCATCCGTGCATTGGTCGCAGCCGGTCCATGAGACCCAGCCGCAGTAGACCCAGCTCAGTAAACCCTTAGACGGGGAGTCGCACATGCACAGAACGCTCATCGTGGCGCGTATGGACCCGGCCGATTCCGACGCGGTGGCCGAGATCTTCCGCGATTCCGACACCACCGAACTCCCGGAGCTGATCGGCATCCGCGCCAGGTCGTTGTTCAGGTTCAACGGACTCTACTTCCACCTCACCGAGGCGGACGGCGATCCGACGGAGCGGCTCTACGCCCACCGGGAGCACCCGTTGTTCCAGGACGTCAACACCAGGCTCGCCAAGTACATGAGCCCGTACCTGCCGTCCTGGCGGGAGCCGAAGGACTCGATGGCCGAGCAGTTCTACCTGTGGGAAGGGAAGTGACCCGATGTCCACGTCGACGCCCAGGAAAGTGTCGTTGCGGGACGTACCGGTGGACCACCGGCGGGGCGGCCGGATCCAGCTGCTGCTCAGCCCGCGCTCGGCCGGCTCGACCTCCGGGTTCATGGGGGTGGGCGTGCTCCAGCCCGGCGAGTTCGTGATCGAGCACCACCACCCCTACTCGGAGGAGTTCATCTACGTCGTCAGCGGCACGCTGACCGCCCGGATCGACGGCGAGAGCCACGTCCAGCTGCGGGCCGACGACGGCCTGCTGATCCCCAAGGGGGTCAGGCACCGCTTCGAGAACAACGGCGAGGTGCCGGCGAAGGTGGTCTTCCACAACGGGCCCCTGGCGCCCCGCCCCGACCTCGGCCACGTCGACACCGAGCCGCTGCTGGAGGAGGGCCCGCCACCGAACGTCGGCGGGCCGGTGGCCGCGGGCGGGCCGTCATGAGACGTCGCCGGGCCGTCATCACCGGCATGTCGGTGATCGCCCCCGGCGGGGGCGACACCGCGGCCTTCTGGGACATGCTCTCCCACGGCCGCACGGCCACCAGGAGCATCTCCCTCTTCGACGCGACGGGGTTCAGGTGCCAGGTGGCCGCGGAGTGCGACTTCGACCCGGCCGCGCGGGGCCTGACCCCGCAGGAGGTCCGCCGCATGGACCGGGCCGCGCAGCTCGGCGTGGTCGCCGCGCGCGACGCCCTGGCCGACAGCGGGCTCGCCCTCGGCGAGCTGGACCCGGGCCGGGTGGCCGTCAGCATCGGCAACGCGGTCGGCAACACGACGATGATGGAGCAGGAGTACGTGGTCGTCAGCGACGGCGGCCGGCGCTGGCTGACCGACTGGTCGTACGCCGTCCCGCACAGCTACAACTTCATGGTCCCGAGCTCCATCGTCACCGAGATCGCCTGGGCGGCCGGCGCCGAGGGTCCGACGACCCTGATCTCGACCGGCTGCACGTCGGGCCTGGACGCGGTCGGGTACGCCCTGCAGCTCATCGAGGAGGGCACCGCGGACGTCGTCGTCACCGGCGCGGCCGAGGCCCCCGTCTCGCCGATCACCGTGGCCTGCTTCGACGCGCTGAAGGCCACCACGCCGCGCAACGACGACCCCGCCACCGCCTGCCGCCCCTTCGACAGGGAGCGCAACGGCATCGTTCTCGGCGAGGGCTCGGCCGTGTTCGTGCTGGAGGAGGCCGACCACGCCAGGCGCCGCGGCGCCAGGACGCGGGCCGCCATCGCCTCGTACGCCAGCCGGGCCAACGCCTTCCACATGACGGGCCTGAAGGAGGACGGCCGGGAGATGGCCGAGGCCATCCGGGTGGCGCTGCGCAACGCCGGCCTGACGCCCGGGGACGTGGACTACGTCAACGCCCACGGCTCGGGGACGAAGCAGAACGACCGGCACGAGACCGCCGCGGTGAAGGAGAGCCTGGGCGAGCGGGCGTACCAGGTGCCGATGAGCTCCATCAAGTCCATGATCGGCCACTCCCTGGGCGCGATCGGCGCCATCGAGATCGCCGCCAGCGTCCTGGCGATCGAGAACGACGTGGTCCCGCCCACGGCGAACCTGACGAACTTCGACGAGGAGTGCGACCTGGACTACGTGCCGGTCGAGGCGCGCGAGCACAGCACGGACGTGGTGCTCAGCATCGGCAGCGGCTTCGGCGGCTTCCAGACCGCGGTGACGATCACCGCTCCGCACAAGGTGGCGGCATGAGCGCGGCGGTGGTCACCGGCATCGGCGTGATGGCGCCCAACGGCCTCGGCACCGAGGACTACTGGGCGGCCACGCTGGCCGGCAAGAGCGGCATCGACGTGATCTCGGCCTACGACGTCTCCGGCTTCCCCGTGCGGCTGGCCGGCGAGGTCAAGGGCTTCGACCCGGTGGAGCGCGTGCCCAAGCGGCTGCGCGCGCAGACCGACCACATGACCCACCTGGCGCTCGCCGCCACCGACGAGGCGCTGGCCGACGCCGGCGCCGACCCCGCCGAGCTGCCCGAGTACGCGATGTCGGTGATCACCGCGAACTCCTCGGGCGGCACCGTGTTCGGCCAGCGGGAGCTGCAGAAGCTGTGGGCCAAGGGCCCGCTGTACGTCGGCGCGTACATGTCGGTGGCCTGGTTCTACGCGGCCACCACCGGACAGCTGTCCATCCGGCACGGCATGCGCGGACCCTGCGGCGTGATCGCGACCGAGCAGGCCGGCGGGCTCGACGCGGTCGGCCACGCCCGCAGGCAGGTGCGCCTCGGCACCCGGCTGGTCGTCACCGGCGGCACCGACGCCTCGCTGTCCCCGGCGGGGCTCACCGCGCAGATCGCCACCCGGCTGCTCAGCCGCCGCGACGACCCCACCACGGCGTACGTGCCGTTCTCGGCGGAGGCCTGCGGCTACGTGCCGGGGGAGGGCGGGGCGATCCTCATCGTCGAGGACGCCGCGACCGCGGCGCGCCGGCCGTACGGCCGGATCGCGGGCTACGCGGCCACGTTCGACCCGCCGCCGGGCTCGCCCAGGCCGCCCGCCCTGCGCAGGGCCATCGAGTCGGCGCTGGCCGACGCCATGGTGACGCCCGACGGCGTGGACGTGGTCCTCGCCGACGCCTACGGCGTGCCGGAGCTCGACGCGGCCGAGGCGGCCGCGCTGCGCGAGGTCTTCGGCCCGCGCCGGGTGCCGGTCACCGCCCCCAAGACCATGACGGGCCGCCTGTACGCGGGCGGCGCCGCACTGGACCTGGCCACGGCCCTGCTGGCGATCCGCGACCAGGTGATCCCCCCGACCGTCAACGTGGCGGAACCGCTGCCCGCCCACGACCTCGACCTCGTCTGCGGCGAGCCGCGGGAGGCCCGGCTGCGGACCGCCCTGGTGGTGGCCCGCGGCTACGGCGGGTTCAACGCCGCCGCGGTCGTCACCGCCGGCTGACCACGTAACGCACCGACACCATCTGGAGGAAAGAGATGAGCCTGCTCACCCTGGACCAGCTCAAGACGATCATGATCCAGGTCGACGCCGAGTCGGCGAAGGAGCTCGACGGCGAGATCCTCGACATCGGGCTCGACCACCTGGGCTTCGACTCGCTGGCCGTGCTGGAGATCGCCACCCGCATCCAGCAGGCGCACCAGCTGCCGATCCCGGACGAGGCGATCGAGGAGATGACGACGCCCCGGAACATCCTCGACTACGTCAACCAGCGGCTGGCGGCCTGACATGCCCGGCAGGACCGACAACGAGATCGTGATCGCCGCGCCGGTCGACGTGGTCTGGGAGATGACCAACGACCTGGAGTCGTGGCCCACGCTGTTCAGCGAGTACGAGCGCGTCGACATCCTGGAGCGCGACGGCGACCGCGTGCGCTTCCGGCTGACCATGCACCCCGAGCCCGACGGCACGGTGTGGAGCTGGGTCTCCGAGCGCAGGACCGACCCGGTCACCCGCACCGTGCACGCCAAGCGCATCGAGACCGGGCCGCTCCTGGAGTTCATGCACCTCTTCTGGGAGTACCACGAGGTCGACGGCGGCACCCGGCTGCGCTGGATCCAGCAGTTCGAGATGAAGCCGAGCGCCCCGGTCGACAACGAGGGCGCCGCCCGGCACCTCAACGAGCAGACCCGCAACGAGATGCGGCACATCAAAGAGGTCATCGAACGGCAGGTCGCCGGCGCCCACGACGCGGCCGGCACCGCCGCCTGAGCCCGCCACGAGAAGGGGAGTGAGCGCAGATGATCGACGCCCTGGTGCCGCTGGCCCTGCTGGGCAGCGGCCTCGCGGCCGGAATCCTGTTGTCCACCGCGCTCGGGATCATTCCCCTGATGGAGACGTTCCCCGCGGACAGGTACGTGTACTCCCACCGCTATCTGTGGGACCGCTACGACCCGTTCATGCCGATCTGCTTCGGCCTCACCGTCGTCGCCGACGTCGTGCTGGCGGCCACCGCGCCGGACCGGGTCGCGCAGGTCATGTTCGCTGTCACGGCCGTCACCCTCTGCTGCGTGATGGGCATCTCGATCGTCAAGCAGGTGCCCATCAACCGGTGGGTCAAGTCCATCGACCCCGAGTCGCTGCCCGAGGACTTCGAGCGCCTCGACCCGAGGTCGCGCTGGCGGAACTGGAACCTCCTGCGCACGGTCCTGTCGTGCGCGGGGTTCGCGCTCAACATCGCCGCCGCCTCCGTCCTGTGAAGGAGTCATCATGAGCCAGCAACTGTCAGGAAAGACGGTCCTCGTCACCGGGGGGAGCCGCGGGATCGGCCGCGAGATCACCCTCGGCGTGGCGCGGGCCGGAGCCAACGTCGTCTCCTGCTACCGGCAGGAGGGCGAGCACATCGAGCACCTCGCCGGCGAGCTCAAGAACATCCCCGGCGACCACCAGCTCGTCCGGGCCGACGTCACCGTCCCCGCCGAGGTCGAGCAGCTGGTGGCCGGGGTGCGCGACGGGTACGGCGCGCTGCACGGCATCGTGCACAACGCCGGCGTCATCAGCCACGTCCCCTTCGGCCAGCTGCCGCTCGACGAGTGGCACCGGGTGGTGGACACCTCGCTGACCGCCGCCTACCTCGTCATCAACCGGGCCCTGCCGCTGCTGTCCGAGGGCAGCTCCGTGGTGGCGATCGGCTCCCGCGTGGCCACGGTGGGCATCCCGCTGCGCTCCCACTACACCGCGGCGAAGTCGGCCCTCATCGGCCTCGTCCGCGGGCTCACCAAGGAGCTCGGCCCGTCCGGCATCCGCGTCAACCTCGTCTCCCCCGGCATGATCGAGACCCCGGAGGCGGCGGCCAAGCTCTCCCCCGAGCAGCGCCGCGCGTACGAGGAGCGGTACGCCGACATCATCGCCATGGGCCGCTTCGGCCGCCCGCAGGACATCGCCGAGGCCGTGCTCTTCCTGCTCAGCGACCGGTCCGCCTACATCACGGGCGAGAACATCAACGTCGACGGAGGGATCTGACCATGACCGCGAACCCGTTCCGCGTGATGCTGCGCGCGGAGATCAAGCAGGGCATGGAGAAGGAGTTCGAGCAGGCCTGGCTGGCCATCGGCACCGGCGTCACCGGGCACCCCGCCAACCTCGGGCAGTGGCTCTACCACAGCGAGTCGGAGGAGCGGGTCTACTACATCGTCAGCGACTGGGTCGACGAGCCGAGCTTCCGCGAGTTCGAGCGCAGCGACCAGCACGTGGAGCACCGGATGAAGCTGCACCCGTACCGGTCGGGCGGCTCGATGACCATCATGAGCACCGTGTACAGCCTGATGGGCGGCCAGGCGGTGGCCCGATGAAGGGACGCGCCAGGGTGATCGTCTACTTGGCCGTGCCCGAGGCGGGGCCCGGGGCGATCGAGGACGCCTACCACGAGATCAGCCGGCGGCTGGCCGACACGCCCGGCCTGCTGAAGAACGAGCTGTTGCGTTCGGCGCTGGACTCGACCGGCTTCGCGGTGCTGTCGGAGTGGGAGAGCATGGCCGACTTCAAGGCGTGGGAGGAAGGCGCGGCGCACCGCAACGCCACCTCCCCGCTGCGGCCCTTCCAGGACCGCAGCGGGGATCGGCACTACGGCATCTACGAGGTTGTGGCGGCGTACTGACCGGGTGGGGAGCGTGAGCACGATGAACGACCGGAATCAGGCCGGACGCCTGCTGCGGGCCGTGCTGCGCGGTCTCGGCCGGGCCCTGGTCGCCTGCGGCCGCTACCAGTGGGTGCTCCCGTTCCCCGTGACCCACCAGGACGAGCCGCACGAGGCCGGGACGCACCAGGACGGGGCCCCGCGTTCGGCGGGGCCCGATCGTGGGCCCGGCCGTGGGCCCGGCGATGGGTCCGACCGTGGGCCCGACCGGGCCCTGGACCGGGGCCCGGATCAGGGCCCGGACCAGGGCCCCGCCGGCCCGCCGGCGACGCCGCCCGGCCATCCGGAACGGCTCACTCCCCTCACCCCGCCGAAGGCCGCCGAGCGCGCCCTGCGGGCGGAGCTCGAGGAGATCTTCATGACACGAGGAGAGTCATGACCGACCTGTCCACCGAGGAGGCCGCGACCGGCTGGTCGACCTGCCCGGCCTGCCGCGGCCTGATCTACAACCGGCGCCTGGAGTCACGGCTCGGCGTGTGCCCGGACTGCGGGCACCACACGCGGCTGTCCGCGGACGAGCGGCTCCGGCAGCTCCTCGATCCCGGCTCGGCCGGGCCCATCCCCTGTGGCCCGGTGGCCGTGGATCCGCTGGAGTTCAGCGACGGCAAGCCGTACGCGTGGCGGCTGATGGACGGCCGGGCGCGGACCGGCATGGACGACGCCGTCGTGTGCGTGAGAGGGACGGTCGACGGCCGGCCCGTGGTCGTCGCCGCGATGGACTTCAGGTTCATGGGCGGCAGCCTCGGCGTCGCGGTGGGGGAGCGGATCGCGGGCGCGGCCGAGGTCGCGCTCCGCGAGCGCGTCCCGCTGCTCGTCGTGTCGTCCTCGGGCGGCGCCCGCATGCAGGAGGGGGCGCTGGCCCTCATGCAGATGGCCAAGACCAGCCAGGCGCTGGCCGCCCTCGACGAGGCGGGCGTGCTGACGCTGTCGCTGACCACCGACCCCACCTACGGGGGCGTCGCCGCCTCCTACGCCTCGCTCGGCGACGTGATCGTGGCCGAGCCGGGCGCGCGCATGGGCTTCGCGGGCCCCCGCGTCATCGAGCAGACCATCCGCCAGCGGCTGCCCGCGGGTTTCCAGACCGCGGAGTTCCTGCTGGAGCACGGGCTGATCGACGACGTCCAGCCGCGGGCCGCGCTGCGCGGGCTGCTGGCCAGGCTGCTGTCGGTCCAGGACCGCGGCGGCGCCGACCGGTTGCCGGCGTACGACGAGGACGGCGCCACCGAGCTGATCGAGGACTTCTCGCGGCTGCCGGAGGTGCCGGCCTGGGACTGCGTACGGCTGGCCAGGGACGTCGCACGCCCCACGACCCTGGAGTACCTCAGCCACCTCCTCGACTGGTTCGTCGAGCTGCACGGCGACCGGATGGCGGGCGACTGCCCGGCCCTCGTGGGCGGCATCGGCGTCTTCGCCGGGCAGCCGGTCGTGGTCCTGGGCCACCAGAAGGGGCACACCACGCACGAGCTGGTCGCGCGCAACTTCGGCATGCCGAGCCCCGAGGGCTACCGCAAGGCCGCCCGGCTGATGCGGCTGGCCGCCAAGCTGGGCCTGCCGATCATCACGCTCATCGACACGCCCGGCGCCTACCCCGGCATGGAGGCCGAGGAGCGCGGGCAGGCGGGCGCCATCGCGGAGAACCTGCGTCTCATGTCGGGCCTGCCGGTGCCGGTCGTGTCGGTCGTCATCGGCGAGGGCGGCAGCGGCGGCGCCCTCGCGCTCGGCGTCGCGAACCGGGTCCTGGCCTGCTCCAACGCCGTCTACTCGGTCATCAGCCCCGAAGGCTGCGCCTCGATCCTGTGGCACGACGCGGGGGCCGCCCCGGTCGCCGCGGAGGCGCTGCGGCTGCAGGCGCGGGAGCTGCTGCGCCTCGGGATCGTGGACGGGGTCGTCCCGGAGCCGGCGGGCGGCACGCAGGCCGGTCACGTCGAAGCGGCGGACTCCCTGCGTCACGCGCTGGCGGCGACGCTGAACGAGCTCATGCCCATGACGTCCCAGGAACTGATCCGGGACCGCCGGCGGCGCTTCCGGAATTTCGGGTCGAATCACTGAGTGAAGGTAGGAATACCGTGGCCAAGAGGGAGAGACGGCCGGACGACGGTTCCGAGCTGGACGTGGTCCGGGCGAGCGCCATCGAGCTCATGAAGAACGCCTCGCCCCGGCTCAGGCGGATCAAGGTCCACTCCGGGGACGCCGACGTCGAGCTGGAGTGGGTGACCGACGAGCCCCGCCCGGCCGGCCCGGTGGCCGGCCCGGTGGCCGGCCCGGTGGTCGGCCCGGTGGTCGGCCCTGTGGCCGGCACGTTCTCGGCCGGCCCCGTCACGGTCGCCGTCGAGGCGGCGGCCGTGGCGGCGCCGGTCGACGAGGACCTGCTCTTCATCCGCTCGCCGATCGTCGGCACCTTCTATCACGCGCCCGAGCCCGGCGCGAAGCCGTTCGTCGCGGCGGGCGGCCGGGTCGAGAAGGGCCAGCAGATAGGCATCGTCGAGGCGCTGAAGATGATGAACCCCATCGAGGCGGACTGCTCGGGAGAGGTCGTCGAGGTGCTGGTCGCCGACGCGACCCCGGTCGAGTTCGACGAGCGCCTCATCGCCGTCAGGCCGGTCGAGTCCACATGACGAACGTTCCGTGATAGGGAGCCCATGTTCAGCACCGTCCTCATAGCCAACCGAGGTGAGATCGCGCTGCGCGTCGCGCGGACGTGCCGGGAGCTCGGCATCCGCACCGTCGCGGTGCACTCCACCGCCGACCGCGACTCCGCGGTGACCCGGTTCGCCGACGAAGCCATCCAGATCGGCCCGCCCCAGCCCAAGGCGAGTTACCTGAACGTGCCCGCCATCCTGGAGGCCGCCCTGCGCACCGGGGCCGACGCCATCCACCCGGGGTACGGGTTCCTGTCGGAGGACCCCTACATCTCGGAGATCTGCGCCGGAAACGGCATCACGTTCATCGGGCCGCCGCCGGAGGTGATGGCCCGGCTGGCCGACAAGGCGGAGACCCGGGCCGTCATGGCGGCGGCCGGGCTGCCGGTCCTGCCGGGCAGCAACCAGACGATCGCCGACGGGATGGCCGCCGCCGAGCTCGCCGACGAGATCGGTTACCCGGTGATCATCAAGGCGGCGGCGGGCGGCGGGGGCAGGGGTATGCGGGTGATCCACGACCCGCGCGACTTCCGCTCCGCCTACCAGCGCACCCGGGCCGAGGCGCAGGCGGTCTTCGGCGACGGCCGGGTGTACGTCGAGAAATATCTGGAAAAAGCCCGGCACATCGAGGTGCAGGTGCTGTGCGACACGTACGGCAACGCCGTCCACCTCGGCGAGCGGGACTGCTCGGTGCAACGCCGGCACCAGAAGCTGGTCGAGGAGACCCCCGGCCCCGGGCTGCCGCCCGGACTGAGCGAGCGCATGGGGCAGATGGCCGTCCGCGGCTGCCAGGCCGTCGGCTACGCGGGCGCGGGCACGTTCGAGTTCCTGGTGGACACCGACGGGTCCTTCTACCTGATGGAGATCAACTGCCGGATCCAGGTCGAGCACCCGGTCACCGAGATGGTCACGGGCATCGACATCGTGGCCGAGCAGCTCAGGGTGGCGGCCGGCGAGCCGCTGTCGATCCGGCAGGAGGACGTCCAGCCGCGCGGGGTCTCGATCGAGTGCCGGGTCATCACCGAGGACGCCGACCGCGGCTTCATCCCGACGCCGGGGCTGCTGGAGGAGTTCCAGCCGCCCGCGGGGCCCTTCGTCAGGGTGGACACGCACGCGCGGCCCGGCTTCCGGGTGACGCCCGACTACGACTCGCTGCTGGCCAAGGTCGTCGTGTGGGGCTCGGACCGGGAGCAGGCGGTCGCCCGGATGGACCGGGCGCTGCAGGAGTTCACGGTGACCGGCAAGGGCGTGCGCACGACGATCGGGTTCCTGCGCCGCATCCTGGCCGACCCGCAGTTCAGGGCCGGCGAGCACACCACGTCGCTGGTCGACCGGATGCTGGCCGAGGCCGCCAGGAAGCGGGCCGAACCGGCTGCCTGAGCGGACGCGAAGAAGGCGCTCCCGGGGCTCCGGGAGCGCCTTCTTCGTGCGGGTTCTAGAGGGTGGTGAACCAGTCACGCCACTTCATGGCGAAGAAGGTGTTGCCCGACACCTTCAGCTTGCCGGTCATGAACGCCTGCGGCCCCGCCAGCTTCCCCGTGGTCATCTTGAGGAAGTCGCCCAGGTCCACGCCGATCGTGACCTTGGGGGAGTCCAGCTGCCCCTGCCCGACCGCGCACGTGCCGTGGTCCACCGACACGTGGTAGAACTTCGGGCCCTCGGGCGTGGTGATCTCGTACTGGAAGGTGCCCTCGCCCTTGCGTGCCTTCTCCGCCCTGAAGCTCTCGGGCGTCAACTCGAAGACCAGGCCGAGCACGCCGTCGATGCCGCCGGGCTGCGCGCCGATGTGGCTGAGCAGCTCGTCCTGGGGGCTGCCGTCGATGACGGGGCGCAGCTCCTCGAAACGGGTCCGTGCGTCGCTCATGAATCGCTCCTCCTTGGACGTGTCCTGCCCGCAGCGTCACAGCAGCGCCTAGGGGGGACCTAGAGGTCCGCTCGACGGGCCCGCGGGGGCCTCCAGGAGTTCTCGATCTGGCTCCTAATACCGGTTGCGACGATGCCTGCACCCCGGAGCCGACGGGGGCCCACCGGATCGAAGGACGCTCATGGAGATCGCACAGGCCCTGCTCACGGGGTTCGGCAGGACGGCGCCCACCCGGGCGTCCGTCGCCCGGCCGCGCTCGGTGCACGAGGTGGCCGAGCTGCTCGCCGCCCCCGGGGCGCGCGGCGTCATCGCCCGCGGCCTCGGCAGCTCGTACGGCGACGCCGCCCAGTGCGCCGGTGGCCTGGTGATCGACTGCACCGGCCTGCCCCCGTTCATGAACCTGGACCGGAAGACGGGCCTGTGCGCCGCCGGCGGCGGCGTCACCCTGGACGCGTTGATGCGCGCCCTGCTGCCGCACGGCTGGTTCGTGCCGGTGACGCCCGGGACCCGCCGGGTCACCGTGGGCGGCGCGGTCGCGGCCGACGTGCACGGCAAGAACCACCACGTGGACGGCTCGATGGGCCACCACGTCAGAAGCCTCACCCTGGTGCTGCCGGGCGGCGAGGTCAGGACGGTCACGCCGGACTCCGACCCCGCCCTGTTCTGGGCCACGGTCGGCGGGATGGGCCTGACCGGCGTGATCACGGAGGCGGTCGTCCAGTGCGTGCCGGTGGAGACCTCGTACGTGTGCGCCGACACCGAGCGGACCCGCGACCTCGACCACATGCTGGAGGTCATGGCGGTGACCGACGCCCACCACCGCTACTCGGTCGCCTGGATCGACCTCACCGCGCGGGGCCGCGCGACCGGCAGGGGCGTGCTCACCCGCGGCCGGCACGCGCGCCGCGACGAGCTGCCCCGGCGCGCGAGGAAGGACCCGCTGGCGTTCGCGCCGGGCCGTGGGCTGCGCGCCCCCGGCTGGGCGCCGCCCCGCCTGCTGAACCGGCTCACGGTCGGCGCCTTCAACGAGGCGTGGTACCGCAAGGCCCCCGGGCTGCGCCGGAACGAGATCCAGGGCATCGGCGCCTTCTTCCACCCGCTCGACGGCGTGCGCGGGTGGAACGCGCTGTACGGGCCGCGCGGCCTGGTGCAGTACCAGTTCGTCGTGCCGTTCGGCGCCGAGGAGGCGTTGCGCGAGGCCGTGGCCCGGCTGTCGGGCGCGGGGGTGGCGTCCTTCCTGGCCGTGCTGAAGCGGTTCGGCCCGGGGAACCCGGCGCCGATGTCGTTCCCGATGCCCGGCTGGACGCTCGCCCTGGACCTGCCGGCCGGCGACCCCCGGCTGGGCCGCCTGCTCGCCGGGCTCGACGAGCTGGTGGCGGGCGCGGGCGGGCGCGTCTATCTCGCCAAGGACTCGCGGCTGCCGGCGTCGGTCCTGGCCCGGATGTACCCGCGGCTGCCCGAGTGGAACGCCGCGCGGCGGGCCGCCGACCCGGACGGCCTGCTCGTCTCGGACCTGGCGCGCCGCCTGTCGCTCGCCGACCGAGGGACCGGACACGAAGGGGTGCTGCCATGAAGAACGCGCTCGGGACGGTCGCGACCGTGCTGCTGCTCGGCGGACGCAGCGAGATCGGGCTGGCCATCACCGCCCGCCTGGTCCGCGACGGCGCCCGCCGGGTCGTCCTGGCGCAGCGCGACACCGACACTGCGCAGGTCGGCACTGCGCAGGCCGGCACTGCGCAGGTCGGCACTGCGCAGGTCGACACGGCGCGGGCCGACGTGGCGCAGGCTGTCGCGGCGCTGAAGGAGGCGGGCGCCGACGAGGTGCACACGATCCCCTTCGACGCCGCGGACCCGGGCGGGCACGCGGCCGTCTTCCGCGCCGCCCGGGAGCGGCTGGGCGACGTGGACGTGGTGGTGGCCGCCTTCGGCGTGCTGGGCGACCAGGTGGCGATCGAGCGCGACCCCCGCGCCGCCGCCGGTGCCGCCGCCCGCGCCGCGACGGTGAACTTCGCCGGCCACGTCTCCACCGGCCTGCACGCCGCCGGCCTCCTGCGCGCCCAGGGCCACGGCACCCTGGTCGTCCTGTCCTCGGTGGCCGGCGTCCGGGTCCGCAGGTCCAACTTCGTGTACGGCGCCGCCAAGGCCGGGCTCGACGCGTTCGCCCACGGGCTGGCCGACGCGCTGGCCGGCAGCGGGGCCCGAGTCATGGTGGTCCGCCCCGGGTTCGTACGCACCCGCATGACCGAGGGCCAACCCCCCGCGCCGTTCGCCGCCACACCCGAGCAGGTCGCCGCCGCCGTGGCCGAGGGCCTGCGCCTGGACCGGCTCACGGTCTGGGTGCCGGCCCCGCTGAAAGTGCTCTTCGCAGGACTCCGCATGATCCCCCGGCCCCTCTGGCGGCGGCTCCCCCGGTAGGCGGGCCCACCCCCGAAATGAGGAGATGTCATGACCACAACCACCAAGACCACCCGACCTCCGGACACCCCGGCGGGGACGTGGGCCCGATGGATCCGTCCCGTCGCCTTCGCGCTGGGCGTGGCGATCACCCTGTCCATCCTGCTCTGGGCGGCACAGCGCACGGTCATCTGGTGGATGGCCGACTGGAACGTCTACTACATGTCGAGCGAGGTCGTCCTGCGCGGCGGCGGCGACCTGTACGACGTCGTGGCCCCGCCCCTGGGCCCGGACCTGCAGTTCAACGCCCCCTTCAACTACCCGCCCTTCGCCGCGCTGCTGCTGACCCCGTTCAGCTTCCTCGGCGTGGACATGCTGAGCGTGGTCTGGAGCACGCTGAAGATGCTCACGCTCGGCGGCGTGGTGTGGGTGTCGCTGAAGGCGGTCGGCGTGCCGTACGGGCGCCGGCGCCTGGTCCTCACCGCGGTCATCGTCACGGTGGTCCAGCTGCTCGACCCCGTGCTGCAGGACGTGCAGGTCGGCAACATCAACATCTTCATCCTGCTGGCGTTCCTCGACCTGATGCGCCCCGACGGGGCCCGGGGCAAGGGCATCCTGGTCGGCCTGGTCGCCGGCATCAAGATCACGCCCGGGATCTTCATCGTCTACCTGCTGGTCACCCGGCAGTTCAAGGCCGCCGTGACGGCGACCGTCACCTTCCTCGCCACGGTCGGCGTGGCCTTCCTGGTGCTGCCCGCCGACTCCCTGCGCTACTGGACCTCGGCCATGTGGGAGCCGGACCGGGTGTTCATCCCCGAGTTCACCTACAACCAGTCGCTGCGCGGGGTGGTCGTGCGGTTCCTCGGCAACGATGACAACAACCTGCTCTGGCTGGCGCTGGCCGCCCTCACCTTCGTGGCCGCCCTCGCGATCGGCGCGGGCCTGCACCGCAGGTCGATGAACTTCGAGGGCATCCTGGTCGTGTCGATCGCGATGCTGCTCATCTCGCCGTTCTCGTGGATCGCGCACTGGGTGTGGATCGTCCCCGTGCTGATCCTGCTGTGGACGATGTCGCGCCGGGTGCGGTCCAGGTGGCTGTACGCGCTGACGACGTTCGTGGTGCTGGTCTTCATGCTCAGGCCGTACATGTTCGCCTCGTTCAACCCGCTGGAGGGCTACGGGCTGAGCCCGGGGGCGCAGCTGCTGGCCGCCTCCTTCGTGATCGCCGGGGTGCTGCTGCTCGCGCTCGCCGAGGTGTACCGCAGGCGCGGGCCCCTTCCCGAGCTGAGCCCCGCTGTGGAGAGCGGCGAGGGACATGGCGCCCGTTGACACCGTCCGCCGCGCCGGGACGCCGGCCCGCCGCCACGCCGCCCTCCTGGGCGGCCTGGTGCGGGCCTGCCGGCCCCGGCAGTGGGTCAAGAACGTGCTGGTGGCGGCGGCGCCGGGGGCCGCGGGCGTGCTCTTCACGGTGCGCGGCGGAGGGCTGACGCTCGTCGCGTTCGCCGTCCTCTGCCTGGCCGCCGGCGGCACCTACCTCATCAACGACGCCGCCGACGCCAAGGCCGACCGGCTGCACCCGGTCAAGCGGTTCCGGCCGGTCGCCGCGGGGATCGTCCCCGTCGCGCTGGCCGCCGTGCTGGGTGCCGTGCTGATCCTCACGGCCGTGGGCGCCGCGCTGGTGGCGGGGCCGGGGCTGGCGGCGGCGGTCGGCGGCTACGTCGCCCTCACCACGGCGTACACGTTCTGGCTCAAGCACGTCCCGGTGCTCGACCTGATCGGGGTCGCCGGCGGGTTCGTCATCAGGGCGGTCGCGGGGGCGGTGGCCGTGGGCGTGCCCATCTCGGTCTGGTTCTACGCGGTCGTCTCCCTCGGGTCGCTGTTCATGGTCGCGGGCAAGCGCTCGGCCGAGCTGCGGCACGCCGGGTCGGGGCGGACCAGGGCGACGCTGACCGCGTACTCGGCCCGGTATCTCGCCCACGTCCAGGCGATGTCGTCCGGGGCCATGATCGTCACCTACAGCCTGTGGGTCTTCCAGCGGCACGACGGGATCGGGCTGGCGCTGCTGACGCTCAGCATCGTGCCGTTCGTCGCGATCGTCCTGCGCTACGCGCTGCTCGTCGACAGCGGTCAGGGCGAGGCGCCCGAAGAGCTGGTCTTCCGCGACCGGCAGCTGCTCGTCACCGGGGTCGTCCTGGTCGCGCTGCTGGTGGCCGGTACCTATCTGAACTGAAGGGATGTCCACGATGAGCGAGAGAGCCCATCGGCTGATGCGGGCCGGCCTGGTCGCCCTGACGGTGGGGGCCATCGTCGCGGTCCTGTGGATCCTGCTCGGCGGGGTGCCCTGGTGGCTGGGCGACCTGCGGGTCTACCACTTCGGCGGCGAGCTGGCCAGGTCCGGCCAGTCGTTGTACGGGACGCCGCTGGTGGCCGAGCAGGGCACGGCCGACCAGATGGAGATCGTGCTGTGGTTCACCTACCCGCCGTTCGCCGCCCTGTTGTTCACGCCGCTGTCGTTCTTGCCCGTCTCCGCGTTCGGGGCGGTCATGCACGTGCTCACCGTGGCCAGCCTGGTGGCGCTGGTGTGGCTGGTCCACCGGGCCGTCCGGCCCGAGCGGCGCCGCCTGCGCATGGTGCTCGCGGTGACCCCGCTGCTGCTCTTGCTCAGCCCGGTCGCCGAGACGATGATGCTCGGCCAGGTGAGCGTGCTGCTGGTGGTGCTGGTCCTGGCCGACCTGATCCGGCCCGAGGGGGCCGCGTGGCGCGGCGTCGGGGTCGGCCTGGCGGCGGGCATCAAGGTCGTGCCGGCCGTCTTCATCGTCCACCTGTTCCTGACCGGGCAGCGCAGGTCCGCCGTCACCGCGACGATCACGTTCGCCGGGACGGTGCTCGCGGGCGCGCTGCTGTTCCCCGCCGACACGTGGACGTACTGGACCGGGCTGCTGTGGGAGGTGGCGCGCGTCGGCGAGGTGCACGTGACGTTCAACCAGTCGCTGCACGGCGTCGTGGCCAGGCTGCTGCACGCGCCCGACGCGGGCACCCTCGGGCTGGTCCTGTCGGCGGTCGTCCTGGCCGCCGGGCTGTGGGTGGCGTTCCGGCTGCACCGCGGCGGCCACACCGTCGAGGGCCTGCTGGCCGTGGGGATCACCGCGCCGATGGTCACGCCCATCGGCTGGCATCACCACTGGTCGTGGATCGTGCCCGTGCTGGCGCTGCTCTACACGACGGCGCGGCGGGCCCGCTCGGCGCGGATGTGGGCCTTCACCGCCTTCATCACGCTGATGTACACCGGCGGCCTGTTCTACCTGGCCAGCCCCTATCCGGTGATCTATCCGGAGGGCGTGGCCGGGCACCTGCTCGGGAGCGTGTTCGTCATCGGCGGGCTCTCCCTGCTCCTCGCCGGGGCCGTCCGGTCCCGCCGCGTCCCGGAGACCGCTGAACCGTCGCGGGTGTCGCGCCGGGTCTCGCGGCTGGCGCACGAGGTGACCGCGTTCGGAGCGGTGGGGGCGGTCGCGTACGTGATCGACGTCGGCGGCACCAACCTGCTGTGGATGGTGCTGGGCGAGGACCAGGGGCACCTGACCGCCAAGGTGGTCGCGGTCGTCGCGGCGACCACGTTCGCCTACTTCGGCAACCGGCACTGGACGTTCCGCCACCGCGAGCGTGGCGGCCTGGCCCGCGAGTACGTGCGCTTCGCCGCGCTCAACGGCGTCGCGGCCGGCATCTCCCTGCTCTGCCTGGGTTTCACGGTGTACGTCCTGCAGCTCGACGGCCTGCTGGCCAAGAACATCGCCGCCAACGTGGTCGGCGTCGCCCTCGGCGCGGCCTTCCGGTTCTGGTCCTACAAGAAATGGGTGTTCCCGCCCCGCCTGGCCGAGGTCGAGCTCGCCCGGTGAACCCCGCGGGCGGCTTCCAGACGGCCTCGATGCCGCCCCTAGAGACGGTTGCGACGATGCGGAGGCCGCAGCTCAAGGAGGTTTCGATGGCAGCGAAGCGGGTCCGCCTGGCGATCGTCACGTCGGTCGCGGCCGCCGGGCTCATCGCCACCGCGGGGTTCGTCCTGGCGGAAGGCGGCCGGGCGGGGCAGGGGGTGACCGTCGGCCCGCCCCAGGCGGCCGCGCCGAAGGGGCCGGCGCCCGCGGAGGCGCTGAAGAGCATGGCCTTCTTCGCCGGCGCGTGGCGGTGCGCGGGGCGCAACTCCTCGCCCGAGGGCAAGTCCTTCCCGGTCGAGGCCACGGCGCGGGTCGAGGTCCGGCACGACGGCAGCTGGCTGATGTTCGACCTGCGGGAGATCCGGACGAAGGACAACCCGCGACCGGCCTCGGGCACCTGGATGTGGGGCTTCGAGAGCGCGCACAACCGCTACAGCGGGTTCTTCTTCGACAGCATCGGCAACCGCACCGAGCAGTACGCGCCCGGCTGGCGCGACGGCGGCCTGCTGTTCGAGGGCCGCATCCTCGGGCCGGGGTTCGAGGCGCCGTACAAGGACGTCATCAGGAAGACGGGTGACGCCTCCTTCAGCATCTCCGGCCAGGGCTACGTGGTCGGCAAGTGGATCGTCTTCCAGCACCTCGACTGTCACCGGTGAAGAGGAAGGAAAGCTCATATGTGTGGAATCGCCGGTTTGGTGAACTTTGATGGAGACCTTTCCCGCGAATCCGGTCTCGCGGAGGCCATGACCGACGCGATCGCCTGCCGGGGCCCCGACGGGAGGGGGATCTGGGTCGGCCGGCACGCCGTGCTCGGCCACACCCGCAACGCCGTCATCGACATCCCCGGCGGCGGCCAGCCCATGGTCGCCGAGGAGGACGGCCGGGCCATCGCGGTGATCACCTACAACGGGGAGATCTACAACTACCGCGAGCTGAAGGTCGAGCTGGAGTCGCACGGCCACCGGTTCCGCTCCAACTGCGACACCGAGGTGGCGCTGCGCGCCTACCTGCAGTGGGGCACCCGATGCGGCGAGCACCTGAACGGCATGTTCGCCTTCGGCGTCTGGGACCTGCGCAGCGAGCAGCTCGTCCTGGTCCGCGACCACCTCGGGATCAAGCCGCTGCACTACGCGCGCGTCCCCGGCGGCATCGTGTTCGGCTCCGAGCCCAAGGCGATCTTCGCCTCCGGCCGGCTGGCGCCCGAGGTGGACCTCGACGGCCTGCGCGAGCTGTTCGTCCAGGCCAAGACGCCCGGCGCGTCGGTCTACAAGGGCATGCGGGAGGTCGAGCCCGGCCACGTCATGGTGCTGCGCGAGAGCGGCGCGCACCACGAGTGCTACTGGCGCCTGGAGTCCCGGCCGCACACCGACGGCCAGGCCGCGACCGTGGACACCGTGCGCGGCCTGCTGGAGGAGTCGGTCCGCAGCCAGCTCGTCTCCGACGTGCCGCTCGGCGTGCTGCTGTCCGGCGGCCTCGACTCCAGCGTGATCGCCGCCATCGCCGCCCGCGAGCTGCGCCGCCAGGGCGTGGAGTCGATGCCCACGTACGCGCTCACCTTCCAGGGCTACACCGAGAACTTCGAGCCCGACGAGGTCCGCGACACCCCCGACGCGCCCTACGCCCGCGAGATGGCCCGGCACATCGGCGCCCGCCACCAGGAGATCCTGCTCACCCCCGAGCAGATGATGCACCCCGACACCCGGCGGGCCACCCTGCGCGCGCAGGACCTGCCCACCCCCATGGGCGACGGGGACGCCTCCATCTACCTGCTGGCCCGCCAGGTCCGCGACGAGACCGTGGTGGTGCTCTCCGGCGAGACGGCCGACGAGATCTTCGGCGGCTTCAACTGGGTGCACGCGCCCCAGCTCGTCTACGCGCCCACCTTCCCGTGGGTGGCCATCGGCCAGCTCGTCGACCCGACCTGGCCGGGCCTCGGCGCCGGCCTGCTCGAACCCGGCCTGCTGGAGAAGCTCGACATCCCCGGCGTCACCGCCCAGCGCTATCAGGAGGCGCTGGCCGACGTGCCGTACCTGCCCGGCGAGGAGGGCCACGAGCGGCGCATGCGCGAGCTGCTGCACCTGCACATCACCCGCTGGCTGCCGGTCCTGTTCGACCGCACCGACCGGCTGGCCATGGCGGGCGCGCTGGAGATCCGCGTGCCGTTCTGCGACCACCGCCTGGTGGAGTACGTCTTCAACACCCCGTGGGCGCTGAAGAGTTTCGACGGCAGGGAGAAGAGCCTGCTGCGGGCCGCCTCGGCCGACCTCCTGCCCGCCTCCATCCTGGAGCGGCGCAAGAGCCCGTACCCGGTGACGCAGGACCCGGCGTACGCGCGGGCGCTGTGCGCCGAGTTCGCCCGCTTCGAGGCCGACCCCGCAGCCCCCGCTGCCGGCTTCTACGACCCCCGGGCGGCGCGCGAGGTGCTGGCCGACCCCGACGAGCTGGCCACCGGCATGGGCGCCTGGGTGCAGCGCTCCAACCTGGAGATGGTCCTGCAGTTCAACGCCTGGCTGCGCGACTACGACGTCCGCCTGTCACTGTAGGGGAGCCCACGATGACCTATGCACCGCCCCGTGACGCGGAGGAGCTGGCCGCCGCGATCGCCCGCGACGGCGTCGAGTTCCTGCTCGTGATGTTCGTCAACCTGTACGGCAAGCCGTGCGCCAAGCTCGTCCCCGCCGGCACCGCCGGCCTGCTGATGCGCGAGGGCATCGGCTTCGCCGGCCACGCCGCCGACGGTCTGGGCCAGTCGCCCGCCGATCCCGACGTCGTGGCCATGCCCGACCCCGGCTCCTACATGCCGGCCCCCTGGCAGGACGGCCTGGCCGTGGTCCAGTGCGACCTGCGGGTCGAGGGGGAGCCCTGGCCGTACGCGCCGCGCGTCATCCTCAAGCGGCAGCTGGACCGGCTGGCCGCCAGGGGGATGGTGTTCAAGGCGGGGGCCGAGCCGGAATACTTCCTGCTGGAGCGGGACGAGGCGGGCCGGCTCAAGGTCGCCGACCCCCTCGACGACGCCGGTTCCCCGTGCTACGACGCGCGGGCCGCCTCGCGCAACTTCGCGCACCTGGCCGCCGTCAGCCGGGCCATGAACCGGCTGGGATGGGAGAACTACTCCAACGACCACGAGGACGCCAACGGGCAGTTCGAGCACAACTTCGGCTACGCCGACGCGCTCACCACCGCCGACCGGGTGATCTTCCTGCGGTACATGGTGCACATGCTGGCCCGGCGGGAGGGGAAGATCGCCACGTTCATGCCGAAGCCGTTCGGTCACCTGACGGGCAACGGCCTGCACCTCCACCTCAGCCTGTGGGGCGACGACGGGGCGGAGCTGTTCGCCGGGCAGGACGCCCACGGGCTCGGCCTGTCCGGCCTCGGCCGGTCGTTCGTGGCCGGCGTGCTGGAGCACGCGCCCGGCCTGATGGCGCTGACCTGCCCGACCGTCAACTCCTACAAGCGGCTGGGCGCGGGGGCCGCCACCGCGTCCGGGTCCAGCTGGGCCCCCGGGTACGCCACGTACGGCGGCAACAACCGCACGCAGATGCTGCGCGTGCCCGCCCCCGGCCGGGTCGAGGCCCGGTGCGTGGACGGGGCCGCCAACCCCTACCTGGCGCTGGCGGGACTGCTGGCCGCGGGGCTGGACGGGATCGACCGGCAGCTCGACCCCGGACCCCCGAACCCGCACAACCTGGAGCACGACGGGCAGGGCAGGGGCAAACCCCTTCCCCGGACGCTCGTGCACGCCGTGGCGGAGCTGGGCGAGGACGCCGTGCTGCGGGCCGCGCTGGGCAAGGTCCCCGGCGGCGAATACTGCGACTACTACGTGGCGGTCAAGCAGGAGGAGTTCGCCGCCTACCACTCCCAGATCACCGACTGGGAGCTCCACCGCTACCTGCTGGCCTGCTGACATGGACGTCCTGGTCGTCGGGGCCGGACCGGCGGGGCTGACCGCCGCGGTCGAGCTCGCCCGCCGGGGGGTGGCCTGCCGAATCGTGGACCGCGCGCGGGGTCCCGCGCGCGGCACCGGCTGCCCCAACGTCTGGCCGCGCACCCTGGAGGTGCTGGACGCCCTCGGCCTGCCGATGGCGCGTTACCTGTCCGCCGGCGTGGCGTTCACCACGAAGGTGTGGCAGCCGTTCGGCGCCGAGCCGATCGCCATCGACATCCGTGAGGAGCACGGCCCGTGGCCGACGCCGCTGCTGGTGCCGCAGGAGACCACGGTGACGCTGCTCCTGGAGCGGCTGAGCGCGCTCGGGGTCGAGGTCGAGTGGGGGACGGACCTGCTCAGCCTCGACCAGGACGACCGGGGGGTCACCGCGTGGCTGTCCTCGGGCGGCACCCGGGCCGGATGGGTGATCGCCGCGGACGGGGCGGGCAGCACCGCCCGGGCCTCGCTCGGCATCGGGTGCGAGGTCACCGCCTACCCGGACGTGACCTGGCTGCAGCTCGACGTCACCGTGGGCTCGCCGTACCCGCTGGACCCGCACACCGAGTACATCTTCCACGGCCCCCGCACCCACGCGGGCCTGGTGCCGCTGCCCGGCGGCCGGCACCGGCTGTTCATGAGCCGGCCGGGCGACCTGGGCGACGTCCGCGACGTCGAGGGCGTCCTGCGCGAGATCGCCGGGGCCGGACTGACGCTGTCCGAGCCCGGGCGGCCCTGGCGGGTGCGGCCCGCCGGCGTCCTGGCCGCGGCCTACCGCGCCGGGCGCTGCCTGCTGCTGGGCGAGGCGGCCAGGACGTTCCCGCTGCCCGTGCAGTCGATGAACACCGGCATCCAGGACGCCGCCAACCTGGCGTGGAAGCTGGCGTCGGTGATCGGCGGGACGGCCTCGCCGCGGCTGCTCGACACCTACGAGGCCGAGCGGCGGGCCGTGGCCCGGGAGCAGCTGGCCCGTACGGGATGGCTGCTGACGGGGAGCCTCGAACCCGACGCCGAGGCGATGTTCCGGGAGGGGCACCGGCGCAGGGGCGGCCGGCCGCTGGTCCGCACCGAGCCGCCCGTGGACTACGCCGAGGGGGCGCTGAGCGGCCCCTCCTGCCCGGGCGTGAGCCCGGCGGCCGGGCAGCGGGCGTTCGACGCGCCCGTCGCGACCCGCGACGGGGACGTCACGCGGCTGTTCAGGCTGCTGAGCGGGTCGGAGTGGACGCTCCTCGTCCTCGCGGGCAGGGGCCTCGATCCGGCCGCGGAGCGGCGGCTGAGCGGCTACGCCCGCGCCGGCCTCGCCGTCAAGGTCGTCACCACCCGCAACGCCGACGCCCTCCGCGACGTGCTGACGAGGGACGCCGCCGCCGTCCGCGACGCGACCACCGGGGGCGGCGGGATCCTCCGTGACGTGACCGGCCTGATCCACGAGGCCTACGGCGCGGCCGGCCGGCCGATCGCCTGCCTGGTGCGCCCCGACGGCTACCTCGCGGGCCACGCCCCGCTCGACGCCGCCGCCGCCCTCGACGCGCACCTCCGCACCGTTCTCAGCTGACCTACGGGGAGACGATCATGTACGACGAGCACGTTCCCGTCCTGATCTCGGGCGGCAGCCTGGTGGGCCTGTCGACGGCGGTGTTCCTCGCCTGGCACGGCGTCACCCCGCTGCTGGTGGAGCGGCACGAGGACACCTCCATCTACGCCCGGGCCTGGGGCGTCAACCCCCGCACCATGGAGCTCTACAGGTCGGTCGGCCTGGAGCCCGCGATCCGCGCGGCGCAGCGCCGGCTGGAGGGCAGGCAGCGCACCAGCGGGATCCTGCGCGCCGAGAGCCTGGCGGGGGAGGAGCACGAGTGGTTCGAGATGCCGTACCTGCACGGCGTCTTCGAGGACTCCAGCCCGGTGAGCCCCACCGGCTGGGCGCCGTGCCCCCAGGACAAGCTGGAGCCGCTGCTGCGCGCCCGCGCCGTCGAACTCGGCGCCGACGTGCGGTTCGGCGTCCGGCTGGTCTCCTTCGAGCAGGACGGCGACGGGGTCACGGCCGTGCTGGAGGAGCGCCGCACGGGCGCCCGGCGGACCGTGCGCGCCGGCTACCTCGTCGGCTGCGACGGCAACGCCAGCCAGGTACGCCAGGCGCTCGGCATCCCCACCGGAGGCATCGGGACGATGGTGCACAACATGGCCATCCTGTTCCGGGCCGACCTGACCGAGGCGCTGCGCGGCCGGGCGTTCATGCACTGCCAGGTGATGAACGAGGACGTCATGGGCGTGCTGGGCACCGACGGCGAGCGCTGGCAGCTCGACGCCATGTACTTCCCCGGCGGGGAGCAGGAGGAGTTCACCGAGGAGCGCTGCGTGGCCCTGGTACGGGCCGCGGTCGGCGTTCCCGACCTTGAGGTCGAGATTCTCGGCCGGCTGCCGTGGGAGCTCGCGGCCAGGGTCGCGGCGTCCCTCGGCTCCGGGCGCGTGTTCCTCGCCGGGGATTCGGCCCGCGTGCACCCGCCCACCGGCGGGTTCGGGGCCAACACCGGGGTGCAGGACGCCCACAACCTGGCCTGGAAGCTCGCGTACGTGCTGGCCGGCCGGGCGGGCCCGGGGCTGCTGCGCACGTACGAGGCCGAGCGGCTGCCGGTCGGCCGGTTCACCGTGGACCAGGCCGTCGCGCGGTCGCTCGACCGGTTCAAGAACCCGGCCGTCGGGGACGTGGCGGCGGTGCCGATCACCGACGACCTGACGGTGATGATGGGCTACCGCTACCGGTCCGCCGCGGTGCTGCCCGAGCCGGGCGAGCAGTGGCCCCGCGACGGTGACCAGGACGTCGGCGACTACGACATCGGCGACTACGATGACGTGAACGCCCCCTCCGGGCGGCCGGGCACGCGGGCGCCGCACGTCGTGCTCGACTCCGGCGTCTCCACGCTCGACCTGCTCGGCAAGGACCTCACCCTGCTCGCGGGCGGGGACGGCACCCCCTGGGCCGACGCCGCCGCCCGTGCCGCCGGCCGCCGCGGCCTGCCCCTCGACACCCACCTGATCACCGACGAACCCTGGGCCAAGGCGTACGGCGTGAGCAGCCGCGGCGCGGTGCTCGTCCGGCCCGACGGCTTCATCGCCTGGCGCGCCGAGCGGGACGCCCCGCCGGGGAGCGACCGCGAGGGCATCCTCGCCGACGTCCTCGACAGTGTCCTCGGGCGTGTCCTCGGGCGCGTCCTCGGGCGCGTCGCGACCGGCGCCACTTCCACGAGGAGATGAGCTGAGATGAGGATCCTGTTCACCATGTCACCCGGGCTCGGCCACTCGCTGAGCCTCGTCCCGCTGATCTGGGCGGCCCGCTCCGCCGGTCACGACGTCCTGGCCGGCACCAGCGGCCACTCGCTGCACGCCATGGGCAAGGCCGGGCTGCCCGCCGTGGACGGCTACCCCGACGGCGACATCATGGCCGTCTTCGGCGAGCACGAGCAGCGGGCCGCCGCGGCGGGCTTCGAGCTGACCGGCTTCCTCGGCGGCCTGTTCGGCGACTTCACCGACCGGGTGGTCGACCGCTTCGTGGCCCTGGCGGACGGCTGGGAGCCGGATCTCGTGGTGCACTCGTCGCTGGAGTACGCGGGCCCGATCGTGGCGGCGGCCCGCGGCGTGCCCGCCGTCTGCTACCACCTGGGCCTGCCCGTCCCGGTGGAGATCCGGGACGCGGTGCGCGCCGAGGTCCGGCCCGCCGCCGAACGCCACGGGGTCCGCTCCTGGCCGGTCGAGCCCGCCGTCGTGCTCGACCCCATGCCCGCCAGCCTGCTCGACCCCGGCGTCGAGCTCGACCGGCCGATCCGGTTCGTCCCGTACAGCGGGGGCGACGCCGCCCGCCCGCCGTGGATGTTCCACAAGCCGGAACGGCCGCGCGTGTGCGTGACCCTCGGCACGGAGGTGCCGCGGTGGGCCGGGATCGGCGTGCTGGAGGACTTCGTCGCCGCGGCACAGGACCTGGACATCGAGCTGGTCCTGGCCCTCGGCGGCGCGGACCCCGCCGACCTGCCCGAGCTGCCCGCCAACGTGCGCGCCGCCACCTGGCTGCCGATCGCCGACGTGATCGCGACCTGCTCCGGGATCGTCCACCACGGCGGCGCGGCCACCATGCTGACCTCGTGCGCGGCGGGCGTCCCGCAGCTCGTCCTGCCGCACGGGGGCGACCAGTACCTGCACGCGCCGCTGCTGGAACGGCGGGGCCTGGCCGCGGTGCTGGACCCGTCCGAGGTCTCGGTGGAGACGGCCCGCGACGCGCTGCGCCGGCTGACCGGCGACCGGCGGATGGGCCGGGCGGCGGAGGAGGTACGGGCCGAGATGGCCGCGCTGCCCTCGCCGGCGGACGTCGTACCGGTCCTGGAGAAGCTGGCCTGACGCCTGCCTGAGGAGCCTTGGTGCGCGGCGGGCGGGCGCCGGATCCGGCCCGCCGCGGCCCGGCCGTCAGTGGTGGTCGGCGTAGTGGCGCGCGAGCAGGTCCCCGCCCCAGTCGTGGCGCAGGTCGCGCCACACGGAGTGGATGTGGTTGGCGTCATCCTGGGTGTTGTCGTACTCCAGCAGGAACGTGGGGCCGACGACGCAGTAGTAGTGGCCCTGCCCCCGCTGGTCCGATCCCGCCCACGCGAACGTCACCTTGTCGAGACCGGCGTCCACCGCCTCGCGCCAGCACGTCTCGCCGTACCAGCCGGGGGCGCGGTCGAAGTAGCGGCGGACCAGCCGTTCGAGCAGGTCCCTCGACGGCGCCGACATGTCGGCGTAGGACAGCCCGCGGGGGATCCCGTCGAGCTCGGCCACGGGGTCGTTGCGGGTGAGCACGTCGTCAGGGGCCACCTCGCCGGTGATCGCGATCGAGCGCTGGTACGGCGAGAGCTCGGCGAGCAGGGCCCGGCCCATCTCCTCCTCCTCGGCGAGCAGCCGCAGACCCCGATGCGGTCCCGACAGGACCATGGCCGGCTCGGCGCCCAGGAAGCTCGGCGTGACCGTGATCGAGTCGCCCACGACCGTGATGTGCACCGCGAGGTGGTGGCCGTTGACCCGCCACGCCCACGGGGCCGCCCCTCCCGGCTCGCCGAACACCCGGAACCAGTAGCGGTCGCCGTCGATCTCGTCCACCCCGGTGACCAGGCGGCGGCGGACGCGCTCGAGCTCGATGACGCCTCTCGCCGTGCGCGCGCCGGCCACGCCGCAGCCGGCGTCGAGCAGGGCGAGCGCCAGGTCCTGCTGGGCGGAGGTCATCTCGACCAGCGGCAGCCCCGGACGGGGGCCGGGGAGGTAGGACCACTCGGTACGCTCCGGCGAGCCGAACGGCGCCGTCGCCGCGGCCCGCCGCTCGGTGTCGAGCGAGCCGAGGAACCTCAGCACCGCCTGCCGCATCACCTGGACGTCATGTGCACTCATGGAGGATTCCTCAAAAATGGGGGCAAATCGGATGACAACCTCCATGGTGCCCTTTGCCACCAACCGGTTCCACCACGATCCACCCGCCCAGCCCTCCACGACGCCCCCACCCCCGACCCGCCCGCGACCCCCCGCGGCCTGGCCCGCGCCGCCCCGCTGCCCCGCCCCGCTGCCCCGCCCCGCTGCACCCGCCGTGCCGTGCTGGCCGGTCCGACCAGGGGGTGGAGAGGTGGCCGGGGCCGGGCCGGGTGGCGGGGGAGGTCTCCGGTCAGGTCCTTCAGGGCCTCGTGAAACACCTCTCAGGAGGTGAAGATGATCGTGATCGGGATGCCCTGGCGGGTCATCTTGGTGTAGGGGCACAGCGTGGCCGCCTGGGTGAGGAGCGGGGCGGCCTTGTCGCGTTCGACTCCCGGCCAGTTCACCACCAGGTCGGCCCTGAGCTGGTAGCCGCCGTCGGGGTCGCGGCCGACGGCGACGGTCACCTCCACCGCGATCGTCGCGGGGTCGAGGAGGCTCCGGCGGGCCAGCAGGCTGAGCACGCCGTGGAAGCAGGCGGCGTGCGCGGCGGCGAAGAGCTGTTCGGGGTTCGGCCCCGGGGCGTCGCCGCCCAGCTCCGCGGGCATCCGCAAGTCCAGGTCGAGGGCGCCGTCGGCGGAGCGGGCCCGGCCGCTGACGCGGCCGTGGGCGGCGCTGCCGCCGGTCACGGCGACGCGCGTGGTGTAGAGCGGTTTGAACGCGGAGCCGCCGTGGTCGTGGTCCGTGGACAGGTTCAGGTCGATCACCGGTACGCCTTTCAGCGGCGAATGAGAGCTCTGTAACGGGGGCACGTCAGTCATGGGCGATGCCAGCGCTCCAACTTGTCGGGGTTCAGGACGATCCAGACAGCGGTGACCTCGGCCCCGGCGACGCTCACGCTGACCACCGCCACGGCCCGGCCCGCCCGGCGCAGCACCAGGCCCGCCCGGCCGTTCACGGATCCGACGGCCACCTCGGTGGCCGGCCGGCCGGTCAGCAGGGCGGTGACGAACCGGGCCACCGCGTCCGCGCCGTACGTCGGATGCACGGCGGCGCGCAGCTTGCCGCCACCGTCGCTCACGACGAGCACGTCCCTGGCCAGGACCGCCCGCAGCCCGGCCTGGTCACCCGCGTCGCAGGCCGCGGCGAACCGGCGTACGACACGGTCGTGCCCGGCCCGCATGGCCTGGCGGGACCTGGCCTGGAGCTGGGCCAGACCGGGGGCGGGCTCGAACCGGCGTACCGGGTCCCCGGCGGGGGACGCGGCAGGGGACGCGGCGGGGGGCGCGGCGGACGGGACGGGGTGCCACACGCCGCCGGGGGTGGCGAGCAACTCCAGGCAGATGCTGCCGGCGACCCGCGTCAGCCAGGCGCGCGGCACCGCGATGCCGGCGCGGTCCTCGTCGCCGAGGGCGTACCAGCGGCGATAGGTCTCCTGGACGATGCGGTCGGCCGTGACCTCCGAGCCGAACATCCACAGGGCGATCTCGAGCAGGTGCTGGCGTTCGTCGAGCATCTCCGCCAGCGACTCGGCGCCCGCCCCGGTCATGTCCCACCGTCCTGGCAGCCGGGAGGGTCCGCCTTCGCGCGGCGGGGCTTCTCCTGTTCGCAGGTCGTGGCAGGGCCGGCGCGGTGGCCGGCCAACGGGGTGGTCCGCACGATGTCCTCTGTTCTGTCGGGTGTGACAGTAAAGACCGGGCAGCCGGTCGGGTTGTGACATCCGGCTATGACCGGACAGCCCGGCTGGTTGTGACACCCCCGCTAGGACCGGGTGGCGCCCCCGGTCGTGACGCCTCCGCCCGACCGGGCGCGTGACTGCTCGAAGGCGTGCAGTTTGTCGGGACTGACGATCCACATGAGGTGGTGGATGCCCTGCGGCGAGGCCTCGATGGTGAGCAGCGCGACCCCGGTGCGGCCGCCGGGGACGAGCACGCCGGCGAGCCCGTTCACCTCGACCCACTCCATCTCGGCGCCCGGCCAGAACCTCGGCGCGAACGCGGCCACGAAGTGCGCCACCCGCTCGCCGCCCATCAGCGGGAACCGGGCGGCCCCCCTGAGACCGTTGCCGTCGGCGGAGCTGACGATGTCCGCGGCGAAGAGGTCTTCCAGGGCGCCGATGTTCCCCGTCCGGGCGGCGTCGACGAAGGCCTGGAGGAGGTGCCGGTGCTCGCCCTTGCCGATCGGCTCGCGCCGGACGGCGGCCAGCCGCTTGCGGGCGCGGCTGACGAGCTGGCGGGCGTTGGCCGGGGTGAGCCGGAGGACGTCCGCGATCTGGCGGTAGGGGTAGGCGAAGGCCTCACGCAGGACGTACGCGGCCCGCTCGGCGGGGCTGAGCCGCTCCATCAGCAGCAGGACGGCGAGTTGCAGCGCTGCGCCACGTTCGGCGCCGAGCGCGGGGTCGGCACTGGTGTCCACGGGTTCCGGCAGCCAGGAACCGATGTAGGTCTCGCGGCGCGCGCGGGCGGAGGTGGCGGCGTTGATGGACAGCCGGGTGGTGATCGCGGCCAGGAACGCCGAGGGGGTGTCGACGACCGCCCGGTCGGTGCCCTGCCAGCGTAACCAGACTTCCTGCAGGATGTCCTCGGCCTCGGACGCGCTGCCGAGTATCCGATAGGCGATGCCGAACAGGCGCTGACGCAGCTCGACGAAGGCGGTGGCCGCCTCGTCGAGCGCGCCCGCCTGTTCCGGTGATTCTGCCTGCATGTACGACCGCGCCTTCGACTCGAATGCGTGGCCGGCCGGCGACCCTGCCCGCCGGCCGGCGGGTGACTCCGCTCAGCCGTTCACATGGGCGACCGCGTCCAGGATGGCGGCGGTGACGGCGTCGGGCTGGGACGCGGCGAGCGCGTGGGAGGCGCCGGCGACCTCGCGGGTGCCGCGGGAGCCGGCGCGGTCGGCCATGAAGCGCAGGGCCTGGGCGGGGATGTTGAGGTCCTGCTCGCCGTGCACGAACCAGGACGGCGTGGTACGCCAGGCGGGTTCGCTCGCGGTCAGGCCGTCGGTGAGGGCCTTCTCGGTGACCGGTCGCTGGGTGGCGGCCATCAGGGCGGCCTCGCGCGGGTCGAGGTCGGCGCAGAACTGGTGGTGGAACTTGTCGCGGGCGATGCGGAACTCGTTGCCGCCGGTGCTGACCGGGTAGGCCTCCAGCGCGGCGCCCAGGGTGCTGCCGTCGAACTTGGCCGACAGCAGCAGTGCGCTCTCGCCGGAATCGGGGGCGAAGGCGGCGACGTAGACCAGTGCGTGCACGGCCGGGAGGCCGGCGGCGGCCTGGGTGATCACCATGCCGCCGTAGGAGTGGCCGGCCAGCACGACCGGCCGGTCGAGGCTGGTGATGACGTCGCGGACGTAGGCGGCGTCGCCGTCGAGGCCGCGCAGCTGGTTGGCCACGGCGACGGCGTCCAGGCCCCGCTCGTGCAGGCGTTGGAGGACGCGGTTCCAGCTGGCCGATTCGGCGAACGCGCCGTGGACCAGGACGACGACGGGCTGCTGGGCGGTGGTCATGAGCGGGCCTTTCCGGGGTGCAGGGCGTGGGTCAGGACGGTGATGGCCTGCGCGGTGGCGGCGCGGGCGGCGTGGGTCTCGCGGACCGGGTTGAGCATCATGAAGTCGTGCAGGGTGCCGTTGTAGCGGACGCTGGTGGTGGGCACGCCGGCCTGGGTGAGCTTGCGGGCGTAGGCCTCGCCCTCGTCGCGCAGCACGTCGTTCTCGTCGACGATGACGAACGCGGGCGGCAGGCCGGCCAGGTCCTCCAGGGTGGCGCGCAGCGGGGAGGCGGTGATCTCGGCGCGCTGGGCGGGGTCGGGGGTGTAGGCGTCCCAGAACCAGGCCATCGCCTGGGCGGTCAGGTGCGGGCCGTGGGCGAACTGGCGGTAGCTGGGGGTGTCCTGGGCGGCGTCGGTGACCGGGTAGTACAGCGACTGGTGGATGAAGTGCACGTCGCCGCGCTGCTTGGCCATGAGGGTGAGTGCGGCGGTCATGTTGCCGCCGACCGAGTCGCCGGCCACGGCCAGCCGGGTGGCGTCCAGCCCTTCCTCGGCGCCGTTCCGGGTGATCCACTGCGCGGTGGCGTAGGCCTGTTCGATGGCCACCGGGTAGCGGGCCTCGGGGGAGCGGTCGTACTCGACGAACACCAGCGCGGCGCCCGTGCCGACGGCCAGTTCGCGGACCAGCCGGTCGTGGGTGCTGGTGCCGCCGAGCACCCAGCCGCCGCCGTGCACGTACAGCACCACGGGAAGGGTGGCGGTCGTGCCGGCCGGCTTGACGATGCGCACCCGCACGCCACCGGCCTCGGCCGGCACGGTGATCCACTTCTCGTTCACCTCCGGCATGTCCACCGGTGCGGCCTGGACGTCGTCCAGCAGCTTGCGGGCGCCTTCGGTGCCCAGCTCGTACACGAACGGAGGCTTGGCGGTCGCGTCGGCGAACGCCTGCGCCGCCGGCTCAAGAACGGGACTGCTCATGGTCTCTCTCTTTCTCATGGTGAATCGGGCAGGCCAAGCTCTCGCCTGCCGCCGTACGGGCGGCGGGAGGCGATGGAGCCTTGGCGGCCGGGGCCTACTCGTGGAAGCCGATCTCGCGGTGGGTGCCGTCGCACAGCGGCTTGTTGCCGGAGTGGCCGCAGCGGCACAGCGTCACCCGGTTGCGGGTCTCCAGCGGCCGGCCGTCCGAGCGCACGACCGGGACGCCGCCGGTCACCCACAGCGCGCCGGCCAGCCCGTCCTCCTCCTCCAGGACCGAGACGGCCCGCGGGAGGTCGGCCTCGATCGTGTCGCCGCCGCGTTCGAGGGCGTAGCTGTAGGAGCCGGAGGGGCAGTGGTCGATGCGGCCCATGACCTCGGAGCGCACGTCGCTGTCGCCGGTGTCGGCGAGCATCGCCGCGATCGGCCGGGTGCGGCCGATGCAGAAGGCGGCGTGGACGCACAGCTCGCCCACCCGCTGGGCCGAGATGCCCACCCCGTCGTGCACGTGCTGCAGCTCCTTGTACGGCCGCATGACCTCGCTCTCCGTGCCGTCGAACCCGATCACGGCGTGGGTCCCGTCGCAGAACGGCTTGGCGCCCGAGTGGCCGCAGCGGCACAGCGCGTACGTGTCCTCGGTCTCCAGCGGCTCGCCGGTCTGCCAGGTCAGCGCGTTCTTCTCCGGCTCCGAGACGATCTTGCGCTTGCGCCGGAGCGGGACGCCGCCGTACACCACGTACGGGCCGTCGCGCAGGACGACGATCCGCTGCCCGTCGCCGACGCTCCACCGGCGCAGCTCGGGCTCGACGTAGTCGAAGGTGGGGCCGGCCGTCGTGCTCTCCCCGTCGGGCATCCGCATCAGGGCCTGCGCCTGGGCCTTGAGCGCGTACATGGTGCCGGTGGCGACCTTGAGCAGCCTCGGGCTGCCGTTGAACGCCCGCTCCAGCAGGTGCAGGACGGCGCAGTAGGTGTGGTTGAACTCCTCCTGGGCGGTGCGGATCGCGCTGCCCGGGGCGTGATCGGTCAGGCGCGGGTTGCGCCGCATCGGATGCACGCCGGCCGGGTCCACGGAGATCGCCTCGCCGGTGGGCCCGGTCTGCGGGGTGTCGCCGCGCCGGTAGCGCCGGCCGGCCTTGAGCTCCTGGAAGCGGTAGTAGTGGGCCACCTCGTCCCGTTCGGGGTGGAAGATGTCCTGGTCGCCGTCCCAGACCCCGCCCCGCGCGGTGCCCTCGCCCTGCTCGACGATCTCCTCCAGCGCGGCCAGAGCCGACTTGAGGTCGCCGACGGTGACCAGCCGCCCGGCGGTGTGCCGGAAGTGCGCCGCGCTGACCTGGCGGGCCGGATCGCCGGTGAAGACCGCCTGCTCGCCGAGCCGGTCGCACAGCAGGAGCAGTCCCTGCTCGATCGCGGCGTAGAACTGCCCGATCGTCTCGTACTCGTCGCCCTCCGCCGGGGCGCCGGGCGGTGCCGGCTGCTCGATCCGCAGGAACAGCTCCAGCGCCTCCGCGCCGAAGGGGACCAGCGACAGCTCCAGCGAGCGGTCACCGTGGGGCAGGGGGCGGGGATGGGGCGGGAGCATGCGCGGCGTGTCCAGCCGGGGGGTGCCGCCGACGGCGTTGAGCAGGTTCGCGGCCAGTGTGAGGTGCAGCATCTCCTCGGCGAAGACGCTGCCCACCACCTCGACGGCCGCCCGGTTCCGCTCCGGGTCCAGCGAGTACAGAGCGCACAGGTACGGCGGCAGGGTGGCGTGCTCCAGCTCGATCGCCCACTGCAGGTGCTCGCGCAGGCTGTCGAGCGTGTCGATGCGCGCTTCACGCACCCTGATCACCGGGCCGGGAATGCTCCTCCAGCTCCTCGACCGCGTCGAGCAGACCCCGCAGGCCGATCTCCTCGCGCTCGACGTCCGTCGGGTCGAACAGCCACTCGGTGACCGGCAGCTCCATCTCCTCCTCCGGACGGCTCGCCTCGGCGAGGGTCAGCTCGATCTCGACCTCGGCCTTGAGCTCGTACAGAACCTCGTCCTCGCCGTCAGGGATGCTCATCTTTCCTCCATGCGTGGCTTGAATGGGTGTCCGGCAGGCCGGCTGACCGCGTGGATCAGCCGCACGGCGATCTGGCCGGAGGCGAACAGGCGGGTGAAGCGCTCGCCCTGGTGAGCGGCCAGCGCGTAGGCGGGGTCGGCCCGATGGCGGGTCGCCACCACCGCGGCCACCTGCTCGGCACGTCGTGACCAGGACAGCGGCGCCCCGGTGGGCGGGTCGATCTGCTCGACGACCTCGAACCCGGCGCCGGCGAGCAGCGAGAGCAGCTCCCGCCGGGTGGGGAAGTGGTTGCCCTCCGGAACCGGAAGGAGCTGCGGCCCCCGTGCGACGACCACCAGGAGCCCCAGCGAGGCGCCGGGCCTGAGCACCCGGTGGATCTCGCCGAGTACGGCGGCCTTGTCCCGCACGGTGCACAGCACCCCCAGGCACCAGGCGGCGTCGACCGACCCCGTACGGAGCGGGATCCGCCGGCCGTCCGCCGCGAGGACCGGCAGCCCGAACAGCCGGGAGGCGGCCCGGCCCGCGGCCGGCATCGGCTCCACCAGGATCGGCTGGACCCCGAACCGCTCGGCGGCCCAGGCGGCCGGGCCGCCGGCGCCCGCGCCCACGTCCAGCAGCCGCATCCCCGGGGCCAGCTCGCACGCCTCGGCCAGCCAGGCCAGCGCGGCCGGGCTCGCGCTGCCGCGGCAGGTGGCCGGTATGGCGTGCCGCCGCCCGAGCTGCTCGACGGCGTCGGCGGTCCAGCCGGCGACATCGTCGAACTCGGCGACCATCGCCAGAGCGGTCACTGCACGACTCCTGTCTCGACGGAGGCGCATGTGCCGCCTGCCGGCCTGTGTCCTCATGGTGCGAATGTGCTCAGGACGGGCGCGGGGCGCGGCGGTCCTTGCGCTGGGCGAGCTCTTCCTCGTCCACCAGGGTGAGCATCGGCTTGTCGGGATCGCACAGCATGGTGACGGTGAACCGCAGCGGGACGTCGTCGCGGTGGTTGCCGTCCTGGTAGTGGATGACGTCGCCGCCGGGCTCCCAGAAGGCCTCCCCGGCGCGGACGACCCGCTCCGGCTCGCCCTCGATCTCCAGCAGCATCTCGCCTTCCAGCACGAAGCCGAACGCGGGCCCGGTGTGCCGGTGCGGCGGCGTGCCGGGGTCGCCGGGCGGGTACTCGATCACCACGGTCATGGCGTGCGCGCCCGCCGGGATGAACGGCGGCTCGGCCTCCTGCACCATGGTCAGCGCCGTCTGCCACGCGGTCGATCGCTGCTTCGGGGCGTCAGACATGGGAACTACCTCTCGTGAACTATGGGCATCAGGGCTACTTGCCGGTCGTGTTCCGGGCGGCCCAGTCGCGGTAGTGGATCGTGCCGAGGGTCGCGTCGTCACCCAGCGGCACCAGCGACCGCTCGGTGAGCTCGCTGCCGAAGTAGGTCGCGTGCGGATCGGTGACCACCTCGCGCTGGTCGCCCAGGTCGGCCAGCGCCTGGCGGAAGAACTCGTCCATCCGGAACTGGTCGGGCCCGGCGATCTCGATCCTGCCGTTCAGCGGCTCGCCCACCGCGGTCCGGCCGACCGCCTGCGCGACGTCGTCGCCCGCGATGGGCTGGAAGAGCACCGGCGCCATGTGCACCTTGCCGTCCTTCGTCCCCGAATCGGCGATGGCCCGGACGAACTCGTAGAACTGGGTGGCGTGCACCAGCGAGAACGGGATCGACGACTTCTCGATGAGCCCCTCCTGGGCGATCTTCGCCCTGAAGTAGCCGTTCTCGGGCATCCGCTCCGTGCCCACGATCGACAGCGCCACGTGGTGCCCGACACCGGCCGCCTTCTCCGCGGCGAGCAGGTTGCCCGTGGAGGTCTGGAAGAACTCCATCACCGCCGCGGGCTCGAACGACGGCGAGTTCGACACGTCGATCACCACTTGCGCGCCCTCCAGCACCTCGGCCAGCCCTTCACCGGTGAGGGTGTTCACACCGGTGTTCGGCGACGCGGCCACCGCTTCGTGACCGTGCTCGCCCAGCTTCGTCACCAGCTTCGACCCGATCAGGCCGGTGCCGCCGATAACCACGATCTTCATGGGACATCCTTTCTGTCCGCCGGGGACAGCTTTGCCCTCCGGTCGTCAGCTAAGACAGGGCAGCCGCCGGGCTTGTGACAGCTGCCGCGAAAATCTTTCTTGGTGCCTGATCAAGCCATCGACGATGCTCGGGCGCGGGCCTATCGATGGACCTGGACGATCGCGACCGGGCAGGTGGCGTGGTGCAGGACGGCCTGGCTGACCGAGCCGTGCACCAGCGCGCTGAGCTCGCGCCGGTGGTGCGAGCCGACCACGAGCAGGGACGCCGCCGACGCGGCGTGCATCAGCGCCTTGCCCGGGTGGCCGGTGAGGGACTTCTGGACGGTCGTGACCGAGGGGAAGAGCTCCTGCCACTTGGTCAGGGTCTCCTCGGGCAGGCCCGTGGGGCTCGGGTCGGCCGACCCGTCCGGGCCGACGTGCGCCAGCACCAGGTCGTTCCCCGTCCGGGCGGCGTGCGCGAACGCGAAGGGGAGCAGCGCCTCGCTCTCGCCGTGCCCGGCGATCCCGGCCACGACGGGGCCGCGGGGCGTGGCGGGCTCGCGTACGACGACGACGGGGCAGTGGGCCACGACGCCGAGCCGGGCGCCGACCGAGCTGAGCAGCAGCCCGCCGACCTCGCCGAGCCCGCGGCTGCCCACGACCAGGAGTCCCGCCTGGTGGGAACGACGCAGGAGCGCGTTGAGTGGATCGCCTTCCGGCATGTCCGTGGTCACCTCGATGCCGGGCGCGACCGCCCGCGCCCGGTCCAGCGCCGTGGCCACGACGCGTTCGGCGGCGTGCCGGAGGCCGCCCTCGGGCGGCGCGCCCGGCGCCGGGCCCAGGGGCGCCTTCAGGAGGGGCCAGATGAAGGCGTGCACGATCTCCAGCGGCCGCCCGCGGCGTTCCGCCTCGGCGGCGGCCCACTCCACGGCACGCAGGCTCGCCTCGGAGTCATCCACGCCCACGACAACAGAGCTCATCCTTGTGGTCCTTTCACGGGTTATGGGGGAGTTACTCGACGAGCTTTCCGGCGGATGAGACCTCGCGCATGAGCGCCGCGATCTCGGCCGGAATCGGCGGGATGCTCTCCTTCTCCACCGATCCGGGGCCGGACCACACGAAGTTGACCTGCAGCGCGGGGTCGAGCTCGGGGTGGTCGGAGCGGTTGTGGCAACCGCGGGTCTCGCGCCGCTCACGAGCGGTCTCGATCGTCGCGCGGGCGGCGAGCGCCGCGGACTTCAGGTCGAAGGCGTGCGCCAGGTCCTGGAAGCCGGCGATGTCCGGGTGCACGCCGACGTTCTCGATGCGCGCCTCCACCGCGGCGAGCTCGGCGAGGCCCTTCAGCAGGCCGCTCTCGTCGCGCACCACGCCGGCGTGCTCCGTCATGATGTCGCGCAGGGCCCGCTGCAGCGCCCGTACGTTCTCGGGGCCGTCGGCGGCGAGGAGCTCGTCCACCTCCGCCCGCGCCGCGTCGAGCGCCTCGGCCGAGCGGCGCTGGGCTTCCAGGCCCGCGGAGTGCTCGGCCGCCGCCTGGCCGACGATGCGGCCGAAGACGAGCAGCTCGATGAGCGAGTTGCCGCCGAGGCGGTTGGCGCCGTGCAGGCCGCTGGCCGCCTCGCCGATCGCGTACAGGCCGTCGACGCCCGTGCCGTGGTCCTCGGGCCGCACCCAGACGCCGCCCATCGAGTAGTGCGCGGTCGGCGCGATCTCGATCGGCTGCTTGGTGATGTCGAGCATCTGCAGCTCAAGGAGTGTCTGGTAGACGCGGGGCAGCCGTGTCATGATCGTCTGCCGCGGCAGGTGCGACACGTCCAGCCACACGCCGCCGTCCGGGGTCCCCCGGCCCTCCTTGATCTCGGTGTACGCGGCCAGCGCGACGCGGTCCCGCGTCGACAGCTCCATCCGCTCCGGGTCGTACCGGGACATGAACCGCTCGCCGAGCTGGTTGCGCAGGATCCCGCCCTCGCCGCGGGCCGCTTCGGAGACGAGGGTGCCGGCCGCGTTCTCGGGCGAGATGAGCCCGGAGGGATGGAACTGCACCAGCTCGGGGTCGCGGATGCGGCAGCCGGCGAGGACGGCGAGGCGGAAGGAGTCGCCGGTGTTCTCGTCCCTGCGGGAGGAGGTACGCCGCCAGATCCGGGTGTGCCCGCCGGCGGCCAGGATCACCGCGTCGGCATGGATGACGTAGCGGGTGCCGTCGGTCAGGTCGAATCCGTACGCGCCGAAGACCGCGTTGTCCCGGACGAGGAGGCGCGTGATGTACACGGTGTCGAGAATGGGGACGTCGAGCTGCGCCGCCCGGTTGATCAGCGTGCGCTGGATCTCCAGCCCCGTGTAGTCCCCGGCGTACGCGGTGCGCCGGTAGGTGTGGGCACCGAAGAACCGCTGCGAGATGCGCCCGTCCTCCTCCCGGGCGAACGGCATGCCCCAGCGCTCCAGATCCTCGATGCCCCGCGCCGCGCCCTCGGCGACGATGCGCACCGTCTCCGGGTTGGCGAGCAGATAGCTCTCCTTGAGGGTGTCGGCCGCGTGCTGCTGCCAGCTGTCCTCCGGGTCCATCGTGGCGAGCGCCGCGTTGATGCCGCCCGCCGCGAGCGAGGTGTGCGCGTCCGCCTTCGGCCGCTTGCCCACCGCGAGGACGCCGACCCCGCGCTCGGCGAGCTCGATGGCGGCCCGCAGCCCGGCCCCTCCCGTGCCGATGACCAGGACGGATGTGGCGACCTGTCTCTCGGGTCGCCGTCCTGGCCGGCCCTCTGGCCGTATTTCTCGCGACTGCATGGTGCCCCTCCGGTCTGTCACAAGAACGTGTCCCGGAAGGACGACAGGACAGAAGCCGGATTTGTGACAGGCCGGACCGGTGCGCGGGTAATTTTTCCGCTAGCGGCGCTGGTCCCCGATGACCGACAGCAGGCGCAGCTTGTCGTAGCTCTCGCTGCCCGACGGCGCGGTGTAGACGACGAGGCTCTGGGACTGATCGGGGTCGACCAGCGTCTGGCAGTGCAGTTCGAGCAGGCCGAGCTCCGGGTGCCGGATGCGCTTCTGCGGGCAGTAGAGGCGGCTGACCGGGTGCTCGCCCCACAGCTCGGCGAACTCGGCGCTCTCGGCCAGCAGCGCGTTCACGATCGCCGCCGTGCGCGGGTCCGTGCGGTCGCGGGTGTGGAGGTCGTGCAGGTTCGCCGCCATCAGCCTGCTGTGCGCCGGGTGGTCGTCCTCAGGATGCATCGCCCGCGCGCCGGGATCGGTGAACCACCGGTAGTGCGGGTTGCGGGCCATCCCGGTGCGTACGGTCTCGTCGCCGATCAGCGCCTTCGACAGCCGGGTCTGCTTCAGCGTCTCGCCGAGGTAGTTCACGACCTGGGCGGCGGCGTCCTCGAGGCCGTCGAAGATGCGCATCATGCCGGGGTTGATGTGGTCGGCCCGCAGGGTCCGCTGCGGGGTGGCGTATCCCGCCAGGCGGAACAGGTGATCGCGTTCCTCCAGCGACAGGCGCAGCCCACCGGCGATGGAGGCGAGCATCTGCTCCGACGGGTGCGGCCCGCGCCGCTGCTCCAGCCGGCTGTAGTAGTCGACCGACATGTCGGACAGCACGGCGACCTCCTCGCGCCGCAGCCCGCCCGTACGCCGCCGCCCGCCACGGGGCAGCCCCACGTCCTCCGGTTGCAACGCCTCCCGGCGGCTGCGCAGGAACTCGGCGAGTCGGGCCCGGTCCACGATGGTCGACCTCCTCTTGATACGTCCGCCTCCATGAACACTTCCCGGCCGGAAATGTTTCCTTGGCGTGCCGAGTATCGGGCCGCCGCCCTCCCGTATCCATGCTCTGCCGATCCCTGGACAGGCAGAACGGGGACCGCGCCCGGCCGGATCCCCGGATCGGCAGGACATTCCTCCGGCCCCGCCCCGCTGCCACGGTCGTCTCATGAGCACAACCACAGTCAAGACAGCTACCCACTGGATCGGCGGCCGGAGCGTCCCCGGATCCACCCATATGATCGACGTGGTGAACCCGGCGACCGGCGCCGTCGTCGCCCAGGTGCCGGAGGGCACCACCGCCGACGTGGACCGCGCCGTCGCCGCGGCGCGGGCGGCCTTCCCCGGCTGGGCCGCCACCGACCCGGCCGTACGCGCGCAGGTTGTCGGCCGCATCGCCGACGGGCTGCGCGGCCGGAACGAGGAGATCGCCACCACGATCACCGGCGAGATGGGCGCCCCCATCACGCTGTCCCGCGCCGCGCAGGCGGGCTTCCCGGTCGCGGTGGCGGCGTCCTTCGCCGCGCTCGCCCCCGATTTCGCCTGGTCCGAGCGCATCGGCAGCTCGCTGGTGGTGCGCGAGCCGATCGGGGTCGTCGGCGCCATCACGCCGTGGAACTTCCCGCTCCAGCAGATCGTCTCGAAGCTGGCACCCGCCCTGCTGGCGGGCAACACCATGGTGTTCAAGCCGTCGGAGATCGCGCCGCTCACGGCGGCGATCCTGGCCGAGGTCGCGGCCGAGGCGGGGCTGCCCGCCGGGGTGTTCAACGTCGTCCACGGCACCGGCCCGACCGTCGGCGCGGCCATCTCGGCACATCCGGGCATCGACATGGTGTCGTTCACCGGCTCCACCCGCGCGGGCCGGCTGATCGCCGCCGCGGCCGCCGAGACCGTCAAGCGGGTCACGCTGGAGCTCGGCGGCAAGTCGGCCAACGTCATCCTCGACGACGCGGACTTCCCCGAGGCGGTCACCCGCGGCGTGGCCATGACCTACACCAACGGCGGGCAGGTCTGCGGCGCGTGGCCGCGGATGCTGGTGCCCGCGTCGCGGCAGGAGGAGGCGATCGAGCTGGCCGTGGCCGCCGCGAAGGGCTACGTCGTCGGCGACCCGATGGACGAGGCCACCCTCATCGGGCCGATGGCCTCCGAGCAGCACCGGCGGCGGGTCGAGGGCTACATCGAGCGCGGCGTCGCCGACGGCGCCCGGCTGGTCCTCGGCGGCCCGGGCAGGCCCGCCGGGCTGGACGGGGGCGCGTACGTACGGCCGACGATCTTCGCCGACGTCGCCCCGGACGCGGTCATCGCCCAGGAGGAGATCTTCGGGCCCGTCCTGACGATCATCCCCTACCACGGCGACGACCAGGCCGTGGAGATCGCCAACAGCACGATGTACGGGCTCACCGGCGCCGTCTTCGGCAGCCCCGACCGCGCGATGGCGATCGCCCGCCGGCTCCGCACGGGTCAGGTGGACGTCAACGGCGGCGAATGGAACGTCCTGGCGCCGTTCGGCGGATACAAGCAGTCGGGCAACGGCCGCGAGTTCGGCCGGCAGGGCCTCGAAGAGTATCTTGAGACCAAGTCGATCCAGGGCTGAGCTCCTGACGGGGGAAACCTTCCCGGACTGTTACCCGCCGCTGGCCTGTCCCCGCTGCTCAAGGGGTAGGCGCAGGGCGGGGGCGATGAACTGTGACGGATACCGTACCGACCGGCGAGCCCGGCGGGCCTGAAGATCTCGAACAGGCCGCGGCGGTGTTCAACGGCGTGCGGCCGCGCCTGTTCGGCATCGCCTACCGGATGCTGGGCAGCGCGGCCGAGGCCGAGGACCTGGTGCAGGACGTCTGGCTGCGCTGGCAGTCGTACGACCGCTCCACGGTGGACAGCCCGGCCGGGTTCCTGGCGACGGTGACCACGCGGCTGGCCATCAACGCCGCCCAGTCCGCCCGCGTGCGCCGCGAGACCTACATCGGGCCCTGGCTGCCCGAGCCCGTCGACACGGGCGCGGACCCCTACCTCGGCGCCGAGCGCGGCGAGGCCCTGGAGGTCGCGGTGCTGATGCTCCTGGAGCGGCTCTCGCCCACCGAACGGGCGGCGTACGTGCTGCGGGAGGCGTTCGACTACCCCTACCAGCGGATCGCCGAGATCGTCCGGCTCAACGAGACGGCGGTCCGCCAGCTGGTCAGCAGGGCCCGCAAGCGGGTGCTCGCCGGGCGCCGCCGGCCCGTGACCACGGACGAGCAGCGCAGGCTGCTGGCGGCCTTCGTCGCCGCCGCCCGCTCCGGCGACCTGACCGCGCTGGAGGAGCTCTTCACCGCGGACGTGGTCAGCTACTCCGACGGCGGCGGCGCCGTACGCGGCGCGGCACGCTTCCCCGTGGTGGGGGCGACGCGGCTGGCGAAGGTCATCAAGGCGTTCTCCGGCCGGTTCTGGGACGGCGTCGACGTGGGCTGGGGGAGCACGAACGGCCGGCCCTCCGCGCTGCTGAGCCGGGACGGGCAGCTGTTCGCCGTCATCACGGTCAACGCCTCGGACCAGGGCATCGACCAGGTGTTGTGGATGCTGAACCCGGCCAAGCTCGCCGCGGTGTCCCTGCCGAATGGGCCGTTACCGCCGCAGTCGCGCTCGTGACGGCGACCAGCAGGACGCAGAAGGCTGTGCTCGCGGCGACCACGGCGGCCACGCCGATCCGGGGCGCCGCGAGCGGCAGCAGGCGGATGGCGATGACGCGGCCCGCGGCCGCCGCGGAACGGATGACGGGCTCCCTGACGAAGGCCGCGACGGCGCGAACCACGTGACGTTCTTCCACGCCGCCAGATCGCCAGACACCCGGCCGCGACCACGAAGGCGCGGCCGAACAGCAGCTCGCGAGGTTGGCTCGAACCGCGGGGCAGCCCATCGATGGCCCGCGCGACCATCCGGCCCCCGTGGTGGCAGGGTCTCGCTCCTGTCACTGCGCGTTGTCGTCGATCTGTGACACCGGCCACTGAATCCAGGAGCTGTCACAGACACCGAGAGTGACCTGTCTCAGCTGGTAGCCGAGACGACAACGGGATGCACCGACCGATGACCTGCGGCGATATCTCCGGTGCGAACGCGAGCGGAAGGAAGTCGTGTTGTGACGGCAAACGTCATGCCCCTGTACGACGGCGAGGCCCCACGCCCGACCGGTGACGGAGGGGCAGCGCCGGCGATCAGAGCGGCCTGCGACAAGGTGCGCGACCTGAAACGCGAGTTGCGCAAGAAACAGCGGTTCGCCTCCGACGCCGCGCACGAGCTGCGCACGGCGATCGCGGGGCTGCGCGCGGAGCTGGAGGAGGCGAGCCTGTATCCCGACGAGACCGACCTCGGCGACCTCCTCACCCGCGCGCTGCGAGACGTCGACCGGCTGAGCATGATCATCACCGATCTGCGGATCCTCGCCGAGATGGAGTCGGGCCCGCCCGTCCGGCCGCAGCACGTCGACCTGGCCGAGCTGGTGCGCGGCGAGATCGCCCGCAGATCCGACCGCATCGAGGTCCAGCTCCGGCTGGAGCCCGGCATGACCGTCCAGGTCGTCCCGATCCGGATCGGCCGGGTGCTCACCAACCTGCTGGACAACGCCCAGCGGCACTGCCGTCATCTGGTCGAGGTCCGGCTGTGCCGGGACGACGGCCACGCCGTGCTGACGGTGGCCGACGACGGGGAGGGCATCGCCGAATGCGAACGGGAGCGGATCTTTCATCGCTTCACCCGGCTGAAGGCCGCCCGCCACCTCGACGGGAACGGCACCGGCCTGGGACTGGCGATCGCCCGCGACATCGCCCGGGCGCACTTCGGCACCCTGCACGTCGGAGAGTCCGAGGCGGGTGGCGCGAGCTTCGTGCTGCGCCTGCCCCTCGCCCGTTCAGCCGCTCCGGCCGGCCCGCGTACGGACCGGCGCCTGCACGAGGCGATGGACCCGTGAGCGCGGGTGAGCGGGCGATGGAGCCGGAGCTCCACACGTGCGCCCAAGAGCTGAAAGCGGCGCGGACGTTCGCCGAGCAGCTGATGGATCGGCGGCGCCAGTTCACCGCCGACGCCTCGCACGAGCTGCGAACCCCGCTCGCCGCGCTACGCGTGCAGGTGGAGGAGGCGCGGCTGCACCCGGACGAGATCGATCTGCCCGTACTGCTGCACCACGTGGCCGACGACCTCGACCGCCTGGAGAACATCGTCAACGACCTGCACCTGCTGGTCACCCTGGAGGACGACCTCGGCAGAAGCCTGGCGGAGGTGAACCTGACCACGCTGGCCGAGACGGCGGCGGCCCGGTGGGCCGGGGCCCACGACGTACGGCTCGATCTCGAACCCGCGGTGATGGTGGAGGCCGCCTCCTGGCAGATCACCCGGCTGCTCGACAACCTGCTGGACAACGCCCGGCGCCACGCCACGCACAGGCTGGAGGTGAGCCTGCGCCGCGCGGGTGATCATGCCGAGCTGGCAGTGTCCGACGACGGGCAGGGGGTCCCGCAGGCCGACCGCGAACGTGTCTTCCAGTGCTTCGCCCGCCTGGACACCGCCCGCAGCCGCGACCGCGGCGGCACCGGCCTGGGCCTGTCCATCGCCCGCGGCATCGCCTCGGCCCACCGCGGCACCCTGCACGTCGAGGAGACGCCCGGTGGCGGCGCGCGCTTCGTGCTCCGCATCCCGCTCACCCGTTGATCGGGTGCTCCCGCCATCAGGCGGGCTGCGGGCCGTCCTTCAGGCTCACCTGGTGGCCGACGTCCTCGTCCTCGGCCGCGGCCAGCACCGCCTGCAGCAGCCCGGGGAAGCGGACCTGCAGATCCTGCGCGCGCAGGGTCACGAAGCAGCGGGTGCCCTCCTGGCGCGTACGGGTCAGCCCGGCATCGCGCAGGACCCGCAGGTGGTGGCTGAGCGTCGACTTGGCGACCGGCGCCCGCAGCTCGCCCCACCCGCGTTCGCGACCGTCGGCCAGCACCCGCACCAGGCCGACCCGGATCGGATCGCTGAGCGCGCCCATCACCTCGGTCAGCCCGATATCGCCAACTTCAGGGTGATGCGCCTGTCTCATCCCATCATGGTAGCTTGTTCGATGTTTCACGAATATCGAACAAGCGCCGCGAACAGAGGAGTGTGACGTGACCGTCCAGCCCAACGGCCATCTGAAAGGCCAGGTCGCGATCGTGACCGGAGCCGGCTCCGGCATCGGCCGGGCCACCGCCATCGCCCTCGCCCGCGCCGGAGCGCGCGTGCTCGGCGTGGGACGCCGGGCCGAAGCCCTGAACGAGACCGCCGCCCGGCAGCCCGGCATCGAGCCCATGCCCGCCGACATCACCGCCGGGGGCGTCCCGCAGGCCGTCGTCGAGGCGGCCACCGACCGCTGGGGCCGCCTGGACGTCCTGGTCAACAACGCCGGCGCCACCGCCGTCATGTCGCTGGCCGACACCGACGCCGACCGCATCGCCGGCCTGCTGGCGCTCAACGTCACCGCGCCCAGCCTGCTCGCGCACGCGGCGCTGCCGCACCTGCGGGCCGGCCGCGGCACCATCATCAACATCTCCAGCACCTACGGCCACCGCCCGCTGCCCGGCGCCGCCCACTACGCCGCCACTAAGGCCGCCGTGGAGCAGCTGACCCGCAGCTGGGCGCTGGAGCTGGCCGGCGACGGCATCCGGGTCAACGCCGTGGCGCCCGGCCCCACCGAGAGCGAGGCGCTCACCGCCGCCGGCCTGCCCGACACGGTCGTCGAGCAGATCAAGCAGGACGAGGCCGCCCGCATCCCGCTCGGCCGCCGGGGCACCCCCGAGGAGGTGGCCACCTGGATCGTGCACCTCGCCGACCCCGCCGCCACCTGGATCACCGGGCAGGTCCTCACCATCGACGGGGGCCTGGAACTCGCCCCGTGAGCGAGGTTTGAACGCCGGAGCGGGGCGCCGGAAGGGGTGCTGGGCCGTCACATAAGCTGACACGTGGGGATTCGGGGGGAGGGGTCGCATGCTGCCTGAAGTGCACGGATGGTTGCGACGCCGTACTTCGTCCGCAAGTGACTGGCCGCTCCGGGATCTGGTGGCCGCCAAGGGAGACACCACGGTCAGCGTGGTCCTCCCGGCCCGCGACGAGCGGGAGACCGTGGGGGAGATCGTCGGTATCATCCGGCGGGAGCTGGCCGGGCTCGTCGACGAGCTCGTGGTCATCGACTCGCGCTCCACCGACGACACCGCGCTGGTGGCCGCGCGTGCCGGGGCCAGGGTGCACGCGCAGGACGAGATCCTGCCGCAGCTCAAGCCGCTCGACGGGAAGGGCGAGGCGCTGTGGAAGTCGCTGGCCGTCACGTCGGGGGACGTGCTGGTGTTCGCCGACGCCGATATCCGGAATTTTCGTTCTTCTCTGATACTTGGGGTGCTTGGGCCGCTTTTGGCTGACCCAACCGTGGTGTACGCCAAAGGGTGCTATGACCGTCCGCTCCACGACACCCCCAACGGCGGGGGCCGCGTCACCGAGCTGGTCGCCCGCCCCCTGATCAACCTGCACTGGCCCGAGCTGGCCGGTTTCGTGCAGCCGCTGGCGGGGGAGTACGCCGGGCGCCGCTCCGCCCTCGAACGCGTACCGTTCCTGACCGGTTACGCCGTGGAGCTGGGCCTGCTGATCGACCTGCTGGAGCTGGCCGGGCTGGACGGGTTCGCGCAGGTGGACCTGGGTTCGCGCGAGCACGCGCCGCAGTCCGTCGAGGCGCTCGGGGCGATGGCCTCGCAGATCATGCTCGCCGCGTGGTCGCGGCTGGAACGCCAGGGCAAGATCGAGGCCCACCACACGCCGTCCGCGCGGCTGGCTCAGTTCCGGCGGGTGGAGGGCGGCCACGAGGCGCTGACGAGGGACGTCGGCATCGGCGAGCGCCCGCCGATGCTCACCGTCGACACCTGAGAGGCGCCATCCGAGAAGCGGCCTGGGGCGTTCCTAAGGAGCCACTGCGGGGGCGTTACCTGAGGGCGGCTGTCACGCAGGGGGTGTTATTTGAGGGCGGCCTCCCTCACGGGGGTGTTACTTGAGGGCGGCCGCCACGAAGGCGGCGATCTGGTCGCGCAGGCCCTCGTGGTCGTCGGCCGCCTCGCCCAGGATGATCCGCCCGAGCTGCGGCATCATCGACGGGAACAGCGCCAGCCCCGTCAGCGTGAACAACATGCGCGCCGTCGCGGCCGACGGCTCCTCCCCGCGCCCCGCCGCCAGCGAGGCCGTCTTCCGCCCGCAGCGCGCCACCCGGATCTCCTGGCCGGGCAGCAGATCCTGCCCACGGTAGTTGAGCGCCTCCCACATCAGCAGCCGCACCAGGTCGGGGTGCGAGCGGTAGTAGTCGGTCAGCTTGGCCACGTAGTCCACGGGGTCGGCCCCCGGCAGCGCGATCTGCCGGGTCACGTCGTCGAGCGCCTCCTCGATGACCGCGTCGAACAGCTTCTCCTTGCTGCCGAAGTGGCCGTAGATGCGCTCCTTGTTGACGCCGGCGCGCTCGGCGATGCGGTCCACGCGGGCGCCCGCCACTCCGTACGCGGCGAACTCGTCCCGCGCGGCTGCCAGCAGGGCGGCCCGGGTGGCGGCGGTCGAGACCTTGGGTGCCATACGGCCCATCCTAGCCACCAACCGGTTGGTTGCAAACCAACCATCCAGTTGACATCCAACTAGTTGGTTGGCTACCGTCCCCGCACATGGCACTAACCATTCCGCGCACCCCGCCCCTCCAGCCTCCGGCCCAGCCGGCCGCCCCTGTCGCACCGTTCGGGCGCACGCTGACCGCCTTCACCCTCACCGCCGTCCTGGTCAGCGGCCAGCTCTACGTGGTGATCCCGCTCCTGCACGACATGGCCGCCGCCTGGGGCACGCCGGCCGACAGCCTGACCTGGCTGGTGACCGCTTTCGGCATCGGGTACGGAGTCGGCTTCCTGGTGTTCGGCCCCCTTTCGGACCGCTACGGCCGCCGCAGACTGCTGATGATCGGATTGCCGCTGGCCGCACTCACGACGGCATCGGTCGCGTTGAGCCCCTCTCCTGATGTGGCGCTCATGTTGCGGGGCGTGCAGGGTGTGGCGGTGGCGATGTTCCCGCCCGCGGGCATGGCGTACCTGGGCGAGCGGCTGGAGCCGCGCCGCCGCGTGGTCGCGATCGCGGCGGTGACCGGCGCGTTCCTCGCCTCGGCCGTGCTGCTGCAGGTCGCCGCCCAGCTCCTGGTGGACGTGACCGGCTGGCGCGGGATGTTCGTGCTGTCGGCGGCCGGGTTCGTGGTGACGGGGCTGGGCGTGCGCGCCGTCATGCTGCCCGACCTGCCGCGCGAGGGCGCCGGATCCGCCCTGTCGGCCTACCGCCCGCTGCCCGGCCTCCTGCTCCACCGCGTCCTCGGCCTCCGCTACCTGGCCACGATCATGCTGATGACCGGCTTCGTGGCCGTGTACACCGGGCTGCAGATCTACGGCGTCAGCTCCCCCTCCGAGCTGCTCGCCCTGCGCGCGGCCGGGCTGCCGTCGATCGTGCTGGTGCCCCTCCTGATGCCCTGGCTGGCCCGGATCCCCACGACGACCAGGACGGTGGTGTTCCTGGCGGCCGGCGCCCTCGCGCTCGCGGCCGTCGGCGTCACCGGCACCACCGTGCTGGTGCTCCTGCTCGCCCTCTACGTCGCCGCCATCACCGGCGGGCTGCCCAGCATGAACGAGTCCATCTCCGCCGGCGCCGGCCGGGCGCGCGGGACGGCGCTGGCGCTGTTCTCCTTCGCGCTCGCCGTCGGCGGCAGCGTCGGCCCGCAGGTGGCCGCCGCGTTCGGGGGCTTCACCCCGCTCATGTACGGCCTGGCGATCGGCATGACCGCGGCCGCCCTGGCCGTCCTCGCCTCGGCCCGGCTGCACGCGAGGTCGGCCGCGGCGAACTAGGCCACCGACCGTGAAGACGGGGGCCGCCGCGCGCGGGCCACGGAGCAACGACAGATCCATTGCCCACAGGTCGACCGGCGATCGAGCTTCACCCGTACCCGATTGAGGGCTGCCGGGGCATTCCTGGCGACGCTACCGGCCGGTAGGGTGTTACCACCGGTAACGCATGGGACGGTTCGAGGAGTGCAGCACATGACGGGGTTCTGTCCGGAGCTCAGCGGCGACGTGGCCGAGGTACGCGACTGGGTGCGCGCGTTCGCCCGCGACGTGATCCGCCCGGCGGGCGCCGAATGGGACGAGCGCGAGGAGACCCCCTGGCCGGTCATCCAGGAGGCGGCCAAGATCGGGCTGTACTCGCTCGACTTCTTCGCCACCCAGTGGTTCGAGGAGAGCGGGCTGGCGCTGCCGGTGGCGTTCGAGGAGATCTTCTGGGGCGACGCGGGCATCGGCCTGTCCATCACCGGCACCGGCCTGGCCGCCGCCGCCCTGGCCGCGAACGGCACCCCCGAGCAGATGGGGGAGTGGCTGCCGCAGATGTTCGGCACGGAGAACGACGTCAAGCTGGGCGCGTTCTGCGCCTCCGAACCGGACGCCGGCTCCGACATCGGCGCCATCCGCACCCGGGCCGTCCAGGACGGGGACGACTGGGTGCTCAACGGCGTCAAGACGTGGGTGACGAACGGCGGCATCGCGAACGTGCACGTGGTCGTGGCCTCGGTCGACCCGTCGCTCGGCACCAGGGGCCAGGCGTCCTTCGTCATCCCGCCCGGCACGCCCGGGCTGTCGATGGGGCAGAAGTTCCGCAAGCACGGCATCCGCGCCTCCCACACGGCCGAGGTGATCCTGCAGGACGCCCGCGTACCGGGCTCGTGCCTGCTCGGGGGCAAGGAGAAGCTGGAGGCCCGGCTGGCGCGCGTACGCAAGGGGGAGCGGGCGGGGGAGCAGGCGGCGATGCGCACGTTCGAGACCACCCGCCCGTCGGTGGCCGCGATGGCGGTCGGCATCGCGCGGGCCGGCTTCGAGTACGCCAGGGACTACGCCCGCGAACGCGAGCAGTTCGGCCGCCGGATCGGCGAGAACCAGGCCATCGCCTTCCTGCTCGCCGAGATGGCCACCCGCGTGGACGTGGCCCGGCTGCTGACGTGGCGGGCTGCGTGGATGGCCCGCAACGGCAGGCAGTTCGAGCAGGCCGAGGGGTCGATGTCGAAGCTGGTGGCGGGGGAGACGGCGGTGTGGGTGACGGAGCAGGCGATCCAGATCCTGGGCGGCGCGGGATACACCAGGGAGCACCCGGTGGAGCGCTTCCACCGGGACAGCAAGATCTACACGATCTTCGAGGGCACGTCGGAGATCCAGCGCCTGATCATCGGCCGCGCGGTCACCGGCCTGCCGGTCCGCTGAACAACTTCGCACGTGGGTCGCCGGAACCGCCGATCGATGGCTTCGCGGACTCGGTCATGTGACGAGGGCAGCATGTGCGCATAGACACGGAGCGTAAGCGCCGGATCCGTGTGTCCCAGGTACTCGCACAAGTTCTTGATTGTCACGCCACCCGCCAGAGCGACGCCGGCGAAGTAGTGGCGAAGCTGGTGCGTGCCCTGCTGCCGGTTGTCGAGGTACTGACGCCGCCCTCGTGAGTCCCTGGTCGGCTCGGGTAGGACCCCGGCCGCGACGAGCGCGGGCTTCCAGACGGTCAAGTCGTAGTTCCGGTGCCGAATGTGCAAGTCGTCGGTGGCCCACCGGAACAGCAGGTTGTGAGTACGCGGCTTCCCCGTGGGTCTCTCCCGGGGCAGCGTGTACGGCGGCGGCTCGTGGGCCCGAGGGTGCCCACCACAACGTGCCGCTTCTGCCCGTTGAGCTTCTTGCCCGCGTCGTACCCGCAGGCCGTCGCGCCGACCATCTCGGCCGCCCGGACCGTCTGGGAGTCGACGCACCCCGGCCGTCGGCAGCTCGCGGCGCCCGGCCAGCAGGCGCAACCGACCGCGCAACCTCCCGGCCCGTTCGGGCACACCACGCCGCGACCGGCGCACGAAGAACGCATACACCGCCTCATGCGGCGGGCAGTCGACCGGCAGGGCCCGCCACTCGATCCCGTACCGGGACACGTAGCCGATCGCGTCCAGCACCGCGCGCAGGTCATGCACCATCGGCCGGCCCGCGACCGCGACCAGTTCGGCCATCACCGCCCGTGCCTCGCCCTCCAGCACCAACCACTCGGCATCGGCCAGATCGGAGGGATATGCCGGTTTCCGGCCGCGACATGCCCATCCCGGTGAGGCGCAACCGCTGGCGTTCACGGCCGCAGGCGTGGAGACAGACAACCACAGGCTCCTGGCCGGGACATGCCCGCCGAGTACGGGTCGTGGGGCCGGGCGTACGACCTGTTCCTCCGCCGGCAGCGCAACGGCACCTGGCAGCGCGTCTTCACCGAACTCCAGGCCCGGGCCGATGCCAAGGACCTGATCACCTGGGACCTCAACGTCGACTCCACCCTCTGCCGGGCCCACCAGCACGCCGCCGGAGCGAGGAATAGGGGGACCTGCAGAAAGAAGGAGCCGCCTGGCGGTGTCGCAGTCGAGCCCGACGACCACGGCCTCGGGCGCTCGCGCGGCGGCCTGACCACCAAGCCGCACCTCGCCGTCGAGCAGGGGCAAAAGCCCATGTCCATCGTGATCACCGCCGGGCAGCGCGGGGACTCCCCGCAGTTCGAGGTTGTCCTGGGCCGCATCAGGGTGCCCCGGCTGGGGTCCGGCAGACCGCGGCACCCGGCCGAGGCGGGTACGCGCTGATAAGGCGTACGCCTCCCGGAAGAACCGCGCCTACCTGCGCAGACGTGGCATTCGCTGCACCATCCCGGACAAGGCCGACCAGGCCCGCAACCGAAGGAAACGCGGCTCCCGCGGCGGCCGTCCGCCGAAGTTCGACCCGGACGACTACAAGGCTCGGTACGCGGGAGAGCGCGGCATCAATCGCCTCAAAAGGCACCGTTCCGTTGAACCGCTCGCCCAAGCTTGAGCGCTACGGCGTCTGACGGGGGATACCTGTCAACGCCGGTGATGTCAGGAAGACGTCAGGCAGAAGGGGTGGCCAGCCGGATCCAGGAGTACCCGCCAGCGTCCGTCGCCGGGCTGATGGTCCGGTTTGGCCGCGCCGAGTTCCAGGGCCAGCTCTTCCATCGCGTCGAGGTCGTCAGCGCGGAAATCCAGGTGGGACTGTTGTGGCACGTCCTGACCCGGCCACTGCGGAGCCCGGTATCCGTCAACCCTCTGGAACCCCAGATCGCAGCCGGAGTCGTCCGTCAGAGCGACGAACTCGTCCGTACTGAAGAGTTCGCGCATCCCGGTAAGTGCACCGTAGAAGCCCGCCAGCGTCCGCGGGTCGGCACAGTCCAGAGTCACCCCTCGCAGTACAGCGCCTGGCACCATTCGCTCCTTCGCGTCCGCGCGTCTGTCTCCGTGAGCCGCCGCTGCACGCGATCACCGGCCACAGCCACACCGTACTCGCCACATCCACCGCTGAAGTAGCGGTTTACCCCTGCCTCAGAGCGACGGGTGGCTGTGACCGGCGCTTTCGATACACGACCTAGTCCTCCGGCGCCTCAGTCCTCCGGCGCAGGTAATGGAGGTAGGCCAGTTCGTCTGTGAAACCCAGCTTGATGCGACTGCGGTCCAGGAGTCGGCTCACCTCACCCTTGGTCACATTCAACCGCTGTGCGATCGCATCACGGCTGAGCCCTTGAGTGCGCAAATCCAAGACCACACGTTCGTGTGCTGTCAGGTCGGCCTCCGACATCAGGCGCAGCCCGCCCAGACGCTCCGCTTCTCGTGCGAGACGCCGTACCAGCGCCTCCCGCCGCTCAGGCTCCAGATCCTCGGCGCTGGCCTCCTGGACGAGCGCTCCCACGTGGTGTTCCTGCTCGATGGCGATCTGACCAAGATCTACTTGGCCTCCGGGATAACTGATGCTCTGCACCCGATCAATCAGTCGCTCGAATGCGAGCCGGTGCCGCCTGATCACGATGCGCGTCGCAAGTACGATCGCCACCGGCCACGCCACCGCGCCCAGGAGACCGGCGATTGCCTCGATCAGCTTTGCCCAGTCGGCCACGACGGCAGGCTACGCGCATAATCGCTACCCGGCCAGGCGTGATCTCAGCCGACACGCCGAGCCACAGAGCGCGCGTCATCTCCGCGAACCTGCTCATCGGGCTCGGTGGACCCAAGGGTTCCCGACGACATTGCGTAGGGGGAACAGCCGATATGCCATGGCTTACGCGGTTTGCCAACATGGCTCGAAAAACGGGCTTCCCAGTGACGGAGGTGGGCGGGTGACGGTCTCGGGGCATGGGCCGCAGCCGTCCGTGGAAGGCGTGGTGTGCCACCACACCGCCGGATATCAACATGGCCGAGCCCGACCCCCACTCCGTCAACATGACCATGTTCCGGTCGCGCGTCGCCGCGCTGAAGGAAGACGTGCCCGAGGTGATCTCTCTGGGTGCCGGAGAGGATCAGGCGGTCCCAGTCGGCGGCGAGTTGGCGGTGCGCTGGCACACCGAGTACGCCGACGACCCGCCCGGCCACAACGTGGACGGAATCGCCGTCATGGCCAAGGCGAGCCGCTGGTGCCCCGTGGATGGCCTGGTCAAGATCCGTGGGACGAAGCCGGGCACGGAGATCGACGTGGCCCGGTCGCGGTACTCCCGCGACGGCAAGGAGTTCGAGGAGGACACCTGGCGGCTGTCCTTCGCGCCGACATCAACGGTCGTGTCGAGTCCAGTGTGGGCGGCCAGTTCGCGCTCAACACCAAGAACCAGCTCCGGCTCCGGACCATCAATCCGACCGACGCTGCGGCGGTCGTCGAGACGGTGTCGATGGCCAAGATCTCGATGTTCGACCGCTGATTGCGGTTCCGCTTTCGACGAAGGAGGTACTCCCGTCAACCTGGAGAGCATGCAGTCGTTCGGCGGCCAGGGTGTCGTCCGATCGCCCGCCAAGCTCGGCGACGTCCTCCCGGCGATCATCACGCGCACCTTCGAGGGTGCCGGGACCGCCGTGAACCTCCAGGTGTTCCCGGACGGCAACCACTCCTACTGGGCCACGTCGCGCTCGCAGGGCACCGATCACGGCCAGTGGTCGTGGCCGGCCCGCGCCTGATCTTCAACCTCTTCCCCTGAATACCCGCTGTGAGCGGGCTGTCCCGAAGGAGGGGCTATGCACGCAGATCCTCAGGTCACCTACTCCAAGCCGCCCGTCGAGACCAAGGTCAAGGCGATGGGTCTGGTGTCGTACCTCGCGGGCGTCGCGGCATGGCGGTGCTGCAGGCGGTCGCGGACGACCCGTCGGTGATCGCATTCCTGCCCGACTGGGTCGAGGCGATCACGCTGCCGCTGGTGCCGACCGTGCTGGCGGCCGTGGTGGGCTTCATAGCCAAGCACACCCCACGGCCGGACCTCCCGGACGGCCAGCGATAGGTCTACTGATATACGAGTGCGCCCCGCTACTCCCTGCTGGGAGGAGCGGGGCGCTTTTTCGTGTTTGCGCAGTTAGTCCTGAGGCTCACGGACCAAGGAAGCGAGAACCGCAGGAACGGTCAGACGGCTCTCCACGTCGTGCACTGGTTGTTCGTTCCTGAAGGACGCCAGCAGAATCTGATATCGGTGGGGTTGGACCGTAGGGGGTGGACCCAGCACAAGCCGCTGCGCGTCGGCGCGTCATACCGGATGAGAGTGCCGCCGCTGTACCTCACCGTGCCCCAGACGTCGGAATCGGGGTAGCTGCCGAGGATCCTGCAGACAGTCAGCTCCGTGTGACCGGAGTTGATCTCCGCGAAGCCCCAACTGTTTCCCACCCTGACTGTGTGGGCTTGTGCGGGTGCGGCCATGGCTAGAGTCGTCGCTGCCGTAGCGATGGCCACTTGCCCAATCCGCATGATCTTCGTACGCATGGTCGTCTCCTTCTTTCGATCTAACAGCGCAGACTCGTGTCCGCTTCTGCTGACCCGAAAGGCGGGCTGACCAAAGTCTCGTCTCCGGCAATGGGCCGGACGAGGCCAGCAGCCGGACATTGTCCGGACATGTCACGGCCCGTTGCGGTAGTTCGCCCACTCATGCGCGGCGTCGGCCATACGCCCAGTCCATCGGGTGGACACCCTCGGCCGGAGCCTCTCGCGAGGCGGGCAGCGCGGACACGACATTCTCGGCCTGGCGGAGCAAGGAGACTCGGCGCTGAAGAGAGCAATCGTTACTGCGAGTCCCGCTCTTGCTCCGAGATCGATGACTGCTCAATGGCGGGGTTGGTCAGCCATCTCGCTCTCAGCCGCGCCTCTTGGTTCACATGCCCACCTCCCACGATGAGGTGGGCGCGTCGGATGTTACGCAGATCTGCGCGATCTACGAGGGGACGTCGGAGATCCAACGGCTGATCATCGGCCGCGCCGTTACGGGGCTGCGGGTGCGCTGAGACTCCGCACGCCGGCGGCGGGTGGCGTGACCGCGGCACCAGCATCGCGGCCCGCCGCCCTGACCGGCCGCTCCCTAGCCGCTACTGGCGAGGTTGATGCCGGCGGTGACCTCGTCCAGTTCGGGGATGCTCATGGTGGTGCCGTAGAAGCCACTTCGCCACTGCACCGGGTTCGCGGGGCTCATGCCGAGTTCTCGGTTGGCCATGTCCCGGTCGACGCCGTAGGCGTAGCGGCTGTGAACGACCTTGCGGAGCCCGAGCTCACGGGTGACCAGCTCGAATTTCTGCAGTGCCAGATCGATCTCGGTGGCGATGCCGTCCTGCCAGCCCGCGTCGACTTGGACCGTGTCCCGCCCAGCGGACATGTGCAGCATGTGCCGGCTCCAGTCGATCTTGACGAAGAGTTCGACATGACAGGTGCCGTTCTGGTCCAGCCCGTAGATGGAGATCTCGCTGATCCAGCGTCGTTCCACCCCGCGCAGAAGATTGCGGATGTGAACCTGGTCATTAGAACAGCGGGCCAGAATGCGATGCACTTGGAGCTTGATGAGTTCGCCACGAGCGTAGGTCGCGGTGTATGTGGCGGTCCTGGCAATGGCCATACCTGTTCCCTGCGGTTTAGGACGAGAGGAAATCGTGTGCCGTGTCGGCGGAAACGAACTTGGCCACCGTGATGATGTCCTCGATCGGATGGGGATGGTCGTTGATCTGCACCCTGCTGCCCAGGACGAGCTGCTTGGCAAGCTCGCCGAGCCCGTACCTGTGCAGAGCGGTGGTGAGGGCGGTGTCGTCCATTCGGCGTCGCACCGCCGCCCAGAAGGAGATCGGCTGGTCGGGGAAGCTGCGAACGAGATCGCCGGCCTCCCGCTCCCTCAGCCAGGGGAACAGCGAGCGCACCGCCGAGGCCCGCTCCGCGGAATCCATGCGCCAGCTGAAAATGCGCATCCGCCCATTGCGGCGCAGGGGAGCGTACAGGCGGGTGAGGTCGTTTCCGGTGAGAATGATCGGGATTCGACGCACGTGCCTGCCCTCCACCCGGGTCGGATAGTCCGCCAGGTGCATCAGCTCAGAGATCAGGTTCTGCGTGTTCACGGTGTACTGGGTCAGGTCGCCCCAGCTGCCGATCGCAGCGTCGGCGTCATTGAGCAATATCGCCGCCGGAGTGCCCGTGTCGGCGTACGTTCCGGCCTCCAGGTAGGCGGTTCGTATTTTGGCCGCCGGAGCTCCGGCGTTCGGGCTCTCCATTTCCCCGCCGGACAGCAGGACAGAATGAATGCTCTCGTTCTCCAGGATCCGCTCGACCTGGTACGTCTTCCCCTCGCCCGGTGGGCCCTGGATGCCGAGAAACAGCGGGGTCCCCGGCTTCACGTCAGGCCGGAAATTGGCGATCAGATGAAGGCCGACAGCATCGGCGAAACGTTGCGCTATCGATTCAGTCACTCCCCGATTCCCTCCGGCGCCGCTCCTTCTCGCGGAGCACCTCGGTCGGCAGGTTCAGCACCTCGGCTCGAAGATCTGGCTTCGGAGTCGGCTTCGAAGTCGGCTTCGGGGCCTCCGGAGCGGGTGGCTCTGGCGGGACGAGCTCGCCCTCGGCGGGTCCGCCGTCGCGTTTGGCCATGGCCTCCTCGGCCGTCAGCGGAAGTCCCAGCTCGCGGCGGCGTGCGGTTATGTTGGCGACCAGCTCGTCCAGCGCCTGCTGCGGTGACGGCAGCGTTTTCCGGATCAGTCCGGATGGCCGAACGACCAAGCGGTCGTCCTGCCAGGAGAGGCCCTTATCCTGCCTGACGATCACGTCGAGTTCTCTGACCGCCAGGGCCGTGGCCTCGACCTTGCTGTCCAACGCCTGAGTCGCCTTGATCTGGCTTTCGATCTGCGTGACCAGTTCGGCTCGGTTCCGCTCGGTCTGCCTATTGGTCAGCAATCCGGTGATGTAATCGCCGAGTACGTTCGCGATCACACCGAGAACAATTTCGATCAACTCCCGACCTCGCATTCTGCGTGGGGGTGAATCACCAAGTGGACGTCAGCGAGCGCGGACGATGATCAATGGGGTGGCCGGCTCGATCGGCCGTTGCGACTGCGCGGGGCGCCAGATCGAGACGGACGGCCATCGCCACCGGGGTCGCTGCACGCACGCCCGGCATCTGGACTTCCCGCGCGATTGGGCACGCCCTCGTCGTCCCCCGCGCGCCGCGCGAGATGAGACGCTGTGGTCGATCTGGGCTGCCCAGGCGGGGCTACGCCAAGCCGCGTCCAGGGACTTGGTGCTGTCTGAGGAGAGCCTTGGGGTTCATGAACCTCCTTCCGCTCCGAGGCTGAGGGCCTCTTCAGGATGGGTGCCACGTCGTCGAACTGTCGTGAGTACCCCCTACTCAAATGGAGCCGGGCGAGGGGGCGAAGCCGGGTGCCGGTCGCGCCGTGTTCCAGCCGGCGTCCTCCAGGCGGTCGCTGGACGTCCAGGACGTCCAGCGCCCGGCTGGTGAGCGAGGGACCAACGGCCCCTGAGGCGCGGTCGCACGGCCCTACGCGAGGGGGGTCGGCCGGGGAGAGGCTGGGTGGGAAGGGGGTGCTGACATGGGTGGGATCGTGCTCGGATACGACGGCTCGGACTTCTCGGTGCAGGCCCTGGACTGGGCGCTCGACGAGGCCGAGCTCAGGAAGCTGCCCCTGACCGTCGTCCACGCCTGGCAGTGGCCCTACGGCGAGGCTGAGGAGGAGGCCAAGGCCCACCTGCGCCGGGCGGCCGAGCACGTGCTGTGGCACGGCGCCGAATGCGCCCGCGCGAGCAGCTCGGGGGTGAAGGTCGCGACCGACCTGTACGAGGGTTCCGCCGCCCGGCGGCTGGCCGAGCTGTCCGGTGAGGCCGACCTCGTCGTGGTGGGATCCCGCGGCCTGAGCGCGCTGCCCAGGGCGGTCGTCGGCTCGGTCGCCGGCTACGTCGCCGCCCACGCCGCCTGCCCCGTCGTCGTCGTCCGCGGTCCCGGCCCCCTGCCACCGCCGTCGCAGCCGGGGCCGGTCGTCGTGGCCGACAGGGCGCCGGACGCCTCCGTGCTCGAGTTCGCCTTCGCCGAGGCGTCGCTGCGCCGGGCGCCCCTGACCGCGCACGGGGACCTGGCCGAATGGGCGACACGGCACCCGCGGGTCCGGATCGCCCCGGCTGGGTACCGGCCGGGGCAGGGGCCCGAGCAGGCCACGCTCATGGTGGTCGGGCGCGGGCACGCCGCCCGTTTCGGCGCGGCCCGGTTCCTGCTCCAGAACGCGCCCTGCCCGGTCGCGGTGGTGGCCGAGGGCTGACCGGGCCGCCGTGGCCGGTCCCCGTACTTCCGGGTACGCGTCCGGCGGCTTCACCCGGGGAAGTGTCCGGTAGATGGGGTCTGAGCAGGACACTTTCCATTACATCGTAAGCAGAGCTAATATTTCGGGCATGAGTGCAGAGGATCTGCCGGATGCCTTCACCGGCGTCATGACCGGCATCCACCGGCTGGTCCGGCGCAGGCTGCGCCAGGAGATGGCGGGGCCGCGGCTGCGCGGCGCCCAGGTCGAGCTGCTGCGGCTGGTCGTCGCCAGCCCCGGCATCAGCGTCTCGGCCGCCGCCAAGGAGCTCTATCTGGCCGGCAACTCGGTGTCCACGCTGGTCAACCAGCTCACCGGGGCCGGGCTGCTGCGCCGTGAGACGAGCCGCGACGACCGCCGGTCCGTCCGGCTGCTGGCCACCCCCGACGCCGAGGCGCGGTTGCGGGCCTGGCAGGAGCGCCGCGTGGCGCTCGTACGCGAGCACGTGGAGCGGCTCGGTGAGGACGATCGCGCCGCGCTGGCCGCCGCGCTCCCGGCGCTGCGCAGGCTGGCCGACGGCCTGCAGGAGGAGGTGACAACGGCATGACGGACGGCGACGGCGGAGTGGCGGCCGATGGCGGCATGACGGGCGGTGATGGCATGGCGCGTGATGGTGGCCCACAGGGCGGCGAAGGCATCGCTGGTGAGGGCGGTCCGCCGGGTGGCGAGGGCATCGGGGGTGAGCTGCTTTCCAGAGGGGACGCGCTCACGTGTACCGGGCTGCGCTACTCCTTCGGGCGGTCCACGGCCGTCGACGGGCTCGACCTGGCGGTCGACTCCGGGGAGGTGTTCGGCCTGCTCGGCCCCAACGGTGCGGGCAAGACGACCGCGATCCGCTGCGTGACCACGCTGCTGCCGGTCCCGTCCGGCATGGTCCGGGTCTTCGGGCACGACGTGGCCACCGACCGGATGGCGGTGCGCCGCCTGCTCGGCTACGTGCCGCAGCAGCTGTCGGCGGACGCGAACCTGACCGGCCGCGAGAACGTCTCCCTCTTCGCGCGGGTCTTCGACGTGCCCCGGCGGGAGCGCGCCGCCCGGGTCGGCCAGGCGCTGGAGGCCGTCGGGCTGACCGAGGCCGCCGACCGGATGGCGGGCACCTTCTCCGGCGGCATGGTACGCCGGCTCGAACTGGCCCAGGCGCTGGTCAGCGCGCCACGCCTGCTGATACTCGACGAGCCGACGATCGGGCTCGACCCCATCGCCCGTACCGTCGTGTGGGAGCACATCATGGCGGTGCGCGCCGCCAGCGGGATGACCGTGCTGGTCACCACGCACTACATGGACGAGGCCGAGCAGTACTGCGACCGGGTCGCGCTCATGCACCAGGGGCAGGTGCGCGCGTTCGGCACGCCGCGCCGGCTCACCGACGACCTGCGCGCCCGCCGCGGCGACGGCTCGTCCCCGACCCTGGAGGACGTCTTCCGCGACGTCGCCGGCACGGGTTTCGATGACGGAGGGGAGTTCCGCGATGTCCGCCGCACCCGCAACACCGCCTCCCGCGTCGGCTGACGGCGCGCTGGGGCTGCTGCTCGTCCCGCCGCGGTCCAGGCCGGCGTGGCGGCTGGTCCCGGCCAGGGTCGTCGCGATGTGCGTGGTGGAGCTGCAGAAGCTGCGCCACGACCGCACCGAGCTGTACACCCGCGCGGTCCAGCCCGCCCTGTGGCTGCTGATCTTCGGGGAGACGTTCACCCGCATCAACGTGATCCCGACCGGCGGCATCCCCTACCGCGACTATCTGGCCCCCGGGATCATCGCCCAGTCCACCATGTTCATCGCCATCTTCTACGGCATCCACATCATCTGGGAACGCGACTCCGGCGTCCTGACCAAACTGCTGGTCACGCCGACGCCGCGGGCCGCGCTGGTCACCGGCAAGGCGTTCGCGGCCGGGGTGAAGGCGATCATCCAGGCGGTGGTCGTGGTGCTCATCGCCGCGCTGCTGGGCGTGAGCATGACCCTGGACCCGCTGCGGCTGGCCGGGGTGATCCTGGCGGTGCTGCTCGGGTCGGCGTTCTTCGCGTGCCTGTCGGTGACGATCGCCGGCATCGTACGGACCCGCGACCGGCTGCTGGGCATCGGCCAGGCCATCACCATGCCGCTGTTCTTCGCCTCCAACGCGCTCTACCCCACCACGGCCATGCCCGGCTGGCTGCAGGCCATCAGCGCGATCAACCCGCTCAGCTACGAGGTGGACGCGCTGCGCGGGCTGCTGCTCGGCATCCCCGCGCACCTGCCGCTGGACTTCGCGGTCCTGCTCGTGGCCGCCGCGCTCGGCATCACGGCGGCCTCGGCGCTGCTGGGTCGCCTGGCCCGCTGACGACCGAGCCGGTCAGGTGGAGGGGAGGCAGGCGGAGGAAAGTAGCCGTAGCGCGGGGTGCGCAGCCGGGACAGCGCGGCGCGGACGACGACGCCGCGCCGCAACTCCGGTTCGAGCTTGTCGTACGCGTCCTGGCGGTCATCTCGGCAGCGCGGCGGCCGCGGCCTCGGCGATGGCGTGGGCCGGGTTCAGCGCGGCGGCCTCGGTGAGCGGCCTGCCGCCGGACGTGCCGGCGTACGTCACCTCGACCAGGAGCCCGCCGCTCCGGAACGTGACCTTGCCCTCGCCGGCCGTCCCCTTCGCCCCGGGCATCTCGGCGTCGGCCCGGTACCCGGCCATGGCCCGCTCCCCAGGCCCCCGCAGGGCGTGGAAGACGCGCGCGGCCTTCCGCGTGTCGTGGTAGAGCCGGACGAACGCCCGGTCCGCCTCCGCCGCCCCGTTGCGATGCCTGGTCCCGGGGAACGACGTGACGCGCACCAGGAGGGAGCGCCCGCCCTCGGCGGACGACCAGGAACAGCCCCGCTCGCCGGCGCCGGCGCCCCGGCGCGGGGCGGGGTCGAGACCCGCCGCCCGCAGGGCCTCGTCGCCGGCCAGGCCGCACGGGTCCGGCGCCTGGCGGGCGGGCTCGCCCCGCCTGGCCGCCGCGGCCCGCGTCGGCCGGGTCACCTCGGCCCCGATGGCGGCCGCCGCCTTGGCGGAGATCCGGATGGCGCCGTTCACCGTGGGCCGCTCCGGCACCGACTGGACCTTCTGGCCCGTGTCGCGGGCGATCCGGTAAAGGACCTCCGCGGTCACCGTGCCCGCTCTGAAGTGCAGTTCGGCCTGGCCGGAGACGCCGATGTCGTCCCGGTAGCGGACCATGGCCTCGTCCCCGAGCCCGGTGACCCGCCGCCACGTGTCGCCGGCCAGGCCGGTGGTGCCCTGGCTGGTCGCGAGGTCGTACCTGCGCATGGCCTCGGGGAGGGTACCCGCCCGGAAGTTCACGCGCAGCACGCCCTGCAGGCCTGGTACGGCCGTGGGACGGATCAGGAAGGAGCAGCCCGTCTTCCGCTGGATCTCGGTGGCGCCCGGCGCGAGCGTCCTGAGGGTGGCGCGGTCCAGGCCGCAGTGCTTCGGCCTGGTGAACGGCCTGGTCCTGGCCGGGTAGAGGTCGGCCGTGGTGGGCAGGGCGAGCATCACGCCGCCGCCGTCGCTTCCGTCGTCCTTCCTGTCCGGGCCGGCCACGTACCGCTGGATGGACGTCACGAGACCGAGGACGAGGAGCAGCGCCAGCACGACGGCCGCCACCGCGCTGAGAAAACTCCCGCGCTCGTTCATGAGTCTCCACTAACGTCGATCATCCAGGTGAGTATCTTAGGTCTGACATTCCGGACAACAGGTCATCTCGATAGGAATGAGAGCATCAGGGGCGAGTTGAGGTGGACGTGCCGGAGGAACCGATCACCGCGGTGATCATCGATGATCACGCGGCCATCACCGCCGGCGTGGGCGCCTGGTGCGCCGAGGCGGTGCCGCCGATCGAGCTGATCGACGCCGGCGACCGGCTCGCCGACGTCTGGACCGGGCCCGGCGCCGCCGCCGACGTGGTGATCTTCGACCTGGAGCTGGTGCCACGCAGGCCCGACTTCGGCGAGCTGCGCAGGCTGGTCGACAACGGCCGGCGCGTGATCGTGTACTCCCAGCACACCGACGACGCGACCGCGATCAAATGCGTCGACCTCGGGGCGCTGGCCTACCTGACCAAGCGGGAGGGCCCCGAGCACCTGGTGCCCGCCATCCGGGCGGCCGCGCGCGGCGAGCCCTACACCGCGCCGTCGCTGTCGGGGGCGCTCGTCGCCGACGACGCGCCCGGCCGGCCGCGCCTGTCACAGCGCGAGACCGAGGTGCTGCGGGCGTGGTTCGTGTCCTCCTCCAAGGAACTGGTCGCCGCCAAGCTCAACATCACCGTCAAGACCGTGGACACCTACATCACGCGGGTCCGGGTGAAGTACGCCAACGTGGGCCGGGCCGCCCGGACCAAGAGCGAGCTCGTCGGCCGTGCCCTCGACGACGGCCTCATCACGCTGGCCGAGCTCAACCACCCGTTGTAGGGCGTTCACCGGACACCGGTGTCCGCGGCGCCTCCGTAGAGTGGCGATCAGTCGTGGCGCGGCCACGCCGATACCCACTGCTACGGGGGCAGCGGGTATCTCTTTTTTGGGGAGACGACGGCGAAGACGATGAAGACCATGAGATCGGCGGCGGCGCTGGCCGTGCTCGTCGTCGCCGGGCCGGCGGTGGTGGACTCCCCGGCGTACGCCGGAGCGGCGGCCGCCCTGCGATTCGGCTACGAGGACGGGTCGAAGTCGTCCGGAAACCCGGAGCTGGGATTCAACGAATGCTGCCGCACCTCGATCCAGGGGGACGACCTGCCGAGGACCGGGAAGTACGCCCTGCGCAGCCAGCTGAAGTACGGCGACCAGATGGTCGCCGGCGGCACCAGGGTGGAGAGCCACACGCTCAAGGTCGACGACAGCTACTACGGATCCGGCGACACCGTCTACTACGGGTTCATGTGAGTCCGACAAGCCGCCCAGCGCCTTCCTCAGCGTGCAGCCCTCGGGGAAGTGGCGGTTGCGGGTCAACTCCGACGGCAGGGCCTGCTCCACACCGAGCTCCATCAGCAAGACCAGCTTCGACCTCGCCGAGGTGAGACCGGGGCAGTGGCACGACTTCGTCTTCGAGTTCAACTGGAGCCACGGCACCGACGGGACGATCGACGGCTGGCACCAGACCCACAAGAGCCCCGGCTGGCGCAAGGTCGTGGGCGCCACCGGTGCCAACACCTTCAACGACGACGCGTCCACGCACGGCTATCTCAAATGGGGCATCTACAAGCCCGCGTGGAACAGCGGGCCCACCGCGGTCGCGAGCCGTACGCTCCTGCACGACAACATCGCCGTGGGCAGATCCTTCAGTGAGGTCGACCCCGCCGCCGGATAGACGACGGCGCGGCGGCGGCCGGATGCGGGCCGCTGTCAGGCGGCGAACACCGGGGGAGCGCGGTCCTTCCCCGGCATGGCCCGCTCCAGGCGGGCGGCGACCTGGAACAGCCGGACATCACCGGCCGTGCTGTCGGCGTCCGGCCCGCGGCATCCGTCCGATTTCCGCTACCGGGAGCGGGCGCGGGTCACCTCGGCGGGATGGTGGCCGTCCTCCGCCAGGGGCAGGCGCAGCACGAACCTCGCGCCCCGCGGCGAGTCCTCGACGGTCAGGCTGCCCTGGTGGGCCTGGGCGATCGCGCGCGAGATGGCCAGGCCCAGCCCGCTGCCCGCGGGGTCGCGCTGCCGCCCGTCGGCCAGCCGGACGAAGGGCTCGAAGACCCGCTCACGGTCCTCGGGCGCGATGCCGCCCCCGTCGTCGAACACGGCGATCATCGCGTGCCCGCCGGAGCGCTCCACGCTGACCTCGACGAACGTACGGGCGTGCCGCTCGGCGTTGACCAGCAGGTTCGTCACCACCTCCGCCAGCTGGACGCGGTTGCCGTAGACCTGCGGGTCGTCGTGGACGCGCACCCGCAGCAGCACGCCCGCCTTCCGGCTCGTCGCCTCCTCCCGGACCAGGGCGCCCAGGCCGAACCGCTCGCGGCGGTGCGGCGAGGTCGTGCGCACGCGGGCCAGCATGAGCATCTCGTCAATGATCATCTGGAACCGCTCCACGCTGGTCAGCGCGTCCCGGATCGCGGTGCGGGGATCCGTGTCGGGGTACATCAGCGCCTCCTCCAGCCGGGCGCGCAGGCCGGTCAGCGGCGTACGGAGCTCGTGCGAGACCATCGAGGAGAAGTGACGCTGGTGCTCGACCGCCGCCTCCAGCCGGGACAGGGTCAGGTTCGCGGTGTGGGCCAGCATGGCGATCGCGTCCCGGCCCGGCGGGGGCGGCACCCGCAGGCCCAGATCGGTGACCGTGATCTCGGCGATCCTGGAGCGCATCTCCTCCACCGGGCGCAGCGTCCGGCGGATCAGGAACGCCGCCAGGCAGGTCACCAGTGCGGTGGCCGCCAGCACCCCGGCGGCCAGGCTCCATTCCAGGCGGTGCGTGCCCAGGATCGGCGGCTGCGCCATCCCGGCGTACACCACGTGGGACTCGCCGCCCCACATCAGCTCCTCCTCCTGCGGCGACGGCCGGGTGGCGGTGAACATCACGCACCCGGCGGCGGTGCACCGGGTGCCGTGCTGGATCCGGTTGTCGGAGGCGGGCCACATGTCGCTCAGCGCCGGCCGGCCGGCGGCGGCCCGGCTGGAGACCACCACCTGCCCGCTGACGTTGACGAGCTGGAGCAGGTTGACGTCCGACGTCGCCACGGGCGGCGGGTCCGCCGTCCCCATCGATCCGATCCACTCGGTGGCCGCCCGCTGGGTGCTCTCGAACACCTCCTGCTCGACCCGGCCGCGGACCAGCAGGTCCACGACCGCGGCGACCCCCGTGAAGGCGAGCAGCGACAGCACGGCGGTGGCCAGGATGAGGCGCGTCTGGACAGAAAGCCGACGCAGACGCAGGGGCATCGCCACCTCCCGGCCGGTCTCGCTCCAGCTTTCCTAGCCATGCTTCCAACAAGGGATTCATGGATGGCCAAAGCGCCCGCAATGAGTCCATTGAGGTGTGCTGACGGCCGGGTGTTCACGCTCCCGAGTGCAGGAACGCCGCCCAGGCCGAGGGCCGCCCCGGCATGGCCGCCCGCATGCGGCGGGTGGCCGTGTGCAGCGCGAGCGCGCCGGGGATCCGGGCGGGGGCGTCGAGCGTCGCGCCCAGCTCTTGGTGGAAGCCGGCGGCCATCGCCGACGCGACGCGGTCGCCGATCTCCCACAGCGTGGCCACGGCCTGGGCGTACCCGGCCAGCTGGAAGGCGGAGGCCAGGTGGATCGCCTCGTCGGCGAGCCTGGCGCCGCCGCGGGCGGTCGCGCAGGCGGACAGGTACGCCAGCTCGGCGTCGCCGAGGTCGAGCCGGCTGATCTCGGTGACGCTCAGGGGCCCGTCGTGCAGCAGGAGGTGGCTCGCCGACGGGTCGGCCGGGTCGCTGCCGGCGTGGCAGGCGAAGTGCGCGACGCTCGCGCCGGGCAGCGCGGCCAGCACGGCGGCGCGCGACGCCGCCGGGCCGATCAGCGACAGCCCGTGCAGCCGGGCGGTGGCCTCCACCGCCTCGCTCGCGGTCGACGGCAGCGCGGCCTGGCCGGGCGTGGCCGGCATGGCCACGGCCAGACCGGCACGGCGGGCGGGCACGGGACGGGCGCGGCTGTGCAGCAGCGCCCGCAGGGTGGGCGTGTACGAGGAGACCACCCGGTCGAGGACCGACGCGCCGGCGACCGCGTGCCGTCCGGCGGCGTGCAGCGGGAGGGAGTTGAGCGGCCCGGCCGGCGACCACCACAGCCGCGGCCACGCCCCGGCCTCCGGCGGCCCGGTGAGGTCCAGCGCGTCCAGCACCGGCTCGGCCAGCACGTCCCACAACCAGCCGAGGGTGTCCAGCAGCACCAGCTGGGCCTGGCCGGCCATGGCCCCCGTACCGGTCCGTAAGGTGCCGAGCGCGGCGTGGAACGTCTCGTTCCGCTCGACGAGGTCGGCGGCCCGCAGGTCCGGCAGCGGCACCAGGCGGACGCCGTCGGCGCACAGCGCCAGCGCGTCACAGCGGCGGGGGTTGACGTTGACGGTCACCACCGGCCCCTCGGCGGCGGCCGGCCGCAGGTCGGGCATGCCCAGCGGCAGCGGCATCAGGAACCGCCCGAACGCGGGCAGCGCCTGGATCCGGCCGGCCAGCTCGCTCCACTCCCCGGCCAGCTCGCTCAGCCGCCCGAACTCCGCAGCCGCCGGCTCATGGCCGGGATCGGCGGCGGCCGCCCGTATCCGCTCGCGCAGCTCCACGAACCGCCCGGCCAGCCCGGCGTCGGCGGCCCGCAGGTTCTCCAGCTCACGTCGCGCGTTCAGCGCGCTGGACAGCAGCAGCGCCCGCCCCTCCTCGATCGCCTCCAGGGCGGCCGGCGCGTCGCCGCGGGCGATCGCGGACACGGCCTCGTCGGAGGCCAGCCGGGCCAGGCCGCTCGACCGCAGGCCCGGCTCGTCCGGCGGGAGCGGCGACATCGCCCGCAGCCGCGCCGCCACCCCCCACGCCAGCACGAGGCGCGTGGCGTGCGCCGTCCCTCCGGCGACGACCCGGCGGGCCCGCGCGGTCGCCTCCTGGTAGTCCGATTCCTCATGGGTGAGCTGGTAGCGCTGGAACAGCGTGTGGGCGAGGGCCTTCAGCGCCGCCGCGTGCTCCGGGTCGTCCTCCGGCAGGGCGGCGAGCCTCGCGCGGTGGCCCTTCAGCGCCTCCTCGGTCACCGAGAGGGTCTCGAACGGCGACAGCAGCGCGTTGCTCATCATGGACATGTCGCCCACCGTGGTGGCGGACAGGTTCAGGGTGCTCATCAGCGCCGGCAGCAGCTCCATCGAGCGCGTCAGCAGGGTGACCGTCTCCTCGATCCGCCCGGGCCCGTCGTGCCGGCTCCTGGCGAGCCGCGTCATGACCTGGTTCAGCTCCAGCGCGGTGCGCTCGGGATGGCCGTCCGGCAGTTCCCGCAGCGCCTGCTCGAACAGGCCGAGCACCTCGTCCAGGCCCGCCGTGTCCACGGGCGCCGGGGGAGTCTCGGGCGGGGCGTAGAGCTGGGTGAGCATCGCGTCGAGCCGGTCGTCGGGGCTCAGCCCGTCGGATCGCCGCCGCAGCAGCTCGAACGCCTTGCGCTCCAGCCCGGCGTCGGACGGGTCGCGCAGGAAACCGGCCATGAGGTCCATGAGCTGCGCGTGGTGCCCCTCGCCGTCGGACGGGGCGATGCCCAGCAGCCGGGCGGCGACGGAGAGCCAGTTGTCCGGCTCGTCCGAGGCGGCCCCGCCGGTGGCCGGGATCGACCGCCCGATCAGGCCGGTCAGCTCGTCCACGCGGCGCCGGGTCTCCGGGCTGAGCCGGACGGGAGCGGCGGGTTTCGGCGACCGCAGCAGCTCGGCCGCGGCGAGCAGCTTCAGCCGGGCGCGCCGCTCGGCGCCGCGCTCGGGAGTCAGGTGTACGGCCCTGCGCAGGGCGGAGACGGCCTCGTCGAGCGCGGCGGGATCGGCCTGGCCGCCCGAGTTCACCGGGAGCAGCAGCGAGGACGCCAGGTCGGTGAGCATCTGCGGCAGGTTCGCGTCCGCGTCAGTCGCGGTCTCCACGGCGGCGCGGAACAGCTCCACGGCCTCGGCCAGCAGCGCCAGGTCGCGGCTCGCCATGGCCCGGGCCCGCACGGCCAGGGCCAGGCCGTTGGCGCAGCGGGCGTGGTTCGGGTGCTCCCTGGGCGTGTCCCGGTACGCCTCCCTGAGCACCGCGAGGGCCTCGTCGATGTCCGGCGGCTCGGTGCCGTCGTCCGGCGGGGCCTGCGCGGCGCGGAGCATGAGCGCGTACCCGAGGTTGCTCAGGACCGTCGGGCGGGAGGGGTGGCCGGCGGGCAGGAAGGACGCGGACCGGCGCAGCAGCCCGATCGACGCCTCGCCGTCGCCGGGCCGCCGCAGGCGGGTGAAGCGTTCGAGCACGAACATGGCCAGGTTCGACAGCGCCTCGGCGGAGGCGTGCGCCCGCTCCTCGCCCACCGGCTCGTCCGGGCCCAGCGCCTCGGCGAACGAGGAGCGCACCTGGCCGGGCAGGGACTCCGGCTGGGCCAGATAGAGAGGCATCAGGAGGACGACCGTCCGCTCCCACGCCTCCTGCCTGGCCTCCTCGGGCCCGGCCGCGGCGCGCAGCCAGTGCAGCAGGCCGGCCACGTACAGGATCTCCTGGTCCACGCCGTCGCCGATGGCGAGGAACTCCAGCAGCCGCTCGGCCTCGTCCGCCGCCTCGGGGCCGAGCGCGCCGGCGGCGTCGCCGGTGTCCGACACCGTGGCGAGCCGGGCGCGCAGGGCGGTGAGGAACTGGTCGCGCATCGTCGCCTCGCAATCAGGTGGCCTTACGGGACCCTTCGCTGACCGTCTCGGCGTCCACCTCGGCGTCCACCTCGGAGGCCGCCCTCACCCGCCGCACGGGCCGGCGCGTCCGGGCTCCGCCGTCATGGTTCGTCCCGATCCGGGCCCTCACGACGAGGAGATCATAACGGCCGCGAGCCCGTTTCGAGCGCGGAGGCGGCCCGCGCTACCCGTGGCCGGCGACGTGCCTGTCGAAGAAGGCGAACGTGCGCTGCCACGCGTCGTCGGCCGCCGGCCGGACGAGGCCGTGACGCAGCGGGAACAGCGCGAGCCTGGCGACCGGGTGGTGGCCGTCGGTCATGAAGGAATGCCCGGCCTCCGGGTAGATCTCGACGTCGTGCTCGATGCCGAGTGCCCGCATGTGCTCCCGCAGCCGCGTGCCCTGGGACCGGAAACCGGCGTCGCGGCCGCCGTAGGAGCCCACGACCGGGCACACCGACCCCAGCTCCTGCCGCTCGCGGGGCACCGCGCCGTAGTTCACCGACGCGGCGCGTACGCCGGGCGGGGCGCCCGCCGCGTAGGCGAGGGCGAATCCGCCGCCCATGCAGAAGCCGATCACGCCGAGCCGGTCGCCGTCGACCTCCTCGAGACCGGCCAGCCACTGCCGGGTCGCGTCGATGTCGGCGGCCGGGCGGCCCGGCCGGCCGGTCGCGAGCTGCCGCATGGCCTGGGCCAGGCACCCGACCCGGGTGCCGTGGCTGTACAGGTCGGGCAGGACGGCCGCGTACCCGTGCCCGGCGAACAGGTCCACGACCTCCAGCATGTCGGGCTCGACGCCGTAGATCTCGTGCACGACCACCACCCCCGGCCATCCGGTCGCGGGCGGGGTCCCCTCGGGCAGCGCCGCGGTCGCGGCCAGCGAAGCGCCGTCGGGGAGGGGAACGCGTACCTGTCGTCTCATCAGCAGTCCTTGGCCGGTCCCGATAAAACGCGACAAAAAGTATCAGGTTCGGGGGCGCCGACGGCGATCTCGGCCACCGCGCGATCTCGTAGACCCGCATGGGGACAGGATCATGATCGCGGTTTGTGCGCCGGTCGGGCCTGAGCGGTGACCGCGATCGGGATGCCTCCTACCGCGCCGTGGCCGACCGCGCCGCTGAAGGGAGCACCCGGCCCGGGCTGGGCCGGCGTCCGCTCGACGGGGCGACGGGCCACGGCGGTGGCTCAGGCGCCGGGGGCCGAGGGGGGCCCGAGCGGGCCGGTTGCGGGGGTTCTGGGCAGCGGGTCGGTGGCGCGGGTTCGGAGGAGGTCGGCGGTGGGTTGGTCGGCGGGGAGGAAGGCCTCCAGGTGGAGCTCGGCCAGCGTGATGTCCGTCGCGGTGGCGAACGAGGTCAGCGTGGTGATGAGCCGCAGCTCGCCGTCCGCGCAGGTCAGCCGCATCGGTACGGCGAAGCCGAGGTGCTCGGGGCCGGGCGGGGCCTGGGGGACGTACCCGGTCAGTTCGGCGACGAAGTCGTCGAGGCGCGGGTCGGGGCTGCGGCGGGCCCTGGCGCGCAGGTTCTCGATGACGTGGCGGCCCCATTCGGCCAGGTTCCGGACCCGGGGCGCCATGCCGTCCGGATGGAGCATGAGCCGCAACATGTTGACCGGCGGTTCGAGCAGTTCGGGCGCGGCGCCCTCGGTGAAGACCCCGATGGCGTCGTTGGCCGCCACCACCCGGCCGTACGGCGCCACGACGAGCGCCGGATAGGGCAGATGGCCGTGCAGGATCTGGTCGAGCGCCGCGCGTACGGGGCGCAACGCCGTCTCGTCCAGGCCCGACTCCGTGAACACGGGCGCGTAACCGGCGGCGGTGAGCAGGTCGTTGCGCTCGCGTAGCGACAGGCCGAGCGACTCGGCCAGCCGGATCACGATCTCGCGTCCCGGCTGGGAACGGCCGCTCTCGATGAAGCTCAGATGGCGTTGCGTCGTGCCGGCCAGCCCGGCCAGCTCCAGCTGGCTGAGCCGGCGGGCTCGCCGCCACCGGCTCAGCTCCGGCCCGACGCCGTTTCGTACGGTTGCGTGGCTCACGGGAGCTTTCTACCTGAAGCTCCCGACACCCGGCGATTCCCTCGGGGGAATTGCCGGACGTCGGGCCGCCGCGGAGGATCCAGAGCGACCGACCGGCCCGCGCCGGGGTGGCCGGTCGCAGAGCGGGTGACCGGCCCTGTCCGGTCGGCAACGACGAAAGGCCGTTTGATGAAGACTTATCGCCTTGAACCGGGGCATGGCCTCGCCGGGCTGACGATGCACGACCGCGACGAGCCCGAGCCGGCCCGTGGGCAGGTGCTGGTCAGGATCCGGGCGAACTCGATCGGCACCCGGGACCTGAGGGTGCTGGCCGGTGAGTATCCGCTGCCCATCCGGCCGGGCGTCGTGCCGGGCTGCGAGGGTGCGGGGGAGGTCGTGGCCGTCGGCGAGGACGTGAGCGGGGTGAAGCCGGGCGACCGGGTGGCGGCCACCGTCTTTCCCCGCTGGCTCGACGGGCCGTTCAGGCGCGACAACGCCGCCCAGCTCGGCACCGCGATCGACGGGGTGCTGACCGAGTACGCGCTCCTGAGCGAGGACGGCGTCGTCCCGATCCCGGACCACCTGTCGTACGAGGAGGCCGCGGCGCTGCCCCTGGCCGCGGTGACCGCGTGGAACGCCCTGACCACCGGCGGCCCGCTGCGCCCCGGCGCGACCGTGCTGACGCTCGGGTCGGGAGGCGTGTCGCTGTTCGCCCTGCGGTTCGCCAAGCTGGCCGGCGCCCGGGTGATCGTCACGACCTCCGGCGCGGCCAAGGCGGAGCGGCTGCGGGCGCTCGGGGCCGACGACGTGATCAACTACCGGGAACATCCGGCCTGGTCGGAGCGGGTGCTCGCGCTGACCGGCGGGGCGGGCGCCGATCGGGTCGTGGACGCGGCGGGTCCGCTGGAGCAGTCGCTGAGGTCGGTCGCGTCCACCGGGGAGGTGGCCTTCGTCGGCTACTGGCTGTCCGGCGCCGCCGGGGCCCGGCCGATCGACCCCGGGACGCTGTTCATGGCGGGCGCGACGCTGCACCGGGTCGCCACCGGGAGCCGGGCGCACTTCCTGGAGCTGAACCGCGCCGTCGCGGCGCATCGGATGCGTCCCGTGATCGACCGGGTGTTCCCGTTCGAGCACCTCCACGACGCCTTCGCGTACTGCGAGTCGGGCGGCGGCTTCGGCAAGGTGATCATCAGCCACGGTTAGCGGTGGCACCCTCCCTCTTGACGGCAACCTCATGGACGCCAATCGTCGTTACGATATGGGCTACATGATTGTTGACAATCTGAGAGAGGGAACGTGTCCACAGACCCGGGAACGGTGCTCGACGCGATCCGTGACGGGATCATGCGGGGTGAGTTCGTGCCTGACCAGCGCCTCGTCGAGGCCGACCTGTCGGAGCGGTTCTCGGCGAGCCGGAGCTCGGTGCGCTCGGCGCTCCTGCAGCTGGCCAACGAGGGCCTGGTGGAGCGGGTCCAGAACCGGGGCGCGCGGGTGCGGGCGGTCTCCCTGGCGGAGGCCATCGAGATCTCCGAGGTGCGCATGGTGGTCGAGGGCCTGTGTGCGGCCAAGGCCGCCGAGCGGGTGGGCCCGGCGGAGGCCCGCGAGCTGCGCGAGCTGGGCGAGCGGATGTCCGAGGCGGTCGCCTCGGGCGACGTGCTCGGCTACTCCGCCGCCAACCAGGCGCTGCACCGCCGCATCAGGGAGCTGAGCGGCCAGTCCACCGCGGGCGGCGTGCTGGAGCGGCTGCGCGCCCAGCTCGTACGCCACCAGTTCCGGCTGGCCATGCAGCGCGGCCGGCCGGCGGTGTCGCTGGGCGAGCACCTGGCCATCATCGACGCCGTCTGCGCCGGTGACCCGGAGGCGGCCGAGCGGGCGGCCCGCCGCCACCTGCTCGGCGTGATCGAGGCGCTGCGGGCCCGCCAGGAATGAGAACCAGACCCCTTGACGGTTGTCGGCCATATTGTTAACAATTTGTTTCACCAAGATGGCGACAATTTTAGGGGTCAGGCATGCCGGACCATCCCAAGCCTTCCGCCCGAGCCCGCGAGCTGGTCGCGGGCGCCTACGACATCCACATCCACGTGGCGCCCGACGTGATGCGCAGGCGGATCGACGACCTCACCCTCGCGGCCCGCTTCGCCGAGGTGGGGCTCGCCGGATTCGTCCTCAAGTCGCACTATGTCCCCACAGCGGAGCGGGCGGCGGTGGTACGGGCCGCGGTGCCCGGCTTCGGGGCGGTCGGCGCGATCACCCTGAACGCGTCCGTGGGCGGCATGAACCCCATCGCCGTCGAGATCGCCGCCCGCAGCGGTGCCCAGGTCGTGTGGCTGCCCACCGTGGACAGCGCCAACCAGCGGGCTTGCACGGCCACCGACCCCGAGGGGGCCACGCCGCCCATGTGGGCCCGGCTCCAGGCCGAGCTGCGGGAGGCGGGGATCGCGGCCGACCCGGTGGAGGTGGTCGCGCCCGGCGGCGCCGTCCCGGAGCCGACCAGGCAGGTGCTGCGGCTGATCGCCGCGCACGACCTCACCCTGGCCACCGGCCACCTCAGCGCGGACGAGATCGACACGGTGGTGGACGCGGCCGTGGCGGAGGGGGTGCGGCGCATCGTGATCACCCATCCGGAGTTCACCTCCCAGCGCGTCGCCGTCGACCGGCAGCGGGCGCTCGCGACCCGGGGCGCCCTGCTCGAACGCTGCTTCACCACGCCGCACTCCGGCAAGGTCTCCTGGGAGACCTGGTTCGAGCACATCGCCGCCGTGGGCCCCGAGCACTCCGTGCTCTCCAGCGATCTGGGCCAGCCGTTCAACCCGCCCGTCGAGGACGGCCTCGCCCTGCTCGCCGACCGGCTGCTGGCCGAGGGCTTCACCGAGAAGGACGTCAGGACCATGGCCGTCGACAACTCCCGCCTGCTGGCGGGCGCCCGATGAGCGCCCCAGGGAACGGCCCAGGGAAAGGCCCACGGAACGGCCCACAGAACGGCTCAGGGAACCATACGGTCATCGAGGTCAGCGGCCTGGCCAAGCAGTTCGCCAAGGACGACGTCGGCATCGTCGCGCTGCAGGGCTTCGACCTGCGGATCACCGAGGGCAGCTTCGTCACCGTGCTCGGCCGCAGCGGCTGCGGCAAGTCGACCATGCTCAACCTGCTCGCCGGCCTCACCACGCCGACCGCCGGCACGGTCACCTACCGGGGCGAGCCGGTCCGCGGCCCCCGTACGGAGATGGGCTACCTCACCCAGTCCGACACGCTCATGCCGTGGCGCAGCGTCCACAAGAACGTCGAGCTGCCCCTGGAGATCGGCGGCGTGCCCGCCCAGCGCCGCAGGGAACGCGCGGCGGAGCTGATCGGGAAGGTCGGCCTGCAGGGGTTCGAGCGGCACTACCCGCGCGAGCTGTCCGGCGGGATGCGCCGCCGGGTCAGCCTGGCCAGGATGCTGGCCGGCGATCCCGAGACGCTGCTCATGGACGAGCCGTTCGGCGCGCTCGACGCCCAGCTCCGCGGCGATTTGCAGGCGGAGCTGCTGCGGCTGTGGGGGGAGAGCGGGCAGACGGTGGTGTTCGTGACCCACGACATCGAGGAGGCGCTGCTGCTCGGCGACCGCGTCGTGGTGCTCGGCCGGCTCGGCCGCATCGTGCTCGACCGGACCGTCGACCTGCCCAGACCCAGGGACGCCGACGAGTTAAGGGTGGATCCGGTCTTCGTGGCCCTGCACCGCGAGCTGACCGGGGCACTGCGGGAGGGAGCGCGATGACCGCCATCGAGCGGGTGAACCTCGACCGGAGCTGGTGGAGCAGGCACGGCGGCACCGTCACGGTCTGGTCCGCCAGGGCGGCGCTGGTGGTGGCGCTGCTGGTCACGTGGGAGCTGACCGCCGAGCGCTGGTTCGACATCACCTTCACCAGCCGGCCGAGCGACATCTGGACCCGCCTGGTGCAGTGGCAGCAGGACGGGACGCTGTGGTCCAACACCTGGATCACGGTGCAGGAGGTGGTGTACGGCTTCCTGGTCGGCGCGGTCGCCGGCGCGCTGACCGGCTTCCTGCTGGCCTCGGCGCAGGCCGTCTACCGGGTGCTGGACCCGTTCATCATGGCGTTGTACGCGATCCCGAAGGTGGCGCTGGCGCCGCTGTTCATCGTCTGGTTCGGCATCGGCATGCACATGAAGGTGCTGCTGGCCGCCGCGACGGTGTTCTTCCTCGTCTTCCTCAACACGGCCGCCGGCGTGCGCGAGGTGGACCGCGGCCTGATCGACGCCGTGCGCCTGATGGGCGGCGGCCGGCGGGAGATCATGATCAAGGTGGTCGTCCCGTCGTCCATGACCGGCCTGCTCACCGGGCTCAAGGTGGCCATCCCGTACGCCCTCATCGGCGCCGTGATCGGCGAGCTGGTGGCCTCCAACCGGGGGCTCGGCTACCTGATCAACGACGCCGCCGCGCAGTTCGACACCGCCGGGGTGTTCGCCACGCTCGTCGTCCTGAGCGTGATCGCGGCCCTGCTGAACCTGGTCGTCGGGCTGCTCGACCGCCGGGTCGGCCGGTGGAAGCCGATCGGGGCGGAGCAGTGAGGCGGCCGGTGAGATGGCCGGTGCGGTGGCCGGTGCGGTGGCTGGCGAGGTGGCCGGTGCGGCGCGCGGTCCTGCCGGTCCTGGCCGCCCTCGTCCTGGCCGTGACCGGCTGCGCGCAGCGCAGCTCCACCACGCCGCCGGGCGTGCTGAACGTCGGCCAGATCAGCAACTCCGTCGCGTTCTTCCCGCTCTTCGTGGCCGAGCAGAAGGGCTATTTCACCCAGGAGGGGGTCAGGCTCGGCGAGCGGCCCCGGCTCGGCACCGGCGCGAAGGTGGCGGCGGCCCTCAAGTCGGGCAGCATCGACCTGGGCGCCGGCGTGCTGACCGACGCGCTGAACCTGGCCAGGATCGACGACAAGGGCCGGCTGGTGGCCAACCTGGTGGACCGGTACTACGTGGACGTGGTCGTCGGCTCCTCCTTCACCGGTGCCGCCGCGGGTGATCCGCTCGACCAGCGCATCCGCGCCCTGCGCGGCAAGAAGATCGGCATCACGGGGCCGGGCAGCGGGACCGAGGCGCTGGTGACGTACCTGTTCGGGAAGGTCGGGCTGAACTCCGCCACGGACTGCGAACTGGTCAACCTCGGCAGCACCGCCGCCTCGGCGCTGGGCGCGCTCAAGGCCGGCCGGGTGGACGCGCTGGCCTTCTTCCAGCCGATCGCCCAGCAGGCCGCCGCGGCCGGCATCGGCACCCGCTTCATCTCGCCCGCCGCCGGCGACGTGCCCGGGCTGGAGCGGACCGCGCACGGCGTCGTGTTCACCACCCAGCGGATCATCGACAAGAAGCCCAAGGAGGTCGCCGCCTTCCAGAACGCGCTCGGGCGCGCGCAGCGCTTCATCCACGAGGCCGACCCCGCCGAGATCACCCGGATGCTGACGGTCTACCTCAAGGGGATCGATCCGAAGGCGCTGGCCGAGCTGCCGGGCCTCATGCGGGCCGAGATCCCGGCGGAGATCGGGTTCTCGCGGGCCTCGTTCGACACGGCCATCGCCTTCCACCGCGCGACCGGGCTGGTCAAGCACCTGCCCGCGTACGAGCAGATCGTGCCGCCCGCGCTGCGGATCGGCGCGCCGTGACGGGGGAGCGGGCGAGGGCACGACTCAGTCCTTCACGGCTCCGGCGGTGACGCCGGCGGCGACGTAGCGCTGGGCGATGACGAGCAGGATGGTGGCGGGGATGGAGGCGATCACGGCGGTGGCCATGATGGCGTTCCATTCCTGGTTGTTGTTGCCGATGTAGTGGTAGATGCCGAGGGTGATGGGCTGGTGGTCGCCGCCCTGGTCGAGGGTGGAGGCGAAGATGAAGTCCGACCATGCCCACAGGAACGCGAACAGCGAGACGGTGATGAGGGCGTTGCGGGAGACGGGCAGCACGATCGAGACGAACGTGCGTATCACTCCGGCGCCGTCGGTGCGGGCCGCCTGGAGCAGTTCTTCGGGGATGCCGGACATGAAGGTGGTGAGGATGAGTACCGCGAACGGTACGGCGAGGGTGGAGTCGGCGACGATCAGGCCGGGGATGGTGTTGAGCACGCCGGTGGTCAGGAAGATGGCGTAGAAGCCCATCGCCATGATGATTCCGGGGATCATCTGGGCGATCAGCAGCACGAAGCTCAGCGCTGCGCCGCCGCGCGGGCGCAGCTTGGCCAGGGAGTAGGCGGCCGGCGCGGCGAGCAGCAGCGTCAGCGCCACGGTGCCGAGCCCGACCACCAGGCTGGTGCCCAGGTAGGGCAGCTGCTCCTGCAGCACCGTCCGGTAGCCGTCCAGCGTGCCGTTGACGGGGAACCAGTGGGGCGGGCTCTTGCGCATGTCGGTGTCGCGGGTGAACGACACGTTGATCATCCAGTAGACCGGGAACAGCATCACGGCGGTCAGCACCAGCCCGACCGCGCTCTTCAGCGCTCTCATGTCACCGCCCGCCTTCTGATGTAGATCAGCCCGAACGCCAGGGCCATCACGATCAGCAGGTTGCCCACCGCCGCGCCGGGGCCGAAGGAGGGCACGAGGTTGCCGAACCCGAGCCGGTAGGACCAGGTGGCGAAGGTGGTCGAGGCCCCGCTCGGCCCGCCCTTGGTCATGATCCAGATGATGTCGAACACCTTCAGCGTGTAGACCAGGCCGAGCAGGAGGGTGATCGCCGACACCGGCCGCAGCAGCGGGAACGTCACCTTCCAGAACCGCTGCCAGCCGTTCGCGCCGTCCAGCGCGGCGGCCTCGTGGAGGTCCGGCGAGATCGCCCGCAGCCCGGAATACAGCACCACCAGGTTGAACGGGATGCCGATCCAGATGTTGGCGATGGTCACCGACCACAGCGACCAGTCCGGCGAGGTCAGCCAGTTCACCGGCCCGATGCCGAACCACGCCAGTACGGCGTTGACCACGCCGGAGTCGCTGTTGAGCATCCACGACCAGGTCGAGGCCGACACGATCAGCGGCAGCAGCCACGGCACCAGGAACAGCGCCCGCAACGTGGCCGACAGCCGGAAGTTCCGGCTGAAGAACACCGCCAGCGCCAGCCCGATCGAGAACTGGAAGGCCAGCGACACCACCGTGAACACCACCGTGTGCCACAGCGCCGGCCAGAACGTCGCGTCGGCGAACACCCTGGCGTAGTTGGCCAACCCGGCGAACGGCGCGTCCCCCTGCACGAACGAGCGCACCGTGTAGCTGCGCAGGCTCAACTCCACGTTGCGGAACAACGGATAGGCGTAGAAGACCAGCAGGTAGGCCACGACCGGGGCGAGGAACGCCCACGCCGCCCACTGACCCGACCTCCGGCGTGCGGCCCGATGGCCCCGGGCCGCCGTGCGGTCCAGAGCCATCGGGATCTGCGTGCTCATTGGATGGCGCTCGCCGCCGCCGACTGCGCCGCCGTCATGGCCTCCTGCGGCGGCTTCGACCCGCTCAGCGCGGCCTGCACCGCGCCCCACATCGGCTCGGAGATCTTCGGATACTTGGTGCCGAGATCGTCACTGGTACGGCCCTTGGCCGCCTTGACCGCGTCCACCCACACCTGCAGTTCCGGGGTGGCGGAGACCTGCTTGGCCTGCACCGCCTCGGTGGCGGCGATGTAGGACAGGGTGGTGTCGGTGGTGTAGGCGTTGTCGGCGCTGGTCAGGCAGGCCACCAGCTTCTGCGATGTGGCGTAGCGGGCGGTGTCCGACTGCACCGGCACGCTGACGAACTCGCCGCCGGTCGGCGCGGGCGCCGTGCCGCCGGCCTTCGACGGGATGGGGATGATGCCGTAGTCGAAGCCGGTCTTCTTGGCGTTGGCCAGCTGCCAGGTGCCGTTCTCGGCGAAGGCGAAGTCGCCGGTGGCGAACTCCTGCCAGCTGGTGGTCTGGGTGTTGTTGATCACGGAGTTGGGCGCGTACCCCTTCTTCACCCAGTCGGTCCACAGCGCCACCGCCGAGACGCCCTCGGGCGAGTCGAGCTTGGTGAGGTTCGCGCCCGCTCCCCAGAACCACGGCAGGAACTGGAAGCTGCCCTCCTCGGTGCCGATCGCCGAGAACGTGATGCCCTTCTTCCCGGCACCCTTCACCTTCCCCAGCGCCGCCGTCAGCGTCGCCCAGTCCTTGATCGACGCGGGGTCCACCCCGGCCTTGTCCAGCACCGCCTTGTTGTAATACAGCGCCAGGGTGTTGGCCCCGATCGGGACGCCGTACGTCTTACCGCCGCTCTGCCCGGCCGCCAGCAGGTTGGGCGCGATCGACGAGGTGTCGGTCCTGGTCTCCTCGGTCGTCGTCAGCACGCCGGCCTCGGCCAGCGTCGACACCACCGGGTTGTCCACGATCAGCACGTCGGGCGCGTTGCCCTGCTGCGCCGCCAGCAGCGCCTTGTTCGTCAGGTCCGTCGTGTCGTAGCCGGTCCGCTCGACCGTCACCCCGGCCTGGGTGCCGCACTTGTCCAGCAGCTTCACCCACTCCGAGCTCTTGTCGAACTGGGGATAGGGGTCCCAGACGGTGTACGCGCCGGAGGGCTGCGCGGAGGTGGAGGCGTCCTGGGGGGACCCGCAGGCCGCCAGCGTGACGGCGGCCAGGGCCAGGCAGGCCGCCCGCCGGGCGGGGACGGAGCTCGCCATGTCGGTTGTTTCCTCTCGAAGGTCAGGTGAGCTGGATGTAGTCCAGCTCGGCGTATCCGGTGCCGCCCGCGAAGTAGGGGGAGCCCTTGGCCAGGCGGATCACGTTGTAGCCGGCGTTGAGCGTGACGGTCGTGGCGACCGTCGCGCCGAACTGGCCCCAGGCCGGGGTCGGCGGGTAGCTGACCGTGCCCCAGGCGCCGCCGTTGTAGGCCAGGCCCTGGGTGGCGGTGGCGCCCGTGCCGTTGGCGTACCCGATGGTCATCGTGTACGCGCGGGCGGTGGGCACGTTGACGACGAAGTCCACGTAGCTGTCGGTGCGGGGGGTGCCCGAGTTGTCGATGCGGCCGACGTACCCGCCGCCGGACGCGCTGGAGGTGGTCAGGCGCTGGGCGCGGAACACCGAGGCGTTCTCGGCCTCGTAGCGCTGCTGGTAGGCCGGCACCCCGGAGGCCGGCTCGACGACGAGCTGGTAGGCGCTGGTGGCCACCATGTCCGGCACCGACACGCTCAGCTGGCCGTTGCTGACCGTTCGGGTGGTGGTGGAGACCGTGGTGGGGGCGGTCACGGCGGTGAAGCGGCCGCTGGAGGGGGTGGACAGCAGCGTGACCCGCACGCTGGAGCCGAGCGCGCCCAGGCCGGTCAGGTTGACGGTGTTGGTGCCCGCCTCGTTGCCGAACACCACGTTGACGATCCTGCGGGTGCCGTCGTACGCGGCGAAGCCGTCCAGGCCGGTCGTGGTGGTCGAGCCGGTCGTGACCATGCTGCCGGCCATGTCGCCGTACCACTTGTACAGCCACCACGTGCCGGTCGGCTGGTTGTTGTTCACGACCAGGCCGTTCATGGTGCCGTACTCGTACCAGAAGGCGCGGTGCGCGGACTCCACGCCGCCGCGTTCGAGCTTGGCCACGTAGCTGGCGATCCGGCCGGGCACGTCCACCTCGGCCGGGGCGGCGTACTCGTTGATGGAGATCCGGCGCGGGCTGATGCCCAGCGACGCCTCCAGGCTGCGGTAGTCGGCGAGGTCGGCGGCGATCCTGGTGGGGTTCTGCAGCTCGTGCCAGCAGATGATGTCGGGCAGCGTGCCGGTGTCCCTGGCGCGCGTTAGGAACGCCTGCATCCAGGAGCGGCTGTAGGTGGCCGTGCTCGGGCCGACGATCGGGGTGAGCGGGTCGAGGGCGCGGACCGCCCGGTGCGTACGCACCCAGCCGTCGTTGAAGTTGCCCGCCGCCGCGGTGTTCCAGGTGTAGTCGGGCTCGTTCCAGAGCTCCCAGCCGATCACGTTGGTGACCGTGGTCGCCGACAGCCTGGCGTTGACCATGGTGGTGACCTTGGCCAGCCAGTCGTCCCAGCTCACCCACCGGTAGGGGAAGTCGGGGTAGATGTCCGGCATCCGGATGAACTGGCCGGCGCCCACGCGGGTGGCCTGCGGCGCCACCAGCAGCGAGTCACCGCCCGGCGGCTGGCCGTTGGGACGCTGGCCGACGCCCGGGGCGGGCTGCGTCAGCGAGTTGACCTTGATCGGCAGCAGCGTCGAGTCGGCCGGCCTGCCGTTCTCGGCCAGGCCGTACAGGCCGCCGGAGGCGGCGTGCGTGACGGGGCGGAACGGCTGCGCGACGTTGACGGTCAGGGTCGCGCCGGCCGCAGCCTGGGCGGGTGCCGCCAGTCCGCAGGCGAGCATGGCGGCGGTCAGTAAGACGGCGGCGGTTCGCTTCGGTCGGGGGGTGGACACGTACGTACCTCGCTCTGTCTGGTAGGGACAGGGGCTGGGTGGGTCATCCCGCGTCGGCCACCGGAATCCAGACCCGCATCGGGCCCTCGCTCCGGTTGCCCCACAGGAAGTAGGGGACGGCGGTGAGCGCCAGCGCCGGGCCGGCGGTTTCGTCGCCGCCCTCGCTGGTGTAGAGCGGCGCGCCGGCGGCGCCGTCGAGTGCCGAGCCGGACGCCGTGATCACGACGGGGGCCGCGTCGCCCCCGGAGGTCCTGAGCGGGCCGCGGGGGTGCAGGCGCACGTCCTCCAGCACGGTGCCCTCGGGCAGGTCGTGCTGCTCCAGGCAGTAGACCAGCGGCCCCCGGGCCAGGGTGACGCAGCCGCGCACGGCGTCCACGCGGGGGTGGGGGCGTACCTGCCTGGCGGGCATGGCGAGGTCCAGCACGACGCCGGTCCCGTCGCCCCACGATCTGGTCAGGCGCAGGTAGCCGTCCTCGGGGGAGGCCTCGACCGGTTCGCCGCCGATCAGCAGCGTGTGGGAGCCGCACCAGGACGGCACGCGGAGCGCCAGCGTCCACGGTTCGGCGGTCCGCGAGGCCACGGTCAGCTCCACCCGCCCCTGCCAGGGATAGGAGGTGCGCACCTCCACCCGGGCCGCGCCGGTGTCGATCGTGGCCCCGGCGTACAGGTGGAGCTGCACGCCGCCCGCGTCGCCGGTGGCCAGGTAGGCGGGCAGGGAGGCCATGAGGCGGGCGATGTTGGGCGGGCAGCAGGCGCACGAGTACCAGGGCAGGCGGTGCCCGGCCGCCTCCTCGCCGGCGTTGGAGTGGCCGGTGCGCAGGTGCAGCGGGTTGGAGTAGAAGAAGTGCCGGCCGTCCTGGGAGACGGCCGCGGCGACGGCGTTGAGCAGGACGCGCTCCATCTCGTCGGCGTAGCGGGCCCGGCCGGTGGCCAGCAGCAGGCGCCAGCTGAGGTGGAAGCTCGCGATCGAGGCGCACGTCTCGGCGTAGGCGCGGTCGGGCGGCAGCTCGTACGGGTCGCCGTACGCCTCGTCGCGGTGGCGCGAGCCGTGCGCGCCCGTCACGTACGTCCTGGTGCGGCAGGCGTCGTCCCACAACCGCTCCGCCGCCGCCAGCAGCGCCAGGTCGCCGGTCTCCACGGCCACGTCCACCATGCCCGCCAGCAGGTAGAGCTGGCGCACCGAGTGCCCGGCCACCTCCGTCGCCTCGCGCAGCGGCACGTGGTCCTGGTGGTAGCGGGGGCCGAACCGGCCGTGGTCGAGCAGGCCCCGGCCGCGCAGGTCGAGGAAGCGCCGGGCGAGGTCGAGATAGGGGCGGTGCCCGGTGAGGCGGTAGAGCTCGGCCAGCGCGGTCTCGATCTCCGGATGCCCGCACACCTCCTCCACCCGCGAGAACCGCTCCACCAGCAGGTCGGCCAGGCGCCGGGCCACCTCGACCAGCTCGGGGCTCGTCCCGGTCCGCCCCGCGGCGACGGCGGCCTGGATGAGGTGCCCGGCGCAGTAGAGCTCATGGCTCCAGACCGGCTTGAGCCAGCGCTGGTCCGGCTCGGCGACGGTGAAGTAGGAGTTCAGGTAGCCGTCGGCCTGCTGGGCGCGGGCCAGCAGCGCGACCGTGTCACCGGCGAAGTCCCGCAGGCGCGGGTCGGCCCCGGGCGTGGCCAGCTCCCAGAGCGCGGCCTCCAAGGTCTTGTACACGTCGGAGTCGGCGAACCACATCCCCGCGAACTCGTGCCCGCCCGGGTCGCCGGCGGCGGCGCGCAGGTTGTCCAGGTTCCCGCTGCTCTCCAGCCGTTCGAGGCAGTGCGGCAGCGTGTGCTCGGCGTTGCGCCGCCGCCATTGCCCGAGCAGCCCGCCGTCGTCCAGCAGCACCCGGTCCAGGCCGAGCGGCCGGAGCGAGGAGACCGCTCCGGGGCCGGGGACGGCGGGGCCCGCGTCCGGCGGGAGGCCGGCTGTGGCCAGGGGGTTGCCTGCGGGTTTCGGCGTAGTCATCCGGTTCTCTCATCGCGACAAACGGGAAAGTTAGGAAATCGTTTGCCTCACGCTAGCAACGCTCTGTTCCCGTAGTCAACGGGATGTACAGTTGAGATGGCAAGGCTTCAGGAAAGTGGAGGAAACATGGGGAAATTGGCGCGGCACGTCACCATCGCCGACGTCGCGGCGCTGGCGGGGGTGTCGGTGGGCACGGCCTCCAAGGCTCTCAACGGTCGTGGTTCGCTGCGGGAGGAGACGCGGGTGCGGGTGCGGGAGGCGGCCCGGCAGCTGAACTTCGAGGTGAACGCGGGGGCGCGGAGTCTGCATTCGGGGCGTACGTACACGGTGGGCATGATCACCACGGATACGATCGGGCGGTTCAGCATCCCGGTGCTGATGGGTGCGGAGGACGCGCTGGGGGCGGGGCAGATGTCGGTGTTCCTGTGTGACGGGCGCGATGATCCGATCCGGGAGCAGTATCACGTCAAGACGTTGATCGGGCGGCGGGTGGACGGCATCATCGTGACCGGCCGGCGCACTCAGGCCCGCGCCCCGATCGCCGCGTCGCTGCCCGTGCCGGTGGTGTACGCGTTCATCAGCTCGACCGACCCCGACGACTGCTCGGTGGTGCCCGACGAGGCGGGTGGCGCGCGCAAGGCCGTCGAGCACCTGCTGGCCGTCGGCCGCGGCCGCATCGCGCACGTCACCGGGCCCGAACACCACCATTCGGCCCGCGTACGGGCGACGGCGGCGGCCGACCGGCTCGCCGAGGCGGGGCTCTCACTGGCCGGGCCGGCGTTGTTCGGGGCGTGGAGCGAGGTCTGGGGGCGGCAGGCGGTGGGGATGCTGCTGGCCGGTGGGACGGAGTTCGACGCGGTGTTCTGCGGCAGCGACCAGATCGCGCGGGGTGTGGCCGAGGCGCTGCGCTCGGTGGGGCGGCGGGTGCCGCAGGACGTGGCGCTGGTCGGGTTCGACAACTGGGGCGTCATGACCGAGGCCAGCCAGCCGCCGCTGACCAGCGTCGACATGGACCTCGAAGGGCTCGGCCGGGTGGCGGCCGAGATGCTCCTGGCCGCCATCAACGGCGACCCGTCACCGGGCCGCCATGCCCGCCCCTGCCGGCTCGTGGTCCGCGAGTCCACCACGGTCCCGCTGGTGCCCGAAACCCCGTGATTCCTATGCTTGGCGGTATGGGACCGCCGCCTCCATGACCCCGCCCACGACCCCGCCCATGACCCCGCCCATGACCCCGCCCATGACCCCGCCCATGACCCCGCCCATGACCCGCGCCGCCGACGGCCGCCCGGCCGCCCCCGTCCGCATGCTGCACCTCGGGCTGGGCGGGTTCTTCCGCGCCCACCAGGCCTGGTACACCGAGCACGCCCCCGACGCCGCCCGCTGGGGCATCGCCGCCTTCACCGGCCGCAGCACGGACCTCGTCGCCCGCCTGGCCGCCCAGGACGGCGTGTACACGCTGGTCACCCGGGGCGGGGACGGCGACGCCTTCGAGGTGATCAGCTCGGTCACGGCGGCGCACCCCGGGAGCGACCACGGGGCCTGGCTGGCGTACTGGCGGCGGCCCGAGCTGGCCGTGGTCACCCTGACGGTCACCGAGGCGGCCTACAGCACGGGGGACGACGTGCGCGCCGACCTCCTCGCGCTGCGCGCGGACCCGGAGGCGCCGGTGGGCACCGTGGCGGGGCGGTTGACAGCCGGTCTGGCGGCGCGGCGGCGGGCCGGGGGAGGGCCGGTGGCGATCGTGCCGTGCGACAACCTGCCGGGCAACGGCGAGGTGACCGCGCGGCTGGTCGAGGAGCTGGCCGACGCGGCCGGGCTGCGGACCTCCGCCTCCTACGTCACCACCATGGTGGACCGGATCACGCCGTACCCGGACGGGGAGGACGCCGGCGTGGTGGCCGCCGCCACCGGCCGGGCCGACGCCGCGCCGGTGGTCGCCGAGCCGTTCGCCGAGTGGGTGCTGTGCGGGGACTTCCCGGCGGGCAGGCCACGCTGGGAGGACGCGGGCGCCCGCTTCGTCCCCGACGCGACCCCGTACGAGGAACGCAAGCTGTGGCTGCTGAACGGCGGCCATTCCCTCCTGGCCTACGCCGGGGCCCCGCGCGGGCACGCCACGGTCGCCGAGGCCGTCGCCGATCCGGCCTGCCGGGCCTGGCTGGAGCAGTGGTGGGCCGAGGCCGCCCGCCACCTCGACCTCCCCGGACCCGAGCTGGCCGCCTACCGGGCCGCGCTGCTGGACCGGTTCGCCAACCCGCGCATCCGCCACACCCTCGCCAAGATCGCCGAGGACGGGTCGCGGAAGCTGCCCGTACGCGTCCTGCCCGTCCTGCGCGCCGAGCGGCGGCGCGGGGCGCTGCCCGCCGGGGCCGTCCGCATGATCGCGGCCTGGCTGCGCCACCTGCGCGGCGGCGGCGCCCCGGTACGCGACGCCGCCGCCCCGTCCGTCGCCGGCCCCTTGCGGGAGGCCGCCAGGACCGTCCTGGCCTGCCTCGATCCGGCGCTGGCCCACGACGCCGAGCTGATCGACGCCGTCACGGCGCGGGCCGCCGAGCTCGAGTGACGTGTGAGCGCGCCTCAGGCGGCCGGTGGCTTGGTGGCGCGGATGACGGCCGAGTGCATGCCGTCCGCCACCCGGTGGGTGGGCGTGATGGTGACGCCGGTGAAGCCCGCCGCGGCCAGGCCGTCGCGGTATTCGGCCATGGACAGCGCCCCGGCCACGCACGCGGCGTGGTCGCCGCGCCCGGCCCGGTCCGCCGGGGTGAGGTGATCCTCGGCCACCACGTCCGAGACGCCCAACCGGCCGCCGGGCCTGAGTACCCGGTACGTCTCCGCGAACACCGACGGCTTGTCCACGGACAGGTTGATCACGCAGTTGGAGATCACCACGTCCACCGCCGCGTCGGGCAGCGGGACGGCCTCGATTGTGCCCTTGAGGAAGCTCACGTTCGCCGCCCCGGCCGCCGCCGCGTTCGCCCGGGCCAGGCGGAGCATCTCGTCGGTCATGTCCAGCCCGTACGCCATGCCGCCGGGCCCGACGCGCCGCGCCGACAGCAGCACGTCGATGCCGCCCCCGGAGCCGAGGTCGAGCACGGTCTCCCCCTCGCGCAGCTCGGCGACGGCGACCGGGTTGCCGCAGCCCAGGCTGGCGGTCACGGCATCGGCGGGCAGCGCCGCCCGCTCCTCGGCGTCGTACAGGCCCCCGCCGAACACCTGCTCGCCGGCGGGGCCGCCGCAGCAGCCCGAGGCGGGGCCGGCCTCGATGACGGACAGGGCCGCGGCGGCGTACCGGGCTCTGACTTCTTCCCGCAGGTCGCTGGGCCGGCTCATGACGACCTCCTCCTATTGATGAGACTTCTATCTAAATAGACAAGTCTCTAATCAGTCAAGGGCGCCGGCCCGGTCAACTGTCCTTACGTGCATCTCACTCGATCTGGATAGATTCGAGCCGACAGGAAGGAGTCATGGAATGGCCTTGGCTAATGTCGGCATGCGGCGATTACTGGCGGACTCGGGGGAGGCCCGCGAGTGGGTGTCGCCGAGAACGGACCTGGTGACGGCCCTGTTCGGCGTCTGGTTCGGCGTCGGCCTGATGATCGACGCGTGGGCGCACAGCAACCTGGCGGAGCTGGAGACGTTCTTCACGCCCTGGCACGCGGTGTTCTACTCCGGGTTCGCCGTGGTCTCGGGCTGGATCATGTGGCAGGTGTGGCGTAACGTCCGCGCCGGGCGGCAGGGGCTGGCCGCCGTGCCGCCGGGATACCTGGCCGGGCTGGTGGCGGTGCCGGCGTTCGCCGCCTTCGGGTTCGCCGACATGATCTGGCACACCGTCCTCGGCATCGAGACCAGCCTCGACATCCTGTTCAGCCCCTCGCATCTCGGGCTCATCGTGACGATGCTCCTCATCATCACCACGCCGCTCCGCTCCGCGTGGAACGCCCCCGACGTGGGCGCGAGCCCGTCCCTGGGCCGCCTGCTCCCGGCGCTGATCGGGCTGGCGTTCGCCACCACGCTGGTGTCCCTCTTCCTCTCGTACGGCGACGCGATGCAGTACCGTTCCCTGCGCATCGTCGAGGCGTTCTCCTCGGCGGACGGCCAGGGCGCCAGCCGGCTCGCCCTCGCCATGGTCGTCACCAACGTCATCGTGCTCGCCCCCGTGCTCTTCCTGGCGCGCCGCTGGGCCCTGCCGTTCGGCTCGGTGACCGTCATGTACGCGATCGGCATCCTCATGCCGGGCGCGCAGACGCAGTTCGAGAACCTGCCGATGCTGCTGTCGTTCGTGGCCGCCGGATTCGTGAGCGACCTGCTGATCCGCTGGCTCCGCCCGTCCGGCGCGCGGCGGGGCGCCTACTGGACCTTCGCCGGGCTGTCGGCCTTCGCCACCTGGTCGCTCTACATCGGGGTCGCCTCGGCCACGGGTGGCGGTCTGCCCGGCGTGCCGGAGCTGTGGACCGGCGCCCCGATCATCGCCGGGCTCATCGGGCTGGCGCTTGGGGCGCTGATGCTGCCCAACGCGGTCGACATGCCTGGACCGGGACGAGCAGAGCGGGCATGATCCGAGCCCTGTGCCTCGCCGCCGTCCTGGTGCTGGCGCTGGCCGCTCCCGCCGCGGCGCACGACGTCACGGCGGGGGCGGACCTGCGGATCGCCCAGAGCATCGCCGGCGCGGAGGTCACGGTGGTGATCAAGGGGACGTCCCGGGTGCCGGGGCCGCTGCGGATCGGGGTCATCGCGTACCAGCCGGTCGCCGGGCTGCCCGTCGGCCTGGAGGTCCGCTCCGTCGAGGACGGCCGCACCGTGACGGGCACGGCCAGGGCGGCGGCGCGGGACCCGCAGTACGCGCAGCTCAGAGTGGAGCGGACCGGGCCGCACGAGCTTAAGCTGAGCGCGGGGGACGAGGTCGCCGTCGTCCCGTTCCGCGTCCTCGTCGAACGCGGCTCGGCCGGGGACCTCCTGATCTACGGCGGCCTGTTCGTGGCCGGGCTGCTGCTGGTCGGCGGCCTGCTCACCGGGGGGCTGGCCCGGCGGGCCACGGCGATGCTGCTGTCCGCGGGCGCCGCGGCCGGGGTGACGGTCGCCGCCATGGTCATCGTGTTCGAACCGCAACTGCCCCCCGCTTTGCCCGACGGCGCCGCGCCGGTGGCCGGGACGCCGGCGGGCGGGCGGCCGTACGCGCAGGCCCGGGTGGCCACGGTGCCGGCCCGGCCGGCGGCGGGGCAGGACTTCACGCTGCGGGTCGACCTCGTCGACGGCTCCACCGGGCGGCCCGTGGACGACCTCGCCGTGCACCACGAGGCGCTCGCCCACGTGGTCGTCACCAGCGCGGACGGCCGGTACTTCCGCCACCTCCACCCCCTCCGCACGGCTCCCGGCCGCCTGGAGGTCAGGCTGCGCGCCGACCGGCCCGGCCGGTACCTGGCGCACGCCGAGCTGGAACGCGAGGACTCGGGCGGCCAGCTCGTCACCGCCGGCTTCGAGATCGGCGGCGAAGCGGCCCCGGGGACCTCCGTGCCGGCCGGCGAGGCGGTCTCGCCGCTGCTGCGTCCCGCCGTCCCGGTGGCCGGCCGTCCGGCGACGATCGAGCTGCCCGCCCCCGCCGGCGTGCGGCCCTGGCTGGGCATGACCGGCCACCTGCTCGTACGCAGCCAGGACGGCACGTTCTTCGGCCACGTGCACGAGATGGGCACCCCCGGCTCCCGGCTGCGCTTCACCTTCAGCTTCCCCGAGCCGGGCCGCTACCTCGCCTGGGCCCAGTACGCCACCGCCGACCGCATCGTCACCGCCCCCTTCACCGTCGACGTGACGGCCTCGGGGACCCTGCGATGAACGGCGGGCGCGCGCTGGCCGTCGCCGCCGCCCTCGTCGTGGCCGCCGTGGCGCTGTTCGTCGTGGGCAGGAGTGTGGCGGCCGAGCCGCTCAGCCTGAGCACCACGGGATCCCGCTACGCCGCCACCGTCCTGATCGAGGCCCCCGCCCCCGGGCCCGGCACCGTGGAGGTCGTGGTGAACGCCGGCGACGCCGACACCGTGACCCTCTCGGCGGTGATGGCCGACATGGGGCACTCCACGCCCGAGCTCGCCGCCGCCGAGCGGGAGCCGGGCCGCTTCGTGGCCACCGGCGAGCTGTTCTCCATGAGCGGCGTCTGGGAGCTGTCGATCCGGCTCGACGGCCCGGCGGGCGAGGAACAGCTTGCCGTCAAGGCACTGATCACCGACTAGACCGGCCGTCCCGCCCCTGGCCGGAGGGCGGGACGGTCGCGCTCGTGGAAGCTTTCTGCGGTCCAGGGGTTGACAGAACGCCCGGCTCCTTAAATTATTATTCCTACTTGTATAGTAGGAATGGTAGGGAAGGGGAGATCGTGCGAGCGCTCATCCTGCTCGGGCTGGTCGGTCTCGCGGCCCAGCTCGTCGACGGCAGCCTCGGCATGGCCTATGGCGTCACGTCGACGACGCTGCTGCTGGCCATCGGCACCAACGCGGCGGCGGCCTCCGCCACCGTCCACCTCGCTGAGATCGGCACCACGCTGGCCTCCGGCATCTCCCACTGGCGCTTCGGCAACGTGGACTGGAAGGTCGTCGCCAAGATCGGCGTCCCCGGCGCCATCGGCGCGTTCGCCGGTGCGACGTTCCTGTCCAGCCTGTCCACCGAGATCGCCGCCCCGGTCATGTCGCTCATCCTGCTGTCGCTGGGCGTCTACATTCTTATCCGCTTCACCGCCTTCGGCCTGCCGCGCGGCAACCTGGGCAAGCCGCTGCGCAGGCGGTTCCTGGCCCCGCTCGGCCTGCTGGCCGGCTTCGTCGACGCCACCGGCGGTGGCGGCTGGGGCCCGGTCGGCACGCCCGCCATCCTGGCCAGTGGCCGCCTGGCCCCGCGCAAGGTGATCGGCTCCGTCGACGCCAGCGAGTTCCTCGTCGCCATCGCCGCCAGCGTGGGCTTCTTCGTCGGCATCGGCTCGGAGAACATCAACTTCGCGTGGGTGGGGGTGCTGCTGCTCGGCGGCGTCATCGCCGCACCGATCGCGGCCTGGCTGGTCCGTCACATCCCGCCGCGCATCCTGGGCTCCGCCGTGGGCGGCGTCATCGTGCTGACCAACGTACGGACGCTGCTGCGCAGTGACTGGGTCGACGCCTCGGGCGGCGTCCAGGCGGTCGCCTACATCGCCATCGCCGTCATCTGGGCGGCCGCCATCGCCTACTCGGTCCGCGAATACCGCCGCGACAAGGCCAACGAGTCGGTCGAGGCCGTGGAGAGCGAGCTGCGGCAGCGTACGTCGGCCGAGGAGGAGACGGCCCCCGCCTGAGATCGCCCATGAGAATCTCAGCCCGCACCCAGTACGCCCTCGGCGCCATGCTCGCCCTGGCCGGGGCCGACCGCCCGGTGCACGCGGAGTGGATCGCCGACTCGCAGGAGATCCCGCGCCGCTTCTGCGACAACATCCTGCTCCAGCTCCGCCGGGCCGGGCTCATCCGCAGCCAGCGCGGCCCGGACGGGGGCTACTGGCTGGCCCGCCCGGCCGGGGAGATCGCCCTCGCCGACGTCATCCGCGTCACCGAGGGCGTCGAACCGGCCGCCCGGCCCTTCCCTGCGGCGGCCGCGCCGCTGGCCGAGATCTGGGACCGGCTGCGCAGCCACGAGGACGCCCTGCTCAGCGAGATCACCCTCGCCGACGTCGTCGCCTCCAGCACCCACCCGACCGCCCTGGCCCAACAAGAAACCCACTGACCGCCCCGGTCCCAGGACCCTAGCCCAAAGGCCGGCGACCGCCCCGCCCCCGCCCCCTGCCCGGGACCCTCGACCGAAGACCCGGCGACCGCCCCGCCCCCTACGCGGGGCCGTCGGCGCGGAGGCACGGTGACCGCCCGCCTCGTGCCGCCCGCCTCGTGCCGCCCGCCTCGCGTTGGCCGCGCCGCGCCTGCTGGGTCGCGTCCGTCGGGTCGCGCCGCCTGCCTCGCGCAGCCCGCCACGCCGCGCCCGCCACGCCGCGCCGCCCGCCAATGCCGTGTCCGTCATGCCGCGTCCGCCGGTTACCTCGCGTCTGCCGGGTCGCGCTGGCCGCGCCGCGCCCGCCTCTTCGAGCCGATGGGCGGATCCCGGTTGCGGTCGGAGGTGGGGTAGGGGGCTGGCAAGCTGGAGGGCATGGCGTTCGGGGTGCGGGAGTTCGAGCTGGCGCTGATGCACCGCATGCGGGACCTCAACCCCGCCAGGGTGGAGGAGGCGCTGCGTGACATGGGCGCCTCCCGGGCCGAGTTGCGGGAGGCGCACGCCCACTGGACGCGGCTGGCCCACGCCCCGAGGGCGCCGAAGGGGGCGGCCGCGCTGCGGATGGCCCTGGGCCCGGCCCCCTACCGGGGCAGGCGGCCGGCCGGAAGTCTCACCTGCGACGTCCTGCGCTGGCCGCTGCCGTCCTGGCCGGGGCTGGAGTTCGAGGCCCTGGTCGGCCCCGGCGGCGAGGTGTGGAACCAGTGGTTCGTCCGCCCCGCCGGCGCCGCCGCCCTGACCTTCGCCGACCTCACCCCGTGGACGTGCGTGGTGGCCGACCTCGGCGCGAGTTTCCCCGGCGCCGTACAGATCGAGGGCCCGGCACCGCACCACTGGACCGTCGACTTTCCCCACGACGGTGTGACGTACCGGGCCCGTTTCGTCTACGGCCTGCACCAGGTCCTCACGAAGCCGTGAGGAGCCGGCCCTAGCGGGGGCTCTTCACCGCCAGCAACGCCTGGTACGCGGGCTTGGGCGCCAGGTTCTCGTCGAACAGGCACGCCGAGCCCTGCCCCTCGAACCAGCCCGGCACCCACGAGTGCCGGTCGGTGAAGCCCCAGACGGTGAGCTCGCGGCAGGCCCGGACGCTGAGGCAGTCGGTGAGCGCCCGGCTGTAGTACGTGGCCTGCGTGGCCAGCTTCTCCGGGGTCACGGGCAGCTCCATGCGCACGTCCAGCTCGGTGACCGCGATCTCCAGGCCCAGGTCGGCGAAGCGGCGCATGACGTTCGCCCAGTCGCCGGGGTAGTCGTACTGGATCCCGAGGTGGCCCTGGAAGCCGGCGCCGTGGATCGGCACGCCCTGCGCCTGGAGGTCCTTGACCAGGGACAGCGTGGTCTCGATCTTGGGGGCGTTCCATTCCAGGTTGTAGTCGTTGATGAAGAGCTTGGCGTGCGGGTCGGCGCGGTGCGCCCAGCGGAAGGCGTCGGCGATGTAGCCGGGGCCGAGGTGGGTGAGCCAGAGGCTCTGCCGCAGGGTGCCGTCCTCCTCCACGACCTCGTTGACCACGTCCCAGGCCCGGATCTTGCCCTTGTAGCGGCGTACCTGGGCGGTGATGTGGTCGCGCAGGATCGACCTGAGCTCGGCCGCGTCGATCGAGCCGTCCTCGACGCCGGTGGTCAGCCAGGCGGGGAGCTGGTTGTGCCAGACGAGGGTGTGGCCGCGTACCTGCTGGCGGTTGCGGCGGGCGCTCTCGACGAGGGCGTCGGCGTCGGCCCAGGTGAACACCCCCCGCTCCGGCTCCACGGACTCCCACTTCATCGCGTTCTCGGCGGTGACGTGGCTGAACTCGCGGTTGAGCACCTTGCGGTAGTCGGGCTCGGCGCGCAGGGCGGCGATGTCGACGGCGGAGCCGATCTTGATGCCGTGCTGCTGGGCCAGGGCCCGCAGGTCCCGGGGCGGTCGCGGGTGGGCGGACGCGGGCAGGGGGGCGGCGAGGACGAGTGCGAGGGCGATGATCAGTGGCTTCACCGAAAGACCTCCGATGCCGAAGCCGGGGGGTGCCAGAGGCGACACGCTCCCGAAAGTTTCGGGAGCATGACGATAATTTCACCGGTCGCCGGAACCGTATGGGCTCAGCGACGCTTCGTCAACCTCTGGCGTAGGCGGGAGACGGCCGATCTCGGCCGGGCCGTCATCCGGGAGGCCCAGGCCCGGCCCGCGAGCCGGGAGACCAGCGCGGTGAGCCCGATCGCGGCCAGGACGAGCAGCAGGTTGCGGAAGTAGTCGAGCGGCAGGATCGACGGGTTGTCGGCCCGCCGCCCCAGGGCCAGCACCGTCGGCAGGGTCGCCAGCGTCACCGCGCCTGCCACGATCAGGGCCGCCCTCGGCACCGGGCCCAGACGGCCCGCGACCAGCCCGACCAGCAGGATCGCGGGCATCAGCACCGCGTCGTGCGCCACCAGGAGGAGGCCGAACCACAACGCCCAGCCCACCGGATCGGTCTCCATCACCAGCCCGGCCAGGCCGAGCACCACGAGCCCGCCGCCGGCCGCGTGACCGAGCCACCTCATGAGACCCTCACCCTCGCGACCCACTTGGTCTGCATGACACCCGGCCGGTTGGGCGCGATGAGCCGGGCCGGGTAGCCGTGGTCGGGGTCGAGCGGGCGGCCGTTGAGCGTGAGCGCGAGCAGGGTGAGGGGGTCGTTCCAGTGCGGGGGCCGTACCTCGCTGGTGCGGTAGTAGCCGGACCGCTCCAGGGACTCGACCGTCAGGTACGCCTCCGGCGACCCGCCGGCCCGGCCGATCAGGTCGCGCAGGCGTACGCCCGACCACTCGCAATCCACGCTCCAGCCCTCCACGCACGCGATCGGCAACCTGACCGTGTGCTGCGGCAACCGCTGGAGGTCGGCGTAGCTGAGAGACAGCTCGGTGCGTACGGCTCCCGTCACGACCAGCCGGTACGCCGGGTCGCGCAGCACCTCTGTCACCCCCGCCGCGGCGGCCGACCGGTTCACCGGCACACCCTGCGGCCCCACGTCCGGATCGCGCGGCGCCAGCACGGCCAGCCGCTCCAGGGGCGTGAGCGCCTCCCCGGCGGTGACCAGCGCCACCAGGCCCGACGCCGCGGCGACGGTGTACAGGAACCGGCGCCGCCCCGGTTCCTCGACGCGGGTGAACAGGTGCCGCCGGATCTTGGCCCACTCGTTGACGACGTGGATGACGAGGGCGCCGTACACGATGTAGGCGGTCCAGTAGTGCGCCTGGAGGAAGCCGAACGGCCACGGGTACAGGTAGGCGATGTTGAACAGCCCCGTGACCAGCTGGAACAGCGCGCCCGCCACGAGCAGCAGCACGAACAGCCGCTCGACGGCGTGTCCGGCGGAGCGCAGCGGCGGCCACTGCCACAGCTTGGGGTAGACCGTCCAGAGCTTGGCCAGCAGCAGCGGGACCGTGGCGATGCCGCTGATGACGTGCAGGCCCTGGGTGACCCGATAGAGGTTGACCGGCCGGGACGGCCACAGCAGCCAGGCGGGCGGGTGCTGGGTGAAGTGGCTGAACAGACCGGTCGCGAAGGCGACGGTGAAGCTGATCCCCAGCCACGTGCCCAGCCTGGCCGCCACCCGCTCCGAACGCAGCGGGCTGGTGAACCGGCCGGACAGCGACCGGCCCATGCGTGTCAGGTGCCTGCTCATGTCTCGGAGCCTGACATCCCGGTGCCCGGGAAGGGCCGCCGCGGCCCGTACCGTCCGCGTTCCGTAAGAAAGCGGCGTCAGATCAGCACCAGGATGGCCACGCCGAGCGTGAGATCGAGGACGGCGCAGAACTCCGCCAGCGACCGCGCCACGACCTTGTTCGCCCGCCAGACGACGATGTCCAGCGTTCCGTGGGCGATCAGGGCGGCGGCGACGAGGTAGCCGCCGACGGCGGGGGAGAGGGACATCGCGATCAGGGCGGCGCCGCCGAAGACCAGCATGGCGGGGAACTGCGCGGCGGTGAGCCGGGGCCGCCGCAGCAGGCCGTCCACCAGCCCGATCACGGCGATCGACACCGCACCGCCCACCAGCGCGGGCCACGGGTCGGCGTCGAGCAGCCGCAGCAGCGTCACCGCCACCACGGACGCGCCGAACAGCGGCCACACCACGCCCGGCCGGCCGACCACGGCGGTGCCGAGGTAGATGAGCGCGGCGAGGAACACGACGAGCGCCTGCCCGCGGCCGTCCCCCAGATCCAGGGCGCTCAAGCCGGCGGCGGCCAGCCCGCACCACGTGGGCCAGCGGCGGGCGACGCCGATCAGCGCACGGCGCGCCGCCCCGGTCGCCGGGACGGTGGACTCGGAAGAGATGTCACTCATACCCGAGACCCTCGCCCGCCGGCCCGCCCACCACCGAGTCCCTCCGGCGGGTAGGTCCAGAATCCTGGGCCACCTGTCCGATCGATCCACCCCCCACGGCACGCCGCGCTCAGGTGGGGCTCAGGCCGCAGCAGCCCGGAGCCCGGCCTTGCGCCAGACCTTGAGCAGGCGCCTCGCCGAGCCGCCCACCGGCCCGACCGCCTCGTAGAGCACCTTCCGCGAGACCGGCTCGGCCGACTCCACGGCGGTGACGGCGTCGTCGGCGGAGGTGATCGTGTGCGTGCAGACGCTCAGCAGGTAACCGGGGATCTGCAGGCGCGGGTCCGTGCACCCCACCAGCGGGACGCCCACCGCGGCGACGACCGGGAAGACGGTCCCGGGGATCCCGATCGCGGCCTCCGCCCGGGCCGACGCCTGGACCGAGGCGACGGTGCTGATCTCGTACCGCTCCCACAGCGAACGGTCCTCGCGCGGGTGCAGCCCGACCAGGATGTGCTTGCCGGCCGCCGCGAGCCGGTCCGCCGCGGCGAGCAGCAGCTCGGTGCCCGGCGCCGAGCCGCCTGTCTCGCTGGAGCGGGTCACGCTGGTAAGCACCAGTACGGTCCCCGCCTCCGGAGCGTGCCTGGGCAGGTCGTCGGTCTGCGGCGTGCCCACGACCTCGATCGGGCGGCGCGTGCCCAGGTAGTCGTCGAACACCTTCGCCTCGGCCGGCGACGACGCGGTGATCGCCCGCAGCCGCCCCCTGAACTCCTTCGCCCGGGGCGCCTCGACCGGCAGCTGGTAGGCCAGCGAGCTCGCGACCATGGGCAGGCGGGGGAACGTCGCGGCGCAGTCCGCCGGCCAGTCCCCGGCGCCCGTCACCACGAGCAGGTCGGCCTCCGTGACCTCGCCGGGGAGCGCGACCGGCACCGGATCGCCGGGCTTGATCCCCGACCGGTCGGGCACGAGCTGGACCAGGTCCCACCCCAGGCGCCGGGCCTCGGGCAGCAGCGGCGCGGAGTGGTAGGTGCCCCACGGCTCGTTCGTGGCGATCAGGACGCGCGGCGCCTTCCCGCCGCCCGGCCGTGCCTGTGCCTGCGCCGGGACACCTGCGCCCAGCACGGTGGCCCCGGCCCCGGCCACCAGGCCGGCGAGCAGGGACCGCCGGGAGAGGCCACGGTCCATCACGGGGGACATGTCGTTAAATGCCATGAAGTTGGAATCTATGGGCTGGTTTGGGCTTGTTTGTGAACATGGATCATCATTCAGGCGAACGGGAAGAGGGATGAACTGTTCACCCGGCCCGGGACGTCGTACGGGCATGGTCCTTCGTTCGCTCGCTCTCCTCGCCCTCGTCGCCTCCTTCCTGGTGGGCACGTCCACCGCCGCGTACGCGTGTTCCTGCGCGGACCTGACGCCCGCCGAGTCGGTCGGGCACGCGGACACCGTGTTCACCGGCACCGTGACGGGGGTCCGGGAGAGCGAGGGCGACCCGCTCGGCCCGCGCCCGCCGATCGTCTACACCTTCCGGGCCGACAATGTCTACAAGGGTGCTCCCGCCGCCGAGCTCACGCTCGCGACCAGCGCCGACTCCGCCTCGTGCGGCTACCCGTTCGAGCGGGGCACGCGTTACCTGGTGTTCGCGACCTCGGGCCCGTCGGGCCTCTTCGACCCGGTCCCGGGCGTCGGCCTGACGTCCAACCTGTGCTCGGGCAACGTACCGGTCGACCCGGGCACGGGCCCCCTGCGACCCGGCGACGAACGGACCACGAACCACGAAAGCCTGGCAGGCCCCGTCAACACCGCCCTCCTCGCCGCCCTGGGCACCCCTTCCCCGGTCACCCCTTCCCCGGTGGCCTCGACGCCCGCCACGTCGGGGGCGGCTTCGCCAACGGCGGCAGCCGGCGGCGACCCAGCCCTCGGCCCGGCCCTGACAGCCGGCGGCGTGGCCGCCGCCCTCCTGCTCCTGGCCGGCGCGCTCATCCTGCTCATCCGCCGCCGTCCCACGCGGAAAGGCTAGACAGCTCCTCCTTCCGGCCTTCCGCGCCAAGAACCCGTCGCCGAAAGTACGTGCGGAAGGGGCAGCCGTCCGGCGTTGACATCATTAACCCATTTTTCCTACTGTTTGACTAGGTATACCGGAGGAGGCGCATGACGACCGTCCAGGCCACCGTTCCCGTCCGGGCGGCGGGCGTCGGGCTGCGCGCCGTCGGCCACACGTACGGCAACGGCCACACCGTGCTGCGCGACGTCGAGCTGGACGTCGCCCCCGGCGAGATCGCAGCCATCCTGGGACCGTCGGGGTGCGGCAAGTCCACCCTGCTCAGACTGGTCGCCGGCCTCGACGCGCCGACGGCGGGGACGATCACGGTGGACGGGCGCGCCGTCACCGGGATCGACGAGCGGTGCGCGGTGGTCTTCCAGGAGCCCAGGCTGCTGCCCTGGCGCGACCTGGCCGGGAACGTCGCCCTCGGCCTGCCCAAGGGGACCTCCCGGTCGGCCGGCGCGCGGACCGTACGGCACTGGCTCGACGTCGTCGGCCTCGACGGCTTCCACCGGCACCGGCCCCGGCAGGTCTCCGGCGGCATGGCGCAGCGCGCGGCCCTGGCCAGGGCGCTGGTCAGGGAGCCCGGCGTGCTGCTGCTGGACGAGCCGTTCGCCGCCCTGGACGCCCTCACCCGCCTGCGCATGCAGGACCTGCTGGCCGAGGTGCAACGTGCGGCCGGCACCACCGTCCTGCTCGTCACCCACGACGTGGACGAGGCCCTGCACCTGGCCGACCGGGTGGTCCTGCTCGGCGCCGCACCGGGACACGCGGACGGGCGGGCCGGGGCCACCGTGGCGGTCGTGTACGACGTTCCCTACCCCAGGCCCCGTGACCGCGCCCGTCCCGAGCTCGCCGCGCTCCGAGCCGGCCTGCTGGAGCGACTCGGCGTACCCCGACCCACCCCCGCCGAGGAGCACTCTCCATGATCCACCGCCGTCCCCTGCTGGCCGCCGTCCTGCTCGTCACGCTGGCCACCGCCTGCGTGCCGGGAGAGGGCGCAAGCAGCGGCGCCACCCCCGAGCCGGGGCAGCTCCGGCTCGACTACGCCTACTACAACCCCCTCAGCCTCGTCGTACGGCAGCAGCGCTGGCTGGAGAGCGAGCTCAAGGGCACCGAGGTGACCTGGGTGCTGTCGGCCGGCAGCAACAAGGCCAACGAGAACCTGCGCGGCGAGACCATCGACGTCGGCTCCACGGCCGGGGCCGCCGCGCTGCAGGCCCGGGCGAACGGCACGCCGATCAGGACGATCGGCATCTACACCCAGCCCGAGTGGACGGCGCTCGTCGTCGGCAAGGACTCGACCGTCTCCGAGGTGGCCCAGCTCAAGGGCAAGAAGGTCGCCGCCACCAAGGGCACGGACCCGTACTTCTTCCTCCTGCAGTCCCTGGAGGCGGCCGGGCTGGACGGCACGGACGTCGAGGTCGTCAACCTCCAGCACGCCGACGGGAAGACCGCCCTCGAACGGGGCGACGTCGACGCCTGGGCGGGGCTGGACCCGCTGATGGCGCAGAGCCAGGTCGACTCGGGCACGAAGCTGCTCTACCGGAACCCGGCCTTCAACTCCTACGGCTTCCTCAACGCCAGGGAAGGGTTCCTCACGGAGCATCCGGACCTCGCGCAGAAGGTGCTGGACGCCTACGAGAGGGCGCGCGCCTGGATCGGCGCCCATCCGGACGAGGCGGTGCGACTGCTGGCGTCCGAGGCCAAGCTCGCCCCCGAGGTCGCCACCGTGGTGCTGAAGGAGCGGACGAAAATCGAGGTCAGCCCGGTCCCGGGCGACGAGCAGCGCGCTGTGCTGGAGCGCATCCTGCCGACCCTGGTACGTGAGGGGCAGGTGCGCTCGGAACAGGAGGCGAAGGCCGCGCTCGACTCATTGTTCGCGCCGGACTTCGCGAAGAAGGCCCAGGCCTCGTGACGACCGCCCGGCCACGCTCGAAGGCCGCGCCGTCTCCGGCGCTTTCGCCGCACGGCGGCGCTCCACTGTCGCGGCGGCGGTCGAAGGGCCGTCGGAGGCGTCTTGGGACGCTCGCCGCCGGGCTGGTCGTGCCGCTGATCGCCCTGGCCGCCTGGCAACTGGCCACCGGCGCCGGGCTGTTCACCCCGAGCCAGCTCCCCTCCCCGTCAGCCGTGCTGGCTGCGGTGACCGAGCTGATCCGGCGCGGGGAGCTGTGGCGGCACGTGGCGATCAGCGGGCAGCGCGTGCTGCTGGGATTCGCCGCCGGCGCGTCGGCGGGGCTGGCGCTGGGGGCGGCCGTCGGGTTGTACCGCCCGGTGCGGGCCCTGCTCGCGCCCACCGTCGCCGCCCTGCGCGCGGTGCCCTCGCTGGCGTGGGTGCCGCTGCTGGTGCTCTGGCTCGGCATCGCCGAGGGCCCGAAGATCGTCCTGGTGGCGATCGGGGCCTTCTTCCCCGTCTACACCACCGTGTCGGCCGCGCTGGCCCACGTGGATCCGCACCTCGTCGAGGCCGGCCGCGCGTACGGACTGCGCGGGGTCGGCCTGCTCACCCGCATCCAGCTCCCGTACGCCGCCCCCGCCGTCTTCGCCGGGCTCCGGCTCGGCCTGGCCCAGGGCTGGCTGTTCCTGGTGGCCGCCGAGCTGATCGCCTCCTCGATGGGGCTCGGGTTCCTGCTGATCGACAGCCAGAACACCGGCCGCACCGACATCCTGCTGCTGTCGATCCTGCTGCTCGCCCTGCTGGGCAAGGCCGCCGACGCGCTGCTGGGCCTGGTGGCCAGGGGCCTGACCGGTTCCCTCGCCCTCGACGACCCGAAGTGAGCGCCCCTGCAATGACGCGCGCCCTGACGCCCGCCCGGAGCGAGCGGGCCTCGAAAAGGGCGCGCCCGAGGTGGGCGCGCCCATGAAGGAGCCGGATCGGCCGGTCAGGCGACCGCGCGGAACGTGCGGAGTCCTTCGGCGGTCATGGCGCAGGGCTGCGCCCGCGTGAGCTCCCGCTCCGCGGCCCCGGCCGCCAGTTCGGGGCGGAACGCGGCGGCGCATCGCCGCAGCTCCGGGAGGGTGGTCACCGGGCGCCCGCCGAGGCGAACGGGATCGAGGCGGGCTCGTCCTGGGCGGGCCGCGCGGGGTGCCGCCACAGGCCCCGCTCGCGCAGGATGGGCAGGACGCCCTCGCCGAACCAGTACGCCTCCTCCAGGTGCGGATACCCGGACAGGACGAACTCGGTGAGCCCCAGGCGGTGATACTCCTCGATCCGGTCGGCCACCTCGGCGTGGCTGCCGACCAGCGCCGTGCCGGCCCCGCCGCGCACCAGGCCGACGCCCGCCCACAGGTTGGGGTAGATCTCCAGGTCGTCGCGCCGGCCGCCGTGCAGGGCGAGCATGCGCTTCTGCCCCTCCGACTCGCTGCGCCCCAGCCCGGCCTGCACCTTCGCGACGGTGGCCGGGTCGATGCCGTCGAGCAGCCTGGCGGCCTGCGCCCACGCCTGCTCGCTGGTGTCGCGGCTGATGACGTGCAGCCGGATGCCGTGCCTGAGCGTACGCCCCTCGGCCGCGGCCAGCCCGTTCACCCAGGCGATCTTCTCGGCCACGGCGGAGGGCACCTCACCCCAGGTGAGGTACGCGTCCGCGTGCCGCGCCGCCACCCGCCCCGCCGCGGGCGAGGAGCCGCCGAAGTACACGTCGGGCACCGGGTCGGGCAGCCGGTTGAGCCGGGCGCCCTCCACCTGGAGGTGCTCGCCGGCGAAGGTCACCGTCTCGCCCCGCCACAGCGAGCGCACGATGTGCAGGAACTCGCCGGTACGCGCGTAGCGGGCGTCCTTGTCCAGGAAGTCGCCGTACGCGCGCTGCTCGTGGCTCTCCCCGCCGGTCACCACGTTCAGCAGCAGCCGCTCGCGCGAGTGCCACTGGAACGTGGCCGCCATCTGCGCGGCCAGCGTGGGGGAGACCAGGCCGGGGCGGAAGGCCACCAGGAACTTCAGCCGCTCGGTCGTGTCGGCGAGCAGGGCGGTGGTCAGCCAGGCGTCCTCGCACCACGCGCCGGTGGGCGTCAGGGCGGCGACGAAGCCGACCTGCTCGGCCGCCTGCACGATCTGCCGCAGGTAGGACAGCGTGGCCGGGCGGGCACCGCCGGCCGACCCGGCGGGCAGTCCGTGGCCGCCGCCCACCACGTCGCGGCTGTCTCCGTACGTGGGCAGGAACCAGTGGAACGTGAGGGTCATCGTCTCTCCTAGAGCAGGCCGTGCCGGGGCGGGAACCGGCCGTCGAGTACGTACCGGCCGATGTGCTGGATCTTCCAGCGGGCCGGGTCGTGCAGGGTGTGCGTGCGCGCGTTGCGCCAGTGGCGGTGCAGGTTGAGCCCGTCGAGGCTGGACCGGGTGCCGCCGAGCTCGAAGATCGCGTTGCCCAGCTCCACCGCCACCGGGTCGGCGAACGCCTTGGCGGTGGCCACCGCGATCGAGGCGGCGGCGGCCGACGCGTCGGTCAGGTCCCCCCGGGCGGGGTCCCCAGCGGCGTCCAGCGCCTCGCCGGCCGCGACGAGCAGCGCCTCGGCGGCGCGTACCTTGACGGCCAGCTCGCCGGCCCGCTGGATGACGAGCGGGTCGTCGGCCGCCCGCTCCTGCCCGCTCTCGAACCACGGCCTGGCCGCGGTCCGCACGAACGCCACGGCCTCCGCGAGCGCGCCCCCGGCGATGCCCACGTCGATCGCGGCGTGCAGGAGCTGCGCGAACGCGCCGTGCAGCTGCGGCCCGGTGAAGGTCAGGTGATGGGGGACCACCCGGTCCTCGGGGACGGCCACGTCCTCCAGGCGCACGGTGCCACTCGCGGTGGTGCGCTGGCCCATGCCGTCCCAGTCGTCGACGACGGTCAGGCCGGGGGCGTCGCGCGGCACGTACGCCACGTGCAGCGTCCGGTCCTCGCGCCGGGCCAGGACGGGGATCCAGTGCGCGAACAGCGCGCCCGTGCTGTAGTGCTTGGTGCCGTTCAGCAGGAAGCCGCCGCCGGGCGCGGCCACCAGCGCGGTCCGGTGGTCCTGGACGTGCTTGGTGCCCGCCTCCGACTGGGCGTTGCCGAACCGCCTGCCGTCCAGGACCTCGCCGAAGAAGAACTTGCGCTGCACGTCCGTGCCCTGCTGCCTCAGCACGTTGACGTAGACGAAGTGGCTCTGCGGGATCTGCGCGATGTTGGGATCGGCGGCGGCCAGCAGCCGGAACACCTCGGCGATCGTGCGCGCGCTCACGTCGGCGCCGCCGTACGCACGCGGCACGGTGATCGCGAGCAGGCCGGAGGCCGACAGCCGGTCCAGTTCGGGGCCGGGCAGCCGCCGCTCGGCGTCGCGGGCCCCGGCCTCCGCCGCGAACTCCCCGGCGAGTCCGCGGGCCGTCGCCAGCGCCTCGGCGTCGTCGGCGATCACGTGGGTCATGTTGTTTCGTCCGTTCTGCGTATGACGTTAGGGCTCACCGTAATTCCTGCAATGCAGGTAGGCAATACCTGTTAACGACATCACGTGCTTCCCGGGTGCCGCCTACCGGCGCGACTGATCGCGCGCCCGCCACGGCGCCTGGTAGGCCCACTGCCAGGCCAGCTCGAGGGGCCCGCGCTCGAACCGGCGCAGCCACAACGACGACAGCACCATGAACGACCCGCAGATCGCCGCCCACGCCACCGGCACCCACCAGGGCCGCAGCCCGTCGAAGCGGGCGGCCAGCCCCACGCCCCAGCCGTAGCAGAGCGCGCTCGCCGCCAGGTTCTGGAAGACGTAGCAGGACAGCGCCGTCCGGCCGACGCTCGTGAGCCCCCGGCGCAGCACGCCGGGGGATCCCCGCATGCCGAGCACGATCGAGGTGATGAGCGCCAGCAGCCCCAGGGCGACCAGCGGCGCCAGGAGGTAGCGGTCCACCATGAACCAGGCCGGCCCGGCGAAGGAGGTGGCCAGGTTCAGCGGCACGCCGAGGCCCAGCCCGACGGCCATCAGCCGGCCGCGCAGGCGCGTGCCGCGCTCCTCGAACACCCCGGCGCGCAGCAGGCGGGCGCCGAGCAGGAACAGGACGATGCCCAGGGGCACGATGAAGACCAGTTCGGCGCGGAAGAGCACGGCGTTCTGCAGGCGGAGGTGCACCTGGTCGAGCCAGCCCGCGGGGTGCGCGGGCAGCGGGCCGCCCGCCGGGGCCGCCATCAGCGCCATGGTGACCAGGCCCACCACGGCCAGGTGCAGCGTCCCGGCCGCGACCATCCAGGCCGTGACCACGCGGTCGCTCCGGCCGATCAGGTACGCGACGATCATGGAGGTGAGCGCGTAACCCATCAGCACGTCGAACTCGAAGACCAGGACGTAGTGCAGGGCCCCCTCGACGAGGAGCAGCGCCGCCCGCCACAGGTAGCGCCCCGGCCAGGACATGCCCCGGCGCACCGCGCCGCGGTACTGCAGTTCGAGCCCGACCCCGAACAGCAGCGTCAGCAGCCCGAGGAACTTGCCGTTGGACAGGAACCGCAGGAACGTCTCCACCGCCCCGGCGTCCCCGCCGGAACTCAGGAACGCCGTGGGTCCGGCGGGATCGGTGAAGATCCAGATGTTGGTGCCCAGCGTGCCGATGATGGCCACGCCGCGCAGCACGTCGAGTGCGCCGATGCGTCTGTCCACACCGTCAACTCTGCTGGCGCGCGAGCCCGCCCCGATCATTCCGTGGAGCGAAATATCCGGTACATCGATCGATGTACGGCCTCAATACTTTGGTTGCGCGGGTGAAGGCCGCGGGGCGCTCTCACCGGCATCAGACCAGGCCGAACCGTCACGAGAGAAAGAGGAGCCGCCGTGAGCGCGTACTTCGAGGCGCCCGACCCCTACGAGCCCGCGCCCGGCGACCCGCCCGCGGTCTTCCTGGCGGGTGGCATCACCGGGGTGGCGGACTGGCAGAGCGGGGCGGCCCGGGAGCTCGGCCGGCTCGGCGTGATCGTGCTCAACCCGCGCCGCCGCGACTTCCCCATGGGGGATCCGCGGCAGACGCCGGTCCAGATCGCCTGGGAGCACCGTCACCTGCACCTGCCGGGGGTGCTGACGATGTTCTGGTTCCCGCCGGGGGACAGCACGCAGCCGATCGCGCTGCTGGAGCTGGGGGCGGCGCTGGACAACCCGGCCCGGCGGATGGTGGTCGGGGCCGATCCGGGCTATCCGAGAGCGGCGGACGTGCGCTGGCAGACGCGGCTGGCCCGGCCCGGCGAGGTCGTGCACGCCACACTCGGCGACACCCTGGCCGCCGTACGGGCCCGGCTCGCCGGGTGACCGGACGGGCGCCCCCGACCCCCGCGAGGACGCCCGCCCGGGAGGACGCCAGCCCGGGAGGAGGCCCGGGAGGGCGTTCTCCCGCTACGTCATGCCGGGACGCCGGCCTCCTTGGCGGCCCGCTCGATGGCCGACAGCTCGTCCTCGGTGAAGTCCAGGCGGTCCACCGCCGCCACGTTCGCCTCGAGCTGCTCCGGGCTGGAGGCGCCCACGAGCACCGAGGTGATCCGGGAGTCGCGCAGCGCCCAGGCCAGCGCGAGCTGGGCCACCGTCTGGCCGCGCGCGCCGGCCAGCTCCGCCAGCGCCCGTACGAACGCCAGCACTTGCGGCGTCACCCGGTCCGGCGTCAGGAAGCGCCCCTCGGCCGCCCGCGAGTCGGCCGGGATGCCGTTCAGGTACCGGTCGGTCAGCAGGCCCTGGGCCAGCGGCGAGTACACGACGCAGCCCACGCCCTCCTCCTCCAGCACGCCCAGCAGGGACGCCTCGATGCCGCGGTTGAGCAGCGAGTAGGACGGCTGGTGCACCAGGAGCGGGGTGCCGAGGCCGCGCAGGAGGCGGGCGGCCTCGGCGGTGCGCTCGGGGGAGAAGTTGGACACGCCGACGTAGAGGACGCGGCCGGTGCGGACCATGTGGTCGAGCGTGGCGACCTGCTCCTCCAGCGGCGTCTCGTCGTCGTCGCGGTGCAGGTAGAAGATGTCCACGTAGTCGAGGCCGAGCCGGGCCAGCGAGCGGTCGAGGGTGGCTAGCAGGTGCTTGCGCGAGTTGCCCTTGCCGTACGGGCCGTCCCACATGGGGTTGCTGCCCTTGGTGGTGACCACGGCCTCGTCGCGCAGCGACCGCGGGAAGATCCGCCCGAACGCGGACTCGGCGGCCCCGATCGGCGGGCCGTAGCGGTCGGCGATGTCGAAATGGGTGATGCCGAGGTCGAGCGCCTTGTGCAGGATCGCGCGCTGGCTGTCGAGCGGCTTGCCCTCGCCGAAGTTGTGCCACAGGCCCAGCGAGACGGCGGGCAGGAGGAGTCCGCTGCGGCCGCACCTTCTGTACGGCTGGCGTTCGTAGTCCAAGGGGGACCTTCCGCAGAGATCGTAATGAAACGTTTTACGAACCCCAGTTAAGCACCTTCTCCACCTCGTCCGCCGCCGCCCGGGCCCCGCCGGCCGCCGCCAGCTCGCCGCGCATCCAGCCGAGCCGCTCGCGTACGCCCTCGTCGGCCGCCACCTGCTCCACCGCCTCCCACAGCGCGGCGCCAGTGAGCCCGTCGGGCGGCAGCGTACGGCCCAGGCCCAGCTCGGCGATGCGGTCGGCGTTGGCCCGCTGCTCGGCCATCTGCGGCACCGCCACCATCGGCACGCCGAAGTGCAGGCTCTCCATCGTGCTGCCCATCCCGGCATGGGTGACGAACACCCGCGCGTGACGCAGCACGGCGAGCTGCGGCGCGTGCCGGTGCACCGCCACGTTGGGCGGGATGGGGCCGAGCGCGCCGGGGTCCACGCCGCCGACCGCCAGCACGACGTGCCACGGCCGGCCCTCCGCGGCGCGCAGCACCGTACGGTAGAAGTCGGGCCGGTTGTTGTAGCCGGTGCCCAGCGAGACCAGCACCACCGGGAGGCCGTCGCCGGGGGGCTCCCACCCGCCCTGGAAGGCGCGCTCGGTCAGGGCCGGCCCGACGAACGCGTAGCCGTCGCCGAACGTCTCGCCCGCGTACTGGAAGGCGCGCGGCAGCAGCACCAGCCTGACCGCGGCCCGGTCGCCCCGCATGAACCCCTGCACGTCGCCCAGCCCCTCCGCGCGCAGGAGGCGGCGGAGCCGCAGCGCCATGCGCAGGAAGCCGAGGCTCAGCGGATTGAACGTCGTGTACTTCCGGTGCATCGACCAGTGGTCGTTGCCGACCAGGTTCGGCCAGGTCTCGACCGAGGGGACCCGCCAGCGCTCGGCCAGGATCCGACCCCACCAGCACAGCGGGCCGTCGTGCACCACCAGGTCGGGAGGCTCTCCGTCGCCGAGCTGGGCCAGCGCCGCCCTGGTCTCCTCCAGCAGCAGCCCCATCGCCCTGATCAGCTCCTTGCCGTGCATCTGCGGCACGTCGTCCACGTCCAGCGCGTCCCAGGTCGAGGTCCAGGGGGTGATCTCGGCGCCGGTCTCGGCCACGCGCTCCGCGTTGGCCTCGGTGGTGGCGTACGTGACCCGGTGACCGCGCCGGACGAGCTCCGCGGCCAGACCGAGGGTGGGGTTGACGTGTCCGGCCCCGATGGGGGCGAAGAACGCGATGGTTGCCATACCGCTGTATTATAATACGCCGGTATGAAAAAAGGAGGCCCATGCCGAAGAAGGTCGACCACGACGAGCGGCGCCGCCACATCGCCGAGGCCGTGCTGCGCATCGCCGGTCGCGACGGGCTCGACCAGGCCAGGCTGCGTGACGTCGCGGCCGAGGCGGGCATGTCGCTCGGCTCCGTGCAGCACTACTTCGCCGGCAAGGACGAGATGCTCCGCTACGTGGTCGGCTACCTGGGCGAGCGCGTCACCGAGCGGATCGTGGCGGGGATGTGCTCGGTCTCCGAGGCGTCCCCGGTGCGGGCGTTCCTGCTGTCGATGGCGGCCGAGATGCTGCCGCTGGACGATCGCCGCCGGGCCGAGCGCCGCGCGGGGCAGGCGTTCGCCGCCCGGGCCGTCGGCCTGCCCGAGCTGATCGGGGACCTGCGGGAGGGCAACCGCTGGCTGCACGACCGGGTCGCCGAGCTGATCGCCCAGGGGCAGCGGGACGGTGAGCTGCGGCCCGGGCTGGACGCCGGGCTCGAGTCCGTGGCGCTGCTCGCCATGATCGAGGGGCTGGCCGGCGACCTGCTGCTCGGCGTACGCGACCCCGGGCGGGCCCTCGACGCCGTCCGCTACCACCTGGACCGGCTGGCCTCCTGACTTCTTTACTGTCCTGTACAGAATGCGGTAGCGTCCCCCCATGGGCAGGCCACGAGAGTTCAGCGACCAGGCGGTCCTCGACGCCGCGATGGAGGTGTTCTGGGAGAAGGGCTACGAGGCCACCACCACCCAGGACCTGTGCGCCCGCACCGGGCTCGGCCGGGGCAGCCTCTACAACGCCTTCGGCAGCAAGCACCACCTGTACGAGGAGGCGATCCGCCGCTACGCCGCCACCAAGGCCGAGGCCCAGCTCGAACAGCTGGCCGGGTCCGGGTCCGTCAGGGACCGGCTGCGTGACCTGATGCTGGGCGTCATCGACGCCGACATGAACGACCCCGGCCGCCGGGGCTGCCTGGCCCTGAACGCCGCCACCGAGGCCGGCGGGCGCACCGGCGCCGTCGCGGGGCTGGTGCGGCGGCAGTTCGACGACCTGGAGCAGGCGATCCACCGGATGGTGCGGGTCGGCCAGGCCACGGGCGAGCTGTCGTCCGACCGGCCGGCGCTCCAGGTGGCGCGGGCGTTCCAGAGCGCCTACTACGGGCTGCGCGTGCTCGCCAAGGTCACCGACGACCGCGCTGTGCTGCTCGACGTCGTCGAGGGAGCCGTCGCCGCCCTCTGACCGGTCCCCGCCGGGGCCCGGTTCTTCTTCGCCCGCATTCTGTACCAACCTGTAAAGAAGGAATAGACGCTCATGAGACCGCTTGCCAAGGCCGGCGTGCCGTCGCTGATGGTGTGCGTGTTCGGCATCACGACGGGCGAGTTCGTCATCGCCGGGATCCTGCCGGACGTCGCCCACGACCTGGCCGTCTCCGTCCCGGCCGCCGGGTTGCTGGTGACGGCGTACGCCATCGGCATGATCGTCGGCGGGCCCGTGCTGACGGCGCTCACCGCCCGCTTCCCGCGCAAGCCGCTCATCATGATCCTGCTCGGGATCACGATCGCCGGGAACCTGGCCTCCGCGCTCGCCCCCTCCTACCCCGTGCTCTTCGCGGCCCGGGTCGTCACCGCCCTGGTCACCTCCACGTTCTTCGCCAACGCGATCGTCATCGCCGTCTCCACCGCCGCGCCGGGCAAGCAGGCGTCCACCGTCTCCAAGCTCGTCTTCGGCATGAACCTGGCGATGATCCTCGGAGCGCCGATCGGCACGTTCATCGGCAACGGGCACGGCTGGCGGGCCACGTTCCTGGCCGTCGCCGCGTGCTGCGCGGCCGGGTTCCTGCTCGTGCTGCGGCTGGTGCCGGACGTACGCGACGCCACGCCCGCCACCTCCGCCGTCGCCGAGCTGCGCGTCTTCCGCCGCCGCGACGTGCAGCTCGCCATCGCGGTCACCGCCGTGGCCAACGCGGGGCTGCTCATGGTGTTCACGTTCTTCGCGCCCCTGGTCACCGACGTCACCGGGTTCGCCGGCGGGGCGGTCGCCGTCCTGCTACTGGTGTACGGGGTGGGCGCGGCGGTGGGCAACTTCCTGGGTGGCTGGCTGTCGGACCGCTCGCCGATGCGCTCGCAACTCGGGCTGCTGGCCGTGCTCGCCGTGGCGCTCGTGGGCATGTGGGCGGGCAGCGGGAGCATGGCGGTCACGGCGGTGATGGTGTTCGTGGTCGGGGCGCTCGGGTTCTCGGTCATCCCCGGCATGCAGGCCCGCGTGCTGGCCACACCGGCGCCGGCAGCCAGGCGGAGCCGGCCCGACCGGGCTGACCCAAGTCCCCAGGTCGGGGGCGCCACCGCGCAACCGCCCGGCGACGGTCCCAGGCCCCGACCCGGGGGACGGAGCCGGGGGTCGGGTCAGGCGGGGCCGGCGACGCCGATCAGGTTGCCCTCGGGGTCGGTGAACTGCCCGACCACGAGGTCCCCGCCCGGCGCCCGTTCCGGGCCCAGCAGGCGCGTGCCGCCGAGCCGCTCCGCCTCCCGCAGCGCGGCCTCCACGTCGGGGACGCCCACGTAGAACAGCACCCGCCGCTCGTACCCGGCCCCACCCCCGACCCCGCCGTTGAGCCCGGCGGACGCCGCGCCCACGAACCCGTACGCGCCCGGCGCGGAGACCTTCTCGGTGGCCGCGTCCCCCGTCGCGAACTCCCACCCGAACAGCTCGCCGTAGTAGCCGCGCAGCCGCTCCGGCTCCTGGCCGATGATCTCGAAGTGCACCACTGGCAGTCCCATGATCCATCCTTTCCGGGAGCGCCCGCGGGTGGCCGCCCCCGGAACAGAGGTCGGAGCGGTCGCCCGGGCTTCGACATCCCAGGCACCCGTCCCCGATGCCCGCCACTCTTCCGCCACCCGCTTCGCGGGCACACAGAGATGGACGGCACCGGCGCGGGAGGATGGGATGGCCGACTCATCGATGGCCCGGTTCTACCAGGACCATGGATATCTGCTGGTCAAAGGGCTGATCGGCAAGGACGAGGCGAAGGCGTACCGCGAGGAGTGCCACGCGGTCCTGTCACGGTTGCGCCCGGCCGACCCGACGTGGGGGAGCGCCAGGCAGCTCGCCGGGCGCGCCACCGAGCTGCGGCACTGCCACGACGCGCAGTTCCACTCGGCGGCCTTCGCCCGGCTCATGGTCGATCCGCGCTTCACCGACGTGGCGGCGGCCGTGATGGGGTCGGAGAACGTCCAGCTCCACCACACCAAGATCTTCGTCAAGCCGGCCGAGAAGGGCTCGCCGTTCCCGCTGCACCAGGACGCCGCGCACTTCCCGCACACCCGCCACACGGTCGGCGCGGCCATCTTCCACTTCGACGACGCGCCCGAGGAGAAGGGCTGCGTACGCGTCGTGCCGGGCAGCCACAAGAGCGGGCCGCTGCCGCACGTGGAGGAGGGCGGCTGGCACCTGCCGCCGTCGGACTGGCCGCTGGAGGCGGCCGTGCCGGTCGAGGCCGAGGCGGGGGACGTGCTGTTCCTCGGCTACCTGACCGTCCACGGCTCCGGGGTGAACAGGGCGGACGAGGCCAGGACGACGCTGCTCATCCAGTTCCGCGACCCCCTGGACCGGCCCGCCGACGACGTGCACCGCTCGCGGGGGCAGGGGATGATGCTGCGCGGCTTCGACCCGCTGGCCGGGCGATGAAGGGCTGGGCCGCGCTGGCCGCCGCCGTCGCGGTGCTGCTCGGCGGGTGCGGCCTGGCCCCGGCGGAGACGGGCCCCGGGGTGGCCGGGGCGCGGGTCGTGGCGCGGGAGAAGGCGGGGGAGCGGGGACAGGACCTCACCGTCCGGTCGCCGGCGCTCGGCCGCAACACCCCCGTACGCGTGCTGCTGCCGTCCGGCTGGACCCACGGCTCCGGGCCCTGGCCCGTGCTCTACCTGCTGCACGGCTGCTGCGGCGCCGGCCATCTCGGCTGGGTGGACGAGGGCGGCGCGGAGCGGCTCACGGCCGCGATGCCCGCCATCGTGGTGGTTCCCGAGGGCGGCCGGGTGGGGTTCTACTCCGACTGGTTACGCGGGCCGCGCTGGGAGACCTTCCACATCAAGGAGCTGATCCCGCTGATCGAGATGGAGTTCGGCGCCGGCGCCGAACGGGCGGTGGCCGGGCTGTCGATGGGCGGGCTCGGCGCGATGGGGTACGCCGCCCGCCACCCCGGCCTGTTCCGGGCCGCCGCGTCCTTCTCCGGCGTCCTCGACACCACCGGCGACCAGGCCGGGGTGCGCCGCCTGGTCCGCGAGAACGGCGACGACCCGGCGGCCCTCTGGGGCGACCCCGAGCGGGACCGGAAGGTGTGGGAGGCGCACAACCCCGCCCAGCTCGCCGGGCGGCTGGGCGGGATGCCGATCTACGTGTCGTGCGGCGACGGGCGGCCGGGCCCGCTGGATCCGCCGGGCGCGGCGGGCGACTACGAAGGGGCGCTGCTGGGCCAGGCCACGGTCTTCGCCGAGCGGGCGCGGGCGGCCGGGGCCCGGGTCACGACCGATTTCTACGGGGCGGGGACGCACACGTGGCCGTACTGGGAGCGGGCGCTGGAGCGGGCCCTGCCGATGCTGCGCGCGGCCATCGGCGCGTGACCGGCCCGCCCACCTCCAGGTGGCGTTGCTCGTCGCCGAGCTGCCGACCTCGCTGGTCAGGCTGTCGCCGGCGGGCTGATGGACGTCCCACCACACGGCGCCGCCCCTGGTGAGGGAGTCAGGGTGCCGAGGATCGTCACCATTCCGTTATCTTTCGGCTCGTATCGCCGCCCGCGATCCGCTCTCGTTAGGCCACAGAGGGAAGAACGGAGACGGCGAATGACCATCGACTACATCCCCGAACCGGCCAGAGCCGGCGAAGCCGAGAAGTTCGGGCCGCCCTGGCAAGGTGTCACCCTTCCCCGCGAGCTCCTGGACCGGCACGGGGCCAAGGTCCTCGACCCCTGGGCCGTCGGGCTGGACCCGGGCGAGCCCCGGCCCGACTCCACGGTCTACCGCGCGGACGTGCTCCTGATCCCGGGGCAGGTGCTGACCTCCCTGGCGGCGACGGACTGGATCGACTCGGCGCTGTCCGGCGTCGGGCTGAGGCTGTCGCCCGAGAGCGTCGAGCGGGCCCGTAACAGGCAGTACCCCGAGGAGACCGTCTGGGTGCCCGCGGTCCTGGAGATCGACGGCGAGAGCCGGGACGTCAGAGCCGACGCCTGGCCGGCCCTGCGGGCCGTGCGCAGGGCGCTGCGCGAGACGTCCGACGACCTGTCATTCGCGCCGGGGCTCGCCGACATCTCGCTGGACCACCTGTTCGTGGGGTCGGCCACGAGCGGGATCGGCTCGCTCAACCTCGGTGGCGAGCCCGCCACCAGCGGGCACGCCGTGATCGACGAGCCGGGCGGGAGCACCCGTCACGGGTACGGCCGCGTCCCCCTGACGGTCGTGGCCGGGCCGCCGCGCCGCCGGTCGCTCGGAGAGCTCGGCGGGCCCCGGATCACCGTGGTCACGCTGGACACCGGCGTGGCCGCGCACCCCTGGTTCAAGCCGGTGACCGACCCGGACGCGTTCCTGACCGTCGACCCCGCCGGCCAGCAGCTCATCGAGGACACCCACCCCGCCTACGCCGGTCGCGACATCGCCAGGCTGGTCGGCTACGAGGACCTCGGCCACCTGCCCAACCCGCTGGTCGGCACGCTCAACTCGCACACCGGCCACGGCCTCATGCTGGCCGGCCTCATCGCGCAGATCGCGCCCGACGCCCGCGTCCTGATGTACAAGGTCATGCACAGCGACGGCATCGTCCCCGGCGAGGCCGTGCACGCGGCGCTCGACCGCCTGCTGGAGCTGATGGACGCCGGCCAGGACGTGCACGTGCTGTGCTGCTCCTTCGGCGGCTTCGCGGAGACCGGCGACGCGGCCATGGCGGCGTTGTTCGCCAAGGTCAACCAGCTGCGGGCGCGCGGCGTCGTCGTGGTCAACGCCGCCGGCAACTACGCCACGACCAGGCCGTTCTACCTCGCCGCCCTCTCCGAGACGGCCGTCCCCGGGCCGCCGCTGGCGCCCATGCTCGGCGTCGCCGCCAAGAACCCCGACGGCACGATCGCGATCTTCAGCAACGAGCACCCCGCCGTACGGTGGCGCGCCCCCGGCGCCATGGTCGTCAGCACCTTCCCGCCCCATTTCCGCGGCGCCCAGAACGCCATGCTCTCCACCGGCGATCGGGCCTCGCTGGACTGCGACGCCATGGGCCCGTTCTGCGGCTGGAGCGGCACGTCGTTCGCGGCCCCGATCGTCGCGGGAGCCGTCGCCGCCGAGCTCACCAAGACCATCGGGCAGGTGGCCGTCGATCCCGTCGAACGGGCCAGGACGGTCATCGACACGATGATCAACGACAAGGTCGCCCGGCCGGAAATCGTTCCGATCTGATGACTCGGGAACCCGCGACCGAGCGCCCGCCGAACCCGCGCGCCCAGCGCCGCGACCGGCTGGCCGCGCTGCTGATCGAGGCGCGGCAGGGCCACAGCGGCGCGCTCGACGCCATCGTCGCGGAGCTCACGCCCGTGCTCTGGCACACCGCCAGGAACCAGGGGCTGAGCCCGCAGGCCGCCGAGGACGTGATCCAGACGACGTGGCTGACCCTACTGCGTCATCTGCACGCCATCTCGGTGCCCGGCGCGCTGATCGAGTGGCTCGTCACCACGACCCGCCGCGAGGCGTGGCGGGTCAGTGCCGCCTCCCGCAAGGACGACCTGCCGGGAGACGACACGTTCGACGAGCTGCCCGACGGCGTGCTCACCCCCGACGAGCTCCTCGTGGACGACGAACGGCGGCGCGCCCTCTGGCACGCCGTCGAGAGCCTGCCCAAACGGTGCGCCGAGCTGCTCAGGATCATCGCCTTCGTGCCGCGCCCGCACTACGACGCGGTGGCCGCGGCGCTGGACATGCCGCTCGGCAGCATCGGGCCCACGCGCGGCCGGTGCTTCGCGAAACTGCGCCACGTGCTCGCGAAGGACCCGGATTGGAGTTCGTGATGAACACGGCAGAGGGGAGCAACTCTCCCCACGTCACCCCCGAGGACCAGGCCCTCGCCGAGGAGATCGCCGACGTCTACCGCATCGTCGATCCCGTCCCGGCGACGCTGGTCGAACGCCTGCAGTTCGCGCTGGCCCTGGAGTCGCCGGACTTCGCGGTCCTGCGGCCGTACGAGGACACCGTGCTCCCGGCCGGCGTCCGCGGCGGCGAGGACAGCCGGACGATCACCTTCGACAGCGAGATCGTCACCATCATGATCAGCGTGAGCGCCCGCGACGATCACGCCGTACGCGTGGACGGCTGGCTGGCGCCGCCCGCCGACCACCTGGTGGAGCTGCGCACCGGGGCGGGGGCGCACGTCGTCAGGGCCGACGATCAGGGCAGGTTCGTCCTCGACGTGGTGCCGAGAGGGCTGTCGCAACTCGTGGTGCGCCAGGGACTTGATGATCCGGCGCAGGCGACGATACTGGCGGTGACGCCCTCACTCATCCTCTGACCACCGCGAGGCGGGATGCGCGACAGCGAGCGTGCGGCGACGCTGCGCGAGCAGGTGGAGCGCCTGCACAGGCTCAGTGTCCAGGCGACCGACAACGGCCGCCCGGCGCTGGCCGCCCGCAGGCTCCGGCAGGGCCTCGAACTGCTCGGCCGGGACCCGGCGGCCGGGAGCGGCGAGCCCGCCGGCGGCTACGACGACCTGCTCGCCCGCCTGCTGACCAGCCTCGCGCACGCCGAGGCCGAGCAGGGCAACTCCGGCCTCGGGATGGAGCTGCTCGACGAGGCCGCCCGCCGCGCGCCCCGCGCCGAGCTGGCCCTCGTGCACGCCCAGCGCGGCCTGCTGCACCTGCGCCTGGGCGCCGGCGCCGAGGCCCTGCGGGAGCTGGACATCGCCGCTCCCATGCTCCTCGAGACCGACCGCGTCGAGCTGGCCAGGGTGCTGCTCAACCGGTCGGTCCTGCACGCCACGACCGGCCGCGTCCGGCTGGCCAGGGACGACGCCCGCAGGAGCGCGCAGCTCGCGCAGGCCCACGGCCACCACGTGCTCGCGGCCAAGGCCCTGCACAACGACGGCTACTGCGACCTGCTGCTCGGGGACGTGCCGGCGGCGCTGCGCGTGTTCGCCCGGGTGGAGCGGCTCTACCAGGAGGTCAACCCCGGCTTCCTGCCCGTGCTCGCGCTCGACCGGGCGCGGGCGCTGCTCGCCGTGGGGCTGACCGACGAGGCCGGCCGCACGCTCGACCAGGCCATCGACGGGTTCCGCAGGCAGCGCCTGATGCAGGACTACGCCGAGGGCGAGCTGGCCAGGGCGCAGTGCGCGCTGGACGCGGGGCGGCACGCCGAGGCGCGGGACTGGGCCAGACGCGCGGAGACCCACTTCCGCCGCAGGGGAAGCACGGCGTGGGCGCTGCGCGCGACGCTCATGCGCCTGCGCTCGCAGCTGGCGCACGGCTCGGCGCCGGGATCCGTGGCCCGGCGCGCGGGCGAGCTGGCGGCGCGCCTGGCCGAGCTGGACATGCGCGACGACGCGGAGATGGCCCGGCTGGTCTCGGTCCGCGCGCTGATCGCCGCCGGCCGGGTCACCGAGGCCACCACCACCGCGGCGTCCGGCCAGGCATCCGGCGCCACGTCCCGGGGCGCGCCGCTCGACGTGCGTCTCATGCGGCACCTGACCGGGGCGGAGCTGGCCGGCGCGCACGGGCAGCGCGGCCTCGCCCTGCGCAAGGTACGCTCCGGGCTGGTCCTCATCCATTCCCATCGCGGCCGGCTGGGCAGCCTCGACCTGCTCACCGGCGTCGCCGCCCTGGGGGCCGACCTGGCCGCCCACGGCCTGCGGGCCGCGCTCGACGGCGGTTCGACGCGGCAGGTGTTCGCCTGGTCCGAGCGGTGCCGGGCACAGGCGTTCCGGTTCCGGCCACCGCAGGCGCCCGAGGACGACCGGACCGCGGAGGCGCTGGCCGAGCTGCGCCAGCTCGCCCAGCAGATGCACGCCGACGAGGCCGCCGGCCACCGCCGGCCCGCCCTGCGCCGGCGGTGCCTGGAGCTGGAGCAGGTGATCAGGGAGCGCGGCTGGCAGCTTCCCGGGGTCGGCGAGCGGCTGGCCCCCGCCTCGGCGGCGGCCGTCGAGGCGGCGTTGGCTGCGGACGACCTCGCGCTGGTCAGCCTGCTCAACGTGGACGGCGGGCTGCTGGCGCTGGTGCTCGTCCGCGGGCGGTGCCACCTGCACCGGCTGAGCGCGTACGAACCGGTGGCGGAGGCCGCGCGGCGGCTGGCCGGGGACCTCAACGCGCAGGCGGGACGCAACCTGCGGCCCGCGCTGAAGGCGGTGATCGAGGCGTCCGTCCGGCGGCAGCTCGGCGTCATCACCGACGCGCTGAAGGCCCCGCTGCGGCAGGCGCTGTCCGCCGCCCGGGGGATCGTGCTCATCCCGACCATGGGCCTGTCCGCGGTGCCCTGGGGGCTGCTGCCCGACCTGCGCGGCCGGCCGCTGGTGGTGGCCCCGTCCGCGCTGGTCTGGCTGGCGGCCAGGCACGCCGGCGAGCCGTACGTGAGCGACGGCAGCTCCTCCGTCCTGGTCGCCGGGCCCGACCTGGAGCACGCCGAGCGGGAGGTCGAGCAGCTCGGCACCGTGCACCCGAAGGCACGCCGGCTCAGGGGCGAGCGGGCCACGGTGTCGGCCACCCTGGAGGCGCTCGACGGCGCGTCCTTCGCCCACTTCGCCGCCCACGGGCACCACGAGCGCGAGAACGTGCTCTTCTCCCGCCTCGACCTGGCCGACGGCCCGCTCATGGCCTACGACCTGCAGCTCCTCGACAAGGCGCCGGGGCACGTCGTGCTGTCGGCCTGCGACGTGGGGCAGGCGGTGGTCAGGGCGGGCGACGAGCAGCTGGGCTTCACCGCCGCGCTGCTCTACCTCGGCACGCCCACCGTGATCTCCAGCCTCACCCGCGTGCCCGACCACGTGGCCGAGCGGGTCATGATGGCCTACCACCGGCGCGTGGCCGACGGGGCGAGCCCGGCCGACGCGCTGGCGATGGCCTCGTTGGACGAGCCGGCCTCGACGTTCGTGTGCTTCGGCGCCGGCTGAAGGTGCCTGTCAGCCGTTCAGGACGACAGCAGGCGCCGCTGCTCCTCCTCGATCACCTGCCGGGCCAGCGACTGCTCCGAGACGTCCATCGCGTCGCCCGAGGACTCGGCCAGGTCGCTGCGCCTGGCGTAGGCGTCGAACAGCTCCGACTTGTGCCGCAGGATGTCCAGCATGCGCTGGTCCACCGAGTCCACGGAGAGCAGCCGGTGCACCTGCACCCTGCGTACCTGCCCCATCCGGTGCGCCCGCCCCACGGCCTGCGTCTCCATGCTCGGCTTGACCTGCGGCTCGCACAGGATCACCACCGACGCCGCCTGCAGGTTGAGCCCCACCCCGCCGGCCTGGATCTGGCTGAGCAGCACCGCGTGCCCCGCCGCGGCGGAGAACTCGTCCACCAGCCCCTGCCGCCGCGCCGCGCCGACGTCCCCGGACAGCGGCCCGTGCGCCCGCCCGTCCAGCGCGGCCCCGACGGCGGCGAGCACCGCCCGGAAGTACGAGAACACCACCACCTTCAGCCCGTTCGCCTCGGCGTCCTCGACCAGCTCCAGCAGGCGCTTGAGCTTGGCCGAGGTGGCCGGCTCGGCGTACGCGGCCCGCCGCATGGCCATGAAGTTGCCCTCGGCCACGGCCTGCTTGTACGCCTCGAAGTCGGCGCCGCTGAACTCCACCCACTCGTCGGCCTCCACCCGATCGGGCAGCTCGGCGAGCACGTCCTGCTGGTTGCGCCTCAGGTAGACGGGCGCCACCGCCTTGCGGAACGCCTGTGCCCCCGCCACCACGTCGCTGTTGCGCAGCCCGGCGGCCAGGTCGGGCCGCAGGTACGAGATCAGCGTCCGGAACTCCTCCACCCGGTTCTCCATCGGCGTGCCGGTCAGGAACAGCACCCGCCGCGCCCGCCCGCACCAGGCCGCCACCGCCCGGGAGCGCTTGGTCTCCGGATTCTTGACGTAGTGGGCCTCGTCCACGACGAGCAGCGCCACCTCCGGCAGCCCGCCGCCCAGCCGGTGCAGACCGTCCAGCGTGGCCACGGCCACACCGCCCCGGCGGGCCCACTCCTCCCGCGCCGCGAGCCGGTCGGGGCCGTGCAGCGGGTAGGCGTGCAGCGTGCTGCGCGACTCGATCTCCCGCACCCAGTTGATCAGCACGCTCGCCGGGCAGGCCACCAGGAAGTGCGTCGCCCCGTCCGCCCGGAGGTGCGCCAGCGCCGCGATGGCCTCGATCGACTTGCCCAGCCCCATCTCGTCACCGATGATCACGCGTTCCTGCACGAGCGCGAAGCGGGCCCCGAACGCCTGGTAGCCGCGCAGGGACACGCGCCGGTGGGTGTCGTCGAGCGGCTGCGCGGCGACCTTGGCCGCCAGGTCGTCGGGCAGCAGCCCCTGCCCGCTGCCGACCGGCTCCCCGGCCAGCTCCGCCAGCAGGCCGAAGTATTCGGGCGAGCGGGACTCGAAGTCCGCCCACGCCTCGAAGTCCCGGGCCGGCGGCCGCAGCAGGTCGGTGGTGACCTGGGCGAGCAGCAGCCGCGTCTCCCCGGTGCCGGCCAGCAGCCCGTCGATCGCGGCCACCGCCTCGCGCGCCCGCCGGCGCCGCGCGGGCAGCGTGAACATCATCCGCAGCCGGCTGCGCGCCGGCCGCGCCTGCGCCAGCAGCGGCCCCAGCCGCCCGTCCAGGTCGCGGGCGGCGTCGAGGGCGCGGGGCAGGTCGGGGCCCACGTTCACCAGGCGGTGCAGGGCGATCACCAGCTCCGTGGTGTGGTGGTCGGGCCGGTCGACGTCCAGGCGCAGGCTCGCGGCGTCCACGGCTGCCTGCTCGATCTGCCGGGCCGCCGCGTGGACCTGCCCCGCCGTGCGCGCGCCGATGCCCGGCAGCAGCTGCAGCGCGTACGGCGTGGCCTCCAGCACCGACCGGACCGTGGTGTACCCGGCCTTCTCCAGCGTGCCGATGCGCAGCCGCCCGTCGGTCACGTCCTTCAGCCGCGAGACGGGCACGCCCTCCAGCCCGGCCCTGGCCACGTCGCGGCGCAGCGCGTCGAGGGTGCGGGCGGCCTGCGCGCGCACGGCGGCGTGCTCGCCGAGCAGGGCGCGTGCGTCGGCCAGGAGCCGGTCCGCGTCACGGAATTCCACCGGACCAAGGATGCCGTAGCCCGAGGGCCCGCGTACATCGGTGCGGACCAGCCCGGATGCCGGCCCGGATGCCGGCCCGGATGCCGGCCCGGATGCCGGCCCGGATGCCGGCCCGGATGCCGGCCCGGATGTCAGCTCAGGTGCACGCCGATGAGGCAGGTGTCGTCGTCGGTGTCCGAGTTGCAGTGCGTGAGCAGGTCGTCGAGGCGGTGGTCGAGCGTGCTCGCCGCGCGCCTGGCGATGGCCAGCAGCCGGTCCTGGGCGTGGCGCAGGTTGTGGTCGCGCCGCTCGATCAGGCCGTCGGTGTACATCAGCAGCGTGTCCTCGGCCCGCAGCTGGAGCCGCCCCTCCTCGTAGCGGGCGTCGGTGAACGCGCCCAGCAGCGGCCCCTTGACCATGGGCAGCTCCGCGCCGTCCCCCTCGCGCAGCAGGATGGGCGGCAGGTGACCGGCCCTGGCCCAGCGCAGCATGCGGGTGGGCGGGTCGTACAGGGCGCAGACGGCGGTCGCGGTCATGCGGTCGGTGAGGTGGTGGGCGACCATGTTGAGCCAGGCCATGAGCTGGGCCGGGCCCGCGCCGGTGGTGGCCAGGCCGCGCAGCGCGTTGCGCAGGATCACCATGCCGGTGGCGGCCTCCACGCCGTGCCCGGCCACGTCGCCCACCGACAGCAGCACCCGCCGGGACGGGAGCGCGACGGCGTCGTACCAGTCGCCGCCCACCAGGTGCTCCTTCTGCGCGGGCCGGTAGCGGACGGCGATGTGCAGGCCGAAGGACTCCATCGTGCCGTGCGAGGGCGGCATGATGGCCTGCTGCAGCTGCAGCGCCAGGCGGCTGCGCGCGGCGGACTCCTGCTCGGTGTGGGCGAGCTGGTCACGGGTGACGGCGAGCGCGACCTCCGTCCAGTGCTGGGAGGAGATGTCCTGGTACGCCCCCCGGACCGCCATCAGCCGCCCGTCCGGACCGAAGACCGGCTCGGCCACCACGCGCATGTGGCGGGCGACCCCGTCGCGACGCGTGAGCCGGAACGCCGTGGCGGCGAAGCGCCGGTGGTGCAGCACCGTGCGCAGGAAGCGGCCGATCGCGATCTCGTCGTCGGGGTGGGCGTGGTCGCGCAGCCGCTCCAGCGGGACCGGCTGGTCGCCGGGGGACAGGCCGTACAGGGAGTAGAGCTGGGCGTTCCAGGTGATCTGGCCGGTCACCGTGTTCTCCTCGAAGCCGCCGATGCGGCCCAGCCGCTGGGCGTGCTCCAGGAGCCCGGCCAGCCGCCCGTCCTCGTCGTGCTCGCGCCACACGAGCAGCACGCTGTCGCCGTGCCGGGTGATGCTGACGTCGGCCACGCCCGTCGTGCTCAGGCCGAGCGCCATCCGCTCGGCGCGGAACGACTCGCCGGTGGCGTGGACCTGCTCCAGCTGCGCGAACATGCCGCCCGCCGCGCGGGGATAGGCCTCCAGCAGCAGCGCCCCGGACACCAGCGGGTACGCCTCCAGCAGCAGCCCGTCACCGGCGGTGATGCGCTCGTTGACGTGCCGGACGCGGAAGTCGGCGAGCTCGCCGCGGGCGTCGAGGTGCGCCCGCAGCACCAGGGCCGGGTCGGGCAGCGCGTCGGCCAGGTCCACCAGCTCCGACAGGGCCGCGGCGGCGGGCGCCAGCGGCGCGAACGGCGAGTCCAGCGTGTGCGCGCACAGCTCGGCCAGGGCCTCGACCTGCCGCTCGATCCTGGGCGGGTGCGGCGGCAGCGTGTGCGGCCAGCAGATCTCCAGCACGCCCTGCACCCGCCCGCCCGAGAGCATCGGCACGGTGACGCGGCCGCCGGCGACGTGCCGGCCGATGGCGGGCAGGCCCGCGTCGGCGTGCCAGATCGTGCGCCGCTCCGTCAGCGCGCGCCCGGCCGGCGTGACCACGCCCGGCGGCATGTGCCGCCACCGCCGGGCCTCCTCGGTGGCGAACCCGGCGTAGCCGGCCAGGGCGAGGGCGCCGCCCGGCTCGGCCGCCCACACCGCCACCGCCGTGGCGCCCAGCGGGGCCAGCGCGTGCTCCAGGAGCGCGGCGGCCACGGCCTGGGTGTCACGGGCGCCGAGCACGGCGCTCTCGGCGACGCGCAGGCGTACGGACACCTCGGGAGCGGCCTCGCCCGCCTCGCCGACGCGGTCGCGGGCGACCTCGTTGACGACGTCGGCGGCCACCTCCAGCCGCGTCACGCCGGCCTTGGCGGCGAGCGTGGCGAGCTGCTCGGCCGCCTGCGCGGGGCCGCAGCGCAGCCGCTCGACCAGGATGCCCTTGGCCAGCTCGAGCAGGGCGCGGTCGTCGGCCGCGCGGCGGCTCCGCTCGGCCTCCCGCCGCAGCCGCTCGACGGTCGCGGCCAGCCGGTCGAGATCCTGCCCGCCGTTCGGCTCGCCGCCCATCAGGACAGGTCCATCCAGTGCTGGATGCGTTCGATGAGATGGTCGGCGTCCACCGGTTTGGTCACGTAGTCGCTCGCCCCCGCCGCCAGGCTCTTCTCCTGGTCGCCCGGCATCGCCTTGGCGGTGACCGCGATGATCGGCAGGTCGGCGTACTGCGGCATGGCCCTGATCGTCTCGGTCGCGGTGTAGCCGTCCATCTCCGGCATCATGACGTCCATCAGGATCAGGTCGGTCTCGGCGTGCGCGGTCAGCGTGTCGATGCCCTTGCGGCCGTTCTCGGCGTGCAGCACGTGGATGCCGTGGATCTCCAGCATGCTCGTGAGGGCGTACAGGTTGCGGGCGTCGTCGTCCACGACCAGGACCGTGCGGCCGGCGAGGGCGTTGTCGATCTCCCGTCCCGCCGCGGTGCCCACGGTCTCGGCCCTGACCAGGGGCAGCACGTCGCCGGGCTGGTCGGCGGTCAGGTGCAGCGCTATGCGCTCGCGCAGCTCGTCGAGGCTGGTCAGCAGCTCCAGCGGCTGGTGGGCCAGCCGCACCTCCTGCTGGGTGCGTGAGCGCCAGTTGTTGTACGCCAGCACGGGCACCCCGTGCAGCCGCGGGTCGCCGTTCATGACCTCCAGCAGCCGGTATGCCGACATATCGGGCATGTCGAGGTCCAGCACGATGCAGTGGCAGGGCTGCCCGGCCAGCAGCCCGGCCGCCTCCTCCGCGCCCGCCGCCGTGACGACCTCCATGACCCCGCCGAGGTCGCGCGCCCCGGCCAGGTCGCCCACGACGCTCTCGGAGACCAGCGACAGCAGCCCGTGCCGCCGCTCCTCGATCACCAGCAGCCGCCGCGCGGCCACCGGCTCCCGCTCCGCCGCCTGCGCCGGCTCGCCGCCCTCGGCCGGCGTGAGACCGGCCTTGGGGTCGGGGTCGAACCCGGGCCGGGCCACCGGCAGGTAGAGCGTGAACATGCTGCCCTGCCCCGGCGTGCTCTGCACGGTGATGGCGCCGCCCAGCAGGTAGGCGATCTCGCGGCAGATCGACAGGCCCAGCCCGGTGCCGCCGTATTTGCGGCTCGTGGTGCCGTCGGCCTGCTGGAACGCCCCGAAGATCACCTCCAGCTGCTGCTCGGGGATGCCCACGCCGGTGTCCACGACCCGCAGCGCGATGGCCGGGCCGTGCGCGCGTACGGAGGCGGGCAGCTCGGCCGGCGCGGCCGGCTCGATGCGCAGCTCCACGCCGCCCGTCTCGGTGAACTTGACCGCGTTCGACAGCAGGTTGCGCAGCACCTGGCGCAGCCGGGAGTCGTCGGTGAGCAGCTCGGCGGGCACCCCGGGCGCGGTCGTGATGCGGAAGTCGAGGCTCTTCTGGCCTGTCAGCGGCCGGAACGTGGCCTCCACGTAGTCCAGCAGCCCGCGCAGCCGCACCCACTCGGGGTTGATGTCCATCTTGCCCGCCTCGACCTTGGACAGGTCGAGGATGTCGTTGATGAGCTGCAGCAGGTCCGAGCCGGCCGAGTGGATGATCCCGGCGTACTCCACCTGCTTGGGCGTCAGGTTGCGCGTGTGGTTCTGGGCCAGCAGCTGGGCCAGGATGAGCAGCGAGTTGAGCGGGGTGCGCAGCTCGTGGCTCATGTTGGCGAGGAACTCGCTCTTGTACGTGGAGGCCAGCGAGAGCTGGTGCGCCCGGTCCTCCAGCTCCTGCCTGGCCTGCTCGATCTCCAGGTTCTTGGTCTCGATGTCCTGGTTCTGGCTGGCCAGCAGCGTCGCCTTCTCCTCCAGCTCGGCGTTGGAGCGCTGCAGCTCCTCCTGCTGCTGCTGGAGCTCCTCCGAGCGCGCCTGCAGCTCCACCGCCAGCCGCTGCGACTCGTTGAGCAGCTCGTCGGTACGCGCGTTCGCCACGATCGTGTTGAGGTTGACGCCGATCGTCTCCATGAGCTGGTCGAGGAAGGCCCGGTGCACCGGCGTGAACGCCTGCACCGAGGCCAGCTCGATCACGCCGAGCACCTGCTCCTCGACCACGATCGGCAGCACGATCACCGAGGTCGGGTCGGTCCTGCCGAGCCCGGAGGAGATGGTGATGTAGCCGGGCGGCAGGTCGGTCATGGCGATGGTCCTGCGGCTGCGCGCCGCCTGGCCGACCAGCGCCTCGCCGAGCCGGAACCGGGCCGGCCGCTCCGGGTCCACCGGGTAGCCGTAGGCGCTGATGAGCTTCAGCTCGCTCTCCTCGGCCAGGAAGAACGCGCCGTACTGCGCCGAGACGAGCGGCGCCAGCTCGTTCATCACCAGCTCGGCCACGGTGGCCAGGTCGCGGTGCCCCTGCATGAGGCCCGACATGCGGGCCAGGTTGGACTTCAGCCAGTCCTGCTGCTCGTTGGCGCTGGTCGTCTCGCGCAGCGACTTCACCATCGAGTTGATGTTGTCCTTCAGGTCGGCCAGCTCGCCCTCGGCGTCCACGGTGATGGACCTGGTCAGGTCGCCGGAGGTGACGGCGCTGGTCACCTCGGCGATGGCGCGGACCTGGCGGGTGAGGTTGCCGGCCAGCTCGTTGACGTTCTCCGTCAGCCGTTTCCACGTGCCGGACACGCCCTCGACCTCGGCCTGGCCGCCGAGCCTGCCCTCGCTGCCGACCTCCCGGGCCACCCGGGTCACCTCGGCGGCGAAGGAGGAGAGCTGGTCGACCATCGTGTTGATCGTGGTCTTCAGCTCCAGGATCTCTCCCCGGGCGTCCACGTCGATCTTGCGGGTCAGGTCGCCCCTGGCCACGGCCGTGGTGACCTGGGCGATGCTGCGCACCTGGTTGGTCAGGTTGTCGGCCATGGAGTTGACGTTGTCGGTGAGGTTCTTCCAGGTGCCGGCCACGTTGGGGACCCGGGCCTGGCCGCCGAGCTGGCCCTCGGTGCCGACCTCGCGGGCCACCCGGGTGACCTCGTCGGCGAACGCGCCCAGCGTGTCGACCATGGTGTTGATCGTCTGCGCCAGCGCCGCGACCTCGCCCTTGGCCTCGACGGTGATCTTCTGCGACAGGTCGCCTCTGGCCACGGCGGTGGCGACCTGGGCGATGCTGCGGACCTGGTTGGTCAGGTTGGAGGCCATGACGTTGACGTTCTCCGTCAGGTCCTTCCAGGTGCCGGACACGCCCCGGACGGTGGCCTGGCCGCCCAGGTTGCCCTCGGTGCCGACCTCGCGGGCGACCCGGGTGACCTCGTCGGCGAAGGAGGAGAGCTGGTCGACCATCGTGTTCAGGGTGTTCTTCAGCTCCAGGATCTCGCCGCGGGCCGAGACCGTGATCCGCTGCGACAGGTCGCCGCGGGCCACGGCGGTGGCGACCTGGGAGATGTTGCGCACCTGGTCGGTGAGGTTGCCGGCCATGAAGTTCACCGAGTCGGTCAGCGCGCGCCAGGTGCCGGCCACGCCCTTGACGTCGGCCTGGCCGCCGAGCTGGCCCTCGGTGCCGACCTCGCGGGCGACCCGGGTGACCTCGTCGGCGAAGGAGGAGAGCTGGTCGACCATCGTGTTGACGGTGTTCTTCAGCTCCAGGATCTCGCCGCGCGCGTGCACGGTGATCTTCTGCGACAGGTCGCCGCGGGCCACGGCGGTGGTGACCTGGGCGATGCTGCGTACCTGGTCGGTGAGGTTGCCCGCCATCGCGTTGACGGACTCGGTGAGGTCCTTCCAGGTGCCGGAGACCGCAGGCACGTCGGCCTGGCCGCCCAGCCGGCCGTCCGTGCCGACCTCCCGCGCCACGCGCGTCACCTCGGAGGTGAACAGGGAGAGCTGGTCGACCATGCCGTTGAACACCGACGCGATCTCCCCGAGCAGCCCGTCGGCGTCGTCGGGAAGTCTGGTGCGGAAGTCGCCGTCCCTCACCGCTGTCAGCCCCGCCAGCAGCCGGCGCAGCTCCGGCTCCTCGCCGCCCTCGCCGGCGCCTCTGGCGCGCTTGCCGCGCGCGGGCGGACGGGACGTGCCGACGGTGGGATCGCTCATGACCGGTCCTCCGTTGTCGCCCGGGTTTCCTCAGGTAGCGGAGAGAGTAACCGGCCGCGCCCGCAGTGCGCGCTAGCCGCAAGTTGTCATCTGTCTATCACACGACGTACACGCAAGGTGAGGCGGAAATTTCGCAGGCGCCTACCAGCCCTGCGATCAAATGGAGCGTTCCGAGGTGAGGGCGGCGGTGATCGCGTCCTCCACCGTGTCGTGCACCGGAATGTGCGCCACCACGCCCGTGATCTCGAAGAGGCGGGCGGGCAGGGGCCGGACGCCCGCCAGGTGGACGGCGCCGCCGTTCCTGAGGCAGTCGGTGGCGCACGTCAGCAGGACATGCAGGCCCGAGCTGTCCATGAACGGCACCTGCGACAGGTCGAACACCAGCCCTTCCGAGGGATCCGTCCGCGCCTTGCGGAGGTACGTCTCGAGCTGGGCCCGATTGGTGGCGTCCATCTCGCCGGTCACAGCGATCACGATCACTCCGGGCAGGTGCTGGTGCGCCAGCGTTAATGGCGGCATCTACGGGTTCACCGCTTTCGCCGGCGGAACATGACCATCAATGAAGGATAGTCTGCCGGAGTCGTCGGCGATATCCCGGTTTTCGGGCCGTGGCGGTGAATCCCCGCCGATGGGCGCGGGTGCGGACGACCTCCCGCACGCCCCCGCGCCCGCCGGAGTGGCGCCCTTCTCACCCCGCGCCAAAGCCTGGATCAGTGGCCGTGACCGTGCCCCACGAAGGCGGTGGCCGGCTTGCCCGGCGGCACCAGCCCGAGCGCGACCACCGCCGCGACTCCCGCCACCACGGCGCACAGCGTGAGCCCGGACACGAACCCCTCGATGCCGGCCCCCGACCCGGGCACGAGGCTGGCCGCGGCCACCGTGGAGACCACGGCCACCCCGATGGAGCCGCCGAGCTCGTGGAAGGTGTTGATCACCCCGGAGGCGACCCCGTTCTCCCCCGGCGGGATGTTGGCCATGGTCGTCGTGGTGGCCGTCACGAACGCGGGCCCGATGCCCAGCGAGGCCAGCACGAAGCCGGGCAGCAGCGTGGTGTACGCGCTCGCGTCCGGCGAGATGCGCGTCATCAGCCCCGCCCCCGCCGCCGTCACCACGAACGTCGCCACCGCCACCGGCCGCCCGCCGAGCCGGCCGATGAGGTGCCCGCCGAGCTGCGCGCCGACGGTGATGGCGACGGCCGCGGGCAGGAAGATCAGCCCGGTCTCCAGGGCGCTGAACCCGAGCACGTGCTGGAGGTAGAGCGAGCTGAGGAAGAACAGGCCCAGCATCAGCCCGGTGGCCACCAGCATGACGAACGTCCCCGAGATCACCGGCCGCCGGGCGAGCGTCTCGGCACGCATGAGCGGCGACCGTACGGACCGCTGGATGACCACGAACAGCACGTACAGCAGCACCGCCCCGACGAGCGGCAGCACCGTGCCCGCCGCCGCCCATCCGGCGTCGCCCGCGGTCACCAGGCCGTAGATGAGCAGCGCCGTCGCCAGCGTGACGACCAGCGCGCCGGGCACGTCGACCGGCTCCCGGCGCCCGGCCGCGGGCGGCACGACGGCGGGTACGGCGGCCAGCAGCGCCAGCCCGATCGGCACGTTGACGAAGAACACCCAGGCCCACCCGGGCCCCGCGGTCAGCAGGCCCCCGAGGAGCACGCCGAGGGCCGCCCCCGTGCCGCCGATGGCGGCCCACACGCCGAGCGCGCGCCCGCGCCGCTCGCCGTGGAAGGTGGTGGTGATCACGGCCAGGGCGGCGGGTGACAGCAGCGCCGCGCCGATCCCCTGCAGCGCCCGCCCCGCGACCAGCACGCCGCCGCTCCCGGCCAGCCCGCACACCAGCGAGGCCGCCGTGAACAGCCCGAGCCCGGCCAGCAGCGTCCGCCGCGCGCCGAGCGCGTCGGCGAGCCGCCCGCCGAGCACCATGAGGCCGCCGAAGCACAGCGTGTACGTGGTCACCACCCAGGTCAGCGCCTCCCGGTCGAGCGCGAGGTCGGTGCCGATGGTGGGCAGGGCGACCTGTACGACCGTGATGTCGACGATCAGCATGAACTGCGCCAGGCAGAGCAGCACCAGCACGGCCCAGCCGCCGGTGCGGGTCTGGGCTCGAGTCGGGTCGAGACTCATCCGGAACTCCTTAACTTGAACATCGGTGTTCAAGTTAACACACGCAAACGATACGTGGGTAGGGTGTCCGGAGCGCAGGGGCCGGTGCCATGGGGGAGGCCGGCTCGGAAAGAAGCGGCCCCGCTGCAGCGCGAGGGCGTGCGGGAAGGGCGCGCCGCTCTGGGGGGAGGCATTCGCGCTGTGCGGGCGCCGTGCCGTGCCGTGCTGTCGGGCGCCGTGCCGCGGTCAGGCGGGGGAGGCGCCGCCCGTGGACGTCAGGAGGGACAGCATCGTCTTGATCAGCACGTGCTCGACCTCCTCCGGCTCCAGCCGCCCCAGCTCCCGCTCCTGCGCCGCGCTGTGGATGATCGAGAAGAACGCGGTCACCAGCCACTGCAGCGGCAGGTCCGTACGGAAGGCGCCGTCGCGCTGCCCCCGCGCGATGAGCCGCTCCACCCGCCGCAGCGGACGCTCGTGATGCTCCCTGATCCGCTCCGTGGCCAGGACCCGGTCGGCGGCCAGGAAGAGGCGGCGATGCCGGTCGAGGACCTCCCAGGACGACCGCAGCAGCCCGGCCATCGCCTCCGGCGCGGGGGCCTTGTCGACCGACTCGTTCTCCAGGACGGCGTCCGCCATGTCCACCGCGTGGTCGAGCACGGCGTCCACCAGCGCCTCCCGCGAGGGGAAGTGCCCGTACAGCGTGACCCGGCCCACCCCGGCGGCCTTGGCGATGTCGGCCACGCTGGCCGTGGGATCGGAGCTGAGCAGCCGGGTGCCGGCCTCGAGGATCGCGGCGATGTTGCGCTCGGCGTCCGCCCGCCGTGCGGGTACGGGCTGTCGTGCCGCGGTCTTGACCATATGACCACCCTACGGCGTCGGCCGGCGTTTCCCCGTCTGGGGGCGCCGACACGCCTCGGCCGGTGCGGCCAGGTCAGGGTGGTGGAGCGGCTCGCCCGCCAGGTGTATCTTCGTGGTCAACCCGTTCCAGGGCCGGCCGAGCCATCTGCCGGCGGCCCTGTGCCGATTCCACCGGGTTTCTCCTCTTGGCCGGCTCCGTCCGTGCGTCCTCCCGGCCGGAAGTTCAGCGATCATCAGCCGATCCCGCGACCGCGATCACTCCTGCGCCCGATCAGAAAGGCGGCCAGACCACCATGAAGCGCTACATCCTCACCGGCACCCCCGGCTCCGGCAAGACCACGATCCTGCGCGGCCTGGCGGCCCTCGGGTACGCGACGGTCGAGGAGGCGGCCACGGCGGTGATCGCCGACGAGCAGGCGCGCGGTGTCGCCGAGCCCTGGACCCGGCCGTCCTTCATCGACACGATCGTGACCCTGCAACGGCGGCGGCAGCTGCGGCCGGCCGTCACCACCACCACACCGGCCGTGCAGTTCTTCGACCGCTCGCCCATCTGCACCCACGCCCTCAGCACCCACATCGGCCACCCGATCTCCCCCGCCCTGTCCGCCGAGATCGACCGGATCACCCGGGAACAGGTCTACGACCGGCACGTGTTCTTCGTCCGCAACCTCGGCTTCTGCGAACCGACCGAGGCCCGCCGGATCAGCTTCGAGGACTCGCTGACGTTCGAACGCCTCCACGAGCAGACCTACCGGTCCTTCGGCTACCAGCTCGTCGAGATCCCCGCGAGCCCGCTGCCCGAACGGGTGGCCATGATCCATACGCACGTCTCCCGGCTCCAGGAACGTCGTCAGCCTCGGCATCGGCCGGGGACTGCCTCCGCCACGTGACGCCCCGGCCGTGTCGGCCCGTACACAGCCGTCCCGATCGGACCGCTCGCCCAGGGTGCGACGTCCGGCGGAAGGCCGGATGCCTTCATGCCCGGGGTCTCCTGGGGGTGATCACGGTGGACAGGCCGTCCAGCAGGCGTTCGAGGCCGAACGCGAACAGCGACTCCAGGTCCAGGTCAGCGCCCGGCTCCAGGGCCTGCCCCGGAACCGGTACCGGCGCGCCGGCCGGGAACCGGGACCGGACCCACTGCTTGCTGGTCATCCCGGTGTCGCGCTCCGCGCCGTACTCGCTCTCGATGCTGAACGCCGTGCCCCGCACGTAGTTGACCATCGTGCCGTAGACGTGCAGCCGGGTGCCCGGGTCGAGGTCCAGCCCGTCGAGCGCGCGCAGCGACCACTGCCCGTACGCCACCAGCCCCGGCAGCGGAGCCGGCCGCACGACCGAGATCACCCGCGGCAGCCAGGGGTGACGGTGATAGAGCGCCCACTGGAGCTGGGCGGCCACCCGCAGGTGGGAGCGCCATCCCGGGGGCGGCTCCGGGTAGTCGATCCCGGCGAACGCGGCGTCGGCCATCAGCTGGGAGAGCTCGGCCTTGGCGTCGAGATGCCGGTAGAGGGCCATGGTGGCCACGCCGAGCCGGGTCGCGACCGTCCGCATGGACAGCCCCGCCAGCCCGGCCTCGTCGGCGACCTCGATGGCCGCCCGGACGATCCGCTCCAGCTCCAGCCCGCCGCCGGAGCGCGCGGGCAGTGGCCGGGCGGCGACCACGGCGCCGGACCGGGGCGTGCCCTCGATCGTCCCCGCCTGTTTCAGCGTGGTCAGCGCCTTGGTCGCGGTCGCCATCGCCACGCCCCACTCCCGCATGATCGCCCGGGTGGTGGGGACGGGGTCGCCCGGCCGTAGCTCGCCGCCGGCGATGCTGCGCTCGATGTCGGCGACGATCCTGAGGTACGGAGGCCGCGTATCGGTCACGACGCCCACTCTGCCACGGCTCAGCGGTCGGGCAGCCAGTTGCCGTGCAGGCCGAGCGGCACCCGTACCGGGAGGTGGACCCGGGCCACCGGCTCGCCGGTGAAGTCCTGGGCGGACAGGATCACCAGGTCGGCGGCGCCGCGGGTGGCGTCATGCACGTAGGCGAGCAGGTAGCCGTCGTCCTCGCCCGCCCCCGTGGCCGCGAACACCGCCTCGCCGACCGCCGCCTCCCTGCCGAACCCGTGCACCTCGCTGGTGCCCCGCTCCAGGTCGTGCTTGACCAGGGCGTTGGTGAAGGCGTCGTCCGGCGGCGGGCCCTCGGGCGCGAACGGGATCCCGTACAGAGCGGCGGCGGCGGAGTAGCCGTAGCGGTGGGGGAGCGAGGCGCGGGCGTCGTTGACGCGCGGGAAGTCCTGCGGCCGGTCGTCGATCCGCCGCTGGTGGATCTTGCCGTCGTCGATCGTCCAGCGGTCCAGCATCGGGCGGATCGCCCCCGGATCGGCGGGATCGAACGGCCCCTCGGCCGTGACCACGTCCACCACGATGACGCCGTGGTCGTCCTCGTAGGCGTTGAGGGTATGGCTCACGTGCACGGGATCGATGTCCAGCCAGCGCACCTCGCCGCCGTCGCGCGGCATGACCCCCACCCGCGTCGGATGCCCGGGCAGCCACCGGCACGCGAACCCGTCGAACCCCAGCGGCGTGTCCCACAGCACGACGTGGTTCTCGGTGAGCGCGAAGTCGTGCATGAACGGCGTACGGGTCAGGGGGATGCCGGTCGAGCGCACCACGTTCCCGTCGGCGGCGGTCACGATGTGCTGGACGTGTTCGCGGCCCACCATGTACGAGAGCGAGTGCAGCTCACCGGTGCGCGGGTCGTGCTTGGAGTGCGCCCCGGCCGTGAACCCCTCGGGGGTCAGGCCCAGCTCGCACACGCCCACGGTGTTCAGCTCCTCGTCCAGCTCGGCGGGCGGCGCACCGCCCTCCACCAGCGCGAAGGTACGCCGTGCGTGCTCGATCACGTGCACCATGGGCGCCACGCCCGGGGTGCGGACGAAGCGGTTGCGGTACCACTCGGCCCGGCCGTCGCGCAGGCGGACGCCGTGGACCATGCCCTGGCCCATGCCCCAGATGTGCACGAGGGGGTCCTCCACGCCCAGGGCGTTGGGGCCGTTGCGCAGGTAGCGGCCGTTGAGCTCGGCGGGAATGCGGCCGGTGACGGGGAGGTCGTAGGCGGTGATCTCTTCGGTGACGGGCGCGAACGCGCCTTCCAGGTACTTCATGGGGACAACGTACGCAGGACGCGCTGTCAGGCCGGTCCCACCTGGCGGAATGCCGGGATCTGCACTAGTGCAGGAGGGCCCTCGTGCTCGGCGGGGTCAGAGCTGGAGGGCGTGGTCGAGCAGGGACTGGAGGGTGACGGCACCGATCAGCCGGCGCTCGTCCACCACCGCGACCAGCGGGCTGCGCGTACGGGCCATCAGCGCCGCCAGCTCCAGCACCGTCGCCTTCGTGTCGGCCACCGGCAGCTCGCGCGGCTGCTCCGGCAGGCACTCGCGGACGGTCCTGCCCCCGAGCCGGTGCAGGAACCGGTCGGCGTGGGCCTCGTCCACCACCCGGGCCAGCGCCGGATCGTCCTGGCAGTAGGCCGGCACCGCCAGCCGCAGCACCTGCGTGCCGGGCAGGATGCTGAGCGGCCGCCCGCTCTCATCGACCAGGATGAGCCCCGGCAGGTCCCGCTCGGCCAGCAGCTTGGCCGCCTCCAGGGCCGGTGTGTCCAGCGTGACCGTCGGGAACTCGACGGCGAGATCGCGTGCGCGCATCAGTGGCCTCCGCGCCCCAGCCTAGCCAACCTCGTCCGGAGGCACGGGTGATGACGGCGGCCCGGCCGGCTACGGCAGCTCGGCGAAGCGTTCGACCTGTTCCGTCCGGCCCGAGACCAGGATGACGTCGCCGTACGACAGCTCCGTCTCCGCCGTCGCGTACGTGAACTCCTCGCCCGGCGGCTTGACCGCCACGATGGTGACGCCGTACTTGCGGCGCAGGTTGGAGCGGCCGAGGGGGATGCCCACGTACTCCTTGGGCGGGCTCGTCTTGGCCAGCGCGAAGTTCTCGTCCACCTGCATGTAGTCGAGCATGCGCCCGCTCACCAGGTGGGCCACCCGCTCGCCCATGTCGTGCTCGGGGAAGACGACGTGGTGGGCGCCGATGCGGCTCAGGATGCGGCCGTGCTGGGTGCTGATCGCCTTGGCCCAGATGTCGTTGATCTCCAGCTCGACCAGCAGCGACGTGACCAGGATGCTGGCCTCGATGTCGCCGCCGATGGCCACCACCGCCTGGTAGAAGTCGGGCACGCCGAGCTGGCGCAGCGCCTGCATGTCGGTGGCGTCGGCGGTCGCGATCTGGGTGATCTGGCCCGACAGGCTCTGGGTGATCTTGGGCCGGTTGTCGATGGCCAGGACCTCGGTGCCGCGCCTGGTGAGCTCCAGCGCCAGCGACGTGCCGAACCGGCCCAGGCCGATGACGACCACCGGGTCGCCTTTGTACTCAGCCAACGATGACTCGCTCCTCGGGTAGTTCGTAGTGCCGGGCGCGCCTGTTGAGGGCCAGCGCGGAGCCCAGGGTGAGGGGGCCGATGCGGCCCACGAACATCAGCACGATCAGCAGCAGGTGGCCGGCCGTGCCGACGCTCGCGGTGATGCCGGTGGACAGGCCCGCCGTGCCGAAGGCGGAGATCACCTCGAACAGCACCTCGTCGAGGCCGTGCGGGGTGAGGGCCAGCAGAGCGTACGTGGCGACGCCCACGAGCGCCACCCCCAGCGCCGTGATCGTGACCGCCTGGCGCTGCGTGGTGTCGGGGAGGCTGCGGTGGCCGATGTTCACCCGGCCCTCGCCGCGCATCTCGGCCCACACGACGAAGGCCAGGAGCCCGATCGTGGTCACCTTGATGCCCCCTGCCGTGCCCGCGCTGCCGCCGCCGATGAACATCAGCAGGTCGGTGGTCAGCCAGCTCGACGGGTACATCTGGGAGATGTCGAGGGCGTTGAACCCGGCCGAGCGCGGCATGGTCGCGGTGAAGAACGCCGCCAGCACCTTGGCGGGATCGTCGAGCGCCCCGAGCGTCCTGGGGTTGCGCCACTCGGTCACCAGGAAGACCAGGGTGCCGAGCGCCAGCAGGGCCAGCGTCACGCCCACCGTGATCCGGGTCAGCACCGTCCACCTGCGCGGGTGCCGCCACGACCGGGCCAGCTCGAACACCACGGGGAAGCCCAGCCCGCCCAGGATGCAGGCGAACGCGATGGTCAGGCAGATCCACGGGTCGGCCACGAACCGCATGAGGTTGTCCGGCCAGAGCGCGAACCCGGCGTTGTTGAACGAGGTGACGGCGTGGAAGACGCCCAGGTAGACGGCGCGGCCGAATGACTCGCCGTAGCCGATCAGGAAGCGCCCGGTGAGCACGGCGGCGGCGACGGCCTCGCACAGCAGGCTGAACAGCACCACCTTGAGAACGACCTTGCGCACGTCGCTCATGCTCAGCGTCTTCGTCTCGGCCTGGGCGACGATCCTGGCCCGCAGACCTAACCGGCCCGAGACGAGCAGCGTGAACAGGGTGGCCAGCGTCATGATCCCCAGGCCGCCCACCTGCACCAGCCCGGCGATCACCAGCTCGCCGAACACCGTCCAGTGCGACTCGGTGTCGACCACCGCCAGCCCGGTCACGCACACGGCCGAGGTCGCGGTGAACAGCGCGGCCACCCAGTCCGCGGGCTCGCCGGACGTGGTGGCGACCGGCAGCATGAGCAGGGCCGTGCCGATGGCGATGGCCACCCCGAATCCGGCCACCACGACCTGGGCGGGATGCCGGAAGCGGGCCGAAAGGGGGGACAGCATGCCCATTACCGAACTCCGATGCAACGGTCACGCATCGTGAACGCCTCCCCCGAAGATCTGACCGCCAGTTCCTGCCGACCAGACTTCCCGGCGCACCGCGCACTACCGTAACAGGCCATATGAGCGCCAGCGCACCTACGCCTCCTTGACGCGAAAAGCATGCCTTCTTGACGCGCCCCCGCGCGGGCGGCCATGGGATTCCCAGCCGTGGCGACCGGCCTGCCGACGGCCGGGGAAATCAGGTGAGGGAGCGGAAGAACTCGCGCAGCTCCGCGACCAGCACGTCCGGCGTCTCCAGGGCCGCGAAGTGCCCGCCGTGGCCGAACTCCGACCAGCGCACCACGTTGTGCACCTGCTCGGCCAGCGGCCGCACCGAGTAGTCCGCCGGGAACACCGCCACCGCCGTGGGCACGGTCCCGCGCTCCACCGGCCCCCACGCCGCGAAGTCGTCGAACCGCTCGAAGTACGTGTGCGCCGACGACCCCGCCGTCTGCGTGAACCAGTAGACGCTCACGTCGGCGAGGATCCGGTCCCGGTCCACCGCGTCCTCGGGCAGCTTGGCGGCCGGGTCCGTCCAGTCCTTGAACTTCTCCACGATCCAGGCCAGCTGCCCGGCGGGGGAGTCGTGCAGCGAGGCGGCTATGGTCTGCGGGCGGGTGCCCTGCAGGCGCATGTACGCACCGAGCCTCTCCTGCCACTCCTCCATCCCGGCCAGCCGGCCGCGCTCGGCCTCCGTCAGCGCGCCCATGACCGCGGGGTCGCCGGTCGGGAACGTGAGCAGCGCGTTGACGTGCACGCCGATGACGTTATCCGGCGCGGCCCGGCCCATCAGCGGCGCGATGAAGGCGGAGACGTCGCCGCCCTGGACGCCGTACCGCTCGTATCCGAGCCTGGCCATCAACCGCACCATCGCGGCGGCCGTGCGGCCGTCCGTCCAGCCCGTGTCGCGCAGCGGGCCGGAGAAGCCGTAGCCGGGCAGCGACGGGATGACCAGGTGGAAGGCGTCGGCCGGGTCGCCGCCGTACGCCGCCGGGTCGGTGAGCGGGCCGATGAGGTCGAGGAACTCGATCACCCCGCCCGGCCAGCCGTGCAGGAGCAGCAGCGGGGTGGCGTGCGGCGCGGCCGAGCGGACGTGCAGGAAGTGCACGTCCGCGCCGTCGACGGTGGTGGTGAACTGCGGGTACGCGTTCAGCGCCGCCTCCTGGGCGCGCCAGTCGAACCCGTCGGCCCAGTACGCGGCCAGGTCGCGCAGGTAGCTCGTGGGGACGCCGCGCTCCCAGCCGGTGCCGGGGAGGTCGGGGGCCCAGCGCGTACGACGGAGCCGGTCGCGCAGGTCGTCGAGCTGCTCCTGCGGGATGTCGATGCGATACGGGCGGACCTGGGGGGTGCTGTCGCTGTTCGTCATGTCTCCGACGTTAGAAGGAATTGGTGTCAGCTTCCGGCACCGATGAACGGCAAGATGAGCCCCATGCTGGAAACCTCGGCGCGGCTGCTCCGCCTGCTGTCCCTGCTCCAGTCGCGGCCTGATTGGACCGGCGCCGAGCTGGCCGAACGCCTCGACGTGGGCCTGCGCACGGTGCGGCGCGACATCGACCGGCTGCGCGAGCTCGGCTATCCCGTGGACGCCACGCCCGGCGTGGCCGGCGGTTACCGGCTGGGCGTGGGCGCCGCGCTGCCGCCGCTGCTGCTCGACGACGAGGAGGCGGTCGCGGTGGCGATCAGCCTGCGCACCGCCGCGACCGGCAGCGTCGCCGGGCTGGAGGAGGGCTCGCTGCGCGCGCTGGCCAAGCTGCAGCAGGTCCTGCCGTCGCGGCTGCGGCACCGGGTGAGCGCGTTCCAGGCCGCCACGGTCCCGCTGGCCGGGGCGGCCGCCCCGCCGGTCAACGCCGACCTGCTGACCGCCCTCGCCGCCGCCTGCCGCGACCGGCGGCGGCTGCGGCTGCGCTACCGGGGGCGCGACGGGGGCTCGGAGCGGGAGGTGGAGCCGCACCGGCTGGTGCACACGCCGCGCCGGTGGTATCTGCTGGCGTGGGACGTGGGCAAGGACGACTGGCGGACGTTCCGGGTGGACCGGATCGAGGGGCCGCCCGGGCTGCCGGGCGCCCGCTTCGCGCCCCGGCCGCTGCCGCAGGAGGACGTGGCCGCGTACGTGTCGCGCTCCATCACCTCGGCCCCCTACCGCTACCAGGCCCGCGTCCTGTTCCACGCGCCGCTGGAGGCGGTCGCGCCCCGCACCTCGCCGGGCGCCGGGCGGCTGGCGGCGGTGGACGCACGCACCTGCCTGTTCCTGGCCGGCTCCGACCACCTGGACGAGCTGGCGGTGTACGTCGCGGCCAAGGGCTTCGACTTCGAGGTCCTGGAGCCGCCGGAGCTGGTGCCGGTGCTGCGCGAACTCTCCGACCGGCTCAGGAGGGCGGCGGGCGATATGGGACGGTAGGGGGATGTCTGACGAGCTCCCCCTCACCGTCGAGGAACTGGTCGCCGCCGAGCGGGCCGGGAAACGCCTCAAGTACGTGTTCTTCTGGGGCCACCAGCCCGCCCGCGACGGCAGTGCCGGCCCGGGCTGCCTGAGCCAGTGGTGGCCGGTCACCTTCACCGAGGACGGGCACACGTACGCCTCCGCCGAGCACTACATGATGGCGCACAAGGCGTGGCTGTTCGGCGACGAGGAGAGCGCGGCCGCGATCCTCGCGACCGGGCACCCGGGCGAGGCCAAGGCGCTCGGCCGCACCGTACGGGGCTTCGACGAGGCGACGTGGCAGCAGCACCGCTTCGACATCGTGGTACGCGGGAGCGTGGCCAAGTTCGGCGGGCACCCGCCGCTCGCCGACTACCTCCTGGGCACCGGGAACCGGATCCTGGTGGAGGCCAGCCCGCAGGACCGGGTGTGGGGCATCGGCCTGACCGCCGACGACCAGCGCGCCGCCTCGCCGGCCGGCTGGCGGGGGCTCAACCTGCTCGGCTTCGCGCTCATGGCCGCCCGCGCCCGCCTGGCTACGGGATGACCCCGGTCCACTTGCTGTAGTCGGACGGCGAGTTGACGTAGCGGGCCTGCCACCTGCGGTTCGCGTAGTGGCCGGTGGTGACGGTGAACCAGCCGTTGCCCTGGGGGTAGCCCTTCGTCGGCGGGTACCCGTGCCGGTACGTCTTGCCGTGATCGTCGGGGTCGTTGAAATCGGTGCTCGCCACGCTGTAGCTGATGGTGACGTATCCCGACGTCGCCGGGCTGTTCCCGACCTCCACGTAGACCTTGTGCTTCAGCTTGTTGCCCACCGGAATGACCTTCGGCTTGTGGCACACGGCGGTGCCCGCGGCGTCGGAGACCGTGACGTGCACTTCCGGGCTGCCCTGCAGGGTCACGAGCGTATGGTCGGGGCCGGGGCCGGCGCTGACGGTCACCTCGGCGTGCAGGAAACCGCTCTCGGGCGGGGAGGTCTCCGTGGCGAAGCTGCCCGCCCGGTCCGTGATGGCCGAGCCGAGCTCGTACGCCTTCTGGCCGGCGTCGGCGCGGAAGCGGATGCTGACGAGCTGGCGGCCGAACGGCACCCACCGCCCGCTGGGCAGCTGCCGCTCCACGATCCCGCTCGCCTTGACCGGATCGCCCTCGTTGATCTCGCGCGGCTGGACGTCGAAGGAGATCCGGATGGGATGGCGCGGGGTGGCCCACTGGACCTCGAAGTCCTGCTCGGCCTGCACATCGCCCGCCCTCACCTGGAGCAGCCAGAGCCCGGTGCCGTCCTGGGGGTCGTAGGTGTGCTCGGCGAACCATTCGGGGCCGCCGGGGGTGCCGTTGAACTTCAGCTCGTAGACCTTGCCGGCGGGGTCGACCAGCCGGCCCTCCACGGTGGCCGGGCCGTCGACGGTGACGTGGAAGATCACGTCGACCGGCCGGTCGCCGAGCACGACGGTCTCGGGGAGGATCTCGATCGCGTGGACGTCGGGGATCTCGGCGGGCTCGGCGGTGTCGTTCGGTGATTCGGACATGACGGGTCGTTTCCCTTCGGATTCAGCAGACTTTCCGGTAATCCGCGTCAGGGACCAGCGCGCTCCATTCGCGCTCGGTCGGTGGCGCGGGCACGCGCGCGCAGACGGCGTCGGCGGCGCGGCGCGGATCGACGGGGAGGGTGCGCAGGGCACCGTCGGCGCCCACGCTGTGGAGCGTGCCGCCGTCGGGGGTGAAGGCGAGACCGAGCACGCCGCCCCCGTGCTGCGGGAGAGGCGGGCCGAGGCGGCGGCCGTCGGCCACGCTCCACAGCCAGATCCGGCCGCTCATCCCGCCCGCGGCCAGGACGCTGCCGTCAGGGGAGAAGGCCGCGGCGGGCAGCTGGTCGGACTCCTGCTCGGGCAGGCTCAGGTGCCGCAGCCGGCGCAGCCCGGCGGCGTCCCACAGGTCGATCCCCGAGGTCGCGCCGCCCGCGGCCATGACCTTGCCGTCACGGCTGAAGGCGACGGCCCGCCCGCTGTCCCCCTGCTCGCCGAAGATCCCGGGGCGGTATTCCGGCCGCCCGGCGAGCTTGACCACACCGTTGCGGTCGGGGCCGTTCACCGCGAGCAGGCGGCCGTCGGGGCTGAAGGCGAGCTGCCAGCTGCCCGGCTGGTCCAGCTGCCGGACGAGCACCCCGCGCCGCGCGTCCCACAGCTGCACCTTCTCCCAGACGTCGTCGTAGGGAGCCAGCGCCAGCGTGCCGCCGTCGGCCGAGAAGGCCAGGCCGCCGACCTGCCCGGCGGTGCGCACCGTCAGTGTGCGCAGCCGGCGGCGGGTCGCGACGTCCCAGAGGACGACCCGGCCCGTGCCGGGCACGGTCACCGCGAGAGTGCCGCCGCCGGGGCTGAACGCCATGCGCACGTCGGGGCCCCGGGCGGCGCGCAGGGACCGGGCGGGCCCGCCGATCCGGGCCAGCATCGTGGTGGCGCCGCCGTGCAGCACCGCCGACTGCGCCCGATCGTCGATGGCGCCGGCCTGGGCGGGGCGGCGCAGGACGGCGCCGCCGGTCAGCGGCTTGAGATCGAGCCGCGCGACCTCGCCGCCGGTGAGGAGATAGCCGAGCGTGCTGCCGGCGGCGTCGAAGCGCGGCACGCCGGAGAGGTTCCTGACCGGCTGGGCCAGCAGCCGCGCGCCACTCCTCCGGAACACCGAGACGGTCTCGCCGTCGTAGGAGACCAGCAGGCCGCCGTCCGCGCTGAACGCGAGGGCCCTGCCCGCCGCACCCCGCAGGGTGCGCGTCCAGCGGCCATCGGGCACGTCCCACAGCTTCACGGCGCTGCCGACGGTGACGGCCAGCGTCCTGCCGTCCGGCGCGAACGCCGCCGCGCCGCCACCAGCCGGCGCCGACCCGCGCATCGCGAGCCGCCGGCCGCGCCGGTCGAGCAGCCGGTAGGGGGCCTGGGTGGAGACCAGGGCCATCAGGCGCCCGTCGCCGGACACCTCGATGGCCTCCAGGCCGGGATCGGTGTTCGTCAGCACGGGCCGGCGCAGATCGGACAGGTCCCATACCTGCCCGCCCTCCGGCCGCTTGATGACGGTCAGCATGGTGCCGGTGGCGTTGAAGTGGAGCCGCTCGGCGGAGCGCAGGCCGAACCCGTCGCTCGCGGGCCGACCCGTCGCGCGGTCCCACAGCCGCACCCCGTCCGGCGCGGCCACGGCCAGCAGGGTGCGGCCCAGGGCCGTCGCGGTCACGTTCCCGGCCACGCCGGACAGGGCGGTGGGGACAGGGCGGCCGGTGGCCACGTCCCACAGGCTCACCGTCCCGTCACGTACCACAGCCAGGGCCGAGCCGTCGGGGCTGAGGTCGAAGCGCCCGCCGCCGTCCGCCGCCGCCGGGCGCGGGGTGTGGGTCTCGCGCTGGGCGAGCGCGCCGTACAGGGCGCTCCTGGTCACCGGCTCGCGGGGGGCCAGGTGCCAGGCGGCCAGGCTGAGCAGCGCCGCCCTGGCCGGATCGGACGCGCGCAGCCGGTCGGCCGTCTCGGCGGCCTTCCTGGCCGCGATCAGATTCCGCTGCTCGGCCCCCGACGTGCCGCCCACGACGGCGATCCCCGCCGCGGCCAGCGTCACCGCGACCAGACCGGCCACCGCGGCCCTGACCTGGCGGCGGCGCAGGTTCCGCCGGCGCTCGTGGGCCCGCGACGCCTCCAGGAAGGTCCGCTCCAGGCTGGTGACGGCCAGCAGGCCGGTCCCGTCGGCGAGCCCGCGCAGCGCGGCGCGCAGTGCCGTGCCGCGGTACAGGTCGTCGTCGCTGCGCCCGCCCGCCTCCCACAGCCGGGCCGCCTCACCGAGCAGGCTGTGCAGGAGCAGGCCCTGGCGATCCGCGTCGATCCACGCGCGTAATCGCGGCCAGGCGCGCAGCAGCGCCGGGCTGGCCAGGGTCACGGTCTCGCCCTCGTGCTGCAGCAGCCGCGCCCCCGAGAAGCCGCCGAGCACGCGTCCCACCCGCACCGTGTCGAGCGTGCCGTCCATGAGGTCGTCCACGTGCGCCCGCCGGAGCACGCCGTCCGCGCCGTCGCCGGGCAGGACCATGCGCAGCAGCACGCCGGGCACGACGGCCTGGTCGTCCGGGCCGAGGCTCGCGAAGATCTCCTCGGCGACGTCACCCAGCGGCCGTCCGGCCGCCTCGGTCGTCAGCTCGTACGGCCGGCGCACGGTCTCGGCCACCCGGCTGCCCTCGGCGAGCAGCAGCCGGGTCTCGCCCTTGCCGTCGAGCAGGTTCTCCAGCAGGAACTTCGCGTCGGGCCGGTCGCCCGGGTCGTAGGACATGGCATCGCTCACCAGCCGGCGCAACGTCCCCCGCAGGGCGCCCAGGTCCGGCCGCCTGACCAGCACGAGGTTGTACATGGCCGCCGCCGTGTCCGCCAGGAACGGCGGCCGCCCCGTCGCGGCGAACAGCACCACGGCGCCCCACGCCCACACGTCGGCCGCCTGCGTGGCCGGCTCGCCGCGCACCCGCTCCGGGGACATGTAGCCCGGGGTCCCCAGCGGGTACGGGCCGTCGTCGGTGAGCGTGGCGCCCTCGACCCGGGCGATACCGAAGTCGATCACCCTGGGGCCGTCGGGGCCGAGCATGACGTTGTCCGGTTTGAGATCGCGGTGCACGACCCCCGCCAGATGGATGGCGGTCAGCGCGGTGGCCACCCCGGTGGCCAGGCGGTGCAGCTCCGCCCCTTCGTAGGGACCGCGCTCGTCCACCGCCCGGCGCAGGCTGGGCCCGTCGACGTACTCGCCGACGATGTACGGCTGCGCCCCGTCCAGCTCGGCGTCGATCACCCGGGCCGTGCAGAACGGCGCCACCCGGCGCGTCGCGGCGACCTCCTTGACGAACCGGACCCGCGCCTGCTCGCTCTCCGCGCGGTCGAATCGCAGCAGCTTGATGGCCACCCGCGTACCGGCCGGATCGTAGGCTTCGTAGACGACGCCCTGGCCGCCGGAGCCGAGCTGCCTTCCCAGCCAATAGTCCCCGAACTGCCGCGCGTCTCCCTGGGCGAATGGTGCCTGAGCCATGGAGACCTCCACCGCCGGACGGTTTCCGGCGCACGGTCGCCCCGAACGGGGTCGGCAGTCACGCTAATCGCCCGCCTCCTGGGCCCGCCTCCGGGAACGCCCTAGGGATAACCCCAGCCGAGCTCCCGCCCGCGTCAGGACGGAAAGCGCAAATAGCCAGGTGGGACGTGGTCGGCCAGCCACACCCCGTTGGCGCTGCGCCGGAAGACGTGCCCGTCGGCGTGCATCATCCCGGCGGCCACCACCAGCACCACCGGAGCGCCCCGCCGCGCCCCCACCCGGGTGGCCGTCTCCCGGTCGGGCGACAGGTGCACGTGGTGCCGGCTCATCGGCCGCAGGCCCTCCCGCCTGATCGCGGTCACGAAGCGCCCGACGGTGCCGTGGTAGAGCACCTCGGGCGGCTCCAGCGCGGGCAGGTCGAGCTCCACGGGCACCGAATGCCCCTGGCTGGCCCGGATCCGGCCGTCCTCGATCGCGTAGCGGCGCTTGTCGTTGGCCGCCACGACCTCCTTCAGCTCCTCCGGCGTGATCGTGAACCCGTGCTCGGCCGCCGCCCGGAGCAGCTCCTCCACCTCCACCCAGCCGCCGGCGTCAAGGGTGAGGCCGATGCGCTGCGGGTCGTGCCGCAGGTGCCTGGCGAGGTATTTCGAGACGCGTACCATTCTCCGTTCATCCATCAGGTGCCATGCTGCCGCGCCCGGCCCCCCGCCGCCAACCGAATGACCAATGCGTCTCGACGTTCCGCCGGGTCCCACGAACCTGAGACCTTCTCCCGGTGACCGCGCGAATCCCGGACACGATCGCCCTCGACGGCCGGGACCGACGGCTCCTGCGCGGCGGCGCCGCTGCGGGTCGGGGTCCCCGGCGAGACCCGGTAGGAGCGCGCGGGGTTCAGGGCACGTCCGCCCAGTCCGGTGGCGGCTCGCACAGCCGTACCCAGCCGGGCGGCGCCGGCGTCCTGGCGCCGACGATCCCGCCCACGATCGCGCACGTCGTGTCGACGTCGCCGCCGGCCGTCGCCGTCGTCCAGAAGGCGGCGGCGTAGTCGTCCAGGTTGCGGGCGGCCGCCCACATGGTGAACGGGACGGTGTCATGGGCCGAGACCTCCCGGCCGTTGCCCAGCGCCCGGGCGGCGAGCACCGGATCGCCGATCGTGAGCAGGCGGCGGGCGTGCGCGATCCCGTCGCGCACCAGGCCCGGCGGCGTGTGCGCCAGGACCTCGTCGATGAGGCCCCCGGGGGTGAGCCGGTCCCGGCCCGAGGCGAGCGCCGTGGCGACGGCCACCGCGACCGCGCCCGCCGCCGCCTCCGGATGCGTGTGCGTGACCTCGGCCGACAGCCGGGCCTGCGCCGCCGCCAGCGGCACGTCCCCGGCGAACCACGCCCCCAGCGGCGCCACCCGCATGGCCGCGCCGTTGCCCCACGAGCCCTTTCCGCCGAACAGCTCGCCGGCCAGTGCCCGCCAGTCGCCGCCCTGGCGGACGAGGCGGAGCATCCGGCCGGTCGCCGGGCCGTACCCGCGGTCGAAGTCGTGGCGGGCGGCGAAGCCGGCGGCGAGCAGGTCCTGGTCGATGCCGCCGCGGTCGGCCAGCAGGCGGTAGACGGAGCAGGCCATCTCGGTGTCGTCGGTCCACTGCCACGGCGCCGGGGGCAGCGTGCGATCGGTCAGCGCCTGCCGGTTGGCCGGGACGAAGAACTGGGAGCCGAGCGCGTCGCCCACGAGGAGGCCGTACAGGGAGGCGGTCGCCCGCGCCAGGGAATCGGCTGACATTTCCTCTCATTGTGGCACGTGGTGATCGCCACGAGAGGCCGTACGGAAACCGGGGCGCGGCTTGGCGTGTCGTTGGGGCCCGGCTGGGCCGGCCGGGGTACGGGCCCGGGCATGGACAGCCTGGTCAGTATGCCCGTCACCCACACGCCCCCGCCACGCGAGATCGACGTCGAGGCGCTGCGCCGGCGTCTGGAGGAGGCCGTGGACGGCGAGGTGCGCTTCGACACCGGCACCCGCGCCGCCTACGCCACCGACGCCTCCAACTACCGGCAGCCGCCGATCGGCGTGGTGGTGCCCCGCGACCTCGACGCCGGGGTGGCGGCGGTGGCGGTGTGCCGGGCCAGGGACGTCCCGGTGCTGTCGCGCGGCGGCGGCACCAGCCTGGCCGGGCAGTGCTGCAACGCGGCCGTGGTGATCGACTGGTCCAAGCACTGCGGGCACGTCGAGGCCGTGGACGTGGCGCGGCGGCGGGTCACGGTGCAGGCCGGGGCGGTGCTGGACGCGGTCAACCACGTGCTCGCGCCGGACGGGCTGATGGTCGGCCCCAAGCCGTCCAGCCATCCGACCTGCACGATCGGCGGCATGATCGGCAACGACTCGTGCGGTGCGTCCGCGCAGGCGTACGGGAAGATGGCGGACTCCGTGCTGCGGCTGGAGATCCTCACCTACGACGGCGTGCGCGCGTGGGTGGGGCCGACCGGTGAAGAGGAGTACGCCCGGATCCAGGCCGAGGGCGGGCGCCTGGCCGAGATCTACCGACAGCTGCGCGACCTGCGCGACGACACCATGGAGCTGATCCGCACCCGCTTCCCCCGGCTGGAGCGGCGCGTGTCCGGCTACAACCTCGACCAGCTCCTGCCCGAGAACGGCTTCAACCTCGCCCGCGCCCTCGTCGGCAGCGAGGGCACGCTCGTCACCGTGCTGCGCGCGGAGCTGGCCGTGGTGCCCGTCCCGGCCGCCCGGTCCCTGGCCGTGCTCGGGTTCGAGGACATCTTCGCCGCCGCCGACGCGGTGCCCGCCGTGGCCGCGCACCGGCCGCTGGCGCTGGAGGCCATGGACGAGACGATGTACCGGCTGGCCCGCGCCGAGCACCCGCACGACCCGGCGCTGCGCGACCTGCCCCCGGGGGCGGGGTGGCTGCTGGTGCAGTTCGGCGGCGACACACCCGATGAGGCACGCCAGCGGGCCGAGGAGATGATGCGCGAGCTGTCCGGCCGGTCCGCCCGGAACGACGGGACACCGCCGCCCACGCACGCGTTCCTGGGCGACCCCGCCAGGGAGGACCGGCTGTGGCGGCTGCGGGAGTCGGGGCTGGGCGTGGAGGCGTACCCGCCGACGGGGCGGCAGACGTACGAGGGATGGTCGGACGCGGCCGTCCCGCCCGCGCGGCTGGGCGCCTACCTGCGCGACTACGACCGGCTGCGGCGCCGCCACGGCTACCGCGAATCGGCCCTGTACGGCCACTTCGGGCAGGGCTGCGTGCACGGCAGGCTCCCGCTCGACCTGCACACCGACGACGGGATCGCCAACTACCGCAGGTTCGCCGAGGAGGCCGCCGACCTGGTCGCCGCCTACGGCGGGTCGCTGTCGGGCGAGCACGGCGACGGGCAGGCGCTGGCCGAGCTGCTGCCGCGCATGTTCGGCGAGGCCGTGGTCGGGGCCTTCGGCCGGCTCAAGGCCATCTTCGACCCCCGCGACCGCATGAACCCCGGCAAGGTCGTCCACCCGCACCGCCTCGACCAGGACCTCGCCCAGCGGCACTTCTTCCCCCTGGAGCCCCGGCACACGTTCTTCGACTACCCGGACGACCACGGCCGCTTCGGGCATGCCGCCACCCGCTGCGTCGGGATCGGGAAGTGCCGCAAGCACACGTTCGAGGGCGGCGTGATGTGCCCCAGCTACCGGGTGACCCGCGAGGAGGAGCACTCCACGCGCGGGCGGGCCCGGCTGCTGGAGGAGATGGTACGCGGCGACCTGATCACCGACGGCTGGCGGTCCGAGGCCGTGCGCGACGCCCTCGATTTGTGCCTGGCGTGCAAGGGCTGCCGGGCCGAGTGCCCGGTGAACGTGGACATGGCCACGTACAAGGCCGAGTTCCTCGCCCACCACTACCGGCACAGGCTCCGGCCGGTCGCGCACTACTCGATGGGCTGGCTGCCGCTGTGGGCGGCGCTCGCCGCGGCGGCGCCCGGGGCGGTGAACGCCGTCACCCACCTGCCGGTGCTGTCGCGGCTGATCAAGGCCGCCGCCGGGGTCGCGGCGCGGCGGGAGCTGCCGAGGTTCGCCGAGGAGCGGTTCACCGACTGGTTCCGCCGGCGCGGCGCCTCGCCATCGGGCACGCGGGGGCGGGTGGTGCTGTGGGCGGACACGTTCACCGACAACTTCGACCCGCGCGTCGGCCGGGCGGCGGTGAACGTGCTGGAGGCGGCCGGGTTCGAGGTGCTGGTGCCGCCGGTGGCGCTGTGCTGCGGGCTGACGTGGATCTCGACGGGGCAGCTCGGGATCGCCCGCCGGGTGCTGTCGCGCAGCGTCCGGGCGCTGACGCCGTGGGCCGAGGCGGGGGTGCCGGTGGTGGGGCTGGAGCCGAGCTGCACCGCCGTGTTCCGCTCCGACGGGCCCGAACTGCTCAACACGCCGCAGACGCGGCTGCTGTCCGAACGCACGCTCACGCTGGCCGAGCTGCTGCAGGACCGCGCCCCCGACTGGCAGCCGGCCTCCGCCGGCGGGTCGGCGGTGGCGCAGGTGCACTGCCACCAGAGCGCCGTCATGGGGTACGACGCGGACCGGGCGGTGCTGGACCGGTTCGGGATCCGTACGCGGGTGCTCGATTCGGGGTGCTGCGGGCAGGCCGGGAACTTCGGGTTCGAGCGGGAGCACTATGACGTGTCCGTGGCGTGCGCGGAGGAGGGGCTGTGGCCGGCGGTGCGCTCGGCGGGGGAGGAGGCGCTGCTGGCGGACGGCTTCTCCTGCCGCACCCAGATCGCCGCCGCCGGCACCGGCCGCCAGGGCCGCCACCTCGCCGAACTCCTCTCCACCGCCCTCTCCCGCCCATAGCCCCGCGTACGGCTTGCGCGGGCCGCGCGTGTGCCTACCCGCTTGACGCGCTCGTCGCCGGGCGGGCCGTAGGCGGTGGGTGGTGTGCGTCGGCTCAGGGGCGTCGTCCGTGGCGACGGCCAGGCGGGCGGGGGCCGGGTTACCCCGGCGGGCGCCTCAGGTGAGCGATGGGGCGGCCGGTCAGGGGTCGAGGGTCAGGGCGAGGCGGCGGGACAGGCCGGTGTTGCGGCGGTGGCCGAGCCGGTGGACCGCGAGCTCCAGCGCCTCCCGCTGCCCCACCAGCACCACCCACGCCTTGGCCCGTGTCACCAGCGTGTACAGCAGCTTGCGCCGCAGCATGATCCCCCCGGACTCGGCCACGATCGGCGCCACCACGAACGGGTATTCGCTGCCCTGCGACCGATGCACGCTGATCGCGTACGCATGCGTCAGGTCGTCGAGCTCGTCGAACCCGTAACGCACGCTCTCCCCGTCGTCCGTCCGGATCTCGACCACCCGCTCCTCCCGCACCACCGCCGTCACCGTCCCCGTCTCCCCGTTGAAGACCCCCTTGTCGTAGTTGTTGCGGATCGGCATCACCCGGTCGCCCACCCGGAACACCGTGGCCCCCGACCAGTGCTCGGCCTTGTCGTCGGCGGCCGGGTTGAGCTGGTCCTGGATCAGCCGCCCGAGCGTCGTGGCGCCCGTCTCGCCCTTGCGCATCGGGCACAGCACCTGGACCTGGTCCGGCTCGACGTTCTGCTTGCGCGGGATGCCCACCATCGCCAGGTGCGCCACCCGCCGCGCCACCTGCTCGGGATCGTCGAGCTCCTCGAACCAGAACCCGCCCCCGCCCGGCGTCGCCGGCAGCCGGCCGGCGCGGATGCGGTGGGCGGCGTCGATGATGCCGCTGCCGCTCGCCTGCCGGAAGACGTGGGTGAGCTGGACCCGGGGGATCGCCGTGACGCGCAGCAGGTCGGCCAGGACGTCGCCGGGGCCGATGCTGGGGAGCTGGTCGCCGTCGCCGATGAGGAGCAGGTGGCTGCCGGGCCGCACGGCGGCGGTGAGGCGGGTGGCCAGGTGGAGGTCGAGCATGGACGCCTCGTCCACCACGATCAGGTCGGCCTGCGAGGGCCGCTCGTCGAACAGCGTCTCCGGGTCGGGGTCGGGCTGCTGGGCCAGCATGCGGTGCACGGTCATCGCGGGCAGCCCGGTCAGCTCCGACAGCCGCTTGGCGGCCTTGCCGGTGGGCGCCGTGAGCGTGACCGTGCCGCCGGCCGCGCGCACGGTGGTCGCGATGGCCTTGACCGTGTGGCTCTTGCCGCACCCGGGGCCGCCCGTGATGATCGAGACGGTGCTGGTCAGCGCCATGGTGACGGCGGCCCGCTGGTCGTCGTGCAGCCCGGGGTCCTCCCGGAACGAGCGCAGCGGCAGCGTCGAGCGGGCCTCCATGAGCGCGGTGAGCTGCGCGGTGAGCGCCACCTCCCGGCTGTGCACGTGCTTGGCGTACGCGACCGTCTGCCCCGGCACCTGCCCCGGCTGGTCGGGCGCCGCCTCCACGACCACCCGCCGGTCGGCCACCAGCGCGTCGACCATCGGCCGCACCAGGTCCTGGTCCTGCTCGATCAGCTCGGCCGTCTCCCTGACCAGCGTGGCGACCGGCACGAAGCAGTGCCCGTCGCGGCTGCCGGCCGCCTCCAGCCGGTCGAGCAGCGCCGCCTTGACCCGCTGCGGGCTGCGCTCGGGCACCCCGGACTGCAGGGCGATCCGGTCGGCGATGCGGAACGCGATGCCCCTGACCCGCCCGATGAGCCGGTAGGGGTCGGTGGCCAGGACCTCGTCGGCGTCCTGCCCGAACACCTGGTAGATCTTGGCGGCCAGCAGCGGGCTGACGCCGAGCCCCTGCAGGGTCACCATCAGCGCCGCGATGGACTTCTGCTCCCGCCACGCCTCGACGATCTGCGCCTGCCGCAGCGGCCCGATGTTGACGACCTCGGTGAGCCGCTCGGGCTCGCCGTCGATGACCTTGAGCGTGGCCTCGCCGAAGTGGTCGACGATCGCGTACGCCAGCCGCGGCCCGATCCCCCTGATCAGCCCCGACCCCAGGTAGATGCGGATCGCCCGGACCGACGACGGCGTCACCCGCTCGCACCCGGTCACGGCGAAGCGGCGGCCGTGACGGGCGTGCCGGCTCCAGTCGCCGAACAGCCGCAGCGTCTCGCCCGGCTGCACCCCGGCCAGCGCCCGCCCGGTCGCCACGAAGTCGGGCACGCCGTCGGCGCTCATGCGCGCGACGGTGTATTCGTCCTCCCGGACGTAGACGAGCTGCTCGACGGACGCCTCCACAGGGGAGATCCAACCATCCGTCACCGACAATCGGTCACATGGCGGTCGGGAACGTCCGGGGCTCGGCCTCGCCCCAGGGCTCGCCGTGCAGCGGGTGCACCGCCCGGCTCTCGTCCATCCAGAGGAAGGCGTCGTAGCGGCGGCCCACGATCGTGGGCACGTAGTTGCCCCAGCGCTCGCGGTCCGGGTGGTACACGACGCCGATCGCCCGGTGCCCCATCGGCTCGTCGTACCAGTCGGCCCGCAGGCCGGAGGGCGGCACCAGGAACAGCGCGTCCTGACCCGGGAGGGCCTCGTGCAGGAACGCCTCCAGGGAGGCCGGGCGCGCCGGCGGGACCGGCATGACGTGGTGCTGCGCGCCCCACCGGTCACCGGCCACCACCGTGCCCCGGTGGCTGCCGAAGCCCACGAGCACGACGTCCTCGTGGTGCCGCTCGCGGGCGAGCTGCCCGAGATTGGTCATCCCGGCGGCGGCCATGTCCGTGGCCCGCGCGTCGCCGATGTGCGTGTTGTGCGCCCACACCACGCCCTTGGCCCGATGGTGCTCGGCCAGCCGGTCGAGGGTGTCGGCCATGTGGACGTCCCTGATGTTCCAGGAGTCGGGGCCGCCGCGCACCATGGCCCGGTAGTAGCGCTCGGCCCCGGCCACGACCTCGGCGTTCTGCCGTACGCCGAAGCCGCCCGCGCCGCCCGGGGCGGTGCCGGCCACCGCGGCCAGCAGGTTCACCACCTCGTCCTCGCAGGTCTCGGGGATCAGGCGGCTGACCAGGCCGTACTGCTGGGGGTCGTGGCCGTAGGACTCGAAGCAGTACAGGGCCTCCATCACGGTCTCCACCTGGTCCGGCAGGTGGGCGGCGGCGTAGCGGCGCAGGGCGCGCAGGGAGTCCCAGAGGCTGTAGACGTCCAGGCCGTGGAAGCCGCAGCGCTCGCCGGGCGGGCGCTCGGCGTTCCACCGGCTCAGCCAGCGGCAGAAGTCCGCGACCTCCTCGTTGGCCCACATGAAGGTGGGCCAGCGCTCGAAGCCGTACAGCGCGTCGAAGGGGTCGGCGCCGGTGGTGACGGCCTGGTTGACCCGCTCGCAGTCGGGCCAGTCGCCCTCGACGGCGACGAAACCGAAGCCCTTCTCGGCGATCAGGCGCCGGGTCAGCGCGGCCCGCCAGGCGTAGAAGTCGTGCGTGCCGTGGCTGGCCTCGCCGATCAGCACGAACCTGGCCTCGCCGACGCGTTCGAGCAGCGGGCCGAGGTCGCCGGGGCCGGTGAGCGGCAGCGCCGCGCGGCGCACCTCGTCCTGGTTCGTCATGGGTCCTCCTCCGAGACAGGCGCGCGAGCCGACGGGGCCGTGCGGGAGGTCATGGGTCCTCCTCCGCGAGCATCCGCAGGCATTCGCGGGCGAGTTGGAGCTCCTCGCGCACCTGGACCACCAGCACCGGTACGGCGGCGTCGTACGCGCTGACCGGCCCGTCGTCGGGCCGGTTGCCCCGGACCGGGGGCCGCACCCCGAGCAGGCCGAGGCGGCGGCAGACGGCCTCGCGCACCTCCGGCTGGTCCCAGCCGATCTCTCCGGTGAACACCAGCGCGTCGATCCGCCGCAGCGAGGTGGCCGCGGCGGCGATCTCCCGGCTGACCCGGTGGGCGAACACCCGCAGCGCCAGCCCGGCCGCCTCGTCCCCGTCCCGCTCGGCCGCCACCAGCTCCCGCGTGTCCCCGGAGCGCCCTCCCGACAGGCCCAGCAGCCCGGAGCGGCGTTCGAGCCCCTCGCCCAGCTCGTCGACCGACAGGTGGCCCTGCGACAGCAGCCACACCAGCATCCCGGGGTCCACGCCGCCCGAGCGCTTGCTCATGGGCAGCCCGTCCAGCGGCGTGAACCCCATCGAGGTGTCCAGGCTGCGCCCGCCCGACAGCGCGCACACCGAGCAGCCGCCGCCCAGGTGCGTCAGCACGAGGTCGAGCTCGGCGGCCGGGCGGCCGAGGAGCTCGGCCACCCGGTCGGCGGCCCAGGAGTAGGACAGGCCGTGGAAGCCGTAGCGGCGCAGGCCGTACCGCTCGCGCCACTCGTGCGGCAGGGCGTAGACGGCGGCGGCGTCCGGCAGGTCGGCGTGGAAGGCGGTGTCGGGGCAGAGCACGTGCGGCACGGCCGGGAGCTGCTCGCGGGCCGCCTCCAGCAGGGCCAGCGCCGGCGGCAGGTGCAGCGGCGCCAGGCTCGTCAGGCGCGCCAGCGCCGCGGCCGTCTCGTCGTCGGCCACCGCGGGCGCGCGCAGCAGGTCGCCGCCGTGCACGATCCGGTGCGCCACCGCCCGGACGTCGCGGTCGAAGTGGCCGCCGAGGAACGCCGACAGCTCCTCCCTGGCCGATCCGGGGTCGACGGCCCGCTCGGCGTGCGCGCTGTCCAGCACGCTGCCGCCCTGGACGAGGTCGAGACGCAGGCTCGACGAACCGGCGTTGACGGTGAGTATCGCCGCCGACTCCGCCACCTGCTCGTCCATTGCCCGGCCCATGCCGCCCGGCTACCCCCGACCGTCTTCACAAAACGGACGAACGGCCGCCCCGGCTTTACCCCGCTCAGGGGTTGCCTCTCCTGGAGCTCGGGTAGTCGTGCGCCATGGAAATCACCCTGCAGGTGAACGGCGTGTCCCGCACGGTGGACGTGGATCCGCGAATGTCGCTGCTCGACCTGCTCCGCGAACGGCTGGGGCTCATCGGCGCCAAGAAGGGGTGCGACCACGGCCAGTGCGGCGCCTGCACGGTCCTGATCGACGGGCGGCGGGCCAACTCCTGCCTGGCGCTGGCGGTGGCGGTGGCCGGTTCGGAGGTCACCACCGTCGAAGGGCTGGCCAGGGGCGAGGACCTCCATCCCCTGCAGGCCGCGTTCATCGAGCACGACGCCTTCCAGTGCGGCTACTGCACGCCGGGCCAGCTCTGCTCGGCGGCCGGGATGCTGGGGGAGCCGGGCCCGAGCGCCGTCACCGAGGACATCCTCGTCGATCCGGACCTGACCCCCGAGGAGATCAGAGAGCGGATGAGCGGCAACCTGTGCCGGTGCGGCGCGTACGTCAACATCGTCGGCGCGATCGGCGAGGTGGCCCGGTGAAACCCTTCGAGTACGCCCGCGCCGTCAGCCCGGCGGAGGCCGTGCGCGACTTCGCCCCCGGCACCATGTACCTGGGCGGCGGCACCAACCTGGTCGACCTCATGCGGCTGGGCGTGGCCGAGCCCGAGCGCCTCCTCGACGTCAGCCGCCTGCCGCTCGACATCATCGAGCCCGTGGGCGACCGCGTCCGCGTCGGCGCCACCGTGCGCAACACCGACCTGGCGGCCGACCCCCTCGTCCGCAGCCGCTATCCCATGCTGGCCAGGGCCGTGCTGACCGGCGCCTCCGGCCAGGTGCGCAACGTCGCGACGGTCGGCGGCAACCTGCTGCAGCGCACCCGCTGCGCGTACTTCCAGGACGTGACCAGACCCTGCAACAAGCGCCGCCCCGGCTCCGGCTGCCCCGCGATCGCCGGCGACCACGGCAACCTGGCCGTCCTCGGCACCTCCGGCTCCTGCGTGGCCACCCACCCCTCGGACATGGCCGTCGCCCTGGCCGCGCTGGAGGCCGAGGTGCACGTCACCGGCCCGGGCGGCGACCGCATCATCCCCATACCCGGCCTGCACCGCCTGCCCGGTGAGGAGCCGGAGCGCGACACCGTGCTGGAGCCCGGCGACCTGATCACCGCGGTGGAGCTGCCGCCGCCGCCCCCGGGGGCCTCGGTCTACCGGAAGGTGCGCGAGCGGGCGTCGTTCGCGTTCGCGCTGGTGTCCATCGCCGCCGTGCTCGACGTGGGCTCCGACGGCGTCGTCACCGGCTGCCGCATCGCGCTCGGCGGGGTGGCGCACGCCCCCTGGCGGGCCGAGCGGGCCGAGCGGGCGATCATCGGCGGGCCGGCGACCGGCGAGGCGTTCCTCCAGGCCGCCGAGGCCGAGCTGGAGCAGGCCCACCCGCTGCCGCGCAACGCCTTCAAGGTGCCGCTGGCCCGCAACCTGATCGTCTCCACGCTGGAGGAGCTGGCACCGTGAACCGCATCGAGGGCCGCGTCAAGGTCACGGGGTTGGCCACGTACGCCGCCGAATACCCGGCCGAGGGCGTCACCTACGCCTACCCCGTGCAGTCGCACATCGCCAAGGGCCGCGTCAAGCGCGTGGACAGCGGCCCGGCGCTGGAGATGCCCGGCGTGCTGGCCGTGCTGTCCTGCGAGGACCCGCCCGACCTGGCCGAGGACGCTGACCCGGAGCTGGCCCTGTTCCAGCGCCGCGAGGTCGCCTACCGGGGCCAGCTCGTCGCCGCCGTCGTCGCCGACACCTACGAGAACGCCCGCGCCGCCGCCGCGGCCCTCCGCGTCGACTACGACCCCGACGACCACGACGTGCGCCTGCACCCCGAGCACCCCGGCCTCTACCGGCCCGAGGTCGTCAACCCGAACTTCCCCTCCGACACCGGGCACGGCGACGTCGAGGAGGGGCTCGCCGCCGCCGCGACCACGGTCGACGTCACCTACGAGACGCCCGTCCTGCACAACAACCCGATGGAGCCGCACGCGGCCCTGGCCCTCTGGGACGCGGAGGGCAGGCTGCTGGTGTACGACACCGCGCAGGGCTCCTCGACCAGCCGCGACATGATCGCCAAGACCCTGGACCTGCCGCCGGACCGGGTGCGCGTGGTGGCCAGGCACGTGGGCGGCGGGTTCGGCTCCAAGGGCACCACGCGGCCGCAGGCCGTGCTGGCCGCGATCGCCGCCAGGGAGGTCGGCCGCCCGGTCAAGATCGTGCTGACCCGGCAGCAGATGTTCGACGTCACCGGCTACCGCACGCCGACGATCCAGCGGGTGCGGCTCGGCGCCGACGCCGAGGGCCGGCTCACGGCGCTGGAGCACGTGGCGTACGAGCAGAGCTCCACCCTGGTCGAGTTCGCCGAGCAGACCGCCACCCCGTCGCGCGTCATGTACGGCACGCCCGCGCTGCGCACCGCGCACCGGCTCGTCCGGCTGGACGTGGCCACCCCGTCGTGGATGCGCGCCCCGGGGGAGTGCCCCGGCATGTACGCGCTGGAGTCCGCCATGGACGAGCTGGCCTACGCCGCCGGCCTGGACCCGGTCGAGCTGCGCGTCATCAACGACCCGGAGACCGAGCCGGACAGTGGCCTGCCGTTCAGCTCCCGCAACCTGGTCGGCTGCCTGCGCGAGGGCGCCCACCGGTTCGGCTGGGAGCACCGCGACCCGGAGCCGGGGATCAGGCGCGAGGGGGAGTGGCTGGTCGGCACCGGCGTGGCCGCCTCGACCTACCCGGCCAGGCGGTTGCCGTGCAAGGCCGTGGCCACCGTGCGGGACGGCGACTTCCTCGTCCAGGTGGCCGCCGCGGACATCGGCACCGGCGCGCGTACGGCGCTGACCAGGATCGCGGCCGGCGCGCTCGGCGTCGCCCCCGAGCGGGTGCACGTCGAGCTCGGCGACAGCGACCTGCCGGACGCGCCCGTCGCCGGCGGCTCCATGGGCACGGCCTCGTGGGGCTCGGCGGTCGTGCGGGCCTGCGAGGAGCTGCGGCGCGACGGCAAGGAGGGCCGCGCCGACACCAGGGAGGAGATCAAGGGCGACGCCCGGCTGGCCCGGCACGCCTTCGGCGCCCAGTTCGCCGAGGTGCGGGTCAGCTCCGTGACCGGCGAGGTGCGCGTCCCGCGGCTGCTGGGCGTGTTCGCCGCCGGGCACATCGTGGACGCCAAGCTGGCCAGGTCGCAGTTCATCGGCGGCATGACGATGGGCCTGGGCATGGCGCTGATGGAGGAGACGCTCACCGACGAGGAGTTCGGCGGTTTCCTGCACCGCGACCTGGCGCAGTACCACGTGCCCGCGTGCGCCGACGTACCGGACGTGGAGGCGGTCTGGCTGGACGAGCAGGACGGCGAGCTCAACCCGATGGGTAGCAAGGGCATCGGCGAGATCGGCATCGTCGGGACGGCGGCCGCGATCGGCAACGCCGTCCACCATGCCACCGGCCGCCGCATCCGCGAGTTGCCCATTACGCCGGCGAAGATCCTCCTACCGAGGTTTTAGCCGTTCTTGGCAAGGAAGAGGAAGTCTCTCGTTGACTGGCGGGAGGCGGCGTGAAGAACGAGTCGGACCAGGAGCGCGCGGATCGCAATTTCGTCGAGCTGCTCCAGGGCGCGCGTGTGGCGGTCACCGGCGTGCAGGTGCTGTTCGCGTTCCTGCTCACCGTGCCCTTCTCCTCCGGGTTCGCCCGGCTGGACCAGGTCGACCGCTGGCTGTACTACGCGGCGCTGGTCAGCGCAGCGATCGCGTCGATCTGCTACATCGCGCCGACCGCCCAGCACCGCGTGCTGTTCCGGCAGGGCCGCAAGGAGACGCTGGTACGCCGCTCCAACCTCTACGGCATCCTCGGCGCGCTCGCCCTGGCCGTGTCGATGACCACGTCCACGATGTTCGTGATCGACTACCTCTTCGACGCGACGCTGGCCTGGATCACCGCGGGCGCCCTGGCCGTGCTGGCGCTGTGGACCTGGTTCGGCCAGCCGGCGCTCAACCGGTCGGATCAGTCCTCGTCGGACGGGAGCCCGGTGTCGTCGTCCGACGACTGACGCCCGTACGCGGCCCGGGCGATCATGTAGGCCGCGACCGACACCGTGACCACCTGGGAGATCGCCACCAGCAGCAGCGGCCCGGCGTTCGACCAGGTGGGCCGGTGCAGCCACATGGCCAGCAGCACCAGCAGCACGCCGAGCACCTGCGGCTTCGTGCCGGCGTGCATGCGGTCCAGCGTGGTGCGGAAACGCACCAGCCCCGCCCCGGCCGACAGCGCCAGCGCAGCCCCCAGGAGCAGGCAGACCCCCTCCGCCACCTCCAGCGCGCTCATCGCGGCCCCCTTCCGGTCCGGTCCGCGAAGAACCGGGCCAGCGACACCGACCCGACGAACCCCAGCAGCGACAGCACCAGCAGGATCGGCAGGTCCGAATAGTCGTCCCTGGCCACGGCGAACGCCCCCACCCCGCACATCGACAACGACGTGAACACGTCCAGCGCCACCGCCCGGTCCAGCATCGACGGCCCGCGCCCCGCCCGCCACAGCGAGGCGGCCGCCCCGCACCCGAGCAGGACGAGCGTCGCCAGGTACACCGCCGTCACGGCAGCTCCTCCCGATCCCGGCGGGTGCCGAACGCCGCCACGATGCGCGACTCCAGCCCCGCGATGTCCGCCCGCACGGCCTCGGCGACGTCGCCGGGCCGGCCCAGCACGTGCACCAGCAGCTCCCCGGGGTACCTCTCCAGCACCAGGCTCCCGGGCACGGTGGACAGCGCGACGATGATCATCACGGTCAGGGCCTCGGACGACGTGCGCAGCGGCACCCGGACGATCTGCGTCGGCGGCTGCCCCGGATGCGCCACCCAGAACACCACCCGCACGGTCGAGATCACCATGTCCCAGCCGAACCACAGCAGGAACCTGACGAGCGCCACCGGACGCACCCGGATGCCGGGATCGAGGAGGGGCAGCGGTAGCAGCCACGTCACCACCAGCCCGGTCACCAGCCCGCCCAGCACGTTGCCCGCCGACAGGTCGCCCCACAACATCACCCACACCAGCGCCAGCCAGGCCACCAGCGGCAGCGGTACCCGCCGGCCGAGCACCCGCGGCGCCAGGACCTCCCGCCGCACGGGCTCGCCGCCAGGCACGTCCCGCCTCATGGCCGCCCCTCCAGCACCGCCGAGATGTACGGCTCGCGGGCCAGCAGCTCGCCCGCCGTCCGCTGCGCCAGCGCCGACAGCGGCCCCGCCAGCACCGTGAACGACAACCCGAGCGCGACCAGCGCCACCACCGACAGCGGCAGCGCCGCCGGCAGCGTGGCCGTCGTCACGGTGGGCTCCTCACCGGTGTACTCCTCGCTCTCCAGCACCCGGCCCACCCGGTCCGAGCGCGGGCCGCGCCAGAACGCCTTGCCCCACGTCTTGGCCACCGCGTACAGCGTGAGCAGGCTCGTCACCAGGCCCCCGGCCACCAGCGTGACCGGCAGCCACCCCCCGGCCGCCAGCCCGGCCTGCACCAGCATCAGCTTGCCCAGGAACCCCGACATCGGCGGGATGCCCGACAGGTTCATGGCCGGCACGAAGAACAGCACGGCGATCAGCGGCGTCGCCCTCATCAGCCCGCCCAGCCGGGTCACCGACGTGGTGCCGGTCCGCCGCTCGACCATCCCCGTCACCAGGAACAGGCTCGTCTGCACGGTGATGTGGTGCACCACGTAGAAGATGGCCCCCGCCATGCCGGCCGGCGTGGACAGGGCCACGCCGAAGACCATGTACCCGATGTGGCTGACCAGCGTGAAGGAGAGCATCCGTTTCATGTCCGTCTGCGCCACCGCGCCCAGCACCCCCGCGAGCATGGTGGCCAGCGCGACCCACATGAGCAGCGTCGAGACCGGCCCGCCGGGGAACAGCAGCGCCTCCAGGCGGATGATCGAGTACACGCCGACCTTGGTGAGCAGCCCGGCGAACACGGCCGTGGCCGGGGCGGGCGCGGTGGGGTAGGAGTCGGGCAGCCACGCCGACATGGGGAAGATCGCCGCCTTGATCGCGAACGCCAGCAGCAGCGTCAGCTCCACCAGCAGCTTCACCTGCTCGGGCAGCGTGGCGAAGCGCTGGGCGAGCTGCGCCATCGACAGCGTCCCGGTGGCGGCGTAGGTGACGGCCAGCGCGATCAGGAACAACATCGACGAGGCCAGGGCCATCAGCGTGTACGTGGCGCCCGCCCGGATCCTGGAGTCCGTGCCGCCGAACGTCAGCAGCACGTACGAGCCGCTCAGCAGCAGCTCGAACGCCACGAACAGGTTGAACAGGTCCCCCGACAGGAACGCGTCGGCCACCCCCGCCACCATCACCAGGAACGCCGGATGGAAGATCGCCATCGGGGCGTCGTGCTCCTGCTCGTCGTAGGCGTTGGCCACCGAGTACGCCATCACGCACAGCGTCACCGCCGAGGACACCACGAGCACCAGCGTGGAGAGCCGGTCGGCCACCAGGCAGATGCCGATCGGCGACGGCCAGCCGCCCAGCTCGGTCACCAGCGGGCCGTGCGCGTCGGCCGCGACCATCAGCACCACCGCCACCGCCAGCGAGATGCCCAGCGTGACGAGGCTGATGAGCGACTGCAGCCGGCGCAGCCGCCCGCCGATCGCCAGCTTCACCCCGGCGGCCAGCAGCGGCAGCATCACCGGCACGCAGACGAGGCTCTCCAGCGTGATCGGGCTCTCCATGGGTCAGTCCTCGCCCTCCAGCTCGGGGTCCTGCGCGAGGGCCTGCCGCTCGCGCTCCTCCCGGATGGCCGCGCGCATCTGCCTGCGCGCGTCCCGCTGGCGGGCCTTGAGCTTGCGGCGCAGCCGCTTCTCCCTGGCCGCCTGCTCCTCCCGCCCCCGCTCGTGCTGCTCGCGCAGCTGCTCGATGCGCTCGGCGTTGTCCATGGCGTCCCAGCCCGCGCGCAGCCCCACCTCCTCGAAACGGCGCTGCAGCTCCTCCTCCGACACCCCCTCCTGCCTGAGCCCGCGCATCCACCGGTCGAGCTCGTCGTGCACCCGGGAGATGCGCCGCTCCAGGTCGGCCTCCTCCAGCCGTTCCCGCTCGGCCTGCTCGGCCTCCAGGTGGGCCAGCTCGGCCCGCTGCTCGGTGACCAGCCGCCGGTAGGCGTCCCGCCGGGCGCGTACGGCGTCGCCCAGCTCGCCGCGCCGCGCGCGCAGCCGCACCCGACGGTCCTCGGTGTCGTCCTGGACCTCGTCGCTGCCGGTGAGCTGCCACGAGCGGTGCACCAGGGCCAGCAGGAACGCCGTCACGCCCAGGGTGATCACGATGGCGGTGAGCACCATGGCCTGCGGCAGCGGGTCGGCGAACCCCGGTGCGTCGGTGAAGGGCGGGCCGCCCGCGCTGCCGCCGGAGGTGACGATCAGCAGGTTCACCCCGTTGCCCAGCACGATGACGCCGGCCAGCACCCGTACCAGGCTGCGTTCCAGCAGCAGCGTCACCCCGACGGTGATCATCACGCAGCAGGCCGCGAACGGCACCAGGGACAGGCTCACGAGCCCTCCTCGGCGTCGATCTGCCGGTCCAGCTCGGCGCCCAGGCCGCGCAGCACGTCCTGGACCATGCCGACCACGGACACGTACACGCCGAGGTCGAACAGCAGCCCCGTGGACACGTGCACGTGCCCGAGCACCGGCACGGCCACGTCCGTGGCCAGCATCTCCAGCGCCGCCGACCCGAACAGCAGCCCGATCAGCGCCGTCCCCGCCGACAGGGTCAGCCCGGCCCCCATGAGCACGCCCGCGTGCACCGGCACGGCCGCGGCCAGCTCGTTCCGGCCGCCCGCCAGGTAGCGCACGGTGATCGCCAGCCCGGCCACGATGCCGCCCGCGAACCCGCCGCCGACCCCGCTGTGCCCGATGAACAGCAGGAAGACCGACAACGCCAGCACCGTGTGGAACGTCAGCCGCGCCGCCACCTCGAACGCCAGCGCCCGCTGCCCGCGCGGCAGCGTGGCCGCCAGCCAGTGCGTGCGCTCCGCGGGACGGTGCCCGGCCTCGCTCCGCTCGATGCTGTACGACCTGCGCCGCAGGAACACCAGGCTCGTCACGCCCAGCGTGAGCACGATGAGCACCGCGCTCTCGCCCAGCGTGTCCCACGCGCGGATGTCGAGGATGATCGCGCTGACGATGTTGCGCGCCCCGGCCTGCTCGGCCGCCCGGCCCATCAGCGCGCCGACCGGCTGCTCGCCGCGCGCGGCCATCGCCAGCATGCCCGCGCCCGTGACGACCACCCCGAACGCCAGCCCCACCCCGAGCCGGAACGGGATCGGCAGCCGCCCCCGGTCCGGCTCGATCGGCAGCCGCCGCAGCACCAGCGCGAACACCACCAGGCTCAGCGTCTCGGCGAGGAACTGCGTCAGCGCCAGGTCGGGCGAGCCGTGCGCGAGGAACAGCAGCGCGGTGCCGTAGCCGGTCAGGCCGATGATCAGGGCCAGCAGGATGTACGCGCGGGAGAACAGCGCCAGCACGGCCGCGGCCGCCAGCAGCACGACCACCACAGGCTGCTCCGGCCGCTGCCAGGCGACGACCGGCACGTCCAGGCGGGGCGCGCCGCCGTGCAGGAGGGAGAACAGCCCCACCCCGACCGTCACCAGCAGCGTCAGCAGCAGGTAGTCGGGCACGGAGCCGCGCTGGATGAAGCCGGTGAGCTGGATGGCGAACCGGTCCAGCCGCCGCACGGCCGACCAGAAGACCTGGCTGGAGTCGAGCACGTGCAGCGCCGCCCCCGCCCGCGCCACCGGCTCCCGGGCCAGGAACAGCACCACCCCGCCCGCCAGGGCCGCCGCCGACAGCAGCAGCGGCGGCGTGAAACCGCTCCACGGCGCCAGGTGGGAGGGGTGCCCCGGGTCGGCGAACGTGCCGGTGTAGCCGGACATCGCGCCCTCGTACCAGGAGGCCAGGGGGGCGAACGCGAGCCCCGGCACCGACAGCAGCGCGGCCGGGGCGAACATGGCCGCCGGCACCGGGTGCACCTGCCGCGCCGGCTTGCCCGGCTTGTCGACGAAGGCGCCCCACAGGAAGCGCAGCGTGTACGCCGCCGTCAGGGCCGAGCCCGTCACCACGCCCGCCAGCGTGAGCGGCGCGCCCAGCAGCGCCTCCAGCGCCGCCTCCTTCCCGGCGAACCCCACCAGCGGCGGCAGCCCCGCCATCGAGGCCCCCGCCAGCACGGCGACCGCGCGCACCCACGGCATCGCCCGGCCCACGCCGCTCAGCTCGCCCAGGTCCCGGGTGCCCGCCGCGTGATCGACGATGCCCACCACCAGGAACAGCGCCGCCTTGAACAGCGCGTGCGCCAGCAACATGCCCACGCCCGCCAGCGCGGCGCCCTCGTTCCCCGAGCCGAACAGCACCACGAGGAACCCCAGCTGGCTGACCGTGCCGTAGGCCAGCAGCCGCTTCAGATCGTTCTCCCGCAGCGCCCGCCACCCGCCCAGCAGCATCGTCACCAGGCCGAGCGGCACCGCCACCGCCCGCCACAGCGCCAGGTCGCCGAACGCGGGGCCCAGCCTGGCCAGCAGGTAGACGCCGGCCTTCACCATGGCGGCCGCGTGCAGGTATGCCGACACGGGCGTGGGCGCGGCCATCGCGGCGGGCAGCCACGTGCTGAACGGGAAGATCGCCGACTTCGCCAGCGCCCCCGCCAGCACCAGCACGACGGCGACCGGCGCCAGGTCCGGCGGACGGGCGACGATCTCCGACACCTGGTAGGAGCCCGCCGCCTGGCCGACCAGCACGAACCCGGCGAGCATGGCCAGGCCGCCGAACGTGGTGACCGTCAGCGCCTTCATCGCGGCCTGCCGGCTCATCCGGCTCATGGGGTCGTAGCCGATCAGCAGGTAGGAGAAGACGGTGGTCAGCTCCCAGAACACGTACAGGAGGAGCAGGTCGTCGGCGGTGACCAGCCCCAGCATCGACCCCGCGAAGGCCACCATCGCGCCGCCGTAGCGGCCGAGCGCTTCGTCGCCCGCCGCGAAGTACCGGGCGCTGTAGCACAGCACCAGCACCCCGACCCCGGTGACCAGCGACATCATCAGCACGGTCAGCGGGTCCGCGCGGAAGGACAGCTCCATGCCCAGCGCGGGCGCCCACGTCGTGCTCTCCCGGGCGGGCAGGCCGCGCAGCGCCAGCCAGCCGGCGTAGCAGAACGCGGCGGCCGGCGGGACGGCCAGCAGGGCGAACGAGGCGCGCCCCAGCCGAGTGGCCAGCCAGGGAGCGCAGGCAGCCACGGCCGCGTGCAGGATCAGCAGCGACTCCATGGGCTCCTCGGACGGGAATTTCCGGCTACGCCCGCCCAATCTCCCCCACCGCGCCACCACCGCCACACAGGCGCGACCGGGATTGACCCGAACGACACCAGTCCCACACCGAGGTGTGGGACTGGCCGTTTCGCGTGCTTCAGGTCCGGTCGTTACAGGTCCCCGCGAGCGGGGCCCTGGTCGTGATCAGGTACTGGTCGACCTTGCGGTCCAGGCAGGCCGAGCCCTTGCGGTAGCCGGTGTGGCCGTCGGCGTCGTGGGTGAGCAGCACGCCGTTCGACAGCTGCGCGGCCAGCGCCTTGGCCAGCTTGTACGGCGTCGCCGGGTCACGCGTCGTGCCCACGACCACGATCGGCGGCGAGCCCTTGGCGTGCACCTTCTTCGGGTAGCGGGTGCCCTTGACCGGCCAGTACGGGCAGGGGTTCTCCGGGTGGTCGACGCAGTTGATGGCCACGAGGGCCTCGAAGCTGTTGTCGTAACGGCCGCCGATCGTCCGCCCGTTGCCCGCGTCGGCCAGCAGCAGCAGCTTGCTGCCGTCGCCCTTGTACGCGTCCGTCAGGGCCTGCCGCAGGCTGGGCCAGCTGGCGGTCTGGTACATGGAGAACTGCACGGCGCCGCGCACCACGGCCTCGGTGACCTGCCTGCCGTCGTACACGTTGCGCAGCGGCGCCGTGTCGGCCCGCCGGTAGAGCTTGTCGAGCTGCTTCAGCGCCGCCTTGACGTCGTGCTTGCGGAACGGGCAGTTCCTGGCCTTGAAGCAGTCCCGCAGGAACGACGTCGTCGCCACCTGGAACCCGCGGGCCTGGTCCTGGACGAACTCGGCGGCGTGCTGGGACGGGTCCTCGGCGCCGTCCAGCACCATCGCCCTGATCCGCTTCGGGAACATGTCCGCGTAGATCGAGCCGAGATAGGTGCCGTAGGAGAAGCCCAGGTACGTCAGGCGCGCGTCACCCAGCGTGGCCCGCATCACGTCCATGTCCCGCGCCGTGTTCACCGTGCCGACCTTGGACAGCAGCTGCTTGCCGGAGTTCGCCACGCAGTACTTGGCGAAGATCTTGGCCCACTGTCGCGAGTGCCTGACCTCGGCGCGGGTGTCCGGGGTCGGGTCGAGCGCGTGGTACGCGTCGAGGTCGAGCGTCCCCAGGCAGCGCACCGGCGAGGACGCGCCGACGCCGCGCGGATCGAAGCTGACGACGTCGAACCGCTCCCTGACGGCGGCGGAAACGATTTCCTTGCCGGCTTTCAGGGCGGTCACGCCGGACCCGCCGGGACCGCCGAAATTGAGCACGACCGAGCCGATCTTCTTGCCGGTGGCGGGGAGCCGGACCATGCTGATCTTAATCCGTTTGCCGTTCGGCTTCGAATAGTCGAGTGGCACTGACAATTTCGCGCACTCGTACCCGTTACCGCAGCCTGACCAGGCAAGACGCTGGCCGTAATAAGTGTCGAGCCCGTCGGTGGCAGTGGCCTGCGCCATGGCGGGCAAACCCGTCAGGGCGATCAGGCCCGCGATGACAGGCGTAAAGATTGTGATTAGGCGTCGCATGCTCGAACGGTGCGCGGTGAACCTTGCGGCGCCCTTTATAGTCGCTGGAATAGATCCATTGCAAGAAATGTAACTCGCCGGGAACGGCCCGGCTGACCTGCGCGTCCATCCGTCGAGCCGGACTGCGCGGACCTCGCACGGGGGCGCTGCGCGCCCTGAGTGGCCCGGTCGCGCGGCGCGGGCTCTGCCGGGAGGTCAGCTCGCGTCGGAGACGCGTCGGTGGACCTCCTCGGCGAGCCGGTCCAGCGACCGGTCCAGCAGCCCGCGCACCTCATCGGCCCGGGCACCCGAGTCGGGCTCGTCCAGGAGGCTGATGTGCACGGTCACCTCGCTGGTCCCGGCGGCCGAGTCGGAGACCTGCAGCCATCCCGAATAGTCGGGATGGTCGCGCCCGCCCCACTCCACCCGGAGCTGGTCCTCCTCGGCGCGGAACAGGCCCTCGTGCTTGCCGGTGCCGGGCACCAGCGAGCCGTCCGCCTCGATCGTGCCGGGGCCGCTGTCATGCACCGACAGCCCCTGGGGCAGCCAGCGGTCCATGATCTCCACGTCGGACGCGACGCCGAACACCACCATGCTCTCCGCGGGCATCCCGCGCGTCGCCTCGAACTCCGCCATACCGTCCCCCCGAGTTCCAATGCCAGCGCCGTACCCCTGTGATCTGGTCGCAAACAGCGGTCGCCCCGTCGGTGTCTGCCGCTACGGTTGCGTGGGTGGTAATCGTGTGGCGAGGGGAGCGGGGCGATGGCGGAGCCGCCACGGGTGCCGCCGGAGATGTTCCGGTTCACCACCACCGAGCGGGCAGATCTGCACACCGCGGTGCTCTATGCCTTCGGCGAGGCCAACGAGCGGCTCGAGACGGCGCTGACGGTGGACGAGGTGCGCGAGCGGCTGCGCGCGGTGGGGTGGTACGCGCCGGTCGGCGAGCAGGATCTGGCCGGCACGCTCAAGCAGCTGGCCGGCTGGGGGCTGCTCGACGTGATCTTCAATCACGCGGGGAGCTTCGCGACCGCCGAGGAGTACGAGCGCAAGAACCTGCAATATTCGCTGACCAGACGGGGCGAGGCGGCGTTCGCCGGGGTGCAGCACGCCATGGCCATGCTGGCCTCGGCGGGGGCGCTGCAGACCGCCGTGCTCGACGCGATCGCCGACCGGCTGGGGGAGCTGGACAGCCTGCTGCGCGACCCCGACCCCGGGCGCAACCGGCGCATCTTCAGCAGCCTGCAGGAGCTGGAGGGGCATCTCGACGGGCTGCGTAACAACACCAAGCAGTTCAACGGGGAGCTGCAGCGGCTGCTGCGCGTCGAGGGGTCGGATCTGGCCACGTTCCACGAGGTCAAGGCCGCCACCGTGGCCTACCTTCAGGAGTTCGTGACCAATCTGGAGCAGCGGGGCGACACCATCGCGGCCGCGCTGCGCGCCGTGGCCCGGCACGGGGTCAGCGTGCTGCACGCCCGCGCGCTGGACGGCGCCGACCTGCCGAAGGTGCCCGGGGCCGATCATGCCACCCCCTGGCTGGCGGCCCGGGCGGCGAAGTGGGACGGGCTGCGGCTGTGGTTCGCCCCAGAGGTGGAAGGCGCTGAGGAGGAAGGCGCCGAGGGGGCCGTCAGCGGAGGCAGTGGGGGAGGGGTCGCGGGAGGCGCCGGGCGGGGTGCCGCGGGCGGTGGGGTGCCGCGGGTGCGGCAGTTGCATGATGTGGCGCGGCGGGCGATCGTGTCGCTGTTGCAGGTGCTCGACCGCATCACCGACTCCCGCCGGCGCTCCTCCAGCGCCGCCGCCGACTTCCGTACGCTGGCCCGCTGGTTCGCCACCGCGCCCGGCGAGGACGACGCGCACCGGCTGTGGGACGCGGCGTTCGGGCTCGGCTCGGCCAGGCACCCGCACCTCGGGCACGCCGACGCCGAGCTGATCCCCGCCGGGGTGCCCTGGGCGGAGGCCGAGCCGGTCGAGGTGTCGGCGCTGCTGCGCTCGCGCGGGCGTACGGAGCGGATGGGCCGCACGGGCAAGGTGCGCGACGTGGCGGCGCTGCGGGCCGAGCGCAGGGCGCGGGCCGAGAAGGAGCGGGCCGAGTTGGAGGCCGCCTGGTCGGCGCTGGCCACGACCGGCGCGATGCGGCTGTCGCAGCTGGGGGAGCTCGACCATGACACGTTCGGGCGGCTGCTCGACCTGCTGGGGCGGGCCCTGGCCGAGCGGCCCGACTCGCTCGGGTTCCGGCGGGCCGTCACCTCGGACGGGCGGGTGGAGATCGTGCTGCGGGCGCCGGACGACGGGGCGGTGGCGGTGCTGCGCACGTCCGAGGGGTGGTTCCGGGGCCCCGACTACCTCATCGACGTACGGGCTCCGGGGGCCGGCAGCCGCGGGAAGGTGGTGGGCGCGTGAGCAGCCTGGCCAACCAGCTCGTCAGGGCCGAGAAGGAGGAGATCGCCCGCGCGATCAGGACCCTGCTCGGCCGGCCCCTCGTGTCCCTGCACGACGACCCCGCCGCTTTCGACCTGATCAGGAAGCGGCGGCAGCCGCTGATCCAGTGGTTCGACTACTTCTGCGGCTGGCGGCTGGTCGTGGAGTCGCGCCAGGGGTACGCCCGCCTGGTCAAGATCGGGTCCGAGCCGGGCGCCACCCGCCCCGCGCGGCGCCGCCGCACCACCAGGGCGCCGTTCGACCGTCGCCGCTACACGCTGCTGTGCCTGTGCGCGGCCGAGCTGCTCACCTCGCCGGTCACCACGATCGGCATGCTGGCCCAGCGGGTGGTCCAGGCGGCCGCGGTGGAGGCCGACGTGCCCGCGTTCGACCCGGTCAGGAACGACGAGCGGGCGGCCTTCGTGGACGCGCTCAAGCTGCTGGAGCACTACGGGGCGATCACCTCCATGGACGGCGCCACCGACTCCTACCTGGATGACGAGGACGCCAAGGTGCTCTACCGGGTGGACACGACACGGGTGATCCGGCTGCTGGCCGCGCCGGTGCCGCCGTCCAGGGTGGCGGCCGCGATGGAGACCGCCCTGGAAACCGTCCCGGATGCCACGCTGGAGGAACGCGACCCGGGAGGCGGCCCGGCGAGCGACCCGGTGCGGGCGCTGACGGTCGAGGCTCGTTACGGCGGCGACGAGCCGACCGAGACCCAGCGCAACCTGTGGGCGCGCCACTCGCTCATCCGCCGCCTGCTCGACGACCCCGTCGTCTACCGCGACGAGCTCACCCCCGCGCAGTCCGCCTACGCCGCCTCCCTGACCGGCCGCCAGATCCTGCGCCGCGCCGCCGAGGAGGCCGGGTTCGTGCTGGAGGAGCGGGCCGAGGGCTTCCTGCTCATCGACACCGACGCGATCGCCACCGACACCAAGTTCCCCGACGACGGCAGCCACGCCAAGGTGGCCGCCCTGCTCATGCTCGACCTGCTGGTCACCTCCGGCCCCGTCACCGCCGCCAGGCTCGACCGCGAGGCGGCAGGGCTGCTGCGGCGGTTCCCGCAGTGGGCCAAGGCCTACCAGTCCGAGGGCGGCGGGCCGCGGCTGGCCGCCGACGCGCTGCAGGTGCTCACGCAGTTCGGGCTGGCCCGCGTCACGGGTGACCAGGTCGCCGCCCTGCCCGCCGCGGCCCGCTACCGGGTCGATCACGGCGCGGCCGTCCAGGAGGATTCATGACAGTCACCGAGCTCGCCCCGCCGCGCGCCGCGCAGGGAGTGGACGCCCGCTGGACCCCCGTACGCGCCGGGATCCTCAACGTGTGGCGCTACTACGACGAGGTGTTCGAGTTCCACCGGGGCAGGCTGCTGCTGCGCGGCCCCAACGGCAGCGGCAAGTCCAAGGTGCTCGAACTGCTGCTCCCGTACGTGCTGGACGCGAGCCTCAAGCCCAGCAGGCTGTCCACGTTCGGCGGCACCGAGCGCACCATGCACTGGAACCTGATGGGCGACGGCGCCGGCGGCACCACCCGGGTCGGCTACGTGTGGCTGGAGTTCCGGCACGCCGACGGCCGCTGGTTCACCTGCGGCGCCCGGCTGCAGGCCACCATCCACACCAAGAACGTCACCGCCACCTACTTCACGACCGAGGCCCGCGTCGACGCCCCCGACGGCGTCCGGCTCACCGGCGACGCCGGCCAGCCGCTGACCAAGGCCCAGCTCGTGGAGGAGCTCGGCGCGTCCGGCAAGGTCCATGAGTCGGCCGAGTCCTACCGTACGGTCGTCCGCCAGACGCTCTACCGCGCGCTCAACGAGCAGCGCTACGACTCGCTGCTGACCGCGCTGCGCCAGCTCCGCACCCCCAAGCTGTCCGAACGCCTCGACCCCGGCCTGCTGTCGGAGCTGCTGTCGAGCGCCCTGCCGCCGCTCGGCGAGGGCGAGATCCACGAGATCGCCGAGGGGTTCGAGCGGCTCGACCGCCAGCGCGAGGAGCTGCGCCTGCTCGACCGCGACGTGGAGGAGGCCGACCGGCTCGCCACCCGGCAGCGCAACTACGCCCAGCGCGTCCTGCGCGCCGCCGCCGCGGCCGTGACCTCCGCCGGATACTCCCTGGAGTCGCTGGCGGCCGAGGTCAAGGCCAAGCGGGAGGCGCTCAAGGAGGCCGAGCGGGAGCTGGACGCGGCGACCGTGCGGCTGGGCGAGGAGGAGGCGCAGGAGCTGGCCCTGGCCGCGCAGATCGACGGGCTGAAGGAGAGCGAGGCGTACAAGGCCGGCGGCGACCTGCACCGGCTCCGCACCGAGGCCCAGGCGGCGCACGAGGCGGCGGGCCGCCTGCGCGACCAGGCGGGGCAGGCGGCCCGCGCCGTGTCGGGCAAGCAGGAGCTGTCGGCCCGGGCCGCCGACACGGCCCGCAAGGCGGCGGCGCTGGCCGACCGCGCCCGGACGGAGGCCCGCCACGCGGCCGAACGCGCCGGGCTGCTCGCCGTCCACGAGGAGACGGAACGGGCTGGATCGGCCCAGGAGCCGCCCGGACCCGCCCATGGGCGGCGCCACGAGCCAGGGGCAGGCGGTGCCCCGCGCGGTGAGGCCGCGCCGGACAGGGGCGAGGGACCGCGGGGCGCGCCGGACCCGGGTGAGGGAGCGCGCGGTGTGGCGTCCTCGGGTGAGGGAGCGAGGAGTGCGGCGGACGGTGAGGAGGCCGTGCGCAGGGCGCGGGAGCTGCTGCGGGCCGCCGTGTCCAGCCGTGCCGCCCAGATCAGGGAAGTACGCGCCGGAGCCGTCGGGCACGAGGAGGCGATCAAGCGCCGCACCACCGCCGAGCACGACCGCGACCAGGCCCGCGACGACCTGGCCGCCGCCCAGGAGGCGCACGGGCGGGCCGAGCGGCTGCGCGACGACCGCGCCCGCGACCTGGCCGCCGCCCTGGCCGACTGGGCGGGCGGCTGCACCCAGCTGCAGCTGGAGCCGGGCACGCTGGCCGGCCTGGCCGACGACTTCGAGGGCGCCGACGACCTGGTCGGCACCGCCCGGACGATGGCCGCCGTCGAGCTGGCCGCCCGCGAGCAGCACCTGAGGCGGCTGCGCGAGGGCCTGGCCGCGGAGCGCGCCGAGCTGGCCCAGGAGCGCGAGAGCCTCAACGACCAGACCGTGCTCGAACCGCCCGCCCCGCACACCCGCACCACGGCCGCCCGGCTCGGACGGCCCGGGACGCCGCTGTGGCGGGCGGTGGCGTTCAGGTCGGGGCTCGACCCCGTCGCGCAGGCCGGGGTGGAGGCCGCGCTCGAGGCCTCGGGCCTGCTCGACCTGTGGCTGCGGCCCGACGGCGGGTTCGACCCGGGCGAGCACGACGCCTTCGCCGTGGCCGCGCTGTCCAAGCCCGCCCCCGGTTACAGCCTGGCCCACGTGCTGTTCACCGAGGCCGACTCCCCGGTGCCGGCCGACACCGTGCTGGGCGGCATCGCGTTCGCGCCCACCGCGATCGGCGTCGACCACCCGGCCGTCATCGGCGCCGACGGCACCTGGCGGCTGGGCCCGGCGGCGGGCCGGTGGGTCAAGCCCGAGCCCGCCTACATCGGCGCCACCGCCCGCGAGCGCGCCAGGCGGCGCCGCATCGCCGAGCTGGACGACCGGCTCGGCGAGCTGGCCGGGCGGATCGCCGAGTGCGACCATCTGCTCGCGGTGGTCGACGGCGACCGCGAGACGCTGGCCGCCGAGCTGCGGCGCAGGCCCGACCGCAGGCCGTACGCCGACGCGGTGCAGGACCTCGACGGCGCGGTGAAGAAGGTGGCGCTGCGGGAGGACCAGCTCCGGGCGTACGAGCAGCGCCTGCAGGAGCGCGAGCAGGACGTCGGCAGGTCGCTGCGCCGGCTCACCGAGCTGGCGGACCGGCACGCCCTGCCCACCGCGCTGCCCGCGCTCGACAACCTCGAGGAGGCCCTGCGCACCGCCGAGACCACCGGCGCCGTCTGGCACGACCGCCGCGCCGACGCCCGCGCCGCCAGGGAGCGGGCCGAGCTGGCCGCCGAGACCGCCGGCGAGTACGAACGCCTCGCCGTCGAGGCCGTCGAACGCGCCGAGGAGGCCGCGGCCGCCGCCGTCGTGCTGGCGGAGCGGCTGGCCGCGATCGAGTCCACGGTCGGCGTCGAGCACCTGCGCGTCCTCGAGCAACTTCAGGACACCCAGGCCGCCTACCAGGCGTGCCGCCGCCTGATCAAGTCGGTCAACGACGGGATGGCCCGCCTCAACGCCCGGCTCGGCCAGCTCAGGGGCGAGCTCGGCACCGCCGAGGACAAGCACGCCGAGGCGGGGCGGGTGCGCGACGAGGTGTCCGACCGGTTCCGCCGCCTGGCGGCCGGGCACCTGCCGGCGGACGCGCGGGCGCCGGTCGAGCTGGCCCCCGAGGCCGGGGTGCGGGCCGTCCTGGAGGCGGCCAGGGCCGTGGCCGAGCAGCTGGCCACGGTCCCGTACGAGCACAAGAACGTCAGGGAGGCCGAGGCGCGGCTGCAGGACGCCTTCCACCACGCCAGGGAGATCCTCGCCGACCGGGCCGACCTGGAGCTGGCGCCCGACGAGGACGTACAGGTGCTCACCGCAACCGTCGGCGGCGTCCGGGCGGGGGCCGCGGCGCTCAGCAAGGCGCTGCGCAAGGAGCGCGACGAGCGGCGCTCGGACATCACCGACGCCGAGCGGGACCTGTTCGACCGGACGCTGGCCGGTGACACGCGGCGGCACCTGGCCGACCGGATCAGGCAGGCCACGGCCCTGGTGGAGGGCATGAACCAGCGCCTCGAACGCGTCCGCACCGCCTCCCGGGTGGCGGTGCGGCTGGTGTGGCAGGTCGATCCCACCCAGTCGGCCGGCACCCGGGCCGCCCGCGACCTGCTGCTGCGCGATCCGGCGGGGCTGTCGGAGGCCGACAAGGAGGCCCTCTACGTCTTCTTCCGGGATCGCGTGGAGGAGGCGCGGGCCGACAACTCCTCGGCGAGCTGGGAGGACCAGCTCATGAAGGTGCTCGACTACACGGCCTGGCACCGGTTCGTGGTCAAGCTCGACCGCGGCGACGGGCAGGGCTGGCAGGACCTGACGCGGAAACTGCACGGGGCGCTGTCGGGCGGGGAGAAGGCGATCGCGCTGCACCTGCCGCTGTTCGCCGCGGTGGCCGCGCACTACCAGACCGATCCGGGGTGCCCGCGGTTCATCCTGCTCGACGAGGTGTTCGTGGGGGTGGACAAGACGAACCGGGGGCAGGTGTTCGACCTGCTGGTGGACCTGGGGCTGGACCTGGTGCTCACGTCCGACCACGAGTGGTGCGAATACCGGGAGCTGGACGGGATCGCGATCCACCAGCTCATCACCGGCGACGGGGACGACGCGGTGACCACGGCCCGGTTCGTCTGGAACGGCTACCGAACGGTGCCGGCGGAATGACCCCCGGCCAGGCGGGCGGGGAGGTGCCCGAGCGGCTGCGGTCGGTGGAGCTGCGGCCCGTGTGGCAGGCCCTGCACGAGCGGCTCTCCTCCGGTCACCGGGTCAGCCGGGTCCGGGTGACGGGGCTGGAGGCGGCGCAGCAGGCCGCCGTGGCCGATCTTCTCGGCCTCGACCGCTACCCGGGGCCCGCGATCACCATCGACGTGGCCAGGCTCGAAGGGGCGCTGGGGCTCGACGCCCGTACCGTCACCGAGGCCGTGATCGGGCCCCTCGACGACCGCAGGCGCAGGCACGCGGAGCGGCGGCTCGAACGGGAGGCGCTGCTCGGCTGGTTCGCCGCCCACCCGGTGGTCGTGGCCGAGCCGGCGCTGCTCGCCCTGTCCGCCGTACGCGCCGGGCGTGACCTGCTCGGACAGGCCCTGGACGTGCTCGCCGCCCTGCCCGCCGCGGGCCGCCCGCTGGCGGCGGTGGCCGCCGACGTGACCGGCGACCCGCACGCCCTGGACGAGGGCACCCGGCTGTCGGCGCTGGTGCTGAAGGCCCTGTCCATCCTGTACGACGTGCCCGCCCCCGAGGGCGCCGAGGCGCGCCGGGCGCTGTGGGAGCGGGCGGGCGTGGCCTGCGACGCCCTCTCCACCACGGTGCTGGTCGCCGGTTTACGCCCCTCCGGCGACGAGCCCCTGGCCCGGGTGCTGCGGATCTGGGACGGGCGGCCGAGCGTGATCACGCTCGCGCAGCTCCAGGACGTACGCGAGCTGCGGCCGGCCGAGCCGGACGCCTGGGTGGTGGAGAACCCGACCGTGCTGGCGCTGGCCCATCAGCGGTTCGGCACCTCCTGCCCGCCGATGATCTGCACCTCGGGCTGGCCCAACAGCGCCGTCATCCGCCTGCTGCGCTCCCTCCCGGGGGTCCGGCTGCACTACCACGGCGACTTCGACGGGGCGGGCCTGCGCATCGCCGCCTACACCATGGCCAAGACCGGCGCGGTGCCGTGGCGCATGTCGGCCGGCGACTACCTGCGGGCCCTGGCCGACGGCCCGGCCTCCGGCCCCGCGCCCGGCCAGGTCACCGACGCGCCCTGGGATCCAGGGCTGGCCCCGGCGATGCGCTCGCGCGGGCTGGCCGTCCCGGAGGAACGGGTCGCGGAGCGGCTGCTCGACGACCTGGCGAGGTGATCCGGGGCCGGTGCGCGGGCGAGGCGGAAGCGGCGCCGGATGTCATGAGGGTGTTTCCGGTCGCGCGCGACCGGTCGTCCGCGGTCCTCAATCCGTACGGAGCCGGTGCGCCCAGGGCGGGTCGGCGCCCGCGACCGAGCACGTCAACGCCGACACCCGCGCCGCGAACGCCGCCGCCGCCACGGCCGTCTCCAGGTCGAGGTCGTCGAGCCGGCCGCCGAGCAGCCCTCTCGCGCCGAGGTCGTGCAGCAGGCCCGCCGTGAACGAGTCGCCGGCGCCGACCGTGTCCACGACGTCCACCTGGGGCGCGGGCACCGCGGCCCGCGCCCCGTCGAGGGAGACCAGCGCCCCGTCGGCCCCCCGGGTGATCACGATCAGGCGGGCGCCCGCCGCGTGCCAGGTGTCGCAGGCGTGCTCCATCGGGGTGCCGGGCAGCAGGAAGTCCAGGTCGTCCGCGCTGAGCTTGAGGATGTCGGTCCACTCGCACCAGCGGGCCACCTGGTAGTCGTCCTTGGCGGCGAGGCTGGGGCGGACGTTCGGGTCGATCGAGATCGTGGCCCGCCGCGACGCCGCGCGGGCGAACTCCGCCACCGCCTCCCGGCCCGGCTCCCTGACCAGGGCGAGCGAGCCGGTGTGCAGGCAGGCGACCGGTCCGAGGCGGCCCGGGTCCAGCTCGTACGGGGTCCACTGCCAGTCGGCGGTGCCGTCGGCGTAGAAGGTGTACTCGGCCTGGCCGTCGGCGTCGAGCGCGGCGACCGCGAGCGTGCTGGGCTCCCCGGCGGCGACGGACGCCGACAGGTCCACGCCGGAGGAGGTCAGGTGCTCCCGGAACAGGCCGCCGAAGACGTCGCCGGAGATCCGCCCGAGGAACCGGGCGGGCGTGCCGAGCCGCGCGAGCGCCACCGCCGTGTTGGCCGGCCCGCCCCCGGGCAGCACCCGTAACGCCAGCCCGCCCGCCGCTCCGCCGCCCGCCGCGGCCGCCGCACGGTCGGTGAAGGCGTCGGCGACGCACTCGCCCAGGACAGCGATCATCGGGCCTGCCTCTCGTAGGCGCGTTGCCGATTCGTTACGGCACGGGGGCATTGACGTTTCTCGGATCGGAGTTCATCATCGCAGCACAGGCGATGTCAACGTTGACATATGTCAACGATGACATTGAATACCCCCTGATAGGAACCGCCCATGAATGCGAAGCTTCCGGTTGGAATCCTGGTCACCGCCCTTCTCGTCGCCGGCTGCGGCGGCGGCGGCGGTGGCGGCGAAGGCGGGCAGAGGGCCTCCGCCACCCCCAAGGTCGGCCTGATCACCAAGACCGAGACGAACCCGTTCTTCGTCAAGATGAAGGAGGGCGCCCAGAAGTCCGCCCAGGCCAACGGCCTGGAGCTGATGACCGCCGCGGGCAAGTTCGACGGCGACAACGCGACCCAGATCACCGCCATCGAGAACATGGTCGCGGCCGGCGTGAAGGGCATCCTCATCACCCCGAGCGACACCAAGGCCATCGTCCCCGCGATCAAGAAGGCGCGGGACGCGGGCGTGCTCGTGATCGCCCTCGACACCCCCACCGAGCCCCAGGAAGCCACCGACGCGCTGTTCGCCACCGACAACTTCAAGGCCGGCGAGCTGATCGGCCAGTACGCCAAGGCCGCCATGGCCGGCAAGCCCGCCAAGATCGCCACTCTGGACCTGGCCCCCGGCATCACCGTCGGGCAGCTCAGGCACGACGGCTTCCTGAAGGGGTTCGGCGTCCAGGCGGGCGACCCGTCCATCGTCTGCTCCCAGGACACCCGCGGCGACCAGGCCAAGGGCCAGACCGCCATGGAGAACTGCCTGCAGAAGGCCCCCGACATCAACCTCGTCTACACCATCAACGAGCCCGCCGCGCTGGGCGCGCACACCGCGCTGAAGGCCAAGGGCCGCGACAAGGACGTGCTGATCGTCTCCGTGGACGGCGGCTGCACCGGCACCAAGGCCGTGCAGTCCGGCCAGATCGCCGCCACCAGCCAGCAGTACCCGCTCAAGATGGCCGAGGACGGTGTCAAGGCCGTGGCCACGTTCGCCAAGGGCGGCCAGAAGGCCAGCGGCTACACCGACACCGGCGTCACGCTCATCACCGACAAGGCCGTCTCCGGGATCGAGGCCAAGGACACCACCTTCGGCCTGGCCAACTGCTGGGGCTGACCATGGCCGTGATGGAAGCACCGCTGCCGCGCCGCCTGGTCGCCACGCCCGTCGCCGGGCCGCTGGCCGCGCTCGTGCTGGCCTGCCTGTTCTTCGGGGTCAACACCGACCAGTTCTTCACCGGCCCCAACTTCTCCCTGATCATCCAGCAGGTCATGGTGGTCGGCACGCTGGCCATCGGGCAGACCCTGATCATCCTGACCGCGGGCATCGACCTGGCGTGCGGCGCGATCATGGCGTTCGGCGGGATCGTGATGACCAAGCTGGCCGTGGACAGCGGCCTGCCGCCGCTGCTCGCCCTGGCCGCCGGGCTCACCGTCTGCGCGGGGTTCGGGCTGGTCAACGGGCTGCTGGTGACGCGGATCTCGCTGCCGCCGTTCATCGTGACGCTGGGCATGCTGAACGTGGTGTTCGCCCTGACGCACATCTACTCCAACGAGCAGACGGTGACCGAGCTGCCCGCGCTGCTGACGTTCCTGGGGCAGACGTTCCAGCTCGGCCAGACGAACGTCACCTACGGCTCGCTGCTGACGATCCTGCTGTTCCTGCTGTTCGCGTACCTGCTCGGCTCGACCGCGTGGGGCCGCCACGTGTACGCCCTGGGCAACAGCCCCGAGGTGGCCCGCCTGACCGGCATCAGGACCGGCCGGCTGACCGTCGGGGTCTACACGCTGGCCGGCCTCGTGTACGGCATCGCGGCCCTGCTCCTGGTCTCCCGCACCGGCGTCGGCGACCCGCAGGCCGGCCAGACCGACAACCTGGACAGCATCACCGCGGTCGTGCTGGGCGGCACCAGCCTGTTCGGCGGCCGGGGCCTGGTGCTGGGGACGCTCGTCGGGGCGCTCATCGTGGGGGTGTTCCGCAACGGCCTGCAGCTCATGGGCGTACCGTCGATCTATCAGACGCTCATCACCGGCATCCTGGTGATCCTCGCGGTCACCGTCGACCAGCTCTCCCGCAGGAGGACCCGATGAGCACACCGGTGCTCCAGGCCCGCGGCCTCGTCAAGAAGTACGGCCACGTCGTCGCGCTCGACGGCGCCGACTTCGACCTCATGCCCGGCGAGGTGCTCGCCGTCATCGGCGACAACGGCGCGGGCAAGACGAGTCTGATCAAGGCGCTGACCGGCGCGCTGCAGCCCGACGCGGGCGAGATCCGGCTCGACGGCGAGCCGGTGCGCTTCCGCGACCCCCTCGACGCGCGCCGGCACGGCATCGAGACCGTCTACCAGGACCTCGCGGTCGCGGCCTCGCTCGACATCGCGACGAACATGTTCCTGGGCCGGGAGATCCGCAAGCCGGGCCTGCTCGGCACGGTCTTCCGGATGCTGGACAAGAAGCGCATGCGCGAGGAGTCGGCCCGGCACATGGCCGAGCTCAAGATCGGGCTGCGCTCGCTCACCCAGCCGGTCGAGTCGCTGTCGGGCGGGCAGCGGCAGGGCGTGGCCGTGGCCAGGGCGGTGGCGTGGGCGACGCACGTCGTGGTCATGGACGAGCCCACGGCGGCGCTCGGCGTCAAGGAGTCCGGCCAGGTGCTCGACCTGATCAGGCAGGTCCGCGACCGGGGCACGCCGGTGGTGCTGATCAGCCACAACATGCCGCACGTGTTCGAGCTCGCCGACCGCATCCACGTCCAGCGCCTGGGCCGCAGGGTCGCCGAGATCAGCCCGCGCGACCACAGCATGGCCGAGGTGGTGGCCATCATGACCGGCGCGCTCCAGATGTCGGAGGGCAAGTCGGTCGTCGCGGACAAGGACGCGGCGGAGGCGATCGGGCTGTCCTGATGACGGGCCACTAGCATGAGCGGAATGCGGCGTCCGACGATGACAGATGTGGCCCGTGAGGTCGGAGTCACCGCGAAGACCGTCTCCCGGGTGCTCAACGACGAGGGCCCGGTCGCCGTGGAGACGCGCGAGCGGGTCATGGCCGCGGTCCGCAAGCTGGGCTACCAGCCCAACCTCATGGCCCGCAACATGCGGGTCGGCGCGCGGGACGCCGCGATCGGCCTGGTCATCCCCGAGATGGGCAACCCGTTCTTCGGCACGCTCGCGGGCGGCGTCGAGAGCGCCGTGCGCGCCCGGGGGCTCACGCTCATCGTCGGCTCCTCCGACGAGTCGGCCGATCTGGAACAGTCGCTCATCGCCACGTTCCTGGCCCGCCGGGTGAGCGCCCTCATGGTCGTCCCGGCCGCCGCCAGCGACCACCGGCACCTGCGCTCGGAGCGGGTGGCCGGGCTGCCGATCGTCTTCCTCGACCGCCCGTCCGTCGGCCTGACCGCCGACTGCGTGGTCAGCGCCAACCGGGAGGGCTCGCGGGCCGGCGTCGCCCACCTGATCGCCCACGGCCACCGCAGGATCGGCTTCGTCGGCGACCTGCCCGCCGCCCTCTACACCCGCCGCGAGCGCTTCCAGGGCTACCGCGACGCGCTCGACGGCGCCGGCCTGCCGTTCGACCGCGCGCTGGTGGAGACCGGGCACGACCTGGAGGCCGCGGCCGGCGCCACGCTGCGCCTGTTAGCCCTGCCCGATCCGCCGACGGCGCTGTTCACCGGCAACAACTTCGCCTCCATGGGGGCGGTGGTGGCGCTGTCGCGGGCGGGGCGCAAGGACGTGGCGCTGGTCGGGTTCGACGACCTGCCGCTGGCCGAGGTGCTCGATCCGCCGCTGACGGTGGTGGCCCAGGACCCGGCGGCGGTCGGGGCCGCGGCGGCGGAGCTGGTGCTGTCGCGGCTGGACGGCGACCGGTCGAAGGCCCGCCGGGCCACCGTGCCGACCCGGCTGATCGTGCGCGGCTCCGGCGAGCTGCCCCCGTGAAGGTGGGGCCGCCCGCTCCGGACGGCCCCCGATGGTCAGCGCTTGACCGTGAACTGCCCGGTCAGCGGCCCGAGCACGACGGTGTAGATGCCCGCCTCGCTCCGCCGCAGGCCGAACGAGACCCGCGTGCTCCGGCCGGGCGCCAGCGTCAGGCTGCGCCGCTGGTCCTCCTCGCCGTTCACGCGCAGCACGGCCTCGTACGAGCCCGCGAGCTCGCCCACGTTCTTCACCACGGCCCGGACCTCCACGCGCCCCGACCGGGACACGGCCGGCGAGACCTCCAGGCCGCCCACCGCGAACAGCGCCTCCGGCCCGGCCACCAGGTCGTGCACGAACACGTCGGACCGCTTGTTGGTGTCGCCCTCGACCAGGTTGGCCGAGGTGCTCTCGAAGGCCACGTACCGCCCGTCGTCGCTGATCGACGGCAGGTCGGCCCGGCCGTCGCCCTCCTCGCCCCGGGGACCGGCGGAGATCCGCGTGGTGGTGCCGGCCGCCACGTCGCGCAGGAAGATGTCGCTGCGGTTGTTGGCGTCGCCGCTGACCAGCTCGCCCGAGTCGCTGTAGAAGACGACCTTGCCGCCGTCGGCGGACAGCGAGGGGGCGAAGGTCAGCGCGTTGGAGGGCTTGCCGTCCAGGGTCGCCGACACCATCCGGGACCTGCCGGTGGTCAGGTCGTGCACGTAGATCTCGCCGAGCCCCACGCCGTTGCCGAAGGCCAGCGCGGTCCCGCCGGCGCTGATCACCGGCGCGGAGGTGTCGGTGTCCGGGTACGGCCCCGTCACCCGCTTCAGCGTCCCGCTCTGCCGGTCGAGCACGAAGGAGTCGATCACCCCGTTGTCGTCGCCGGGCACCAGGTCCGCGGCGTCGCTCTGGAAGGCCACGTACCGGCCGTCGGCGCTGATCGTCGCCTCGCGCGCGTTCCCGTTCACCTGCGAGCCGTCCTGGGCGACGGAGATCCGCTCCGTCCTGCCGGTCTGGCGGTCGCGCAGGAACACGTCGTTGCGCTCGTTCGTGTCGCCCGGCACCAGGTTGGCCGCGCCGCTGTCGAAGACCGCGAAGCGGCCGTCCGCGCTGAGCCTGGGCGCGCCCGAGATCCCGTCCCCGGGCGTGCCCTCGGACGACACCGAGACCATCTCGGTCGTCCCCGTCCGCCGGTCGCGCACGAAGGAGTCGGTCATGCCGTTGCCATCACCCGGTACGAGGTTGGCCGCCCCGCTGTTGAAGCCGACGAACCGCCCGTCCCTGCTGACCGTGGGAGACAGGGAGAACGCGTCGGCCAGCCCGCCGCCGGTCGGCACCGAGACCCGCTCGGTCACCCGGGTACGCAGGTCGGTGGCGAAGATGTCCAGCTCGCCGTTGGTGTCCTGGTCGTCGGCGAGGTTGGAGGCGAAACTGGCGAACACCACCACGCTCCCGTCGCCGCTCATCTCCGGCCACCACGCGTCGTGGTTGCCCTGCCGCCCGTCCGAGCCGAGGGACACCCGGTCGGTCCGCGGCCGCCGCGGCAGCGTGACGTCGGCGGTCGCGGGGCGGCGGCCCACGGTGACGGCCACCGGGTCCGACCTCGACACGCCGGGGGCGTGCGCGGAGACCTGGTACTCGCCGGCGGGCACGTCCTTGATCGTGTACCGTCCGCTCGCGTCGGTCGTGCCCGCCAGCTCGTCGGGCACGCCGAGCACCGTGACCGTGGCGCCGGGCACGGTCGAGCCGGTCGGCTCGTAGGCCACCCGGCCCGAGATCGTGCTCCAGCGGGTCCGCTCCAGCTCCAGGCGCACGTCGGAGAGCCGGTCCGCCTTGACGCGGAAGGTCTCGGACCCCGTCTCGTACCCGAACCTGGACAGCGTCAGCTCGTGCTCGCCCGGCGCGAGCCGCAGCTCGAAGCGCCCGTCGGCGCCGGTCTCGGTGCCGCGCCCGTCCGCCCTGACGACCCGCACGCCGGCCAGCGGCCGGCGGCTGCGCCCGTCGATGACGGTGCCGCGCACGCCGCTCTTGAGCGCCGCCTCGGCGACGGCGGCGTAGGCGTCGATGCGGCCCTGGCCGACGCGGGCGTTCGGGCGCGGGCCGTAGCGGTCGTCGGAGACCGACGTGCCGGCCAGGATCTCCTCGGCCGCGTCCACGGTCAGGTCCGGGCGGGCCTCCAGCATGAGCGCGACCGTGCCGGACACGTGCGGGGTGGCCATCGAGGTGCCGTTCAGCGCGGCGTACTGGCCGCCGGGCATGGCCGACACCACGTCCACGCCGGGGGCGGAGACGTCCGGCACGACGTACGAGTCCGGCCACTCCGGCGGCGCGGCGAACCAGTCGGTGTGCTTGACCACGCCGCCGCAGGAGAAGTCCGGCACCTCGTCGTTGACGTCGGTCGCGCCCACGGCCACGGCCTCGTACACGTTGCCCGGGCTGCCCGACTGGCCCTCGGCGCAGTCGTTGCCGATGGCGAAGGAGGGGAACGCGCCGGCGCGGTGGATGTTCCTGGCCGGCTCGATCAGCTCGTCGGCGTAGCCCTCCGCGCCCAGCGACATGCTGACCACGTCGGCGGGCTTGCCCGCCGGCCTGCCGTCGGCCGCGTAGGGCGCCAGCGCCCACTGCATGCCCGCGATCACCTGCGCGAGCGTGCCGGAGCCGCCCGGGATGACCAGCCCGGCCATCAGCTCGGCGCCGGGCGCGACCCCGATCTGCGTGCCGGACGCGTCGCCGCCGGCGATCGTGCCCGCCACGTGCGTGCCGTGGTAGCTGCTGTCGTGCGGCTCCGTCGGCACCGGCTTGCCGTCGGGGCCGAACTCGATCCAGCCGCCCGGGTGCTTCGGGTCCGCGGCGTCGGCGGTGACCAGCTTGCCCTTGAGGTCGGGGTGGGTGGCGTCGATGCCCGTGTCGAGCACGGCCACGCGCACCCCCTTGCCGGTCAGGCCGCGCTCGCCGCGCACCCGGTCGGCGCCGATCTTGGCGATGCCCCAGGTGGCGGCGTCCGCGGCGGTGGCCCTGGGGGTGGCGCCCCTGCCGGGCTCGGGGGCGGTCAGGGTGAAGTTGGGGATGATCCGGTCGACCAGGTCGAGCTCGGCCAGGGCGGCCAGGGTGGCGGGCGTGGCGCGTACCAGGACCATGTTCTTCAGCCAGAACGTGTTGACCACCTGGTCGCCGCGCGACTGGACGAACTGGACGATCGGCTCCTGCACGGGCGCGGCGCTCGCCTTCAGGGCGGCGCGCGCCTCAGCGGCTGATTCCGGCTCGGGCGGGTCCTGCACGGTGCGCAGCACGACGGCCGCCTCCAGGCGGCCGCGGGCGCTCTTCATCTGTTCGGCGAGCTTGGCGTCGATCTTCGGCTGGGGCGCGGGCTCGGCGGTGACGGGTTCCGCCGCCGTGGCCGGGCTCGCGAGCATCCCGAAAGCCCCGAACGTCCCGGAAGTCAGTAATACGGCTGGTAAGACGGCCGCGAGCAGGCGTCGCCCAGGGGAACGGCGGGGGGACAGCGGCATGACGCTCCTTCGTTCACGTGGCCACAGGGGCCGATGGTGCTCAAGAACGCTGACATCATCCGCTGTTTCCTGACAAGATCCGTTAGTGACGAGTTTCTGTCATGTGACGTGAATCCGACACCCGGAGGTGGGCTTGTTCGAGGCGATCGGGCTCGGCCGTCAGGACGAGGAGGTCTACCACGCGCTCGTCCGGCGCACCCAGGCGACGGTCGCGGAGATCGTCGCCGACTGCCACCTCCCGGCCCCGGCCGCGCGGCGCACCCTGCAGTCCCTGGTCGACCTGGGGCTGGCCACCCGCTCGACCGGCCGCCCCACCCGCTACGTCGCCGTCTCGCCGGACAGCAGCCTGGAGGCCATCCTGCGCGAGCGCGAGCGGGAGCTGGACGGCGTCCGCGCGCACATCCGCGCGCTCATGGACGTCTACCGGGCCAACACCCGCTTCGCCCACCCCGGGGAACTGATCGAGGTGGTCTCGGGCCGCGACGAGGTGAACCACCGGTGGGTGCAGATGCAGCACGACACGCGGGCCCAGATCCGCGGCTTCGACCGGCCGCCGTACGCCGCGCCGCAGGAGCACACGGAGTCGAACCCGATCGAGCTCAACCTGCTCCGGCGCGGGGTGAGATATCGCGTCATCTACGACACCAGCGTGCTGGAGCTGCCCGGCTGGCTGGAGGACGTCACGGCCGGGATGCAGCACGGGGAGCAGGCCAGGATCGCCGCCGTGCCGATGAAGCTGGCGATCTCGGACGACCGGCTGGCGATCATCCCGCTGCTGCGGGCCGGCGACGACGTGGTCGCGGCCTCGTACCTGATCCACCCGTCGCCGCTGCTGGACGCGCTGGTGGCGCTGTTCGAGGCGCTGTGGGAGCGCAGCGTGCCGGTGCGGCTGACGGCGCCCGGCGGTGAGCTGTCGCAGGACGAGGAGCGGCTGCTGACGCTGCTGGCGTCGGGGGCGACGGACAAGGCGGCCAGCCGCGCGCTGGGCTGGAGCGAGCGGACGGTGCAACGGCACATCACGAAGCTCATGCGGCGGCTGGGCGCGCAGACCCGCTTCCAGGTCGCCATGGAGGCGACCCGGCGCGGCTGGATCTGATCGGCCGGGGCGAGCCGGCCCGGCCGCAGCTGATCGGCTGGGGCGAGCCGGCCCGGCCGGACCCGATCAGGCGCACTGGTAGCCGGAGGGCAGCTGGGTGTTGCCGTTCGGGCGGCCGGCCTGGAAGCCGAACGTGGTGCTCTGGCCGGGGGCGAGCGTGCCGTTGTGGCCGGCGCTCCTGGCCGTGACGGTCTGGCCCGCGGTGGTCAGCGTGGCGTTCCAGGAGCCGGTGACGGTGTGGCCGGCGGGCAGCGTGAACGTCACCGTCCAGCCGGTCACCTGGGAGGTGCCGGTGTTGGCGACGGTGACCGGCTGGATCACGTACCCGTTGCCCCACTGCGTCTGGGTGGCCGCCGTCGCCGTGCAGCCGCCCGTCGTGCCGCCGCCGGTGGTGGTGACCGTGACCGTGCCGGACACGGGGGAGAGGTTGCCCGCCGCGTCGCGGGCGCGGGCCTGGTAGCGGTAGGCGGTGCCCGCGCTCAGGCCCGTGTCTGTGTACGAGGTGGTCGCGGACGTGCCCACCTGGGCGAAGGCGCCGCCGGACGTGCCGGGTGCGCGCAGCACGTCGTAGCCCGTCACGCCCACGTCGTCGGTCGAGGCGGTCCAGGTCAGGGTGGTGGAGGTGGCGGTCGTCCCCGAGGCGGCCAGGCCGGCGGGGGCGGTCGGCGGGGAGGTGTCGCCGCCGGTCGTGGCCGGCGGGACGCGGATGATCCGGTCGTCCTGGGCCACCGGGGTGCCGCGGCCGTCCCGGTTGCTGGTGCCCACCCAGAGCCAGCCGTCCGGCCCGAGCGCCACCGAGCGCAGCCGGCCGTAGGTGGACTGGAGCTCGGCCACCGGCGTGCCCGGCGTGCCGGTGGCGCTCAGCGGCACGGCCCAGAGCCGCTGGCCGCGCAGCGCCGCCGCGAAGAGCGTGTTGTTGGCGTACGCCAGCCCGCTCGGCGACGCCTGGGCCGTGGTCCAGGTGACGATCGGGTCGCGGAAGGAGGCGTTGCCGCAGGTGCCCTCGCAGGTGGGCCAGCCGTAGTTGCCGCCGGCGACGATCTGGTTGACCTCGTCCCAGGTGTTCTGGCCGAACTCGGTGGCGTACATCCGGCCCTGCCCGTCCCAGGCCAGGCCCTGGACGTTGCGGTGGCCGTAGCTCCAGACACGGGAGTTCGGGAACGGGTTGCCGGTCGGCACGCCGCCCGTGGGCGTCATGCGGAGGATCTTGCCGGCCGGGCTGTTGAGGTTCTGGGCGTTGGCGGTGGTGCCGGCGTCGCCGGTGGCCACGTACAGCAGGCCGTCCGGGCCGAAGGCGATGCGGCCGCCGTCGTGGATCGTCGCGCTCGGGACGCCGGAGAAGATCACCGTCTGTGTCTGTGGTGCGCTCAACTGCAGCCTGACCAGGCGGTTGTCGCCACTCGTGCTGGTGAAGTAGGCGTACACCCAGCCGTCCTGCGCGTACGTCGGCGACACGGCGATGCCCAGCAGGCCGCTCTCACCCGAGGCGCTCACCCCGCTGATCGTGGCCACCTGGACCGGCGCCTGGCCGGGGCGAACCTGGACGATGCGCCCCGAGTTCCGCTCGGAGACCAGCGCGCTGCCGTCCGGCAGGAACGCCATCGCCCACGGAACCTGCAGTCCCGTGACCGACACTTCCGCCCGGGAGAAGTCGAAACCTCCCACCACCTGGGCTCGGGCCTGCGGGACGTTGATCCCCAGGGCCAGCAGGGTCAGGACTAGTGCCTGGATGACCCGGGCACGGATGACACGGGCGCGCATGACGGACTCCTTGACTGGATCACCGGATGCGGATGTCAGCACCGTAGGCCTCGTGACGTTCGATCACAACCAGCGTGACCGGCGTGATTCGGCTATCTGCGGCTATGGCCACCCGGCGGTGAAACTTTCCACGAAACAGCGAGCTGACCAAGGCGCGGCGGTCGCGGGCCGCCGCGCCGTGGGCGGTGGTGCGGGGGCCGGGCGGTCAGCCCGCGCTGCAGGAGACCGAAGGCCAGGTGTAGTTGCCGTTGTGCTGGATCGTCACACCCCAGTTGTTGCCGCTGCCGTTGGGTCTGGCGGTCAGCACCTGGGCGCTGGGATAGCTGGCGCTGATGTTCCAGGTGGACAGGACCTTCGCCGGGGACGGCACGTTCATCGTCACGGTCCAGTTGCTCGAACCGCTGACCGCGACGTTGAGGTTGTACCGGTCGCTCCACTGCTGGCCCGCGGACAGCGTGGCGGTGCAACCGCCGCCGCCCCCGCCGCCTCCGCCCCCGCCACCGCCGCCGGAGGAGCCGCCCACCGTGATGTTGGAGTTGCCGCTGCTCTGGTAACCCTCGGTGGCGAGGATCATGTAGTCGTGGGTGCCCAGGCTCATGCCATTACGGGCCCACGCGTCGAAGTGGTTGCCGGACGTGATGGTCCCGCCGGTCTTCTTCGACTGCCGGACGCTCCAGTACTGGTTGAACGTCCTGGTGCCCTCGATGGAGGGGGCGTTGTAGCGCGTCGTCTGGTAGATGTCGTACGTGCCGCCGTCGCTGGTGACCGTGCCCTTGTACGTTCCCGTGGGCCGGTAGGTGCCCCAGTTGTCGACGATGTAGTACTCCACGAGCGGGTTCCTCGTCCACCCGTAGAGCGTCAGGTAGGCGTTGCCGGACGGGTTGAAGCTGCCCGAATAGCTCACGGTCCGGCGCCCGCCGGGGTTCCAGCCCTTGCCGGCGACGAAGTTCCCGGTGTTGCGCCATGTGGTGCTGTAGTTGCCGCCGGCCGCCAGGTTCATGGAGACCGTGCCGGAGCTGTCGGTCCAGAACGAATAGAAGTAGCCGTTGTCGGTGCCGGTCTGGTTCGTGGTCACGGTCGTGTCGGCGTTGGCGGTGCCGTGCAGCATCGTCGCGGACAGGACCAGCGCCAGGGCGCAGGCGCCGCCGAAGATCCGTCTGATGCGGCCGCGTCTGCGGCGCCTCGGGTGGGCGGGGGCGTCGTTCATGAGCGGGCTCCCTTCGCCGAAAGTATCGGTATGTTGGCGAAAGTATCGGGCCGCCTCACGGTGCTGTCAACGATCAGTGAAACCGGTGCGAGCATGGAAAAGGCATCGGCCCTGCTCGCTGGGGCGAACGGGCCGATGAAAGTTTCGTATGTGTCCCGAAAAACCCCGGATCGGGGTGGGGTTCAGCGCAGGCCCGCGAACAGGTCCTCCTCGTGGCCGTGCACGGCCACCTTGCTCAGCACCCGCTCGAACGCCTCGTGCGAGAACGCCTGCTGCTGCGCCTCCTCCGGCATGCGCAGCAGGAAGATGTTCTCCCCCTGGCTCTCGTGGGCCTGCAGGGCCTTGAGCTTGCGCTCGACGTAGGGGGTGACGTCGACGATGCTGGTCACCCGCTCGTCGGGGGTGCCGAAGTCGTCGGAGGGCTCGAAGTCGCCGAGCTCGACGCCGTGCTCGCGCATCAGCTCGAACATGCGCTTGATGGCGGCCCTGGGGATGGCCGTGTAGTAGAGCTTGTCGGGAATGCCGCTCCGCTCGGTGGCGGCCACGGTGATGCGGTGGGTCTGCACGTGGTCGGGGTGGCCGTAGCCGCCGCCGCCCGTCTCGTCGTAGGTCACCACGACCTGCGGGCGGTAGTGCTCCATGAGCGCGGCGAGCCGGGCGGCGGCCGTCTCGACCGGGATGTTGGTGAACGCGTCGGCGTGGGCGTTGGCGTCCCAGCCCTCCATGCCGGAGTCGCGGTAGCCGAGCAGCTCCAGATGGTCGATGCCCAGGTGGGCCACCGACTCGCGCAGCTCCGCCAGCCGCCGCCGGGCCACGGCCGCGTCGTCGTGACCGGGCTCGCCCGGCTTGACACCGCCCTCGTCGTCGCCCTGCTCGCCGTTGGTGCAGGTGACCAGGACCGTGCGGATGCCCTCCTCGGTGTAGCGGGCGAGGATGCCGCCGGTGCTCAGGCATTCGTCGTCGGGGTGGGCGTGCACGACCATCAGGGTGAGTTGCCGATCCATGGGTGGCAACACTACTCGCCGGCTCCGACAGTCCCGGAGACGTCCTGCCCGGACCGGCGGTCCCGCTCGTATCCGCCGGACCCGCCGGACCCGCCCGGCTCGCCGCGGGCGAGCTCGTCCGCCCGCCGCCGCGCGAGCGCCGCCGCCGCGCCGTCGCCCAGCGCGTCGGCCAGGGACGCCTGCTTGAGCCAGTTGTACGGGCTGCACGGCCGCACGCTGATCCGCTCGCTCACCAGCGTCCTGGCCAGCTCCCGCCGCCCCGCCCGCAGGGCCGCCTCCAGCAGCGTGCGCTGCACGGCGTCGCGCTGCGCGTGGCTGCCGCCGAACTCGTTGACCCGGTGCCTGATGGGATGGAGCAGGTCCACCACGCACCCGTAGTCGCCGCGCCCGAAGGCCACGATCGCCCGGCACACCGGCAGCCCCACCCGGAGCGTCATGTCGTGGTTGGTCACCCCGGGCCGCGGCGCCGCCACGTACGCCTCCCGCCCCGCGATCAGCTTCTCCGCGTCCCCGATCCGCCCGGCCCCCACGTACGACATCACCGCGTGCATGTCGTTGAACGCGTAGAACGGCTCCGCCACGCGCGGCGGCCACGCCTCGGCCAGCGCCCGCCAGCGTCCGGACTGGTCGGAGCCCTCCAGATGGAGCCGCCACAGCAGCGCCGCGGCGTCGAGCAGTTCCATGCTCGACTGCCCGTCCGCCAGCACCGCGTCGTAGATCGCCAGCACCCGCCCCACGTCGCCGCTCTCCAGCGCGTACAGGCAGTAGTGCCACCAGCTGTGGACGTTGAAGAACGTCCCGGTGGACCAGTCGGGCACCCGCGCGTCGAGGTAGCGCAGCCCCTGGCCGAAGCGCCCCTGCATCTCGTACGTGTGCACCACCGCGTGGATGCCCCACACGTCGCGCGGGTTCAGCTCCACCGCCCGCAGCCCGACCTCCTCGGACCGGTCGTAGTGTCCGGCCTCCTCCAGGCCGAAGGCGTACATGCCGAGCATGTGCCCGAAGTGCGGGTCGTCCTCCCGCCAGGAGGTCAGCGCGCCGCCGATCCGGTCGCGCAGCATGCGCGCGTCGCCGGTGAAGAAGTCGATCTGGTGCCCGGCGGCCAGCGCCAGGGCGTCGCGCGGATGCTCCACCGCGATCTCGCCGAGCAGCGCCCCGCAGGTCAGGAAGTCGCCGTCGAGCAGGGCGCCCACGGCGGCCAGGTGCGCGCGCTCGCGGGGGAGCAGCGCGGTCTCGTCGATCCTGCGCCGGAAGGCCCCGAACCGCGCCCGCGCCGTGCGCGCGTCCTCGACCTCGGTGGTCAGCAGCCCCAGGTAGGCCGCCAGCACGTTGCCCATCGCGAAGTCGGGCGACTCGGCCAGCGCGGCGTTGGCCTCGGCGTCCACCTCGGCCCGGAAGTGCAGCAACTCGTCGATGGCCCGGTCGTAGTGCCGGACGGCCCCGGCGCTCGCCCCCGTCATCGCCAGGCCGTGCTGATCGTGGCTCACCGGTCCAATGTAACCAGCGAACCGGGCCCCGGCACCTGGCCGCCGAGGCGTAGAGCGCCGATTCCAGGGCACTCGGGATTCTTCCGGCAACCTCTTGGAGGAACGGTGAACACTGCGGAACAGGCGGGCCACGAGGCGAAGGACGCGACGCGGCGGGCGGCCGCCAGCCGGCCGATGACCGTGCTGACCCGGGTGGGCCTGGCCTGCCGCGGGGTGCTGTACGCGCTGATCGGCGTGGTGGCCCTGCAGATCGCCGCCGGCGACGGGTCGAAGGAGGCCGACAAGGCGGGTGCCATCTCCACGCTCGCCGCGCTGCCCTTCGGTGCCGTGCTGTTATGGATCATGACGGCCGGGTTCGCCGCGCTGGCGTTGTGGCAGGCGTCGGAGGCCGTGTTCGGCCACGGCAAGGCCCTCGAAAGGGGCGAGTCGGTCGCGCGGGTGGTGGTCTACGTCCTGGTCTTCTTCACCCTGATCAGCGTGCTGACCACGAGCAAGGCCACCTCGGACGACCAGAAGTCGCAGGACCTGACGGCCAAGCTGCTCGCCCTGCCGGCCGGGCCGTTCATCGTCGGCGCGATCGGGCTCGGCTTCGTCGTGCTCGGCGCGTACTGGGTGCGCAGGGGCGTCACGAAGGGCTTCAGGGAGGAGCTCGACCGCGGGCGCATGTCCCCCCGGGCCCGCTCCGTGATGGACCGGCTCGGGCTCGGCGGGTACGTCGCCCGGGGAGCGATCGCCGCGCTGGCCGGGATCTTCGTCGTCCAGGCGGCGATCACCTACGATGCGGACAAGGCGGGCGGCATCGACGCGACGCTCAGGCAGTTCGCCGACACGCCCGCCGGGGCCTGGCTGCTGGTGGTGGTGGCGCTGGGGGTGCTGCTGTTCGCCGGTTACTGCTTCGGCGAGTCCCGCTGGCGCCGGACCTCGTAGCGTCAGGCCGAGCGCTTGGCCACCACGGCCCGGCCCATGGCCGGGTCGTCGCAGAACGCGCCGTCGACGCCCAGCTCGACCAGCCTGGACAGCCAGCCCATCACGTTCCCGGTCGCCCGCTGGTAGACGGGGCTGGCCGGGTTGCCCAGCCGGTAGTCGGCGGGGAGCTGGGAGTTCTCGTTGCGTACCGTCCAGACGTGCACGTCGAGCCGCCTGCGGTGGGCGTCCGCGACGAGCGTGGTGGGCTCCAGCGTCCGGCCCGTGGCGGCGTCCACCGGCACGACGCGCCGGGTGTCCACGCCGATCCCGCTCGCGTAGGAGGCGACCTCGCGCAGCCCGTCCGGCTTCACCATGTCGTCGTACGTGCGCGTGCTGCCGGCGGCGACCCAGTCGTAGGGGGCGCCGCCGAACGTGATGAGCTGGATCAGCGGCAGCCGCGTCCTGCCGCGCAGGTCACGCAGGTTCGCCGTCTCGAAGGACTGGATGTACGCCTTGCGCACGTGGTAGCGGTTCAGCACGTCGAGCAGCGGCTCCTCCAGCGACAGGCCGGCGGAGTCGAAGTAGGTGGGGTGCTTGGTCTCGGGGTAGACGCCGACGCCGTGCTTGAGCGCGAGCTGCACGACCTCCTCGAACGTCGGGATCTCCGCCAGCCCGTCGAACGCGCTGTTGTCCGGCCGCAGATCGGGGACGCGCTCCTTGGCGCGCAGCGTCTTCAGCTCGGCCAGCGTGAAGTCCTCGGTGAACCAGCCGGTGACCGGCCGGCCGTCCACGGTCTTGGTGGTGCGCCGGTCGGCGAACTCCGGGTGCGCGGCCACGTCGGTGGTGCCGGAGATCTCGTTCTCGTGCCTGGCCACCAGCACGTGGTCCTTGGTGGAGACGAGGTCGGGCTCGATGTAGTCGGCGCCCATCGCGATGGCGGCCTCGTACGACAGGAGGGTGTGCTCCGGCCGGTGGGCGCTGGCGCCCCGGTGGGCGATCACGATCGGGGCCTGGCCACGGCGCTCGGCCGTGGCGGGAGGGGTCTGGGTCAGCACGACGGCGACCGTACCGCCGGCAAGGGCGGCGGACAGCACGCTCGCGAGTAACCTGCGCATCGTCATGCGCGCACGGTAGACCTCCGAGGTGGACCGCGAGTTACGGGTGGGCACACAGTGGTGGACGTGCGCGTACGTCCCTTTCCAGCGTCCTTGTCCGGCGTCCTGTTCCGGCGTCCTGTTCCGGCGTCCTGTTCCGGCGCCTTCACCTGGCCGGTCCCGCGATCATCGGGGCGACGTCCACCTTGGTCTTCAGGAACCCCAGGCGCAGCATGAGGTCGGGCACGCGCTGCAGGCGGGTGGCGTCCATGGAGGTCGGGTACGTCCCGAGCGAGATCTCCGCCGCCGTCCTGGCGTCGATCCTCGTGTACATCGGGATGACCTTCCGCACCTCCTCCCGGTCGGCCGCCGCCTCGGCCTGCGCCCTGCCGAGCGCCCGCTGGAAGGCGGCCACCGCGTTCGGGCTGTCCTGGGTGAAGGCCCGGGTGGTGGTCCACCCGGCCACCGGGAAGTCCTTCATGTCGCCGGCCATCGTGTCGAGGACCGTCCTGGCGCCGTCCTGCCGCTGGGCGTAGGTGAGGTACGGCTCGGTCATCCAGGCGGCATCGGCCCGCCCGGCCGCGATCGCCGCGGCCATCTCGGGGAACGGGATCTCCACGAACTCGACCGCCTCCCGCGGCAGGCCGTGGTCGGTCAGGGTGTGGACGAGTGCGAGGCCGCCGATGTCGTCGACGGCGTTGACCGCCACGGTCGTGCCCTTGAGGTCGGCGGGCGTGTCCATCGGAGAATCGCCTTTGACCACGATGTTGAAACCGTTCGCACCGGCCTGGTAGCAGTCGGCGATGAACGCGTAGTCGCCGGCGCCCTTCTCGGCGGCGGTGAAGACGGTCATGTAGTTGCCCAGGATGACGTCGAGCCCGCCGCCGGCCAGCTCGGTCAGCCCGCCCGCCGTGCCGTGCGCCATGACCTCCGGGGTGACGGTCAGGCCCTCGGTCTTGAAGTAGCCCTTCTCTATGGCGATGTACAGGGGCGCGACGTCGTGGACCGGCAGCACGCCGACGCGCAGCTGGGCCTGCTCCGGCGCGCCCGCCCGGCGCCCCTCCGAGCCCCCGCCGCCGCAGCCCGTCAGGGTCAGGGCGGCGGCGGCGGTGACGATGCCGATGATCCGGCCGGCGTGCCTCACGGCAACTCCTCGGGTCGTCCATGAACGGTGGCCGGGGCAAGGCTAGCGGTGGAGATCGGCGGTGCGGAACGCAAGAGCCGGTGCGGGATCCAGAAGACGGTGCGGGGGTCAGAAGTCGGTGGCGATGATGTGCTCGATGTTGCGCTCGGCGAGGGCCGTGATGGTGACGAACGGGTTGACCGTCGTGTTGCCGGGGATCAGCGCGCCGTCGATGACGTACAGGCCCGGGTAGGCGGCCAGGCGGCCGTAGTTGTCGGTGGCCCGGTTCAGCACGGCGCCGCCCAGCGGGTGGTAGGTCAGGTGGTCGCCCCAGATCTTGTAGATGCCGAAGAGGTCCGTCCGGTAGATCGTCCCCTCCTTCGCGTTGATCTTGTCGAAGATCGTTTTGGCCATGTCGATCGAGGGCTGCTTCCAGGCGGTCTGCCAGTTCAGCTCCACCCGGCCCGCGGCCGCGTTCCAGGAGAACTGCGCGCGGTGCGGGTTGTTCGTGATGGACAGGTAGAACGAGGCGAAGGTCTCGATGCCGGTGGGCAGCGGCGCGACCTCGGCGAACGCGCCACCGGCGGCCCAGTTGTCGATGCCGCAGCACGGGATGGCCGACTGCAGGCTGCCGGTCGGGTCCCACAGGTGGTTGGCGCGGCCGCACATGACGTTGCCGTTGTCGCCCCAGCCCTTGCCGACCTCGCCGTTCAGGGCGGGCAGCGCGCCGGTGGCCTTCAGCTTGACCAGGAGCTTGCTGGTGCCGACGCTGCCCGCGGCGAAGAACACCCGGTCGGCGGTGACGGTCTTGGTCGCGGTGACGTCGCCGTTGGTGGCGAGCTGCTCGATGGTCACCGTGTAGCCGCCGCCCGACGCGGGGGTGACCGAGGTGACCCGGTGCAGGGGCGAGACCGTGACCCGGCCGGTGGCCTTCGCCTGCGCCAGGTACGTCTTCTGCAGCGACTTCTTGCCGTGGTTGTTGCCGTAGAGGATCTCGCCGGCCAGCGCCGACTTGGTGACGGTGCCGGCCGCCTCGGCCTTCATGTAGTCCCAGTCGTACACGTCGGGGACGAACACGAACGGGAAGCCGGAGCGCTGGGCGTGCTTGCGGCCGACCCGGGCGTACTGGTAGCAGGCCGTCGTGTCGAACCAGGCCGGGTCGATCGTGCCGACCCCGAGGGCGGCGTTGGCGCGCGGGTAGTAGACGGAGTACATCTCGTCGGCGTTCACCGAGGGCAGGACGGCGGCGAAGTTCTCGCGCTTCGGGGTGACCGCCATGCCGCCGTTGACAAGCGAGCCGCCGCCGACGCCGCGGCCCTGGTAGACGGTGATGCCGCCGAACTCCTCCGCGTCCAGGACGCCGGTGTGGCGGGGGATGTCCCGGTCGATCGGGAAGCCGAGGAAGTAGTTGAGCGGTGCCTTGGTCCTCGTACGCAGCCAGTAGGAGCGGTAGTCGGGCTCGCGCGTGTTGCAGAAGATCTTGCCGTCCGAGCCGGGGGTGTCCCAGGCCATGCCCATCTCCACCAGGTGGACGTTCACGCCCGCCTGGGCCAGGCGCAGGGCGGCGACCGAGCCGCCGTACCCGGTGCCGATCACCAGGACGGGGACGTGCGCCCCGGAGGGGATCGCGCGGGCCGCCGGGGCGTGCACGCCCAGGGCGGCGGTCCCGAGGAGGGTGCCGGTTCCGGCGATGAAGCCGCGGCGGGTGAGGCTGCTCATGGGGCGGGCGGCTGAGCGGGGGAGGTCGTTCATCGGGCGGGCCTCGCTTCCGGCTTGCGGGCGGGGGAGGAGCCACTGGGCAGCCGGCACACGGTGTCCAGGCCCAGGACGTGATTGAGCCGGCCGAAGGCCAGCCACGAGCCGATGCACATGCTCAGCTCCACGATCTCGAGCTGGCTGTAGCGGGCGGTCATCCGGCCCCAGAACTCCTCGTCGAGGCCGTGGTGGTCCAGGGCGTACCGCTCGGCGTACTCGGCGGCCAGCCGGGTGCGCTCGTCGAAGGCATCGGTCGTACGCCACTGGGACACCGACTCGGCGAAGTCGTCCTCGACCTTCTGCCCGTCCCGTTCCGTCCGCCAGTCCAGGCAGAAGGCGCAGCCGTTGATCTGCGCGGTCCGCAGCCGGGCGGCCTCGAACTCGCGCAGCCCGAGCGTCGTGTGGGCGTACACCGACAGGGAGAAGTGGGCGGCGGCGGGGCCGATGCCGGGGACCATCTCGCCCCACACGTACTCGATCGCGTCCTTGCCCTCCGGGATGTCGATCCTCAAGGCCGTCTCCTTCCGAGCCTGCCGGCGATGGGGCGCAGCGGTACGTCGAGCGCGTCGTAGAGTCCCGGTTCGGCGGCCACGAGCCAGTCGATGGCGCCCACCAGGCGGCCCACGGCGGTCGCGTTGCCGCCGGCGGACCGGTTGCCGTCCTCGTCGGCGGCCTCGACCGTGACCTCGATCCGCGGCCGGCCCTCGATGATGACCCGGTGGGCCCCCACGCCGTCCGGGGCGAGCGGCCAGTCGGGGGCGCAGGACGGGTGGATGCGGGTGACGTGCTCGATCACGATGCGCGGCTCGCCCCCGACGATGCCCTGCACCTCGAACCGCACCGCGCCCTGCGTGCCGGCCAGGAACTCGCCCATCGACGCGGTGGTGACCGTGGCGTCGAGCGGGCGCCGCTCCACGGCCTCGCGGACCTCGTCGAGCTCGGCGCCGAGGGCCCGGGCCATCAGGCGCACCTGGCCGCCCCACACCATGGACGGCACCGTCGGCGCGATCATCGGCGGCTCGTAGTCCATCGGCTGGCCCATGCCGACCAGGTAGCGGACCGAGTCGGGCTGGTCGTAGGTGGAGTAGTCGAAGATCTCCTGGCAGCGTACGGCGTCCACGGTGGTGGCCAGCCCGCTGACCAGCAGGGGCAGCACGTCGTTGGCCCAGCCGGGATCGACGCCGGAGACGAACAGCGAGCCGCGGCCCTCCGCGATCGCGGCCAGCACCGGCTGACGCAGCTCGGGCGGGGCGCCGCGCTGGTCGTAGAGGGCGTACAGGGAGGGCGTGACGACCACGGCGCCCGCCCGCACGGCCCGGACGATGTCGGCCAGGGCCTCGTCGGGGCGGATGTCGCCGGAGGCCGCGTACACGACGGCGCCGGGGGCGGTGGCCAGGACCGCCTCGACGTCCGCGCTCGCCGCGACCCCGAGGCGGTGGCCGAGCCCGCCGAGCTCTCCCGCGTCGCGGCCGACCTTGGCGGGGTCGTGGACGAGCACGGCGGTCAGTTTCAGTGCCGGATGGGCTTCGACGGCGCGGATGGCGGCGCGGCCGATGTTGCCGGTACCCCAGACGATCGTGGACACCATGGGCGGAGCGTAGCAAGCGCTTGGTTTGGTGTATAGGCCCGCATTTCGGACCCCCCGACCAGGTCGGTCGCGTAGTCACTTTCTCACTTTTCGTGGCGGATCCTGGCCACGTCCGGCAAGCTGCTGTCACCGAATGCGGCGGAGCGAGCCGGACGGGTGGGGATCATGACGATGGGTGGGCGGCATGCCGGAAATCTGCCGCCGGAGATGACCAGTCTGGTAGGCCGCCGCGGCGAACTGGCCCGAATCCGGCGGTTGTGCCGCGAGTTCCGGATGGTGACGCTGACCGGGGTGGGCGGCGTCGGCAAGACCCGGCTCGCGTTGCGGGCCGCGGCTCTCATGCGGCCCGGATTCACCGACGGCACCTGGCTCGTGACGCTCTCGGCGCTGGACCAGGGGGCGCTGGTGCCGTACAGCATCGCCGAGGCGCTGCCGCTGGCCGACCGCACGACCAGGCCCATGATGGAGGTGCTGACCGAATACCTCGCCGACCGGCACCTGCTGCTCGTCCTCGACACCTGCGAGCACCTCGTCGAGGAGTGCGCCCGCACGGCCCGCGAGCTGCTGGTCGCCGCGCCACGGCTGTCGATCCTGGCCACCAGCCGCCGCCCGCTGGGCGTGCCGGACGAGCAGGTGCTGATCATCGACCCGCTGCCGGTCCCCGACGCCCGCGGCGAGGGCCGGCAGGAGGCGGTGACGCTGCTCGCCGACCGCACCGCCGCCGCCGTCCCCGGCTTCGCCGTCAACGACGACAACCGGGCCGAGCTGGTACGCCTGTGCCGCCGCCTGGAGGGCCTGCCGCTGGCGATCGAGCTGGCCGCGGCCCGGCTGCGCGAGCTGCCCGCCGCCGAGCTGTGCGAGCGGCTGGACGACCGCTTCGCGATGCTCGGCGACACCGAGAACGAGGTCCCCGGCGCCGACCCGCCCTGGCACCGGGCCCTGCGCACCGCGATCGGCTGGAGCCACGAGCTGTGCACGCCCGGCGAGCGGCTGCTGTGGGCGCGGGCCTCGGTGTTCGCCGGCAGCTTCGACGACCGGGCCGTCGCCGAGGTCTGCGCCGACGCGCTGCTGCCCGCCGCCACCATCCCCGGGCTCCTGGCCGAGCTGGTCGACAAGTCCATCCTGACCTGGACGCCGACCGGCGGGGGCGAGCGCTACCGGATGCTCGACACCATCCGCGAGTACGGCGCCGTCTGGCTGCGCGCCCTGGGCGAGCAGCAGACGCTGCGGCGCCGGCACCGCGACTTCTACCTGGCGCTGGCCCGCCGCGGCGACGCCGCCTGGCTGGGCCCCGACCAGGTCTCCTGGAACGACCGCACCACCGCCGAGCACGACAACCTGCGCAACGCCCTCGACTTCAGCCTGACCGCCCCCGGCGACCACACCGCGCTGGAGCTGGCCGCCGCGCTGTGGTTCTTCTGGTATCCGTGCGGGTTCCTCAGGGAGGGCCAGCACTACCTGGAGCGGGCCCTCTACCTCGACACCGAGCCGAGCACGGTGCGCAACCGCGCTCTGTGGGTGTGCAGCCTGACCCTCATGGTGCAGGGCGACGCGACCGCCGGCATGGCCTGGGCCGCCGAGTGCGCCGGGGTCGCCGACCAGCTCGGCGACACCTCGGCGGCGCTCGCCGCGCAGGCCATGGTCATGGCGGCGGCCACCATCAGGGGCGACCTGGCGCTGGCCCTGGCGCTGGCCGACAGCCTGCTGGCCGTGCACCGGCCGGAGCACGGGCTCACCCTGCCCACCCTCCTCGCCCGGCTGGGGCAGAGCCACGTGCACACCGCCGAAGGGCGCGTCGAGGACGCGGTCAAGGCGCTGGAGGAGATGTGCGCCGAGTGCGACAAGCACGGCGAGCGCTGGATGCGCGCGTACGCCGACCTCTTCCGCGCCCAGGCGGAGCTGGTGCTGGGCCGCTTCGAGGCGGCGCAGGCCTACGCCAGGGCGGCGCTGGAGATCAAGCACCGGCTGCACGACAGCATCGGGATCGCGCTGGCCCTCGACGTGCTGGCCTGCGCCGCGTCCGCGTCGGGGCAGGGCGAGCCCGCCGCCCGCCGGCTCGGGCTGGCCCAGCAGGTCTGGGACACCATCGGCCGGGCCCAGATCGGCATCCGCGAGTGGGTCGAGGCCAGGGAGAGGTGCGAGCGGCAGGCCCGCCGGGCGATCGGCGACCGCGCCTTCCAGGCCGCCTTCCAGGCCGGCTACGACACCGGCCTGGACACCGGGATCCTGCACGCGCTCGACCCGCCCGGCCCCGGCCCCGCCCAGGACCGCTGAGACCGTCAGCCCCCGTCGGCCCCCGTCATCCGGGCGGCGGCCTCGAACAGCAGCGGCTCGTGGCCGGGGCGGCAGACGAGCTGCAGGCCGACCGGCAGGCCGTCCACCGTGCCGGCCGGCACCGTCAGGGCCGGCAGGCCCAGCACGTTCCACGGGCTGGTCAGCGCGAGCAGCGCCGGCCGCACGGCCACCGTCCGGCCCTCCACCTCGGTCTCCCGCGAGTCGATCGGCGGCGCGGTGATCGGCACGGTCGGCAGCGCGAGCACGTCGTGTCCCGCGAACAGCGCGCCGGCCGCGCCGGCCAGCCGGGCCCGGGCCTCCACGGCGCGGACGTAGCGCCAGCCGGGCACGTCCGAGGCGACGCGCAGGCGTTCGAGCACCTCGGGGTCGAACAGCTCGGGCGCGCCCGCCAGCCGCTCGGCGTGCACGGCGGCCGTCTCGCAGCTCTGGATGGCCGCGTACGTCTCCCGCAGCTCCTCGGCGGCACCCTCCGGCAGCCGCACCTCCTCCGCCGCGCCCGCCACCGCCCGCACGGCGGCCGTCACCCGGGAGTCCCCGTCGCACAGCTCGGCCGGGTCGAGCCACGCCACCCGCACGCCCCCGGCGCCGTCCCGCGGGTGCCCGGCGTCCCCGGACAGGCGGCGGTGGGCGATCAGGCAGCTCTCATGGTCGCCGGCCAGCACGCCCACGTGGTCGAGGCTCCGGGACAGGGGGAACACGCCGTCGGTCGGGATCGCGCCGTACGCGGGCTTGAACCCGGCCACCCCGCACAGGGCGGCCGGGATGCGGACGGAGCCGCCCGTGTCCGTGCCGACGGCGAGCGGGACGATGCCCGCCGCCACGGCGGCCGCACTGCCGCCGCTGGAGCCTCCGGACATGCGCGCCGGGTCCCAGGGGTTGCGCGACGGGCCGGTGGCCGAGCGGTCGCCGGTGGGCCCGTACGCGAACTCGTGCGTCGTGGTCTTGCCGACGATGATCGCGCCGGCCGCGCGCAGCCGGGCCACGCACTCGGCGTCGGCGTCCGGGACGTAGCCGGCGAAGTGCCGTGACCCCATGGTCGCGGGCAGCCCGGCCACCATGATCAGGTCCTTCACCGCGACCGGCACCCCGTGCAGCGGCCCGCGGTCGGTGCCCCCGGCCAGCTCCGCGTCCGCCCGGCGGGCCGCCTGGAGCGCCCCGGCGGCGTCCACGGTGACGAACGCGTTGAGCGCCGGGTCGAGCGCGGCGACGGCGCCGAGCGCCCGCTCGACCAGGTCGACGGAGGTGGCGCGCCCGTCGCGCAGGTCCCGGGCGAGCTCGGTGACGGTGCGGCCGGTGAACGGGCCGGGGAAAGGGCCGGCGAAGGGGCCAGGGGGGATCGACATGGACCCCTTTCTACTAGCATCAGCGAGATGTCCGAGGCGCCGTCACCCGCCCGCCGCGTCCTGCGCTGGTCGCGCGGGCTCGCCGCCGTCGCCATCAGCCTCTGCGCGCTCGCGGGCGCGGTCCGCCTGATCGTCCCCGCCACCGCCGGGCCGGACGGCGAGCCGCCCGGGGTGCGCCGCCAGCTCGCGTTCCTGCGCTCGGCCCTGGACGCCGGGGAGGGGGAGCGGGCGCAGGCGCTGTTCCCCGAGGGCTACTTCTTCCTGCACGTCCTCTACGGCCTGAGCTGGGTGGACCTCGGCCTGCGCGAGCCCGGGGACACCCGGGCGCGGGCGCTGCGGGAGGCGCGGTGGGCGCTGGACCGGCTGGACTCGCCGGCCGGTCGCGCCCCGTTCAGCCCGGACCTCGTCCCGCCCCACGGCGTCTTCTACCAGGGCTGGACCAACTGGCTGCGTGGCGGGGCGCTGAGCCTGCAGCCGGGCGCGGCGCGCGATCCCGCCGAGCTGCGCCGCTTCACCGCCGACTCGGCGGCGCTCGGGCGGGCGTTCGACGGCTCGGACTCGCCGTACCTGGAGGCGTACCCGGGCCAGGCGTGGCCGGTCGACTCGACCGTGGCGGTGGCCTCGCTGCGCCTGCACGACGCGCTGCTGAGCCCGGCCCGGTACGCCGGCACGGTCGGACGCTGGCTCGACCGGACGCGCCGGCGGCTGGACCCGCGCACCGGGCTGCTCCCGCACCGCGCCGAGCCCGGCACCGGCGACCCGGCGGAGGTGGCCAGGGGCAGCTCGCAGAGCCTGATCCAGCGCTTCCTCGTCGACATCGACCCGGCCTTCGCCGCCGGGCAGTACGCCCGCTTCCGCGACCGCTACGTCGTCACCCCGCTCGGCCTCGGCCCGGCCGTGCGGGAATACCCCGAGGGGATGGACGGCCCCGGCGACGTCGACTCCGGCCCGCTCCCGCTGGGGGTGAGCCTGTCGGCCACCGCGGTCACCCTGGGCGCCGCCCAGGTCCACGGCGACGCCCCGCTCGCCGGAGCGCTGGCCAACTACGGTGAGCTGGCCGGCCTGCCCCTGGGCACCCCGTGGACCAAGCGGTACGCCTTCGGCCTGCTCCCGGTCGGCGACGCGTTCCTGGCCTGGTCGAAGACCGCCCGCCCCTGGGTGAGCGCCGGGCCCGCCCCGCCGCCCGCGACCGTCACGGGGTGGTGGCGGGCACCCTTGCTGGCCGCGCTGGCCGTGCTCGGCGTCGCGCCGTGGCTGCCGGCCCTCCGCCGCCGCTCGCGGCGCCGAGGCGGTGGGCCAGCCGGTCCAGCGCCGTGTTGATCACGATGAAGATGGCCGCGATGAGGATCGCCGCGGGGATGACGTTGGAGAAGTTGGCCGCGATCCCGTTCAGCCCGCGGTCCACCAGCTCGTCGTAGCCCACGATGAGCCCGAGCGCCGAGTCCTTGAGCAGCACCACGAACTGGCTGACCAGCGCGGGCAGCATGGCCTTGAGCGCCTGCGGGAGCAGGACGAGCCGCATCACCTGCCCCTTGCGCAGGCCCATCGCGTACGCCGCCTCCCGCTGCCCCTTGGGCAGGCTCAGCACCCCGGCCCGGACGATCTCCGCGATCACCGAGCCGTTGTAGAGGGTGAGCCCGAACACCACCGCCGCGAAGGCCGAGATGTTCACGCCGACGAGCACGAACGCCCCGAAGAAGGCGAAGAAGATCAGCAGCAGCAGCGGCACGGACCGGAAGAACTCCACCACCACGGCCGCCGGGATCCGGACCCACCGGTGCTCCGAGAGCCGGGCGGTGGCGAACACGAGCCCGAACAGCCCGGCCAGCACCACGCCCACGACGGCCGCGGCCAGCGTCCCGGCCAGGCCGGGCAGGATGAACGTGGTCCACACGTCGCCCCGCAGCAGCGGCGTCCACTTCTCCGCCGCCCACTGGTCCTTCTCCTCGAAGCGGACGACGACGAACCACCCCACCGCCAGCAGGCCGAGCGCGACGAAGGCCGTCAGCAGCCGGTTGCGCCGGATCCCGCGCGGCCCGGGGGCCTCGTACAGGTTCGCGTAGCTCATCGGGCCACCGCCAGCCGCTTCGACAGCCAGCCGAACAGCAGCCCCATCGGCAGGCAGAGCAGCACGAACCCGGCGGCGAAGCCGAGGAAGATCTCGATCACCTGGTCCCCGTACGTCTCGATCATCTCGCGCATCCGCACCGACGCCTCGGCCACGCCCACGACCAGCGCGATCGTGGTGTTCTTGGTGAGCGCGATGAGGATGCTGCCCAGCGGCGCCACCACGGCGCGGAACGCCTGCGGCAGCGTGATCAGCCCCAGCGTCTTGACGAAGCCCAGCCCCAGCGAGCGGGCGGCCTCGGCCTGCCCCACGGGCACCGTGTTGAGCCCGGAGCGCAGGGCCTCGCAGACGAACGCCGAGGTGTAGGCGGTCAGCCCGATGACGGCGAGCCAGAAGTTGTTGGTCGCGATGTCGTCGGACAGCTCGAGGCCCAGGTTCGCCCCGATGCCCAGGCCGGTGAACAGCAGCACCAGGGTGAGGGGCGTGTTGCGGGCCACGGTCACGTACACGGTCGCGGTGGCGCGCAGGGAGGCCAGCGGGGCCACCCGCATGGCGGTCAGCAACGTGCCCAGCACCAGGGAACCGAGCGCGCTGACCGCCGTCAGCCGCACCGTCATCCAGAAGGCGGCCAGGATGGTGCCGCCTTCGGTCAGCAACGCTTCCATCGGCCTCAGTACCGCTCGAGCTGCGGGGCCTGCGGCAGGGCGAAGCCGGAGGCGCCCACGCTGGACTGCAGCGCCTGGGTCCAGCTCCCGTCGGAGAACATCTTCTCCAGGGCGTCGTTGACCGCCTTGCGCCCGGCCGTGTCGTCCTTCTTCAGGCCGATGCCGTACTTCTCGGTGCTGAACGGCTTGCCGACCACCTTGAGCTTGCCGGAGTGCTGCGCGGCGTAGCCGGCCAGGATGACGTTGTCGGTGGTGATGGCGTCGAGCTGGCCGCCGAGCACGCGGTCCACGCACGCCGAGTAGGTCCGCTCCTCCTGGAGCTGCACCTCCTTGGCGTACTCGGTCTTGACCTTCTGCGCCGGGGTCGAGCCGGCGACCGAGCACAGCTTCTTGCCGTTGAGCGTCTCGGGCCCGGTCAGCGCCGCCTCGTCGGCACGGACCAGCAGGTCCTGCCCGGCCACGAAGTACGGCCCGGCGAAGGACACCTTCTGCTTGCGCGCGTCCGTGATCGAGTACGTGGCCACCACCATGTCCACCTGGCCCTGCTCGATGAACGCCTCCCGGTTGGCCGACACGGTCTCCTTGAACGTGATGCCCGACGGGTCGACGCCGAGCTGCTTGGCCACGTACTTGGCGACCTCGACGTCGAAACCGGTGAAGCTCCCGTCCGGGGTGCGCAGCCCGAGGCCGGGCTGGTCGGCCTTCACGCCGATGACCAGCTTCTTGTCGTTCTTGGCCTTGTCCACGATGGAGGCGTAGCTCTCCTCGCCGCCCCCGCACCCGGTGGCGGTAATGGCGAGCACGGCGAAAACGGCGTAAAGGGATTTGCCGAACATGACACTCCTTAATGGGTGAGGATCTTGGCGAGGAAGGACTGGGCGCGGTCACTGCTCGGCGCGCCGAAGAAGGTGCCGGGGGTGTTCTGCTCGACGATCTCGCCGTCGGCCATGAAGACCACCCGGTCGGCCGCCCGCCGGGCGAAGCCCATCTCGTGGGTGACGACGACCATGGTCATGCCCTCGCGGGCCAGCGCCGTCATGACCTCGAGCACCTCGTTGACCATCTCCGGGTCCAGCGCCGAGGTGGGCTCGTCGAACAGGATCGCCTTCGGGTCCATGGCCAGCGCCCGCGCGATGGCCACCCGCTGCTGCTGGCCGCCGGAGAGCTGGGCGGGGAACTTGGCCGCCTGGCCGCCGATGCCGACCCGGTCGAGCAGCTCGCGGGCCTTGCGCACGGCCTCGTCCCTGGACCGCTTCAGCACGTGGACCTGCCCGAGGACGACGTTGTCCAGGACGGTCTTATGGGCGAAGAGGTTGAAGGACTGGAACACCATGCCGACCTCGGCGCGCAGCCGGGCCAGCTCCCGGCCCTCGGCGGGCAGCGGCGTACCGTCGAGGGTGATCGTGCCGGAGTCGATGGTCTCCAGCCGGTTGATCGCCCGGCACAGGGTGGACTTGCCCGCCCCGGACGGGCCGATGATCACGACGACCTCGCCCTGCCGGACCGTCAGGTCCACGTCCCTGAGCACGTGGTGATCGCCGAACCGCTTGTTGACCTGGTCCAGGACGATCAGGTCCGACTGCGTCATGCGTCACGCTCCTTGTCTCGGTCAGCGTTGGCGTAACCGTAGGAGCCGTGTGCGTCGCGGAAAGGCTTGTGATCGTTCTGCTCAGCGATTGGCCGGTCCGCGGAGGGATCAGCGGGTGGCCGGCCTGGAGGACTCCGAGGTCGCTCCGCCCACCCCGATGGTGGCCATGAAGGCGCGGTCCCACTGCCCGTCGCGCAGCCAGCGCGCGATCAGCCCGTTGAGGTAGTCGCGGAAGGCCGCGTCCTGCTTGCGGATGCCGATCCCGTACGGCTCGCGCCCGAACGGCTTGCCGACCAGCCGCAGCGTGTCGGGATGCTGGGCCAGCAGCCCGAGCAGGATGGTGTTGTCGGTGCTGAGCGCGTCCACCCGCCCGGCCACCAGCGCGGGCACGCAGATGCTGTAGGCGTCGACGATCTCCAGCTCGGCGGTGGGGACGGTGGTGCGCAGGCGGTCGACGGAGGTGGAGCCGGTCGCCGTGCAGACGGTCTTGCCGTCCAGGTCGGACACCTGGTTGATGGTGGAGTCGCCGGCCCTGACCAGCATGTCCTGCCCGGCGTAGTAGTACGGGTCGGTGAAGGACACCCGCTCGGCGCGGGCCGGGGTGATCGAGTAGGTGGCGACGACGAGGTCCACCACGCCCTGGGAGATGAAGTTCTCGCGCTCGCGCGAGACGGTCTCGACGAACCGGATGTTGCGCTCGCTGCCGGTGAGGTCCTTGGCCACCAGCCGGGCCATCTCGGCGTCGAAACCGGTGATCCGCCCGCTGGCCGGGTCCTTGTAGCCGAACATCGGCTGGTCGAACTTGATCCCCACGGTGAGGACGCCGCGCTCCCTGATGCGGGCCATCGTGGAGTCCTCGGGGAAGGCGTCGGACTCGCCGCAGCCCGTGGGCAGGAGACAGACCAGCACCACCGCGAGTAACACCCGCAGCCCGCTCACTGAGCCCCCCTCACCGGACGCGATATCGGTTCTGCGGCCGGCCGGTGGGCCCGTATTTCGGGCGCCCCTCGACGAGCCCGCGCTCGGCGAGGTGCTCCAGGTAGCGGCGGGCGGTGGCCCGGCTGACGCCGATCATCGCGGCCAGCTCCTGCGCCGAGGCGTCCTCCTCGACCTCGGCCAGCGCGTCCAGCACGGCCTGCTCGGTCGCCGCCGAGATGCTCTTCGGCCGGGCGGCCTGGTCGAGGTGGAGCGAGCGGAAGAGCCGGTCGATCTCCTGCTGCTCGGCGAAGCGGCCGCCCGACTCGAGCTGCTCGGTGGTGGCCGCGTAGCGGAGCAGCGCCTGCTCCAGGGTGCCCGTCCTGGTCGGTTTGACCAGGTAGTAGAGGGCGCCGCGCTGCATGGCCGCGCGTACCGTCGCCGACTCCTTGCGGCCCGAGATGACGATGACGTCGGCGGGCGGCTGCTCGGGGCGGCGCAGCCGGTGCGCCACCTCCAGGCCGGGCATATCCGGAAGGTGCAGATCCAGCAGGACCAGCCGGGGCGCGAAACGGCCGGCGGCGGCCAGCGCCGCGTGCCCGGTATGCGCGATCCCCACCACCCGGAAGCCGAGCACCCGGTTCACCTGCGCCTGCAGCGCGGCGGTGACGACGGGGTCGTCATCCACGATGAGTACGGTGATGTCCCTGGGCTCAGGCATCGCCACGCTCCTCGTCCATTTGGTCGATCTTTGCAGCTTAGGCGGGTTTTATTACAAAAGATCGACTTTTGCTCGTTCTGCTCACCGGGATCCGGCGCGCGCGCCGGATCCCTCCTACTCTGTACCCGAACGAGTGGGGGGAGGGACGGACGCCCGTGCGATGGTTGCTCGCGGTGACGGCCCTGTGGACGCTGCTCGGCCTGCTGCCCCTCGCGCTGCTCACCTCCTCCAGCATCTCGCTGTCGGAGCAGGCGGTGCAGGACGAGGTCACCGACCGGGTCAGGACCACCGCGTCGGTCGGCCGGGTCGTGGTGGAGCAGCAGATGGCCTCGCTCAAGCAGCTCGTCACCGCGTACGCGCAGCGGCCCCAGGTGCGCGAGGCGGTCGAGGACCCGCCCACCGGCACCCTGCGCGACTGGCTCGACGAGCTGCGCCGCATGCGCGACGGCGTCAGCGGGCTGATGCTGGTCTCCCCGGAGGGCGGCATGATCGGCGCCGAGCCGCCGAGCGTGCTGCCGCAGGACATCTCCAGCACCGACTGGTACCGCGCGGTGCGCGACCAGCGCCAGGCCCATGTCTCCCAGGCGTACACGCCGACGATGCGCGACGTGTCCAGGGCCGTCGCGGTGACCGCGCCGGTCCCGAGCGCCGACGGCACCCGCATGCTCGGGATGCTCACGGTCGTCTACAGCCTCGACGCCATCCAGGTGTTCGCCGAGGAGGCCGCCGACGCGCAGGACATCCGGCTGCTCATCACCGACAAGGCCGGCGTGCTCGTCGCCGACCCCGGCAGGAAGCTGTACGCCCTGACCTCCCTGCGCGAGGACCCCCGGGTGGACGCCGCGCTGGCCGGGCAGGCGTGGAGCGGCACCTACAGCGGCATCGACGGCATGGTGCTGTCGGCCTCGGAGCCCATCCCCAGCATCGGCTGGACGGTCACCGCCGAGGTCTCCGCCAGCGAGGCGCTGGCCTCGGCCGAGCAGCTGCGCACGAACGTGCTCACCGTCGCCGCCCTGCTCGCGCTGCTCATCCTCATCGGCCTGGGCCTGCAGATCCACTCCACCCGCGGCCGCCGCCGGGCGCAGGCCACCCTGGCCAGGTACGCCGCCGAACTGGCCGCCGCCAGGGACGACGCGGTCAGCGCCTCCAGCGCCAAGTCGGAGTTCGTGGCCAAGATCAGCCACGAGATCCGCACCCCGATCAACGGCGTGCTCGGCATGAACTCCCTGCTCATGGGGACCCGCCTGGACGAGGAGCAGCGCTACTACGCCAGCACCGCCCAGGAGTCGGCCCACAACGTGCTGCGCCTGCTCGACGACTTCCTCGACCTGTCCAGGATCGAGGCCGGCCACCTCCAGGTCGAGGCCGTGCCGTTCGACCTGCCCCGCCTGTGCGACGAGGTGGTGGCGCCGTTCGCGCCGCACGCCTACGAGCAGGGGCTCTGGCTCACGCTCCGCCTCGACGAGGGCGTGCCGCGGCAGGTGTGCGGCGACCCGGCCCGGCTGCGCCAGGTGCTGACGAACCTGGTCGGCAACGCGCTGAAGTTCACCGTCCAGGGCGGCGTCGACCTGCACGTCACGCTCGACGAGGGCGAGCCCGGCGAGGACCGGGTGGTGCTCAGGTTCGCCGTGGCCGACACCGGGATCGGGGTCGGCCCCGCCGACCGGGAGCGGGTGTTCGGCGTCTTCCGCCAGGTCGACTCGCCGATCACGCGCAGGACCGGCGGCAGCGGGCTGGGCCTGGCCATCAGCCGGCAGCTCGTCGAGCTCATGGGCGGGCGGATCGGGCTGGACAGCGTGGAGGGCGTGGGCAGCCGGTTCTGGGCGACGCTGCCGGTGGACGTGCTGACCTGGTCGGAGCCGGGGGCCGGGGCGCTGGAGGGGCGGCGGGCGCTCGTCGCCGACCAGCGCCCCGAGGACCGGACGCTGGCCGCGCGGTTCCTGGCGCAGGCCGGGGCCGAGGTGGAGCAGACCAGGGACGACGAGTCCGCCCTGACGCTCCTGCGGACCGCCGCCGTGGACGGGCGGCCGTACGAACTGGCGGTGGTCGCCCTCGAACTGGGCGCTTCCGGCGGCCCCGGCACACCGGGCTCCCTGGCCGCCGCCATCCTGGCCGACCCGCTGCTCCAGGCCACCAGCGTCATCGTGGTCGTCACCCCGGGCCGCTCGGGGTTCGCCTGGCCGGTCGCGGCGGGGGAGCGGGCCGTGCAGTCGATCACCCGGCCGCTCAGCCGGCGCCGCCTGCTCGCCGCAGTGGAGAACGCCCTGGGCACCGCCGAGTGCCCCGGCGAGCACCTGGCCGTCGCCGGCGGCGGCCCGGACGGGGGCGCCCGGATCCTGGTGGCCGAGGACGACGAGGTCAGCCGCCAGGTGGCGATGCTCGTCCTGGAACAGGCCGGCCACGAGGTCGACGTGGTGGACAACGGCGAGCAGGCCGTGCGGGCGGTGCTGGCCGGCGGGTACGACCTGGTGTTCATGGACTGCCAGCTCCCCGTGCTCGACGGCCTGGCCGCCACCGAGGAGATCAGGAGCCGCGAGGACGTCCACACCCCGATCATCGCGATGACCGCCGCGGCCATGCCGGACGACCGCATCCGGTGCCTGGAGGCGGGCATGGACGACCACCTGGCCAAGCCGGTGGACTGGGCGCGCCTGCTGGCCAGGATCCCGGAGTGGACGGCCTCCGCCGGGCTGCCGCCCGAACTGGCCGGGCTGTCGCCGGAGGCGCTGGCGGACGTGGCGCGGGCCTACCTATCGACGGCCACGCGGACGTTCGAGGAGCTGAGGCAGGCCGTACACGACGGGGACCTGCCGACGGCGGCCGCGCTCGCGCACCGGCTCAAGGGGGCCTGCGCGACCGTCGGCGCGGTCCGCGAGGCCGGGCTGTGCGAGCGGATGGAGAGCCTGGCCCGGTCCGGGGAGCCCGTCGGGGAGGAACTGCTGCAGGAGCTGGAGGGACTGCTCAGCGACGTTCCGGAGTGGATGAACGCCTCCTGTTCCTGATGCGAGGCGGCCTCACGCGCCGCACGAGCAGTCGCAGCCGCCGCCGTCACAGCAGTCGCAACGCTTGCAGCAGCGGCAGCAGTCGCAACACTCGCCGCAGTTGCCGCAGCCGCAGTCGGAGATCCGGCCCGCGTAGCAGCGGTCGTCCCAGTCGCGGCCCTTCCACTTGCTCCACCGGGGCCGCCACACCCCGCACGTCAGGAACGTCGTCACCCCGGCCGCCGACTTGCGGATCCAGCCCGGGTGGTCGTAGGAGGCGCCGGGCGAGCGGGTGTGCGGGTCGAACGTGCGGGTGACCGCGCGCCGGACCTCCGTGCCGAGCAGCGTGTCGACCAGGTGGCGCTCCTCGAAGTCGACCTCCCGCAGCGCGAGGGCCAGGCCGTGGGCGGCGTCGTCGCACAGGCGGCGGGCCTGCGCGGGCGTGGTCCCCGTGGCCGTCAGCGGGTTGAACGCGCCCCGCGCCGCGTCCTCGGCCCGGTCCTCCGCCGCGTCCAGCAGGTGCGCGATCCGGCCGAAGAACCGGCCCGCCTCGGCCAGCGCGGCGGCGTTGCCCGGCCGCCCGGCCAGCACCGCCGTGTGCGCGAACGCCGCCGCCACCGCGTCCTCGGCGGGCGCCGTCAGCTCGAGCACGGGCGGCCGGTCCGGGGGAAGGCGGCGTTCCAGGGTCAGCTGGCGGTCCACAGCCGAGACCAGGGGTGCCGGGTCGAAGCCGACCCCGGCCGCCAGGCGCGCTCCGCCCGCCGCCCAGCGGGACGCCAGCACCGTCCTCGCCCGGCCGAAGGTGGCCTCGCCGTCCGCCACGTGGTCGCGCAGCCGGCCCGCCGCCAGCAGGAGCGAGACCGCCGCCGCCAGCCGGGCCCCGCTCGCCCGCGCGTCCACCACCTCGGCGGACCGGAAGCCGCGTAACGCGCACGGCCCGGCCAGGCGGCGCGGCGCCGACGACGGGAGCTGGGCCTCCGTGAGGACCGAGACGATCAGCGTGTCGTAGTTGGTGGTCAGCCGCGCCCCGTGCCCCTGCCCGTCCCGCAACGTCAGGCAGAGGCCGCACAGATGCGCCTGCCACGCCGCACGCAGCGACGGGCATCCGTGCTCGACACAGGGGCGAATGATCCCGAACACACGACCTCACAGGCTTCCGGAACGACAGAGCAGAACGACCGAGTAGAACGACAGGGCAGATCGTACGGCTCTCCGCCAGGCCCATTACGGACTTCCGCCATCAAGGTCGGCGGCTCGCCCCCATGGTCCCCGCCCCGCACGGCTCCTAGCGTGGGGCGGCGTGATCAGTCTCAAGGGTTTGACCAAACGCTACGGCGACCGGCTCGCCGTCGACGACCTGTCGCTGGAGCTGAAACCGGGCACGGTGACCGGCTTCCTCGGCCCGAACGGGTCGGGCAAGTCGACGACGATGCGCCTGATCCTCGGCCTCGACCGGCCCACCGCCGGCACCGCGCTCGTCGGCGGCGTCCCGTACCAGCGCATCAGGAACCCGCTGCGCACCGTCGGCGCGCTGCTCGACGCGCGGGCCGTGCACCCCGGCCGCAGCGGTCACGCCCACCTGGTGGCGCTGGCCCGCAGCAACGGCATCGCGCGGCGGCGGGTGGGCGAGGTGCTGGAGACGGTGGGCATGGCGGGCGCGGCGCGCAAGCGGGCCGGCACGCTGTCCCTCGGGATGAGCCAGCGGCTCGGGATCGCGGCGGCGCTGCTCGGCGACCCCGAGGTGCTCATGTTCGACGAGCCCGTCAACGGGCTGGACCCGGACGGCGTGCGGTGGGTACGCGGGCTCATGCGATCGCTGGCCGCCGAGGGCCGTACGGTCTTCGTCTCCAGCCACCTGATGAGCGAGATGCAGCTCACCGCCGACCATCTCGTGGTGATCGGCAAGGGGAGGCTCATCATGGACGCGCCGCTCGCGGACGTCCTGGCCGGCAGCTCGCTGACGTCCGTGCTGGTCCGCACCCCGCACGCCGGCGACTTCGCCGCCCGCCTGCGCGCCGACGGGATCAAGGTGGACCGCCTCGGCGAGAACGAGCTCGAGGCCACCGGCGCGGCCATCGAGCGGATCGGCGACCTGGCCCACGAGGCGGGGATCCGGCTGCACGGGCTGCGCACCAGGGAGGCGTCCCTGGAGCAGGCCTATCAGGAGCTGACCTCGGGCAGCGTGGAGTACGGAGCGGGCGTATGAGGACGTTGTGGCAGGCGATCGGGGCCGAGTGGGGGAAGCTGTGGTCGGTCCGGTCCACGTGGTGGTCCCTGGCCTGCGCGTTCGCGCTGACCGTGCCGACCGCGCTCACCCTGGGCGGCGCGACGGCCACCGACGCCGTGCGCGAGGGTTTGGCGGGCGTGCGGATCACGGCCAGCGAGCCCGTGGTCTCGGCCACGTCGTTCGTGCAGTTCGCGCTGGTGGCCCTGGCCATGCTGACGATCACCTCGGAGTACGCCTCCGGGGGCATCCGGATCACGCTGCAGGCCACGCCCGCGCGCGGGGTGATGCTGGCGGCCAAGGCGCTGGTGGTGGCGCCGGTGATGTTCGTGGCGGGCGTGCTGTCGGGGGCGGTGGCCACGGTGGCCGTGTACCTGGTGCTGTCGATCGACGTGTTCGGCGGGCTCGTCGTGCTGCCGGTCGGGGAGGTCGTGCTCGACCTGCTGGGCGTGGGGGTGTTCTTCGCGCTGGTGTCGGTGATGACGATCGGCGTCGGCGCCGCGATGCGCAGCGCGGCGGGCACGCTGACCGTGGTGTTCATGCTGCTGATGGGCTTGCCGCTGATGTTGCTGATGACCGGGAGCCAGGCGGCGGTGGACGCCTCGATGCGCATGCCGATGTTCGCCGGGCTGGCGTTCATGGGCAGCACGGACAACATGACCGGCGGGCCGATCCCGTACTCGGCGGGGGAGGGGCTGGTATGGCTGCTGGCCTGGGCGGCGGTGGCGGTGGCGGCGGGGCACGCCGTCCTGCGCCGCCGCGACGCCTGAGCGTGGGCGGGGTGGAGGCGTGGTGAAGGTGCGGGTGCCCGGCAGGGCGCCGCGACGCCTAGAATTCTCGCCCGTGTCAGGCAGCCGGATCGTTCGCGTGCCGGCCGGAGTCCTCCTGGGGATGGCTCTCGGCCTGGCCGAGCTGGCCTTCCTGTGCATGGCGGGGCCCGCGTCCCTGGTCCCGGCGCTGCGGCCGGTCGTGGCGCGCGGGCTGGCCGGGCTGACGGCCCTCGAACGGGCCCGCCTGTCCACGTGGCTCGGGCACGACACGACGCGGCGGGACGGCGGGTACGCCTTCCTGGCCGCCCGCGCCGTACTCGGCCTCGTGGGCGGGTACGCCTGCGCGGCGGCCCTGTTCCTCACCGGCCTGCTGCTGTTCGGCGGCACCTGGGACCTCCTGTGGGGCGAGCCGGAGCCGGTCCCCGTGGAACTGCCGGGCGTCAAGATCGTCACCGACAGCGGCGTGCTCGGCCTGACCGGCGGGATCGGCCTGCTGGCCGTGACCGTCTTCATGATCCTGGCGCTCGCCGCCCTCGAACACCGCCTGGCGGAGCACTTCCTCGGCCCCGGCAGCCAGGAGCTCATGCGCCGGCGCATCGCCGAGCTGACCGCGACCCGCTCCGGCATCGTCCGGGCCGTGGACGACGAGCGGCGCAGGATCGAGCGCGACCTGCACGACGGCGTGCAGCAGCGCGGCGTCGCCCTGGCCATGCTGCTCGGCCGCGCCCGGCACAGCCGCGACCACGACCGGACCGCCGAGCTGGTCGCCCAGGCCTACACCGAGTCGCGCCAGCTCCTCGACGAGCTGCGCAGCGTGGCCTGGCGGATCTACCCGACCGCGCTCGACGAGCTGGGGCTGCGCGCCGCGCTCGCGGGCGTGGCCGAGCGGTCCAGCGTGCCGGTCACCGTGCACCACGGGCTGGCCGGCCGGCCCGCCTCCGAGGTCGAGACCGCCCTGTACTTCGTCGCCCGAGAGGCCATCACCAACGCCGTCAAGCACGCCGGCGCGCATGACATCCTGGTGGTCCTGAGCGAGGACGAGCGGACGGTGAGCGTGGCGATCTCGGACGACGGCGTGGGCGGCGCCGACCCCTCGGGCGGCGGCCTGTCCGGGCTGGCCCGGCGCGTCCAGGCGCTCGACGGGACGTTCACCGTCGACAGCGCCCCCGGCGGGCCCACCCGCATCACCGCGACCCTGCCCAAGGCGCCGCCGTGCGGGTGATCCTGGCCGACGACTCCGTGCTGCTGCGCGAGGGTCTGACCCGGTTGCTCGACGACGCCGGGCACGAGGTCGTCGCCGCCGTCGGCGACGCGCCCGCGCTGCTCGACGCCGTCGAGCGCCACCGGCCCGACGTGGCCGTGATCGACGTACGCATGCCGCCCTCGCACAAGGACGACGGCCTGCGTGCCGCGCTGGAGATCCGCGAGCGCCTGCCGGAGGTCGCGGTGCTCGTCCTGTCGCAGTACGTCGAGCCCCACTACGCCGCCAGGCTCCTGGCCGGCTCCACCGAAGGGCTCGGCTACCTGCTGAAGGACCGGGTCTCGGAGGTGGCCGAGTTCCTCGACTCGCTGGAGCGGGTGCGCGCGGGCGGCACGGCGTTCGACCCGGAGGTGGTGCGGCAGCTCCTGGCCCGCACCACCCGCGCCGACCCGCTGAGCAGGCTCAGCCCGCGCGAGGCCGAGGTGCTGCGGCACCTCGCCCAGGGCTTCGTGAACGCCGCCATCGCCGAACGCCTGCACGTCTCGCTCAGCACGGTCGAGAAGCACGTCAACGCCATCATGGACAAGCTCGACCTGCCCCGCGACCCGGTCTACAGCCGCCGCGTGCTGGCGATCCTGCGCTACCTCGAGAGCTGAGCGGCGGCCTGCACCCGCTGAGCGGCGAGCTTCACCCGCCGAACGGCGAGACGATGCTGCCCTCCCTGGTCAGCCGCTCCAGGGTCCGCTGCATGGACTTGGCGTCGTTCAGGTGCGGGAACGGCTCCCCCTCGGGGACGTCCACGCCCAGGAACCGGCAGAGCGGCTCCCACCCCTCCCGAACGTCGAACACCAGCAGCCGCTCCTCGGGCAGGCTCTCCTTGACCGTGGCCACGTGCCGCTCGAACGCCGCCACGGCGCTCTCCTCGTCGGGCAGCCCGTCCCGGAACGACCGGCCGGCGCCGAAGACGGAGCCGGTGATGTGGTCGAGCACCGGCTGGAGCCGCATCATGCCCCGGAAGAAGCCCGCCGCCGCCTCCGGGAGGTCGTCGGGCAGCTGCCGCCCGGGGCCGTTGGCGATCAGCATCTGCATGCTCACGTACCAGGCGTGCGGGTCGCGTACGGTGAGCACGACCTTCGCCTCCGGGTACGCCCGCGCCTGCTCCCGCCAGAAGTGGGCGGCCGGCCAGTCCTGCGTGGAGCGGAACCCGTCGAACACGTGCTCCCAGTCCACCTCGGCGCCCTCGGCGAGGGGCAGCCACCGGTCGACGCGATCCTGTTGGGTCATGATGTCGAACATGTGATGGCAGGGCCCGAACCCGAGCCGTTCCAGCGCCGCCTTCATCGAGCTGGTTCCGGTGCGCGGGAACCCCGCGCCTATGACGGTAAGCACATCGCACCTCCATGAGTGATCTACCGCCTACGAGGCGCGCGGGGGCGCGAGTGTGACACTGCGCGGCGGATTGGCCTCGGTAGCGCCCGGGTAAGGAGCACACTTGGCCGCCGCACCCCGGCGCCGGCCGGAAACAGGGGGAAGGACCACGTCATGACCGTCATGCTCGCCGACGGCCGCCCGATGCCGCGCCTGGGGCTGGGCACCTGGCCCATGGACGACGAGGAGGCCCGCCCGGCCGTCACCCACGCCGTCTCGCTCGGCTACCGGCTGATCGACACCGCCGCCAGCTACGGCAACGAGCGGGGCGTCGGCGCCGCCGTGGCCGACGCGCCGGTCGCCAGGGAGGAGCTGTTCGTCACCACGAAGCTGCGCGGCTCCCAGCACGGCTACGACGCGGCCCTGCGCGGCTTCGAGGAGAGCCGGGCCCGGCTCGGCCTCGACTACGTCGACCTCTACCTCATCCACTGGCCGCTGCCCGGCCGCGACCTCTACGCCGACACCTGGCGAGCCTTCGTGCACCTGCGCGAGCAGGGCCTGGCCCGCTCGATCGGCGTCTCCAACTTCACGCCCGCGCAGATCGAGCGGGTGGCCGACGAGACCGGCGTCTGGCCCGCCGTCAACCAGGTCGAGCTGCACCCCGGCTTCCCCCAGCGCGACGTGCGCGCCTGGCACGCCGAGCACGACATCGTGACCGAGTCGTGGAGCCCGCTCGGCGCCGGCCGCAAGCTGCTGGACGAGCCGGCGGTCCGCGACCTGGCCGCCGCCCACGGCCGCACGCCCGCCCAGGTGGTGCTCCGCTGGCACGCGCAGCTCGGCGCCGTGCCCATCCCCAAGTCGGCCAACCCGGAGCGCATGCGGCAGAACTTCGAGGTGTTCGACTTCAGCCTGTCGCCGGAGGACATGGCCCGCCTCGACACCCTCGACGGCGCCGGCCGCCTCGGCGGCGACCCCGACACACACGTGGAGCTCTGAAGGGTGCTTTAGGGGGCTTTAGGGGGCTTTGAAGGGGAGCGCCGGAACAGCGCCAGAACACCGCCGGAACAGCGCCAGAACATCGCCGGAACAGCGCCAGAACAGCGCTAGAACGCCGTGTTGGCCAGCCAGTGATCCAGCAGCGCCCGCTTCCCGCTGACGTCGCCGGGCGGCACGCGCCGCGCGAACACCAGCATGATCTCGGTCATCGAGCCCGACACCACCACGTCGCCGTCGCTGCGCCCGCGCTCCCACCGGATCCCCTCGGGCAGCCTGGTGACCAGCCAGCCGTCCATCCCGTGCGGCCGGACGCCGAGCCGCTCGCCCGCGCCGCGCAACCTGGCCAGCTCCGGGACGAACGTCTCCACCGCCGCCGTCCGCGCCATCATCTCCAGACCCTCGGTCAGCACGTCGGCCGCCAGGTCGTCGGCGATCCCGTACGCGGCCCCCGTCGTGAGCGCCGCGTCGTAGTGGTGGATGGCGGTCTCGCAGAACATCCTGCGCAGCCAGAACGTCGCCGGCGCCGGGCCCACGATCGACCACATCCGAGCCCCGGGATCGGCCTCCCCGACGGCCGCGATCAGCTCCTCGGCGCCGGCGCGCAGCCACCCCTCCCATTTGCCCGGCGGGCCGGGGTCGGCCTCGCGCGGGGAGGGGATCGGCTGGGGCGCCCCCGTCCGTACGATCTCCGCCGCCCACCGGTCGGCCTGCCCGATGTGCCCCACCAAGGTGGCCAGCCGCCACTCCGGGCAGGTCGGCACCATGGCGTCCGGCTCGCCGCCGGCCGCCGCGCGGGCGAACCCGGCGGTGTGCTCCCGCAGGGCCTCCACGAGCCGCGTGGTGTCGGGCACTGGGTCGGGCACTGGGCCGGAAACTGTGTCGGGCCCTGGGTCCACTGTCGCCATGACGGAACTCCTCTCGAACGGGTACGCCAGAACGGTAGGAACTCCAGTCCAGTGGAGATCAAGCCCAAGCTGCTCCACCTCGCCGACGATCGGCAAATTGTGCTCGCCCAGGAGTCCGGCCGGGTCGTGTGCTCCAACGCCAAGTGCGAGGACGAAAACGGCGAGCGGCCTCGCGGACGTATCGGCAAGAATCGCCTGGACGGGCCCGCAAGGTTGACCTGGGCCGACGGGCGCACCGCCTGCTACTACGGCCAGGAGGCATCGTGAGCGACAAGACGCCCCTGGGCGATCGGATGAAGAGCTACGAGGCGGTCACCCGCACGCTTCTGCCGCGCCGTACGTACGCCGTGGTGAGGGTGGACGGCCGGGCCTTCCACCCGTTCCTGCGGCACGCCGACAGGCCCTTCGACGACGACGTGATGGCGTCGATGGACGCCGTGGCGAAGGCGCTGTGCGAGGACATGTCCGGCGCCGTGTTCGCCTTCACCCAGTCCGACGAATGCTCCGTGCTGCTGACGGACTTCGAGGCGCACGGCACGCAACCATGGTTCGGCGGCGTCATCCAGAAGATCGTGTCCATCGCGGCGTCCACGGCGTCGGTGGCGTTCAACCGCCGCTACAGCGCGGGCCACGACGGCGCGCACGCCACGTTCGACGCCCGAGTCTTCACCATCCCGGACGTGGTTGAGGTGGCGAACTACTTCCTGTGGCGGCAGCGGGACTGCGTCCGCAACTCCATCACCATGGCCGCCCAGGCCCGGTTCCCCCACAAGCAGCTCCACGGCGTGAGCACAGGCGACATGCAGGAGATGCTGTGGTCGCAGCACGGTATCAACTGGAACGACTACCCCGACGGTGCCAAGCGCGGCCGCGTGTGCGTCCGCCACACCGAGGAACGGGACGTCACCTGGACGGGGCAGCAGCCCGGCCGGCAGATCACCTCGCCGGCCGTGCGGTCCCACTGGTCGTCCGTGGCCGCGCCACACTTCACCGCGAAACCCGACGGATGGCTGGCGTCCGTCATCCCGCCCATGCCGTCCCTCATGGGCTGACGTGGAGGCATCATGATCCAGCAGAAGGCAACGGAGCCGAACGCTCCGCGGGCACCCACGATCCGGGGTTACCTGTACGCGCGAGCAAGAACGACAACTGCAGCGGCAGGAGGCCGTTCGGCAGTTCAGCAGTTCGAGCTGGCCGTTCGACGTGTAGGCCGGCCCTGATCAAGGCCGACCAGATCGCAGGCACATTCGACGAAGACGGCTACATCGAGGAGGCCGACACCACCATGGGCGACCCACTCATCGCCGCCGCGCCCAGGACGCTCACCGAGGCCCGCAACAGCGGCAGCCCCGGGCGGGCACGTCACCTTCCATCCCGCCATCCGGGAAGCCGTGTGCAAGGCCCGCGCTGAGAAGAGAAAGCAGGACACGACATGACCCTTTCCGATTGGCGCCAGATCCTGAGCTTCGCCCACGCCCACTCCCGCAACGTGACAGTGCACCTGACCAGCGGAGCCGCATTCACTGGCATCGCAACTGGGCTAGGTATGGACCTCGTCGTGATCGAGCAACACGACCCCGAGACCGGCAAGGACCACGAACACCACCTTGCGTTCCACGCCATCGTCGCGATCACGCTCGCGCCGGAGGACTGATGTCCGAGCAACCGCAGTTCGGCAGCGCGCCGTGAGGGCGGATCAGCTCCCGAACTGATTCGAGTTCTTGAGCCCCACAGGCTCAGGCCGAGCACGTACTTCCAGGTCAAATCGGTGGCCACCGCCTCAGCGGCCTGCCGGTCGGTGAGATTTTCCACCCGCTGCAACACCGTGATCAACGCCGGCCGTTTCGGCGACCAGCCCGGCCTGCCCTCTCTCCCGAAGGCGCCCGCGAACGACTCATCAGCGAACACCTCGCCGAGTTCATCGCGTCTCGCTGGAGGGCTACTACCAGAAAGGGCACGGCCGAAGCGGTTCCGGCCGTGCCCTTTCGCGTTTCAGCTCGTCACGGCACCGCCACCTTCGCGGTCAGCGAGCCGACCTTGTCGGCTTGCGGGTTGAAGACGATCGTGTACGTGCCCGTGGCGGGCAGCGTCGTCGCCGCGATGGTGCAGTTGCGGCCGCAGTAGGGCGAGCTGCCCAGCGCCGTGCCGTCGGGCTTCAGCAGGCCGACCCGGACATCGGTGGAGGCGGCGAAGCTGGTGCCGGTGAAGGTGACGGCCACCTGCTGCCCAGCGGTGCCGCTGAAGGTCCAGCTCCCGTTCTGGCCCGGGGTCGTGGTGGTCAGCGTGACCGCCGTGCCGCCGATGGCGACGGCGGCCGGGGCGAGGTCGCGGACCGCATGGACCCTGAGGGTCAGCTTGCCCACCTTCTCGTCCTGCGGGTCGAACTCCACCGTGTAGGTGCCGGTCACGGGCAGTGCCACCGGCTCCAGGAAGCAGTTCTTGCCGCAGTAGGTGGCCGACACCAGCGTGGTGCCGTCCGGCTTCTTCACCGACACCCGCGCACCGGTGGTGGCGGTGAAGTTCGCGTCGGTGAGGTTGAACGACACCACCTGCCCCGCCGTCCCGGCGAGCGACCAGGTGCCGTTCTGGCCGGGGGCCGTCGTGGTGATCGTCGAGGCGGCGCCGCCGACGGTGACCGCGCCGAGCAGGTGGGTGACCGCGTACGCCGCCAGGGTCAGCATGCCGGTCTTGTCGTCCTTCGGGTTGAACTCCACCGTGTAGGTGCCGGTCACGGGCAGTGCCACCGGCTCCAGGAAGCAGTTCTTGCCGCAGTAGGTGGCCGACACCAGCGTGGTGCCGTCCGGCTTCTTCACCGACACCTGGGCGTCCACCGAGCTGGCGAAGCTCGCGTCGGTGAGGTTGAACGACACGAGCTGCCCGGCCGTCCCGGCGAACGACCAGGTGCCGTTCTGGCCCGGAGTGGTGGTGGTCAGCGTGGAGGCGGGGCCGCCGAGCGTGACGTTCGCGCTCAGGTGGGTGACCTCGTGCAGCTGCAGGGTGATCGAGCCCGTCTTGGCGTTCTGCGGCCTGAACTCGACCGTGTAGGTGCCGTCCACCGGCAGCACGGCCGGGTCCAGCAGGCAGTTCTTCCCGCACGCGGTGTCGTCGATCAGGACGGTGCCGTCCGGCTTGCGTACCGCGACGTAGGCGTCGTAGGTGCTGGTGAGCGTCGAACCGGTGAAGTTGAACGACACCCGCCGGCCCGCCGTCCCCGTGAACGTCCAGACGGCCTTCTGCCCGGCGCCGACGGTGGTCAGCGTGGACGCCGGGCCGCCGACCGAGGTCGTCCCGGTGACGTCGCCCTCGGTGAGCTGCGCGGTCAGCGAGCCGGCGAGGGCCTTGCGCGGGTCGAACAGGATCGTGTACGTGCCGGACACGGGCAGCGTGATCGGGTCCAGCACGCACAGCTTGCCGCAGGAGGTGTCCTCCCGCAGGACGGTGCCGTCCGGGCCGCGCACCGAGACCGCGGCGTCGGAGGCGCTGGAGAACGTCCCGTTCATGAACGCGAGGTTGACGTAGCGGCCCTCGGTCCCGGTGAAGGTCCAGGTGCCGTTCTGTCCCGGGGTCGTGGTGGTCAGCGTCGAGGTGACGCCGTCCACCGCGATCGTGGCGGTGACGTCGTTCACCAGGTACGCCCGCAGCGTCAGCGCGCCCGTCTTGGCGCCCTTGGGCCGCAGGTCCACCTGGTACGTGCCGGTCGCCGGCAGGGTGATGGGCTCCAGCAGGCACCCGGTGCCGCAGTTGGTGTCGGCGATCAGGTCGGTGCCGTCCGGCTTCCTGACCTTGACGGTGGCGTCCGAGGCGTAGGTGAACGTCGAGCCGGTGAAGTCGAACGACACCCGCTGCCCCGCCGTCCCGGCGAAGGTCCACAGGCCGCGCTGCCCGGGGATGGTGGTCGTCAGCGTGGACGCCGGCCCGCCCACGGTGATCTGCGCGGTCACGTCCGGCGGTACGAGGTTGAGCTGGGCCGAGATCGAGCCGGTCTGGATGCCGGCCGGGTCGGCCACCACCTGGTAGGTGCCGTCCACCGGCAGCACCGTCGTGTCGAAGTAGCAGGAGCTCGCGCAGAACGTGGACGGCACCAGGACCGAGCCGTCCGGCTTACGCATGGAGGCGTTCGCGCTGGAGAACGTGCCGCCCGAGAAGGTGACCGAGATCCGCTGCCCGGCCGTCCCGGCGTACGTCCAGGTGGGGTTCTGCCCCGGGCCCTTCGTGGTCAGCTCGACCGCCTCGCCGCCCGCCGTGAGCGCCGCCGTGACGTCGCCCACGGTGACCTGCGCGGAGATGGAGCCCACCGCCGTGCCGGAGGGGTCCAGCACCACCGTGTAGGTGCCGTCCGCCGGCAGCGACACCGTGTCGAACGCGCACGACGTCTTGCAGAAGGTGGAGTCGAACAGCTCCGTGCCGTCCGGCTTGCGCACCAGGGCGTAGGCGCTGCCGAACGTGCCGTCCGTCAGCGCGAACGCGACCCGCTGGCCCGCCGTGCCGGCGAAGGACCAGGTGGCGGCCTGTCCCGGGCCGGTCGTGGTCAGCTTGACCGGGCCGCCGCCCGCGGTGAGCGTGCCCGTGACGTCGCCCTCGGTGACCTGCGCGCTGATGGAGCCCACCGCGGTGTTGGACGGGTCCAGGACGAGCGTGTAGGTGCCGTCCGCCGGCAGCGCGATCGTGTCGAACGCGCACGACGTCTTGCACCAGGTGGAGCGGACCAGGTCCGTGCCGTCCGGCTTGCGCAGCGACGCGTACGCGCCGCTGAACGTGCCGTCCGTCAGCGCGAACGCGACCCGCTGGCCCGCCGTGCCGGCGAACGTCCAGTACGCCCGCTGGCCGGGCCCCGTGGTGGTCAGCCGCACCGGCTCGCCGCCGACGGTCAGGGCGCCGACGACGTCACCCTCGATCACGCCGGCCGTGACGGGCCCGGTGTGCACGTCGGTGGGATCGACGAGCAGCGTGTACGTGCCCGTCGCGGGCAGCGTGGTGGTGTCGAAGGCGCAGGCCTTCGGGCAGTGGGTGGAGCCGAACAGCCGGGTCCCGTCCGGCTTGGTGATCGAGGCGCTGGCGGTGCCGGCCAGGCCGCTGACCGCGAACGCGACCCGCTGGCCCGCCGTGCCGGCGAACGACCAGGACGCGTTCTGCCCCGGGACGGTGGTGGTCAGCGTGGACGGCGCGCCGATCGCGACCGTCCCGGTGACCGCCTCGGGCACCCCGTGCAGGCGCAGCGCGATCGAGCCCGTCTTGGCGTCCTTCGGGTCCCACACCATCGAGTACGTGCCGGTGACCGGCAGTGTCTCGGTGTCGACGTAGCAGGCCGCGCCGCAGGACTCCTGCGCCAGCACCTTCCCGTCGGGCCCGCGCAGCTGCAGGGTGGCGTCGCTGAGCGAGGCCAGAGTACCGTCGGCGAGCTCGGCGGAGACCCGCTGGCCAGCGGTGCCCGTGAACGTCCAGGTGCCCCGCTGGCCCGGGTCGGTGATCTGCAGCGGCACCTGCGGCCCGTCGATCGCCGCGGTGGCGGTGACGTCGGCCCCCAGCGTGTTCACGCTGAGCTTGTAGGGGCCGAACACGTCGTTCCACGGCCACACGCGCAGCCGGTAGGCGCCGGCGGGCAGCCCGTCCACGCGCTTGGCGCCGCACAGGTAGGAGGTGGCGACGCTCGCGCCCGCGGCGTCGGCCAGCTCCCACCGGAGCCCGAACCCGGACCCGGGGCACTCCTGCGCGTTGACGAAGACCGAGGCCGGCTGGTCCAGCGTGAACCGGTACTCGTCGACCGCGACCTCGCCCTCCAGGTTGCCCGCGCCCTCGCCGGGCACGCCGTCCGAGGCCGTGAACGGCAGCGACACGGGGAATGTCTGCGGCGGGGTGACCTCCAGGTCGAGCGCCACGTTGTCGAGCCCGTACGCCTGGTTGGACAGGCCCGCCGTGCCGGTGGCCGAGACCTTGACCTCGATCTGGCTGTTCTTGTGCGTGATCGGCATCGTGACGCGGTACTTCGCCCACGGCAGGCCGTTCGCCAGCGTCCCGGACGCGACGGGCGTCAGCTCGCCCGGCGTGATCGTGTGCGGGTCGTCGCGGTCGGTCTCGACCTTGATCGTCTCGTTGTCGGAGTCGGACGTCCAGTCGCCGACGGCCAGCAGGTCGAAGCTCAGCGTGCCGGCCTTGTGCAGCGGCAACGACTGCACGAAGAACCGGTAGGAGTCGCTGCCGCTGAACGGCCCGGCGAACGAGCTCACCGCGGGGTCGGCCGACACCCGCGAGGGCAGCGTGTTCTTGCCCAGCGTGCCCTCGAAGTCGATCGTCAGGTCGCCGTTGGCGTCCACGGCCTGGGCCGCCGGGTCGAGGCTCACCGTCTTCTGCTCGGCGGCGGCCTCGGCGAACGAGGTGTCCGCGGTCAGCGCGATATCCAGGACGCAGTCGTTGAACGGCACGCCCGGCGCGACGCCGCTCTCCTCGCACTGCGCCGTCGCGAGCTGCATCTGCTCGGGCGTCAGGTCGTGGATCGTGACGATGCGGGAGGGGAACTGCAGGTTCGTGAACGTCGCGGTGCTCTCGCCCGGGCCGTAGGTGAACAGCGACTCGGTGTCGTCCAGCCGCCAGGAGTTGGCGTAGTCGGTGTGCAACTGGGTGGGGGTGGCGTTGGCGGGCAGCTGGGTGCCGTCACGCAGCTTCAGGTCGTTCTTCGGGTCGCCGTCGGCGTTGCCGAGCAGGCCCTCCAGGTCGCTGTCGGCGGACGGCGGCAGGTAGAGGCCGGCGGCGCCCCGCCTCCAGGACAGGACGGGCCCTTCCAGGCCGTCGAACATGACCAGCCACTTGCCGTCCTCGCGCAGGACGAACGCTTCCTTGCCCAGGTAGAGGATCTTGTCGGTGCCGAGCGTGTACTTCTGGCCGTCGATGTAGAGGTCGTCCTCGTGGAACTCGACCTTGTGGTCACCGGCCTCCATCGCGGCGTCGAACATCACCGACACGTCCCGGCCGCCGCTGGCGGGGCTGAGCCGGCCGTGGATCTCCAGGCCGTGCTTGTCGCTGTTGGCGAGGACGAACTCGCCGACGGACTGCAGGTCGTAGCCCAGGCCGTCCAGGGTGGTGAAGTGCGGCTCGCCCTTGACCAGGCCGCCGTGCTCGGAGAAGTACCACAACAGGATGAGGACGACCAGCGCGCCCACGCCGAGCGCCAGCGCCATCTCGACGGTGGCGAAGCCGGCCGCGCGCAGGAAGAGCGCGCCCTGCGGGGTGCGGAGGAACACCATGACGGAGGCGGTCAGCGCGGCCGCGGCCGCCGCGGCGCTGCCGTACTTGGCCACGTCGTTGTTCTGCGAGTCGTTGGAGTCGTTGCTGGGGGTGGTGAGGCGGTCGATGAGCTGACGCAGGCCCTGCGGGATCGGCCAGTCGCGGTCGTCGTCGTTCTCGTCCAGCTCGGGAATGTCGGCGGGCGGGCTGCCCGGCGGGGGCTGCCGCTTGCTCTCCTCGCACTTGCGTTCCTTCTTCACCTCCTCGATGTGCAGCAGGCCGGGAACGGGCGACAGCGCCCGGTACGTGGAGAGCTGGTAGCCGACCTTGCCGTCCACCTTGCAGGAGGGGTTCTTGCTGTAGACCTGGAACCAGTCGTCGTAGGTGCCCCAGCGGTTGAGCACCGTGCCGGCGGTGACGTTCTTGACACCGTCATTGGTCAGCACGCCGACGTACCGGACGACCTGCCCGCCCCAGCCGGAGTAGTCGGGGTTGCCGTCGACCTTGGCCTCGATCACCTGGCCCCAGTTGTTGCCGGCGCGGTCGTAGTAGACGATGTCGGGCCGGTCGCTGCCGCCGCTGAGGGTCGGCTCCCACTGGATCTCGGGGTTGATGAGCCCGCCGCTTCCGCCGATCTGGTCGCTCAGGTACTTGATGGCCCGGGCCTGCCCGATGGCCTCGATGCCGCCGGACGGGCTGCACTCGTTGGGCTGCTGGTAGATGCGGGTGCCGAGCACCGGACGGTCGCGCAGGCACGCCTCGTTGATGCGGCGGCGCGTGGAGTACATGTGGTTGAAGACGCAGCGTTTCTGGCCGCTGCGGCCGTTGGACCAGTCGCTGCTGTTGGGGGAGCAGGCAGTGGCCGCCTCCGCCCACCTGGCTAACAAGAACTCGGGCACGGGAACGAGGAACCCGGCCACGAGCACGGCCACCATGAACAGACGAAGACGCCGCACGCGTTCACCCCGAATAAAGAGAACATAAGACTGGCAGCGGGACCGTACACCTAAAAGATCGTTTCGCGATAGAGATCACCAGCTCCCCATTCGGGTGATCTTTGACTAGGCTGCGCACCGGATCAGTAACGGGAGGTGTCGTGGTCGTCGACCGGTCATGGGAGATCGCATTCGATGCGCCGGCTGCGCGGCTGGTGCGCGCGGCCCGGATGGTGCTCGCCGCCACCGGGCCAGGCGGGGCCGCCGTGATCGTGCTGGACGCCGACAGCGACACGTTCGCAGCCGTTCCCGGCCTGCCGGCGCACCTCGCGCCGGAGACGGTGTCGCTGTCGTCCGACGGCACCCGGCTGGTGCTCACCGCGCGCCAGGACGACGGCGCCGGCCCGCCGCGCGTCGTGCTGCACACGCTCGCCACCGGGGCCCGCCAGGAGTTCACCTCCGACGACTACCTGCGCGCGGCGCTCTCGCCGGACGGCACCCGCCTGGCCGTCCTGTCCGACCTGTCCGACGGCCCCGGCATCCCCGGCGTCGGCGACGAGCTCGCCGGCATCGAGCTGATCGACACCGGCACCGGGGCCCGGCAGCGGCTCTGGTGGGCCGAGGGCTACTGGGAGGAGGCCTCGATCAGCTGGTCGCCCGACGGGCTGCTGCTCGCCGCGACGTACCTCACGCTGGACGACGTCCTGACGACCGTCGTCCTCGACCGCACCGGCAAGGAGCTCGCCGCCTACGCCGAACGCGTGGCCCTGCCCGGCCCGCACTCCGTCTGGGCCTCCGGCCACGAGCTGGTCGTCTACCCGGAGCCCGACGACGAGAGCCCGCTGATCCTGATCGACATGCGGACGGGCGGCGAGCGCCGCTTCACCCGGCGCACCTTCGACGGCTACCTCGCCGTCAGCGCCGGCCGTGTCGTCCGCCTCGGCTCCGCGCCCGGGCGGCTCGTCACCACCGACCTCGACGACGGCGACGAGCGTCCGTTCCTGACCATCAGCCCAGCCGTCTCGATCGACGCCCTCGACATCGTCGCCTGACGGTTCGGCCCCGCAGGCGCCGCTGCCCGGGGACCGCGTAGCCCGCCGACCGGTCGTCGTGCGGCTCCCGCCGCAGCTCGACGGCCCGGTGCAGGTTGTGGGGCTCATAAATAGGGTGCGGTGTCTGACCTGCCGGTTCTCGGGTGTGTCAGCTGGCCATCTGATCAGCTGGCGATGCGGTGCTCGTTGATGCGGTACTCGTTGATGAGGCCGCCGAGGATGGCTCTGCGGTGGACTCGGTGGTCGGCCAGGTCGATGGGGGTTGGTGGGCTTGTTTCGGCTTGCGATGGGGACAACTGCCCCAAGCCGCGGTGAGGGTCGGGCCGTGTTGTAGTGCGCCAGGTAGCGGGAGAGAGTTCGGCGCAGATGCTGCTTGTTGAGGATGAGCACTCTGTCCAGGAGTTCGCGGCGTAGGGTGCCGAGGATCCTTTCGCGTTCGCTTTTGTGGCCTGCGGTGGGCTCTTGATGACGCGCAGGGCGGCGTCGGCGGAGACGGCGTCGAAGGCATCGGTGAATTGGCCGCCGCGGTCGCGGATCAGGAACTTCAGCTTTGTCGTGTCGGTGTCGGTGTTCGTCAGGAAGTCACGGGCAGCCTGGGCGGTCCATGCGCCGGTGGGGGTTGGTGGTGACGCCGAGCAGGTGGGCGCGGCGGCTGCCGTGTTCGAGCATGATCAGGGCGTACAGGCGTGTGAGATTGGCGGTGTCCACATGCAGGAAGTCGACGGCGATGATGTGCTCGGCGTGGACTGTCAGGAACTGCTTCCACGTCGGCCCGCTGCGGCGCGGAGCGGGGTCGATCCCGGCCGGTTCAGGATGTTCCACACGGTGGAAGCCGAGATCTTGTGGCCGAGGCGGGTGCCGGTGGCCCCAGCGTGTGGGGCTCGACCCAGTTCAGAGCACGAAACCGTGTTTTCGAGCGGGACAGGATCGGCGGCATTCCCACGCGCCTCCACTTCGCCCTGGGCAAACGCCCGAACAACGGCTATCCAGGCGTCAATCGCTACACCAACATCGAGACCGTGCTGATGGTGCGGTTCTTCCTGGACCGACGCGCACAAAAGTTACATACGGGACAGCAGCTCAGCCTTCCGCCGCGACCTTTTCGATCATGGGACCTTGTACGGCGGCGAGCACGGCGGCGGCGAAGGGCAGGGAGTGATGCGTGGCTCCCCAGCCAATGCCGAACACCACGGAGGCGGGATCGTTGTTGGGATTGGAGAGGGCCTGGTGCCCACGGATGCGCAGCCGCAACGACCCGCGAGCGTCCTCCAGTGCATGCCAATCGACGCCCTCGATCTCGGTGATCGGGTAACGCTGGTCACCTGCCGTGTACTTGGCCGGGGAAGCTCCGGACGAGAACCAGGTGAAGGTGACAGCCTGCCCGTCGAAGGCGGCCTCACCGTCCCATGCCTTGAAACTACGCGGCACCGAAGGACCGGCGATCAGGAACCGCTCAGCCGGGCCGCGCTCGGTCAAGGCCGCGCGCATCTCGTCGGCATACTGGTCGGCCAGCGTCTTCGTGGCGGCGGGCAGCACCAGCCGGTACGGATCGAGCGACTCCTGGAGCTGCCCCGTTGCCGCGGACATGACCGGGTCGGCTCCCTCCCGGGGAACCACCCGCAACACCACCCTGCCGCGTGCACCAGTCTCCAGCATGACATCGGCCAGCGCGTCGTACGGCACGAACCGCTCACCGAGCTCCATGCTCAGTTTCGACGCCTTACCCGGCTCAGGCGTAATGCGCAGCCCTCCGTCCTCGAACTCCCACGCGCAACCTCGCCCCTTCAGTACGTCACCCATGCAAGCAAGGATAGGTGCCCGAACACTGGCGGCTGCGCAGACGGGCGGCCACCACGGCGAGCCGGCTGGGCCTGCGCACGTCGCTGGCCGCCGCGTTCGGCGACGGCGACTACGGCGACTTCTGCTGGCGCACTCTGGAGGATCAACGCGGTCGACCTGTCCAGGTCGTGGTGCTTCGAGCAACGGCATTCGCCGGTGACGGTCTCCATGGCGGTCGACCTGACCGCAGCATGGTGGAGCGGCTTGCTGTGAGAGCTCCGAAGTACCGCGTTGTTGCGCAGGTCGTCCATCACCAACCGTCGGCGATGAGGTGCTTGGGCGGGGCCGTGATCTTGACGGGGGTTCCCCATCCTCGATAGATGATGTTCATCGTCATGGTTTCGGCCTCGCCGCCCTCCGGCCAGGTGAATGCCATGATGGCCTGGAAGCGTCTCGGCAGGTTGTCCGGGCCTGCCCAGAGTTTCCAGGTGATCCGCCCGCCATGAGCCCCCTCCTCCTCGGTATCGAAGGAGATGCCGGCCTGTCTCTCACTCAGCTTGGTAACAGTCACGGTGCCGCTGTGGAGGGTCGTCTTCACTCCCTCGAAGGTTCCGCCGTCTGCGCTGGTCGCAGCGTAAGAGGCGACCAGCTCGAGAAAGCCCGGGTTGATCCCGTTGACCAGATCCTTGTCCCAGACGACCCCGGCGAAGTTCCGCCCGTAGGCCCATTCCCCCAGCGTCGGCGGCGACTTCCAGGTGTACTTGCCCTCGTCGGAACGCACATAGCTCTGTGAGTAGAACTCTCGGCCTATGGTGATCTCTCGGGATCGCCCCGTCGCCGCCTTCTCGTAGGAGATCTCCGTGAGGTCGGCGGCGTACATGCCTGAAGCGTTGAAGCGGTACGCGCCGGAGATCTTGAGGTCCTCCGAGGGTGGGGGGCCGCCGCGTCGCCTGACGGAGAAGCGTACGCTGCTCTTCCTCGCATACTGCTTCTTGATCGCTTCGACGACGGAGTCGAGAGACTCCGATGCGGGAGCCGCGTGCACGGCGCCGCCGGGAATTGTCACGCTCAGCAGGCCGGCCACGACCAGCGCGACGCTCATGCGTTTCATGCGCCGATCGTCGCAGATGATGATCTCCATCTCATTACGGCAAGGTGCTTAACCTTCTCGCCGATCTGAAGGGCCGGGCCGGGATGTTCCGGGCGACAACATTCAGGTACTGAAGGTCCTGCCGCGGGCGCCTCGCGCGAACGCGTTCGCCGAGCGATGGGTTCGCACCGCACGTACGGAATGCACCGACCGGCTGCTGATCTTCGGCGAACGGCACCTCCGCACCGTGCTGGACGAATACGCCGATCATTACAATCGGCACCGGGCGCACCGCTCCCTCGACCTTCGAGCTCCCACCAAGGATGACTCCGACGTGATCCCGCTGCCGCTGGGCCGGATCGAGCGCCGCCACGTTCTCGGCGGGCTGATCAACGAGTACCAGCGAGCCGGCTGACCAACGAGGTGCCGTCACGAACGCGCAAGTCAGCGCCTTGGGTCTGGTTTGGCCCCCTTCGGGGCACAGACTACGGGACTGCTTCGTCGGGTCCTGCGATGGAAGAGGGCAGTACCCTCGTCCTATCCTCATGGCGACGATCGTGCCTTCGGGCACGGGAGGCGCTGCATCGCGCTACGACGTACATCGTCGCGGACGCCGCCAGGAGACCGGCGAGAGCGGCCAGCAGCGGGTTGACGAACCCGGGCACCGTGTCGGCGCCGCACAAGGAGTCGCTCAACGGCAGCAGGGTCTGCGTGCCACCGGGTTCTGCCTGCTCGCCGGAGGGGATGACGCGGCATATCCCGTCCTTGACGTCCAGCATGTAGTCGTTGAGGTGGGTGAGTCCGTACCCGTAGGTCGCCACGGCGCTCAACAGCCACGTCCACGACATTCGTCCCCACGTCCGTGGCGATGTCGCCGGTCCCGGTGACAGCGCCGACCTGACGGCCGCGACCGCCGCCACGCAGGCGGCAGAGGCGGCCAACGGCCACCCGATCGTCAGGTACAGCACGGCGATGAGCACCAGCAGCAGCGCGAACTTCGGCGTGATCGCGGCCAGGAGGAGCAGCCCGCCGCCCAGGACCGCGGCGGCCCGCCATCCGCTGCGGCGCGGGCCGCGGGGGCGGGCCACCGACAGCAGCGGCAGCACGAACAACGCCACCAGCAGCGCCGGCACCACTACCAGGGAGACGAAACTGATGGCGTTCCCATCGTAGGCGGCGAACGCCACCACCGTCCCACCGAGCAGGGTGACAGCGATGGCCGCCACGTGTTCCACGAGCCGCGTGGATTTCACGAGCGGCAACCGCGTGGCAAGTGCGGCAGGTGCGGCGCGTTCTCCGGCTGCCGGCCCTCCCTCAGCAGCAGTCCGGGGCCGACCATCAAGGGCCGGCAGGCGTGCCGGTGCCCGCCTCCTGGTCCTGGACGATACGGCCGCGCAGCATGACCTCCATGACACTTCTTGCCAGGCTTTCGGCACATCGACTTCGTCGAACTCATCATGGTCTCCGACTGGCCTGAGCAGGAGCTGGTCCTGCGGCGGCCTGAGACCCATCTTCGCCACCGCTCGTACCCTCGTCGGCCGGGAGGCCCGCCTCGTCAGGCCGCGCGGGGCCTGTGTCGTCAGGCCTCGTGTCGTCTTGGCAGTCATCGAGCGGATCGCATTCGGCATCGTCGCCGGCGGGGTCGTCCACGGCCGGATCGTCCGTGGACGGCTCGGGGAGCGGCGTGCTCGTCGGGACCGGCGTCGCGGACGGGGCTGGCGTGGCGGACGGGGTGGGTTCGGGGGCCAAGTCTTGCGTATTGCCGATGTCCGCGCGGGGCGGGAACTGCTCCACCGGCTGGTTCTTCGTGGCCTCGGTCATGAAGGTACGCCAGATGGCGGCCGGGTAGGTGGCCCCCTCGAAGGCAGCGCCCAGCGGCACCTCGTAGGGCAATGTGTACGGCTTGTCCGGCGTGTACGTCTTCTCCTTGGTCGGGTCCTTGCCCCGGTACCACGGGCAGTTGTCGTACCGCGGCCGCACCACTTTTCCGCTCTTGGTCCGGCACTCCTGGCGGAACATCCCCACGGCGGTCGACACCTGCGGGGTGAAGCCGACGAACCAGGCTTCCTTGTTCTCGTTGTTGGTTCCGGTCTTGCCGGCCACCGGCCGGCCGGGCAGCGCGGCGTTGCGGCCGGTCCCCTGCGTGACCACGGCTTGTAGCGCGTAGGTAGCGTCGGCGGCCACTTCGGGCGAGATCGCGTGGACGGGTGTGGTCTTCTCCACGTAGCGCTTCTGCCGGTCCTTCGTGGTCACGTCGATGATGACGTGATTGTCGTAGTGCTTGCCCGCGTTGGCGAAGATCGAGTAGCCGCCTGCCTGCTCGACGGCGGTCACCTGACTGCTGCCGATGGCTATCAGGTAGCGGTGGCGGTCCCGGGCGGACTCGAGGTTGCCTCTGTCGAGCCCGGCCCGTGCGGCGATGTCGATGACGTGATCGAGCCCGACCTTCTCCCCCATCTTGGCGAAGGCGGTGTTGACCGAGTGGGCGGTGGCGCTGATGACGTCGACAGATGGGGCCTTCGACGGATGGTCGTTCGCGATGGGTGTGGTGCCCTCGAGCTTCAGCGGGCTGCTCGCGGGCAGGAAGCTCCGCAGGCTGTAGCCCTGGTTCAGCCAGGCGGCCAGCACGTACGGCTTGAACGCGGAGGCCGCCTGCTTCTGCGACATGAAGGCGTCGTTCCACTGGTCCGTGGTGTAGTCGTCGCCTCCGTAGAACGCGCTGACCCGGCCGTTCCGTGGATCGACGGAGGCGAGTGTGGCGGTGATCTCGTCCGGGACCGTCCGGGTGTGCTGATTGACCGCGGCCTTCGCGGCCTCCATCAGCCGCTTGTCGAAGGTGGACCTGATGCGGTAGCCGCCCTTCTCGACGTCATCGAGGTCCAGGCCGGTCTTGGCCTTGAGTTCGTTGAGCGCCGCGGTGATCATGTAGCCGTTGATGCCCTTGTGGTAGTCCTTGCTCCACTTCTTGATGCGCTTGGGCGAGGTGGGCGACTTGCTGGGCAGGCTGCCGTACGCGGCCGGGTCCAGCTTGGCCATCTGCCCGATCACGTAGGCGTAGCGCTCTTCCGTGGCGGCCATCCGGCCGGCCGCCTCCGCCTCGTCGAAGGCGCTCGGGTTCTGGATGCGACCCGCCAGGTAGGCGCCCTGCTCGGGGGTCAGCTTCGAGACGTCCCGCACGTTGAAGAAGGCCTCGGCCGCGGCGCCGATGCCGTACGCGCCCCGGCCGAAGTAGATCGTGTTGAGGTACTGCTCGAGGATGATCTCCTTGCTCAGGCTCTTGTTCACCTTGACTGCGACGAAGATCTCCTTCAGCTTGCGCTTGACCGAACGCTCCTGCGACAGGCCGTCGTAGTAGTTACGTGCCATCTGCTGGGTGATGGTGGAGCCGCCCTGCACCTGCTGGCCGGAAAGGGTGCTCCACAACGAGCGGGCCAGGCCGGAGAGGGAGATGCCCGAGTCCTCGCGGAAGGAGCTGTTCTCGGCCGCGATCACCGCGTCCTGCACCGGACGCGGGATCTGCGCGTACGTCACCGGCTTGCGCCTGACGCCCAGGACGGCCAGCGTCTTGCCGTTGGCGTAGGTGATGACGCTGGCCCGGTCGTCAACGCCGTCTTGGCTCTGGGCCTGCGCGGGCAGCGGTGTGACCGCGTACCCGACTATGATCATGCCGAACATGCCCGCCACCAGGACAGTAGCGCCGAAGATCACGATCTTCCAGTTGGGTACGAAGCGGCGCCGGCCGCCTTCGCGGGCGTGAGCGCCTTCACGGGCACGGGCGTGTGAGCGCCGAGGCGGTCGCATAAGTCCTCCGGTTCGGAAGAGGGTTCGGGAAAGAGAAGGGCGCACGCTGCCGGATGCGGCGGCGTGCTGCCCTACTGGCCGGGCAGGTTCTCGTTCAGGCCCTGACCTGCCTCGTCCAGGGCAGGTTGCGTGGTCGCGTCGTCCGGGTTCCGCCGGTCCGGGGCGCAGCCTGTGTCGCAGCCGCCGAACCGGGCGGTGTCCACCGGCGTGAACTGGGTCGGCGCCACGCTCCGCAGTGCGGCCCTCATGGTGTCGTTCCAGATGGGACCGGGTAGTGAAGCGCCCTGAACCGAGCCGTAGTAGTGGCCACCAAGGGTGACGCCGGTGAGCTTGTAGCGCTGCGAGCCGCGCGGGTCGCCGATGCTGACCGTCGCCGCCAGATCGGGGGTGAACCCGGCAAACCAGGCGCTGGCGTACCCATCGGTGGTGCCGGTCTTGCCGGCCCCCGAGCTGTCGGCGGTCGCGTCGGCGACCTCCGGGTCCAATTCGCGCTCGCACCGCGGCTTGAAGGCGGTGGCCCTGCCGTCACGGCCGACGACTCTGGTGAAGGCCATGAGCGGGCAGTAGGTGCCGCGCGCCGCGATGGCGGCGTAGGCGGTGGCCCTTCATGCCCTGCTTAAGTGCGGTGACCAGGGTGAACGTCTTGAACGTCGAGCCCGTCTGGAAGCCGATCAGCCCGCGGTGCGCCTTGTCGGCCACCGCGTTGTAGGAGATCTCGTCCTTACGGGCGGAGCCGCCGAACGGGCGGCTGGCCGCCATCGCCTTGATCTCTCCCGTGCCGGGCTCCACCAGCGCCTCGGTGGCCAGCGCGCGGTCCGAGGCGAGGACGTGCGGGACCTGCTTGACGTACTGCTGGGTGATGGAGGAGCCGCCCTGGCTGGTGCGGCCCGTGGCCAGGTTCTTGACCAGGGTGCGGGCGGTGCCCTCGATGTCGATCGCCCCGTGCTCGTAGAAGCGGTCGTCCTCGATCGCGACGATGGCCGTCTTCATCACGTCCGCGATGCGCGCCGGCGGCACGACTTTGCGGTCCTGCGCGTAGAACTGGGCGATCTGGTGGCCCTTGGTGTCGTACGCCGTCGCTTTCTCCGGCAGCGGCGGCGGTTCGGTCAGCTCCTCCGGCCGGAGATCGAGCTCATCAATCGCCGCTACGACCCCCGCCCCCGAACCGCCCACGACAGGCAGCGCGAGCGCCGCGGCCAGTACCCCAGCGGCGGTGGTGGCGGCGGCCCGCCGGGCGATGCTGGACACGAGCGTAGAAGGACACGAGCTGGACATGGCTTTCATGGCAGCACAACCATGAACAATATGTCCAAGACTGATATAGGTGTCCCAGCTATCTGAAAAGTGATATCAAGCCAGGTCACCGCTACCAGCGGCGAGACCCTGAGGATACCCGTGTCCGCGGAAACCGATCTCGGGCAGCCGCAGACCCGCGCCGAAACCTTGGCGGAAACGGCCCGGTGGGCGCCTTGAGCAACACACCGTGAATCCGGCAGAACCGACGACGCCGAGCTGATCCGGCGCTCGGGAGCACGTTCCGGAGGCCTTCGCCGACCTCCTCGACCGGCACACGCCTGCCATGCGGCGCTACGTCGCCAGGCGGCTTGGCCCGTCCCTGGCCGACGACATCGTCTCGGACACCTTCCTGACCGCTTTCCGGCGGCGCCACCGCTACGACCCGAGCCATCCCGACGCACGGCCCTGGCTGTACGGCATCGCGGCCCGGCTCATCGGCCGGCATCGACGGGTAGCGATCCGGAGCTACCGAGCGCTGGTCGGCAGCGGGGTCGACAAGGTCGCCGAGCCGTACGCCCGAGCGCGTCGACGCCCGGATCGCCGCGCAGCGAATCGGCCTGGCGGCGGCGCTGGCGGAGCTGTCGTCCGGTGACCGGGAGGTGCTGTTACTTGTGCCCTGGGCCGACATGTCGTACGAGGACGTGGCCCGCGCGCCGGGCATCCCGGTCGGCACCGTCAGGTTCCGCCTGCACCGGGCCAGGGCCAAGACACGTCAGGCGCTCGGCGGATCCAATCCGGCGACCCGAGAGGAGTCTTTCGATGGATGACCTGCGATCGCTGCACGCCTGGCGCCGAGGTTCCCGAACCGGGCAAGGAGTTGGATCATCCCGCAGCGCCGGCGACTGCTGACCCGGATCCGGGGACACGGGTGGGCGCTGGGGCGCCGCGTGCTCGTGGTCGGGGGCGCTGTGGGCCGCGCTGCTCGGCATCCCCGCCCCGGGCGCAGGCCCAGGGCCGGTGCCGGCGGAGACCCTCCGCAAGCACCGGCAACCTCTAAGCCCCGAAGCGCCAGGCGAACCCGCACTGGCGAGAGGCGTCTTGAGCCCGAACCTGGCGTCCGCAGTCATGGAGGGGCACCTGAGTTGCGCGTGTCACTGTCCTGCCGCCATAGGTCCGTGCCGCGAGTTCCTTGAACTCCCTCGTGGCAGCCCTGTTCGCACCAATAGCGGACCAAGACCGTCTCGCTCGGTTATGTTCCGCGTGCAGGGCGGCGGGTACCGAACTGCCGCAGCCCGCGCCGATCTGGCTGTGCCTGAGACGATACTGTCGGAATATGACGATCTTCGGCCCGGTCATCGACATCCGTCCCCTGTTCCCGCGCGAGCGGGAAGCCATGCTCGACCTGCTCGGGTCGCTGGGGCCGGCTGACTGGATGAAACCGACGGTCTGCCCCGGCTGGGATGTCCACGACGTCGTCGGCCACGTGCTGAACGATTACATGCGGCGGCTCTCCGGCAGTCGCGACGGGTACGGCGGTGCCGTGTTTGCCGCCGACGAGACGTTGCCCGCCTATCTGGCGCGCGTCAACGACGAGTTCGTCCGAGCGACACGCCAGCTCAGCCCGCAGGTGATGATGGACCTGCTGGACCACCTGGGCCGTCAGCTCGACGCCGTGTGGGTCTCCCACGACCTGGAGGCACCCGCCCTCCTCAACGTGTCCTGGGCCTCGACCGACGTCGACAGCCCGGCGTGGCTGGACATCGCTCGCGAGTACACCGAGTTCTGGGTGCATCAGCAGCAGGTGCGCGACGCCGTCTCCGTCCCCGGAGCCGACGGCCCTGAGCTGATGGGGCCGGTCCTGGATGTCTTCGCCCGGGCGCTGCCGTACGCGCTCAGAGAGCAAGAGCACCCGGAGGGCACGGCGGTCACGCTGGAGGTGATCGGCCCTGCCGGTGCGCGGTGGTCCGCGGTCAGGCGCGCGGGCCGATGGGTGATGTCCCCGGCGGACGAGGACCCCGCCGCGCTGGTCACGATGGACCAGGACACCTTCTGGCGGCTCGCCACCAGGGGCATCACCGTCGTGGAAGCCCGCGAGCGCGCAGACCTGAAGGGAGACCCGGCGCTCGCCGCGGCGGCGACCACGCTGCTGGCGGTCGTCGCGTAGGGTTTCGCGGGGGCTGACGCTCGTGACCGATGCCGTCCAGGAACTCCTCCACGACCGCCGTCATCCGGCCGAGGACGTCGGCGTCGGCGGTCTCGCGGGGCGGCCCCCGGTGCCCTCGACCCTATGCAGACGAGCCTGCGCGCCCGCACCGAGAAGCCGCCCGGCGGCGGGCCGACGGTGACGCGCCGGCCGAGTGCATGCACCCGTTCCCGCATGCCGGCCAGGCCAGGCCGTGCCGTTCGACGATCTCGCCACATCCCGGACCATCGTCGGTCACCTCACGCGGCCCGCAGCCGACGGTCACCTCGGCCTCCGACGCCCCGGGCGTGCTTGAGCGTGTTGGTCCGCGCTCCTGGACCATGGGGTAGGCGGCCACTGCCGGCGCGGCCGGGCTCGGCGGACGGGTCGCCGCGCTCGCCGAGGAATTCCTTTACGCCCGCCGCGCGGGCCGTACCCCTCCGTGCTGCCGGCCCGACGGCAGGCACCAGTGCGGGTGTCATCCTCTGCAGGGCCCGCTGGGCCTGGGATCTCGATCGGAGGCTCACCTGCGCGTGGCTTGGTAGCTCAGCCGCTGTTGGCCAAGGCGGCAGTTCGCCCGGCGAGGTCGTGAACGTGGACTCCGATGCAGCGGTGGTGCAGGAACTGAACAGCCTGGCGATTCCACCTGCACTGATATCCGAAATTACATATATTAATGACTGATATCTATATTTGACACTCGAAAGACGACGCTGCTTTGCTCGCCTCTCCGACACCGGTCAAGAGCGAGGATCATTGATGCGTCACCTTTGTCATTCCCGTCCCGGCGCGGCGTTGCGGGTCACCGGGCTGGTCCTGGCCGTCCTGGGGGCCGGCACCGGCACCGCGTCGGCGTCGGCGTCGGCCGGCGTGGCGGCCAGCGCATCCGTCGCTGGGATGCCGGAGCACTCCCCGACCGCTGCCCAGCGCGAGCTGCGCCGCCTGGAGGCCGGTTACCAGGGCCGGATCGGGGTGTACGCCTACGACACCGGCACCGGCCGGACGTTCGCGTACCGATCGGATGAGCGGTTCCCCCTGCTATCCACGTTCAAGGCCCTGGCCGCCTCAGCGGTGCTGCGCAAGGCTCGCCAGTCCGACCCGAAGCTGCTCAACCGGGTGATCTACTGGAAGGCGAGCGAGGTCGTGGACGGCTCGCCGATCACCGGCAAGCACCTCAAGGACGGCATGACGGTCGCCGAGCTGTGCGACGCGGCGCTCAGGTACAGCGACAACACCGCCGGCAACATGCTGCTCAAGCAGATCGGCGGGCCTGCCGGGGTGACCCGGTTCGCCCGGTCCCTCGGCGACCGCATCACCCGCCTGGACCGCATCGAGACCGATCTCAACTACTGGAACTCCAATGAGAAACGGGACACCACCACCCCCGCCGATGTGGGCCGCGACCTGACCCAGCTGGCCGTCGGCACGGCCCTGCACGCCAAGGACCGGGCCCGGCTCAACGACTGGCTGCGCCGCAACACCACCGGCGACGACCGCATCCGCGCCGGTCTGCCGAAGACCTGGACCGTCGGTGACAGGACCGGCAGCGGCTTCAATTACGGCACGGCCAACGACATCGCGGTCGCCTGGCCGACGCCGCACGCCAAGCCGCTGGTCATCGCCGTCTACACGAACCGCAAGGCGGCCGACGCGACGTACGACAACAAGGTCATCGCGAACGCGGCCACGATCGCCGCCAAGGCCCTGGGCAAGCTGCCCTGACCACCTGAACCGAGCCGGACACGAGGGCAACCAGGCCACGCGGTTCAACGTCCTCGGCCTCACGTGCGCATGGCGGGATGACGGTACCGAGGCGCCCCTCGGCGAGTTCGGCGCGACCGAGGATTGCGTGGAGGCCGCTGCCTGTTGGGGATCGGATCGAGGTATCCGGGGAGGCGTGACGGAGCAACGCCGCGCTCGTCCAGCACGACCGCGATGTGGATGCAGGCGCTAGAGGTGTTGCCCTCCGGGCCAACGAAGAGACGGTCGGCAAAAGCGATCGGCGCGAAGAGGTCGGGCTCGCCACCAAGGGGGCAACATCGCGGGGACCACCGCACGCGGCGCTCCTGCCCTACCCGTCCGGGACGGGTACTCTCCAGCATCCGCGGGCGGCCATCGACGCATCGCTCATTTGCCCGAGTCGGCAGGGGAGTGATCGGCCGCGTCGCCTCCTAGGCCGACACGCCAGGTCGTTCAGGCCACCGGCCAGCCTGTGAACGGGCAGTAGAGATATCTGGTGATGTCGATGTGGAGTGTCTCGGTCCCGATTCGGTCCAATCGGCCTTTGCCCGAACGCGGGCAACACGCGCGTTGATTGATGGCGAACCAGGTTCGCAATCCTCGCGGGGTCGGGCGGGAGCGTTAGAAAAAGAGGGAATAGGCGGCGGGCGTCGCGCCAAGTACCAGATGAACCGATGCGGCGCTTCAGAGGAGACAAGCCTGGTGGCGATCACAAGACCTCCGGATGTCGGAGGAAGGACCGACGGCGAGGTGATCGGCGCCTCCCGCGGCGAGCCGGAGAGGTTCGCCGAGATCTTCCAGCGGCACTGGGACGAGATTTACCGCTACATCGCCCAGCGCTTGGGGCCCGAGTCCGCCGAGGACGTCGGCGCGGAGACCTTCGCCGTCGCCTTCCGCGGCCGGCAACGCTACGACCAGACCAGGAACGACGCCCGGCCGTGGCTGTACGGCATCGCGACCAACCTCATCCGGCAGCACTGGCGGGTTGAACGCCGCCACCGCCGGCTTCTCGCGCGGGCGGACGCCCAGGCTGCCGGTGAATCGTTCGACCAGGCCAGCGACGAGCGGCTGACCGCCCAGCGGCTGGCCCCACGCATCGCTTCGGCGCTTGCGCGGCTGTCGGCCGCCGAACGCGACCTGCTGCTCCTGATCGCCTGGGCTGATCTCACATACGAGGAGGCCGCGCAGGCGCTGGACGTGCCGCCGGGCACGGTCGGATCGCGGCTGTACCGCATCCGCCGGAAGCTGCGCCGAAGCCTCGGCGACACCAACCCAATGCGACTCCCGGAGGTGGACGCATGAACGAGGAGGAAATCGCCCTGATTCGCCGATTCCGGCCCGCGGTGCCGCCGGACGATCCCATGGCCAAGGCACGGGCGCTGGCCCGTCTGCGGGACGAGTTCGACTCCGTCCCGGCGCGGCGCCGCCCGATCGGGCGACGTGCGGCAATCACCGGCCTGGTGGCGGCAGGAGCCGCCGTGATCGTCGTCGCGACCGGGTACGCCGGGCTGCTCGAGGACCCGCCGCGAGACGATCCGCATGCCGCGGCCTCCGGCGGGACGCCGCGATCCACTCCAGACGTGACCCTGGGGACCCTCGAACTGGCGGCCGCCGCTGTCGAGCGGCAGAGCACGCCCCCTCGGCCGGCCCGCGACCAGTGGGTCTACACGCGCCAGCTGACCGACTTCGCCCTCAAGCCCGACGATTCGGGCGGACGGTCGGCGGAGGTGCGAGGGAAGGTCACGGTTGAGGAGTGGTGGAAGTTCGACGGCAAGGAGAAGGCGACGTCCGTCCAGGGCGGCAAGCTTCGAAGAAGCCGCATTCTCGGCCCGGGCGAGCAACCCCGCCACCCTGACCCGCGGTTCAACGGGGGTGCCATCGGTGGCCCGGGCGTCGTGAACCGTACGCCGAACAAGCTCTACGACTACGTGGCCGGCCTGCCCATCGACCCGGACTCCCTGCTCGCGCGGATCAGGAAGGACTACCGCGACAAGGGCCGGGACGTGACCACCTTCGGCGTGATCGCCATGCTCTTCCGGGAGAACCAACTCATCCCGGCCAAGACGAACGCCGCGCTCTACCGGGCACTTGCGAAGATCCCTGGGGTGCGGGTCCAGGACGCCACCGACTACGCCGGGCGGCACGGCATCGGGGTGGTCTTCGGCAACCAACTGATCGTGCTCGACTCGCGAACCTATCGATATTTGGGAGACAAGCGCCAGGCACTCCTCGACTCCGCCGTGGTCGAGGAGCCAGGGCGTCGCCAGTGACGGTGTCCGGGTCCAGCGGGAGAGCGACCGGTCACCGGTGCCATGGCGGCGGCGCCCGCGTCGGTAGCGGCCGGGCCCGCAGGGGCACTGTCGCCGTGCCACCCGACCCGCTCCGATCCCGCGGGCAGCCTCACGTCGGCTGCCGCCTGCAAGGCTCCCGCCCGGATGCGGCCGGATGAGCGGCCGGCCGCTCATCCGGCCGGGCGCCGGCGATGGACCACGCACCCGCGGCCGGCAGCGGCGGTGACCGTCTTGGTCGCCGCCGTGCTGGCAGCCACCTCCTGGCCAAGCCGGCTGGCCGGCGCGCCCGCCGTGGAGCGGCGGATACCCGCCGCCATCCTCACCGCCACGCCCACCGCGTCGGCCCCGCCACCATCGACCGCACTCCTGCAGGCGGAGCCCGCGGCCATCAAACGCGGCACGCCGGCCAACCGGCACCACGCCGAACCACCCGCCCGCACCGCCGCAGCGGAATCCGTGCCGCCGGGCCAGGCCAAGAAGATCACCAGTAAGACGGGCAAGGCCAAAGACGGGCACAAGCTTCGCTCGCCGGGCAAGGGCGGCGGTAAAGGGCCTAAGTGATCAGGATGCGGGTGCGGTTCGCGGGAGGTTACGGGGGCCTGAGAACGGCATGGAGATCCTGGCGCCGCCGGCTCTGGCGCTGGTCACGTCGTGTTCCCTCGATACGATCACCCCCGCTCTCAGCCATGGCGACGACGTCGTCCTGATCGGCTTCGGCACCTTCTCGGTCAAGAACCGCGCCGAGCGCACGGCCGCAACCCCAGACCGGTGAGGCGATCAAGATCCTCGCGGCCATGGTGCCCGGCTTCACCGCGGGCAAGAGCCTCAAGGACGCCGTGAGAACGTAGCCCCACCGCCCCGGGGACCGGCCTTCTCCTCACCGAACGTGGCCCCAACCCCAAGGTGGAGTGATCGTCGCAGGTCAGCCCGCGTGACGGCTTCTCCCTGCAGCTGCGCGTTTCGGTCGGGGCAGTCGCCGGTTCCCGGCAGCGGGGGAGGATTCACCCGACTCGGCCATGGCCTCCTGCCAGGCCGCCAAGGGGTCGTCTTCCTCGTCCAGGAGCCGCGCCTTCGGGGAGGATCGGACTGGATTTGGCGCTATGCAGCCGCCCGAGGAAGCCGGACCCGGTCAGGCCAGGTCCCCTGCCCGGAGTGCGCGCTTGACCGTGGGTCATCGCCGGGTGGAGTCGCGCAGGACCAGGCGCCACTCGATCGGACCGGTCTCAGCCGCCGCTTCCTCGCCTAGGACCAGCTGCGCGCAGCGGGCTCCCTGGGCGCGCAGGTTCTGCGCGACGGTCGTCAGCCCGGCGGCGGCGGCCGCGTCGGTGTCGTCCCAGCCGGTGACGGCGAGGTCGCCGGGGACCGCGAGACCGGCACGGGCGGCCGCTCGCATCAGGCCCAGAGCGAGTTCGTCGCTCATGGCCATGACAGCGTCCGGCGCGTCCGACCCCTTCAGGAACGCCGTGGCCAGGGAATCGGCCTCGCACGCGCTGTTGCGTGCGCACACCGCGACCCGCACCTGCGGCCATCGGCCGCCGGTCGCCTCCCAGGCGTCACGGACTCCGCGCAGGCGCTCACGGGTCACGCGGAAAGTGGCCTCGGCCGGATCCAGCCCGTTGCGGACCCCCGGCGTCCGGGCGCGATCGAGCGGGAAACTGAGCACCATCGGCCGCCGGGCGCCGGCGAGGGCCTCGGCGGCGACGGCGCGGGCCGCGGCACGGTCGTCGATGGCCACGATCGGCACGTCCCGGTGGTGTGGTCCGCCGTGCACGACGGCGGGGAGACCGGTGGCGGCCACCGCTGGCAGCACGGGGTCGTCGTCGCTGGTCGTCCAGACGACGAAACCGTCCACCGCGGCCTCGGCGACCCGGTCGGTGTCGGAGGGCGCCCCGGTGATGGGCACGATCGTGAGCCCTAGGCCGTGACTGGCGCAGACTTCGGCGACGCCGGCCAGGAACCGGATGGCCTGGGGATCCTCGAAGGCGTAGGTGAGGTGCTCGCCGAGCACCACCCCGAGGCTGCCGGTCCGTCCCCGGCGCAGCGAGCGGGCCCCCGGATGAGGGCCGGGGTATCCCAATCGGGCGGCGGCCTCGCGGACCCTGGCCTGGGTGCGTTCGGAGACGCGATCAGGCTGGGCGTAGGTATAGGAAACGGTCATCACTGAGACCTTCGCCGCGCGGGCCACCTCCGCCATGGTCGGCCGGGGCCGAGAAGGGTCTTTGGCCATGCCTCACCCTATCTTGTGTATCGTTACACCGCATGTGTACCGATACACAAATGGACACCGATCATGGTCACATCCGAGCCTGGGTGGCGTACGCGGGATTCACTGTCTTCGGCGCGTTCTGGGGCGTGTGGGGCGCGTCCGTGCCCGCCATTCGCGACCAGGCCGGGCTGACCGATGGCCAGCTCGGCACGGCGCTGCTGTTCGTCGCCGCCGGCGCCCTGCCCGCAATGCCTCTCGCGGGCAGGGCCGTGGACCGGTGGGGGCATCGCGTCACGGCGATCACGCTCACGTCGCTCGGCATCGCCGGCATCGCCGTGGCCGTCACCGCTCGCGACCTGCCTGCGTTATCCGTGGGACTGGCGGTGCTCGGCGCGTCGTCCGGCGCTGCGGACGTGACGATCAACGCGGCGGCCGGCTCCGTCGAACGGGCCAACGGCCGTCCGGTCATCGCCAGGGGGCACGGCTTCTTCTCCTTGGCCGTGGTCACGGCGAGCCTCGTCACCGGCCTGCTGAACGCCGCCGGCCTGCCCGTGGTCGTGCCGTACTTGCTGGTCATGCTCGCCGCCTGTGCTGTGAGCGTCGCCATCGTCACCGGCGGTCGCACGCAGGCTGATTCCGGCCGTCATGATCACGCCCGCACCTCAACCGCGCACAGCCGGCCGGGTCTGCGCGCTCATCTGCCGCTCCTGCTTGTCGCGGGCGGACTCGGTGCGCTCGGATTCGCAGTGGAGAACGCTCACCAGAGCTGGAGCGCCGTCTACCTCGCCGATACCGTGCACGCCGGACCCGCGCTGGTCGGCGCTGGGCCCGCGGTCTTCGCACTTGCCGCCTCGCTCACCCGCTTCGCGATCAGCGCGGTGAAGACCCGTCGCGCCTGGATCGTCCTCACCACCGGCGCGGTGATCTCCGCGGCGGGGACGTCCCTGCTCGCCCTCACCGCGTCTCTCCCTCTGGCTCTGCTCGGGCTGGCCCTGGCCGCCGTCGGCACCGCCGTGGTCTTCCCCACCGTGCTCGGCCTGGTCACCGCCAACGTCCCCGCTGCTCGCGGTGCCGCCACCTCGGTCGTGTCCACCTTGGCCTATCTCGGCTACCTCGCCGGGCCGGTATATGTGGGGCACTGGGCGCAGGCGACCGGGCTGCCGGGCGCCATGCTGGCCGTGGCGGCACTCGCCGCGGCCTTGGCGCTGCTGGCGTGGCCCGCGCTCAGAGCCGTCGTCCCCTCTCCCGCATGGCGCGGCACCGCCGAAGCAGGAGCGACGGGCAGGCCGCGCGCGTAACGGGACAGCTCGTCGCGGGCGAGGTCGGCCTACCCGGCAAGGGAGACAAGCGGCCACCTACCGCAAGCCGCCCGAGCAGTGAGCACGCCCCGGTGAGTCGCCGGCGTGCGCTCTCGACGTCAGGCGACCCGGCGGGCCAGGACCTGTCCCGTACGGGAAGCGCTCGGGTGGGGGTGGAGCCGTTGCCTTCGGAGAACGCGACCGGCCGGCCCCCGCCGCCTGCCCAGCAGTCGACCCGCAGCAGCTCCACGGCGGGCCTGCCGGGTCTCGTCCGCGGCGTGGGCCAGGAGCGTCGCCCCGATGCCCCGGCCGGCGTAGCGCCGGTCGGAGATCAGCAGCCGGACGTACCGCTCGGGCTCCCCGGCCGGTGCGATGGGCATCTGGGGCCGGGGTCCAGCACCATCGCTCCGACGGGTGCTCCTGCCAGCTCGGCGATGTAGGGGGCGCTGTCGGCCATGAGCCCCTCGATCTTCGCCTTCGCGCCGGGCTTCTGCGAATACGGTGTCGTGCCCCATTGCTCGGTATTGCCTCGGTCGTTCATCCAGACCACCGCAGCGTCGAGCATGTCCAGCATGACCGAGGCGTCGGCCAGGGTGCCCGGTCTGATCCGTATGCCATGTTCGGTGTCGTTCACGGCGGAAGCTTAGACAGTGGCGACGGCAGGATCGATTCCGGCGGCGCGGAGGGCCTTAAGGTTGTCCTGGAAGAGGGCGTCGAAGGCTTCCGTCTCGTCCCCGAAGGCTTCGACGGCGACGTCGAGCGGGGCGTCGCCGAGGACATCGGCGGTGCCGACCTCGGCGCGCAGCATGACGGTGGCGTTGCCCTCGAGGACCGGCTGCCACGCGTCGCCGGTCCGCTGGAGCCAGCTGCGGCAGGGGCCGCCCGGGTTGCGGACCAGCACACGCGTGCCGGGGTCGGCCAGGCCGAGGCGGGAGAGGGTGGCGCGGGAGGCGGAGACGCCGGAGCCGCACGACTCCGTCAGTCCGGCGCCGCGCTCGAAGGTGCGGATGAAGACCTCGTCCTCGCCGAGGCGCTGGACGAACGAGACATTGGCGCCGAGGGGGAAGGCGGCGCTGTCACCGGCGACGCGGCTGCCGGTGGTGACCAGCTCGTCCTCGTCGTAGCGGTCCACGAGGGTGATCAGGTGACTGTTCGGCACGGCGAGGGCCGTGACGGTGCGCCGGGAGCTGTAGGCGGGGTTTGCCTGGTCGACGTACGGCCATGCGACGCCCGCCACGATCGGGTCGCGGGGGGTGAAGTCGACTGCGGGCAACTCGACGGCGACCTGCCGCACGCCCTGGGCGGTGCTCCCGGCGGCGCGGACGGTGAAGGAGTAGGGGCCGGTACGCAGGACCGTCTCGTCGACCTGGTGCCGATCGAGCACGAGGCGGCCGGCGGCGCGCATGCCGTTGCCGCACAGCAGGGCGGGCGAGCCGTCCGGGTTGAAGAACCAGGCGTCCGCGGTGCCGTCGGCGGCGTCCCTGACGAAGTAGATGCCGTCGCTGCCGCCCTTCCACGCGCACAGCCGCCGCACCGCGCGGGGCAGGTCGGCGGCGGTGAAGTGGTCGTCGGGGGCGCCGTCGGCGACCAGGATGACGTTCCTGGAGCCGTGGGTCATAGCGACATTGAGGCGAGGCATTGGCGGTCCTTGCTGTGGGTTCACCAGCCAGCTTAGTCCGTGGAGATGCTCGAGCCCGAGGCGCTGTGCCTGCTGGCCAGGGTGCCATTCGGCCGGATCGTCTCCACCCGCCAGGCGCTGCCCGCAGTCCGGCCGGTGAACCATCTCGTCGTGGACGGGCAGATCGTCATCCGCTCCAATCCCGGTACGATCCTCAGCTCCCACGTGACGGTGCCGGAGGCCGTGGTTCCGGCGAACGTGCGTGACGGGCAGGGCTTGGTCCGCCACGCCGTCGAACTGTGTCTCCGGTCCAGCAAGATCGCCCAGGTGCACGACTCCTCATCATGGCCCCACTCGCCGGGTAGCCCCAGTGCATTGCTGCACCGAGGCCCCCTCAGAACCGTGCGTGCCACTCCTCGCGGCACACGGCTCAAGCAAGCTCCGAAGGGCGGATTCAGATTCGCCCGTGGTGCACGAGATAGTCGGCTGCTATCGCGCGCCGGGCGATGTGCTGCCATCAGCGGGTCCATTGGTCGGGGGACTCGGGTGGCTGTTCAGCGGTCAGCAGGTGGTCTCCGCGGAGCGGGCAGCGTGCGTCTTGCCTGGTGAGCAGGCGCAGCGTATACCTGTCCAGCGCGGGTTTGACCCTGCGCCTGCCGAAAATTGCATCCGCCCAGCTCATGGCCATGTGAGGGCTTCGCGTGGCGGCGCGAGCTCCGGCCGCCCAGAAGACGGAACGCGTACGGCAGGATGATCAGCCGTGTTCCTTCGCCTGGCCTACCTCACCGTCACGAACACGAACACGTTCGCCGTGCTGCGGTTGCTGCCCATGGGCGAACGGGACGAGGACGTGGAGATACTTGCCGTGCGCCACCAGATCACCGTCCTTGAACGCCAACTCGGCGCCGGCATCAAGGTGAGATTCGCGCCTGAGGACCGGGCGTTTCTTGCCGCTCTCCTGACCTCGCTGTCCCGCGAGTTCCTGCGCCGGCTACGGCTCCTCGTCCGCCCGGACACCGTCCTGCGATGGCACCGCGACTTGATGAAACGGCGCCATGCCCGTACCTGCCGGCCGAAGCGGCCTGGCCGCCCGGCCCGCGGTCCGCTCCATCCGCGCTCTCTTCCTGTGCCTGGTTCGGGAGAACGCCGGCTGGGGATATCGGCGAGTGCACGGTGAACTCGCCACGCTCGGCATCAAGGTCGCGCCGTCTACGGTCTGGGAGATCCTCAAGCAGGAAGGCCCCAATCCGGCACCTGCGCGAGTATCCAGCACGTGGGCCGACTTTTTGGGCTCGCAAGCCGACGCCCAGTTGAGCAGGCTCATGGAGGCGGTCAGGGCCGGCGGCACCTGGTCGGTGAGCTCGGCGACGGTCTTGCCGTACCCAAGCCCTTGGGCGCCTTGGCGAACACGTGCCCGACCAGGCCGATCGCGGAGGTCAGGGTGATGGAGCCGTGAGTGTCGACCTTGTGGACCGAACCGGCGGCGCCGGCGGCGGACATCAGCGAGACGGAGCTCCAAACGGCGGTCCGCAGGGTGCGCGTTATGCCCTCCGTAGTTGAAGGCGACGCGCCGTTCGAGGACGGATCTACACCACCCGACGGGACGTAACCTCGCGTCGTGTTGTGCGTGACCTGCGTGGATGACGTTTCGACGCATGGGCAACGCTTCCGGCGCGGTACATCCGAATGGGGCCTGGAGCGAATCCTGCTTGCCAGACAGACTGTCGACACCCGAACATGACGACCAAACGCCTAGTTCGGAGTGAGTGACCGTGATCCCCTAAGGGCAGCAGGAGGGTCGGCGATGACCGTTCTCGACTTCCACGTGGAGATCAGTGGTGAGCACGGCGGCTACCAGGTCGTTGTAAGAGCGCCTGACGGCAGCGAGGCGGCGACGCCCCTGCGCCTGCCTCCGCAGGCTGAACTGGAGCAGCTTCTAGCACGCATCCCTGACGCGGTCATCGCCTCTTCGGCCCGTGTGCGCCGTGGCGCGGTCGGCGAGGAGATTCCCGTGCAGCGACTCGGACGCCTGCTGTTCGAAAGGGCCTGTGGGCATCGACCTCATCGACCGTGAGGCCTGGCGGGCCCGAGCGCCGCGCGGCACGTACGATCGGATTTCCCGGACGCGCGTAGCCAAGATCCACTACACGGGACGGCGCGTCGACCCGGCCACCGTGGACGACCACAACCTGTGCATCGCCGCCGTCCGCAGCATCCAGAAGGGTCACCAGGACGGCAGCCACGGCTGGCTCGACATCGGCTGCACCGCGGCGGTGTGCACCCATCGGGTGGTGTTCGCCGGGCGCGGCCCGCACATCCTGCCGGTTGCCAACGGGGCCGGTCTGAACGCCGGCCACTACGCCGTCCTCGGCCTGGTCGGCAACTCCGGCCTGACCGTTCCGCCCTACGGAGTTCACCTCGGTCTGGCCGACAGCGCCTGCGGCGGCGTCCCGGTGTACTGGGATCGCGACTTCCTGGGCCTCGCCCTCGTGATCGTGTCCCGGCTTCCCGGGCAGGCCGGCTTTGTGGTGCTGCATCCGAGGTGCGAATCTCCTGATCAGCGATCACTTTGATGAGCCGTCGCCTGACCCGGCGACGCTCTCTGCGGGCCTCATCCGCAGAGAGCGCCGTTGCCGCGTGGGCGTCCCGTTCGCAACCGTCGCGGGTCAGTTCACGGTGACGGTGAGCGGGCCCTCCAGGACGGTGTAGCCGTCGTTGTGGCAGTACCAGGCCGCGTAGGTTCCGGGACCGGGCACGGCGGTCGTGGCCAGGGTGATGAGGCCGCTGGCGTCGGGGGCGTACTTCCAGACGATGGCCTCTCCGTCTCCGGGTTTCTTGCTGGCGGGGTAGAGGCCGATCCAGTTCTTGGCGCTGACGGTTTCGGGCACGGTGGAGTACTGCAGGGTGAAATCTGTTCCGCGGGCGAGGGCGGACGTGGAGCTGGTGAGTGCGTTGGTGGGGACCGCGACCCGCGGGTAGGCATCGTTGATGGCATTCTGATCGTTCAGGGTTTCCCACGCCAAGACCTGAGAGCCGTCGGTACGGTGCAGGACGTAGCGGTCGCCGCGGAACCACACCGCCTGGGCGATGCGTTTGCCGTCGGCGAAGTATTCGCGCTCCACCTTGACCGTGCGGCGGTTTTCCTCCGTGGTCGACCTGGAGACCATGACGCGTAGCTCGTTGCTGATGGTGATGCTCATGGAGGCGGTGAACCCGTCGGCTTCCATGCCGGACTCATGGGTCATCGAGATGGTGGTGGTGTTTTCCACCTCCAAGGCGTTGGTGGTGGTCATGCCGACCGTGACTTCCTCGGACCTTAGCTGGCGCACCCCACCGCCGTGCTCGTAGTAGTAGACCCGCTTGTAAAAGCCGTACCGCTTGAGCAGGTAGTAAGGGCTGGTCTGGGCCTGCCGTGTCTTGTCCAGTGACGGGTCGGAAACCAGCGGGGCGGGCAGGATGGTCTGCCCGATCAGTATCTCGTTGGTGGTGTCTTGGGGAGTGGGCGCGTAGCCGGTGAGCCGGATGATGTCGCTCGGCTGGTTGCCGGTCGCTCCGATTGTGGCGGTGGCAATCTGGGGATAGGTGTCAGCCCGTTCCAGAGCCCATTGTTGCGAATCGGCGTATTGGCCGTCCTCGGGATACCAGGTGTTGATGCGGTCTTGGTCGGTGTTGAAGTTGTTGGGGGTCAGGAGCAGCCCGCCGTTTTTGTTGCTGATGGTGTGGTAGCCGTTGTCCGCAGGGGTGATTCTCCAGATTTGGCTGTTGCGTATCCGCTGGTCCTCGGTGTTCTGCAGAGGAAACAGGTTTACTCGTGCGTTGCTGCTGGAGTAGTCGTTGGGGGTGAGAAGGTTGCCTCCCAGTTTCTGGAAGATCAGATACTCTTGGTTGTCCAGGGCCAAAAGGTGCCAGGTCTGGGAGAGCCGCGCGTTACCCGTGCTCTCGAGCTTCCACTGGGTGGCGAAGCTGTCGGGGGAGAAGTCGCAGCTGGTCAAATACAGGCCGCTGCGCTTGTTCTTGAGCCGGTAGCTATAACCGACCTCCATGATGGCGCCCTCCTCCGCTCGAAACGGAACTTTCTTGTTCCGCCGGCCCCCTTCCGGCCCGATCTGGCCGTGTTATGTCTGGGAGCCTTCTGGATCGTCTGCTTCGGCAACGCGGCCGTCAACGTCCGAATGTGGCCATCCATGAGACCTCGTCCACGAGGAGGAAACTCTTGCCAATTTGCCAAGCACATGCTTGATTGCAATGGGAAGCGCGGAACTAATCGGGCGAAGGGGCTTGCCTTCGCATTTCACATTTAGATCTTTTGATGAGGATCCCCGAGCGACAAGCATGGAGGCTGAGGGGGACCGCACGGTCAGACGACGTCTGGGGTTGCCTGACTGTGCGGCCTGTGCGGCCCGGGCGATCGGGCGGAGCTTCGTACGGCGCTGGTCCTCCAGCCTCCGGCGAGCTCGGCCGGCTCGGCGCTTGGAGCAGGTCGAGGATCGAGCGCGCCTCCGCAGCGGGCTCGGGGGTGTCGCCGTGCTCGGCGTACGGGTGCCACGCGCCGTCGGCGGTGCGGTGATGGACGATGTCCGCGATGTGCGCCATGACCGGGTGTACGGCTCGATGATCCCGTCCCGGTCACCCTCGGCGAAGCCGGCGGAGGTCAGCTCGGTCATGACCACTCCTCCTCGCTGGTCTGCGTTTCGAGGTCAGGTTGAGCCTGCCCCTGGATCGGCTGCGAGAGCTCCGCCGGACCGCGTCCAGGCTGGCCCGCGGGAACGCGCCACGGGGCCGCTCGGCGAGCCGGGCCTCCAGCCACCCGGTCGGGTCCGCGTGGCCGATCGAGGGGGTGAACGCCGAGACGCGCACCCGTTCCTCGGGGGAGTGGTCGAGCACCGCGACCAGGGTGGCGCGCCGGCCCTCGGTGATCGCGCTGCCCGGGTGGACGCGGACTCGCACGGTGCGCTCCATGATGGGGACTGCGCCCGTCGTGGTTGTCGCGGAAGAGCCCTGTCGAGGGCCGGAGCGTGCGAGCGCCCCGGCTCTCGCCGGGAGCGGGCAGCATGTACAGGGAAGGGCCTTTCCGGCCGACGAAGGTATCGGTGTCATGGAGACATCCGGTTCCCGTGGAGGTGGAGGTGCAAGTGCCGTTACGCGACGAGACGCTCGGGATCGGCGACCTGGCCCGGCTGACCGGCGTACCGGTGCGGACCATCCGCTTCTACTGCGACGAGGGCATCATCGCGTCGGTGCGCAGCGCCGGCGGCCACCGCAGGTTCGACCGGGCCGCCGTGGAGCGGCTCGGCCTGGTCAGGCGGCTGCGCGGGCTCGACCTCGGGCTGGCCGCGATAGCACGCGTGCTCGCCGGCGAGTGCACCGTGGCCGACGCCGTCTCCGCCGAGCGGGCCGCCCTCGACGTCCAGCTCGCGAACCTGGCCTGGCGGCGGGCCTCGCTGCGGGCGATCGAGGAGGCCGGCCCCGCCGAGCGGGCGGCCAGGCTGGAGCTGCTGGCCGCCGTGGAGCGCGGCCCGGCCGCCCATGACGTGCTGGTGGAGTTTTGGCGGCGGCAGCTGGTCTCGCCCGTCTCCGGCGAGCTGTTCGCCTCGTTCGTGGCCATGGCCGCGCCCGCGCCGCCCCCGGAGCCGACGCCGACGCAGGTGGTCGCGTACGCCGAGCTGGTCGTCCTGGCCGGCGACCGGGCGCTCACCCGCAGCCTGCTGGACCGGGCGCGCGCCAACATGCGGGTGATCCGCGACGAGGACGAGCTGATGTCCGGCGTCGGCGAGGCGGTCATGCTGGCCGAGCCCCTGGTGATCGCCGGTGCGGCGCCGCGCGAGGGGCCCGAGCTCGACCGGTTCGTGGCCGCCCACGCCACGGTCCGGGGCAGCGGCGACACCCCGGAGTTCCGGCGGGAACTGCTGGCCACCGTGGAGCTGGACCGCGACCCGCGGGTGGTCCGCTACTGGCGGCTCGTCGGCGAGGTCAGCGGCGAGAAGGCGACGATCGGCGCGACGCTCACCTGGCTGACCGACTCCCTGGAGCGCTCCGTCACGTGACCCGCCATGCGGCCGGACGGAACGTCACCCGCCGGCCGTCCTGACCCGCCGGCCCTCCTGGAGGGCGCCTCGCGATGCCTCGCGGTGCGTCAGGAGGACGGCGAGGGCGGCCAGCAGCAGCCAGGCCGACGTCATGGCCACCAGCCAGGTCCAGCCCGCGTGGCCGTACACCACGGCCCCCGCCGTGCCGCCCGCACCGCTGCCCAGGTAGTAGCAGAGCGTGTAGAGGCCGGCGGCCCGGCCCCGGGCGGGCGGGGGCGCCGCGGCGGTGACCCAGGCGTTCGCGATGGCGTGCGCGGCGAAGAACCCGGCGGTCAGCACGGCGAAGCCGACGGCGATGACCGGCAGCGACGGGTGGGCGGTCAGCACGGAGCCCGACACGGTGACGACCAGCGCCGCGACCAGCGCCGGCGTACGGCCCAGGCGACCGGCCAGCCGACCGGCGGCGGCCGAGGAGGCGGTGCCCATGGCGTAGGACAGGAAGACGAGGGAGGCGGCGGCCGGGGCGAGCGAGAGCGGCGGTGCGGCCAGCCGGAAGCCGGCCGCGTTGTAGAGCGCCACGAACGCCCCCATGCCCAGCGCCCCCACCAGAACGGGCACCACCAGCCCCACCGTCACCCGAGCCCCCGCACCTGGCCCCCTGCCGGCACCCCAGCCCGCCGCGCCTGCCGCTGCGCCTGCCCCCGCGTCTGCCGCCGGGCCCGCCTCCGCGCGGGGCAGCGTCGCCACCGCGAACAGCGCGCACAACAACGACACCCCGGCGACCGTCGCCAGCGCCCCGTGCCACCCCAGCGGCTCGGCGGCGAACCCGGCCCCGAGCCGCCCCGACATCCCTCCGACCGAGTTCCCGGCGATCATCGCTCCCACCGCACCGGCCAGCCGCGCCGTGCCCACCTGGTCGGCCAGGTACGCCGCCGCCACCCCCGCGAACCCGGCGATCGCGACCCCCTGCACCCCGCGCATCGCCAGCAGCACCGGAAAGGACGGCGCCAGCGGGAGCAGCAGCCCGAGGACCGCCGCCACCACCACCGACCAGACGATCACCCGCCGCCGCCCCACCCGCCCCGCCACCCACGCCAGCGGCAGCACCGCCACGGCGAGCGAGGCGGTCGCCACCCCGATCGCCAGCGACGCGGTGCCCGGATCCAGCCGGTACGCGGCCGCGAGCTGCGGCAGCACGGGCTGCGGCGCGTACAGCAGGGCGAACGACGACAGCCCGGCCGCCGCGACGGCCGCACTGACCCGCCGCGTGTCGGCGAATGGGGAGGCTTCGAGAACTACCACCCACCAAACGCTAAGCAAGGCTAATAAATACGTCCAATGCGGATATGGGCGATAATTCATACTGTGATGGATGAATCCGACGAGGCGCTGGCCGCCCGCCTGGCCCCGGCCCTCGCGCTGCTGGCCGCCGTCGGGGAGACCGGCCACGTGACGCGCGCCGCCGAGCTCCTCGGCATCCCGCAACCCACCGCCAGCCGCCGCCTGGCCGCCCTCTCGGACCTCGTCGGCGCCCCGCTGGTGCTCCCGTCCGGCCGCGGCATCCGCCTGACCAGGGCGGGCCGCATCCTGGCCGCCGCCTCCACCCGCGCGCTCGCCACCGTGACCGCCGCCGCCCGGGAGGTACGCGAGGAGATCGACCCGGGCAGCGGCCGTATCGTGCTCGGCTTCCTGCACCTGCTCGGCCGCACGCTCGTGCCGTCCCTCATCGGCGGCTTCCGCGAGCGCAACCCGGGGGTCCGCTTCAGCCTGGCGCAGGGCTCGCGCCAGGACATGCTGCGGGCCCTGCGCGAGGGCGAGATCGACCTGGTGTTCGTGGCCCCGCTGCCGCTGGACGACCCCGACCTGGTCAGCCGCCCGCTCGCCGAGCAGGAGCTGGTGCTCTCGGCCCCGCCGTCCCACCGCTTCGCGGCCAGGGCCCGGGTGCGGGCGGCCGACCTGGCGGGGGAGGAGCTGGTGACGCTGGAGCACGGGTACGGGCTGCGGCAGATCACCGACGACCTGTGCGCGGCGGCGGGGTTCGAGCCGCGGATCGCGTTCGAGGGGCAGGAGTCGGAGACCGTGCGCGGGCTGGTGGCGGCGGGCCTGGGGGTCGCCGTCCTGCCCCGCTCCGACCAGGCGCCCACCGGTGGCGTGGTGGAGATCCCGCTGTCACCACCGCTGTTCAGGACGGTGGGCGTGTCCTGGCCGGCCGGCGAGCGCCTGACCCCGGCCGCCCGCTCGTTCCGCGACCACGTCTGCTCGGGCCGCACCGACCTCGGCCCCGCCTTCCGCCGGCCCCGCCCGGCTCCCCCGTCCCATGACCTGCGCGAGACTGGGGATCATGACACACGACGGTGACGCGGGCGTGGCGGGTTCGTTGGCGCGGGTGCTGGGCGAGGTGGCGGCCGAGCGGGCGGCCCAGGACGCGAAGTTCGGCATGCAGGTGCTGCCGGACGGCACCGGAGGCGAGGGCATGGCGGCGGAGTCGGAGCTGGCCCGGCGGCTGACCGACAAGGCGGCCGAGGCCGGGGCGCTGACCTGGCGGCACATCCTGGAGGAGGAGGTGCGGGAGGCGTTCGCCGAGTCGGACCCGGACCGGCTGCGGGCCGAGCTCATCCAGGTGGCGGCGGTGGCCGTCAAGTGGGCGCAGGCGCTCGACCGCCGCCCGTGACGTTCTACACGTCATTGACGGGCTCCAGATTCCGTGTGGAAGATTCAGCTACCATTGCCCGCCTGCGGATGGGGGACGGTCATGACGTCCGAGTCGTTCAACGCCAGCGTCTTTCTCACCGACCGCCAGGTCCAGGCGGGCCGGGGCGACCACCTCGCGATCACCGGCCCGGCGGGCACCCTCACCTACGCCCAGCTCGCCGCGCACGTTGCCGAGCTGGCCACAGGGCTGCGGAAGCTGGGCGTGCGGCCGGAGGAGCGCGTCCTGCTCGTCATGTCGGACCGGCCGGAGACCGCGATCACCATCCTGGCCGTGATGCGGATGGGCGCGGTCGCGGTGCCGGTGTCCACCATGTACAACGGGCCCGAGCTGGGCACCCTCGTCAGGGACTCCCGGGCGCGGGTGGTCGTGGCCACCCCCGAGTTCGAGCCGGTCGTGCGCGCGGCCCTGGACGCCGCCCCCGAGGTGGAGACGCTCGTCCTCGTGGGCGAGGCGGTCGCGCCGGCGCGCTCCTGGGCCGAGGTGCTGGCCGCCGGCCGGCCGGCCGCGCCCCCGTACGAGAGCTGGCGCGACTCGCCCGCCCTGTGGCTCTACACCTCCGGCACCACCGGCGCGCCCAAGGCCGCCATGCACCGCCACGGCGCGATCCGGGACGTCTACGAGACCTACGGCCGCCAGGTGCTCGGCATCCGCCAGGAGGACCGGTGCCTGTCGGTGGCGCGGCTGTTCTTCGCGTACGGCATCGGCAACTCCCTGTTCTTCCCCCTGGCCGCCGGGGCCACCGCGATCCTCGACCCGGCCCGGCCCACCCCCGCGGGCGTGCTCGCCCGGGTGAGGGAGGAGCGCCCCACGCTGTTCTTCGCCGGCCCCACGTTCTTCGCCGCGCTGCTCGCCGCCCATGACTCCGGCGGCGCGCCCGACGACGCGTTCGCGTCCGTACGGCTGGGCGTCTCGGCGGGCGAGGCGCTGCCCGCCGAGATCTACCGGCGCTTCACCGAGCGGTTCGGCGTGGACGTCATCGACGGGCTCGGCTCCACCGAGGCGCTGCACATCTTCATCTCCAACCACCCCGGCCAGGTACGGCCGGGCAGCTCGGGAACGGTCGTCCCCGGCTACGAGGCCCGCCTCCTCGACGACCGCGGCGTCCCCGCCGGGGACGGCGAGCCCGGCCACCTGTACGTCCGCGGCGACTCGATCGCCACCGGCTACTGGTGCCGCACCGCCACCACCCGCCAGGTGTTCCAGGGCGAGTGGCTGCGCACGGGCGACACCTACGTCCGCGAGGCGGACGGCTTCTACCGCTGCCTCGGCCGATCCAACGACATGATCAAGGCGGGCGGGATCTGGGTGTCGCCGATGGAGGTCGAGGCCCGGCTGCTCCAGCACGAGTCGGTGGGGGAGTGCGCGGTCGTGGCCTACCTCGACGGGGAGGGGCTGGAGAAGCCGGTGGCCTGCGTGGTGCCCGCCCCGGGCCGCACGGTGGACGCCGGGGAGCTCATCGGCTTCTGCCGGGACGGGCTGGCCTCGTTCAAGCGCCCGCGCGAGGTGCTGGTCCTCGACGAGCTGCCCAAGACGGCGACCGGCAAGATCCAGCGCGTGGTGGTCCGCCAGATCGCCGCCGACCTGCTGGGCAAGGGCTAGCTAGCCGGGCTTCGTCCCGTAGATCGTGATGGCGAACGGCCGCGGCGGGGTCGTGTAGACCTGCTCGCCCAGCCGGTGCAGCGACCCGTGCGCGTCCAGATAGCTGTGCAGCCGGGTGGCCTCGGGCCAGGGGTGCACCGCCACCAGCACGCCGTCCGGCACGAGCAGGCCGCTGAGCTGCGCCGAGGCCAGGCACAGGCGGTCGTGGCGGCCCAGATAGTAGAGGGTCTCCGAGCAGAACACCAGGTCGAAGCGGGGCTCGGGCCGGTGGGTGAGGATGTCGGCCTGGACGAAGCGCACCCGGCCGTTCTCCGGCACGCGGGCCCGCGCCCGCTCCAGCGCCCGCGCGGACACGTCCACCCCCGTGATCTCCGCGTCGGGGTAGGCCCGCGCGAGCGCGCCGGTGAAGACGCCCTCGGCGCATCCGACCTCGATGATGCGCCGGTAGGGCCGCGGCGGCAGGTGCTTGAGCGTGGTGTGGTACTTGTGCTGCTCGTAGCTGTCGGTCGCCAGCTTCCAGGGGTCGGGGATCCGGTGCCGCCACTCGAAGTAGCGGCGCAGGATCGTCCCCTGGGCCCTCGGCGACAGCAGGGACAGCGTCCGGAAGAACGTGCGGTGCATGAGCTCGGGCAGGCTTGGCATGCGGCCTCTCTCGGTCGAGACGGAGGAGTTGTCCCGGGGCTTGAGGTGAAGTCGTCGCCGAGAGGGGATGCCCGCTATTGGCGTGGCTGACGCCTGGTCACGACCCGATCATGACAGGGTGTCGCGCAGCTCCCGCTTGAGCACCTTGCCGGAGGCGTTCTTCGGCAGCGCGTCCACGAACACCACCCGCTTGGGCGTCTTGAACGCCGCCAGCCGCCCCCGCAGGAACCCGACCAGCTCGTCCGCGGTCAGCCCCGCGCCCTCGCGCAGCACCACCGCGGCCGTCACCGCCTCGATCCACTTCTCGTCCGGCACCCCGAACACGGCCGCCTCCGCGACCGCCGGATGCTGGTAGATGGCCTCCTCCACCTCGCGGCCGGCCACGTTCTCGCCGCCCGACTTGATCATGTCCTTCTTCCTGTCCACCACCGACAGGTAGCCGTCGGCGTCCATGACGCCCAGGTCGCCGCTGTGGAACCAGCCGCCGCGGAACGCCTCGGCCGTCTTTTCCGGGTCGTTCCAGTAGCCGAGCATGGCGTGCGGGCTGCGGTGCACGATCTCGCCCACCACGCCGGGCGGCACGGGCTCGTCACGGTCGTCGACGATGCGGGTCTCGACGTTCAGCGCGGGCCGCCCGGCCGAGCCGAGCCGGGTCAGCTGCTCCTCCGGGCCCAGGATCGTGGCGACGGGGGCCATCTCGGTCTGGCCGTAGAAGTTGAACAGGCGCACCTCGGGCAGGCGGGCGGCGATCTCCTTCAGCACCTCCACGGGCATGATCGAGGCGCCGTAGTAGCCCTTGCGCAGCGACGACAGGTCCCTGCGGTCGAAGTCGGGGTGGCGCAGCAGCGAGATCCAGACCGTGGGCGGGCAGAACAGCTTCGTGGCGCGCTCGCCCTCGATCGTGGCCAGGATCGCCGCCGGGCTGGCGCCGGGCAGGACGATGTTGGTGGCGCCCAGATAGATGCCCGGCGTCAGGAAGCAGTGCAGCTGCGCGCAGTGGTAGAGGGGCAGGGCGTGCACCTCGACGTCGTCGTGGCTCATCTCGCCGTCCACCACGCACGTGACGTACTGGGCGATCAGGCTGCGGCTCGTCAGCGTGGCGCCCTTGGGGCGGGACTCGGTGCCGCTGGTGTACATGAGCTGGATCGGGTCGTCGTCGGCGATCTCCACCCGGGGCTCCGAGGCGTCGTCATGGGACGACCACGCGGTGAACGGCTCCCAGCCCTCCGGCGCCGCGCCGATCACGCCGCGCACCGTGACCCGCTCGGTGACCGCCGCGGCGGCCACCGGCAGCAGCGCCTCCTCGGCCAGGATCCCGGTGGCGCCGGAATGCTCGAGGACGTACGCCACCTCCCCGGCCCCCAGCATGAAGTTGACCGGCACGGAGATCGCCCCCAGCCGCGCCAAGGCGAAGTACGCCACCACGAACGCGTGGTTGTTGTGGCTGAAGACGGCGAACCGGTCGCCCTTGCCCACGCCCCGGGCGGCCAGCGCGTTGGCCGTCCTGTTCACCGCCAGGTCGAGGTCGGCGTAGCTCTGCCGCAGGTCGCCGTACACGATGGCGGTCTTGGCGGGGTGGCGGGCGGCCGTGCGCCGCAGGAGGTCACCGATGGCGTGCTGGCGGATCATGCGGGCACCCTTCATTCGCGCAGAACGATGTTCGGGTGATCCTAACCCGTGAGGGCCGCCGCCAGCCGCCGGTAGGAGTCCAGCCGCCGGTCCAGGTCGTAGGTGTTCATCGTGACCAGCACCTCGTCCGCCCCGCTCGCCTCCACCAGCGAGCCGAGCGCCACCGCGACCTCGGGCCCGGTCCCGTGGATCTGCCCCTTGAGCGACTCCTCCAGGTAGGCCCGCTCCCGCGCGCCCATCTCCAGCCCGGCGACCTCCTCGGCCGGCACGAGCGGCGGGAAGGCCCCGCTGGTGCGCGAGAGCGCCGTGGCCCACGCCTCGGGCAGCTGCAGCGTGGCCGCCTCCGCCCGCGTCGCGCCGACCGCCACGTTGACCGCGATCACCACGTACGGCCGCGCCGCCCACCCGGACGGCCGGAACCCCGCACGGTACCGGGCCACGGCGTCCACCATCCGCGCGCCGGCCCCGATCACCATCGGCAGCCCGTGCGCCGCCGCGATCTCCGCCCCCGAGCCCATGGCCAGCACGAACACCTGCGGCCGCAGCCCCTCCGCGGGCAGCGCGTGCACCCCCGGATGCGCCGCCTGCGTGCCGGTGAAATAGCCGAGCAGCTCGTCGAGCCGGTCGCCGAACCCGTCCGCGTCGTCCTTGCCGTGTCCGAGCGCCCTGCGGATGCCGCCCGTGAAACCCACGGAACGCCCCAGACCCATGTCCACGCGGCCGGGGTAGAGCGACTCCAGCACGCCGAACTGCTCGGCCACCACCAGCGGCTGGTGATTGGGCAGCATCACGCCGCCGGTGCCCACCCGGATCCGCGAGGTCGCCGCGGCCACGGCCGCCGCCAGCACGGTCGGGGCCGAGCCCGCCACGCCGGGCACGCTGTGGTGCTCGGACACCCAGAACCGGTGGTATCCGAGCTCCTCGGCCTGCCGCGCGAACCGTACGGTCTCGCGCAGCGCGGCGGCCGGGGTGGAGCCCTGGCGGACGAGCGAGCGGTCGAGGATCGAGTAGGCGGTCACGTAGGCGTGCAACACCCGCGATCCCCGGATCAATCCAGCGGGTCCCAGGCGATGCCCTCGTAGTGGCCGAGCAGCCGAGCCACCAGCCCGGCGTCCTGCGGCAGCGGCACGCCGTCCACCGCGCCGACCGGCATCACGCCCCAGGAGTTGCACACGAACACCTGGTCGAACCCGGTCAGGTCGGCCACCTTCAGCGGGCGCCGCTCCTGCGGCACGTCCATGCGCTCCAGCAGCCGCATCGTGACCCCGCGCAACATCGGGGCGGCCGGCCAGACCAGCCGGCCGCCGGCGAAGCCGCCCAGGTTCGTGATCGAGCCCTCGCTGATCAGGCCGTCCTCGGTGGTGAGCAGCGCCTCGTCGAAGCCCTCGCGCCTGGCCGTCCGGTTGATGTGCGCCTGCTGGAAGCCGGCGGCCTGCTTGATGTGCGGCAGGTAACGCTGGTAGACGACGGACTTGACGCTCAGCGGCCCCTTGAGCGGCTCGTGGGGAGGGGCCGCCGAGGCGACGACGCGCGGCGGGTCGGCGTCGAAGACGTAGACCCGTACGCTCGCGTCCCGCAGGTCGTCGCCCAGCACGGTCCGGATCGAGGCGAGCACCGCGGACCGGTCGACCCCGCCGCCGAACAGCTCGCGGCTCGCCTGGTCCAGCCGCTCGAAATGCAGCCCGAGCCCGCGCACCCGGCGGTCTCTGACCTGCATGGCGGTGAAGTGCCCATAGCGCGACTCCAGCGCGAAGCGCGCGTCGCCGTCCATCAGCCTGCCCTCGATCGCGGCCCGCTCGACCACGGCCACCTCCTGTCGTCGCGGCCAGCCTACGAGATCAGTTCCGGTACACCGCGACCGCCCAGTCGACCGGCCGGTTGGTGTGCTCGCCCCAGAGCCCCATCCGCCCGGTGATGGTGACCTTCTTGCCCTTGGGCACCTCGAACTCGCTCATCGCCATCGGGTACGGGCCCTCCTTCCAGACTCCGCACATCGAGGTCGACGGGGACTTCGCGCCGTTGACCTGGTACGTGAACCACATCCGCGCGGCCAGGTCGCCCGAGCAGAGCTGGTCGATGCCGATCCTGCCGCCGGTGCTCACCACCTCCAGCTCGATGGTGGAGTCGTTCGGATAGACGCCGGTCGACATGGAGGCCAGCCGCTTGCCGCCCGCCCGGTCGGGGAAGGCATTGACCGGCTCCGGGGTGACCGGCCGGGAGGGCGGCGTCCACTCGTAGACGGCCAGGTCCCAGTCGGCCCTCTTCTCGGGGACTCGTACGCACGGCCCGCCCTTCTTCTTGACGACGCAGCCCCAGCCGGTGGTCGTCGTGTCGAACGTGAGCGTGACCCGCGTCGCGCCCGGCGGCACGATCAGCGGCTGCAGCTCCATCGTCTTCCGGCACGACAGGAACCCGCGGAGGCCGGTGTGGTTGCCGTCCACGAGGACCTTCGGCGCGCTCGCGCCGAACTCGCCGTCGCAGAGCCCGGCCACGTCCAGCGGCCTGCCGGAGACCGGGATCGTCACCGACGTCTTCTTGGCGCCGTCCGCCTCCAGCGCGGCCGTGGCCAGCCGGCGGTACTCGGTTCCGTCGGGCGCGGTGAAGCGCGGCGGGAGCTCCTTCGCCGTCGGGGTGGGCGCCAGCCGGGCCGCCGTCGTGGTCTCGCGGGCCGGGGGCGCGGCCGTCCCCGGCAGCAGGACCACGCCGGCCGCGACCGCCGCGACCAGCGCGGTGCCCGCCGCCGCCCGCCTGCGCAGGCGGGTCCTGCGGATGCGGGCGCGGACCTGGTCGTGGCGGCGGGGGTTCGCGGGGGAGGGGCCTTCGGCCCGCTCCCGCAGGACGTCACGCAGGTCTTGCACGGTCATCGGCGCAGCTCCTTCACGATCGACTCGTCCACTCGCAGCTTGGCCAGCGCCTTGGCGGTCTGGCTCTTGACCGTGCCCTCCTGGCAGCCCAGCAGCCGGGCCACCTCGTTCACCGGCAGGTCCTCGTAGAAGCGCAGCACGATCACCGCGCGCTGCCTGGCCGGCAGGCGGCCCACCGCCCGCCACAGCTCCTCGCGTCCGGCGTCCCACGGGTCGGGCGTGACGTCCTCGGGCAGGTCGTCGCTGGGCAGCTCCCTGCGCCAGCGCCGCCGCCACCAGGACGTGTACGTGGTCACGAGTACCTTGCGCACGTACGCCTCGGGCTCGTCGATGCCGTGCCAGGCGAACCACGCCTTGGCCAGCGACTCCTGCAGCAGGTCCTCCGCGACGCCCCAGTCCCGGGTCAGCAGGTACGCGGTGCGTAACAACCGATCCGACCGCGTCACCACGAAGTCCTGAAATATCGCTCTATCCGCCAACTTGAAGCGCCTCCTGTGAGAACCGGCTGACGGTAGTGACGCATCGACCGCCGAGCCAGGTTGCCCGGCCCCCGGCTACCCGGGGAAGGCTCCCGGCAGGCGGTCAGGGGCTCCGGGCTCGCGTGAGGGTGACGGTCAGGGGCTCCCGGCCCGCGCGACGGTGACGGTCAGGGGCTCTCGGCCCGCGTGACCGTGAACGGTGCCAGCTCGCCCAGCCCCCGTACCGACAGCCGGTTGACCTCGCGCAGCCGGAAGGCCCGGTCGCCCTCCAGCTCCTCGGCGAGCTGCGGATCGGCCAGGATCGTGCCCGGCAGGGACAGCGCGGTCAGCCTGCTGGCCAGGTTGACCGTGGTGCCGAACACGTCACCCATGCGCCAGATCACCGGCCCGGACGCCAGCCCCACCCGCAGCTCCGGCATGTCCCGGCCACGCGCGTGCGTCTCCACCAGCCGCAGCGCGATCTCCGCCGCCACGTGCGCCTTGTCGGTCACGAACAGCACCGAGTCGCCCAGCGTCTTGACCACCCGCCCGCCGGAGGAGGTCACGATGTCGGCCGAGCGCCCCTCGAACCGGTCGATCAGCCGCGCCAGCTCGCTCGCGGTGATCTGCCGGCTCAGCCGGGTGAAGGCGACCAGATCGGCGAACCCGACGGCCAGCCGCACGGCGCTCATGTCCTGGTCGGCGATGCGCCCGGCGGCGGCGGCGAGCTGGCGCTGCCAGGCGTAGACCAGCAGCCGCGCCAGGTCCGGCACCACCCGCTCGGCCCGCCTGCGCCAGGCCCTGGGCCGCTCCACCAGCGGCACGCCGGCCTGGTCGAGGGCCTCCACGCCCAGCTCGGCCTGCGACTCGGCCAGGCGGGTGGTGGCCCGGCCCAGCGAGCGGGCCATGAGCAGCACGTGCTCCTCGTCGTAGACGCCCGAGGTCACCATGCCGACCAGTGTCTTGAGCGCCTCGACGTCGGAGTCGGTGAACTCCACCGCGTCGTCGGGCACGTTGGCGAACCCCAGGGCACGCCAGAACCGCCGCGCGCGATAGACCGGCACCCCCGCCATCTCGGCGACCTGGTGACTGGTGTATCGGCGCGGCTCGCGCAGAAAGGCTTCCGCCAGCCCGTCCCCGTCCACGCGCGCCACCTCGGCAACATAACACCCTGTGGGCCAGGTCACTCCAGCAAGGCCCTTAGGGCACTTCTCTCACCTTCACTGACATACCCGGCGTAGTAGTCATACATCGCCTTTCTCGACAGCCGGGCCGCCAGCGGGCCGTCCCCGGCGCGGATGGCGGCGATGACCTCCTCGTGGTGCCGGATGCTCTCCCGCATCAGCGCCCGCCGGTCCGGCGCGCCCGCGATCCGCTCCGAGATCAGCTTCAGCACGATCGACCGGACCACGTCGGTGCAGATCTCGATGAGCTTGTTGCCGCTCGCGCGCACCACAGCGTCGTGGAAGGCCACGTCGGCCGCCCCGAAGGTCTCCTCGCCCGCGTCCACGGCCGCCCGCATGCCCTCGACCGCCGCGCCCATCTCGGCGAGCTGCTCCTCCGTGCGCAGGCGCGCGGCCAGCAGGATGGCCGCCGAGTCCAGCACCATCCTGAACTGCACCAGCTCGGCCAGCGACAGCTCGTCCACCCGGGCCAGCGTGGTCATCGACTTGTGTAATGCGGCGGGCGAGAACGGCAGCACCTCCGCCCCGTTGGGGTCCCCCGGCCGCGAGCGCACCAGGCCGCGGGCCTGCAGCACCCGCAGCGCCTCGCGTACGGTGGAGCGGCTGACCGAGAACTGCACCATCAGCTCGCGCTCACTCGGCAGCCGCTGCCCCGGTGAGAGAGCGCCGCTCTCGATGGCCTCCTCGACCTGCTCCACGACCCGCTCGTAAGCGCGTACGGTGCGCACCGGCTCGAAGCGCGGACCACCCATGCAAGCCCCCTTGACCCGAGCCATCGCCGACTGGCAATGTGCGTAGCCTACTGGTCCGACCAGTGCACTAGCCAGGAGGCTGTAAGGCATGAGGCGAATCGGAATCTTGATCGCCGCGGGCGGTCTCCTGCTGGCCACGGCGGCCTGCGGTGGCGGCGCGTCCGGCAACGGGAGCGGCGGCGCCGGCGGCACCCCCAAGGCCCAGTCGCTGTCGGTCGGTTTCGTGGCCGAGCCCGCGAACCTCGACTTCACCTCCACCGAAGGTGCCGCCATCCCGCAGGCGCTGCTCGTCAACGTCTACGAGGGCCTGGTCAAACTCGGCCAGGACGGCCAGATCGTGCCGCTGCTCGCCGAGAAGTGGGACGTCTCGGACGATCGCCGGACCTACACCTTCACCCTGCGCAAGAACGTCACGTTCACCAACGGCGCGCCGTTCACGGCCGACGACGTGGTGTTCTCGCTCGACCGGGTCAAGTCGGACTGGAAGCTCAAGATCAAGTCGCAGCTCGACGTCATCGACAAGGTGACGAAGAAGGACGACTCGACCGCCGTCGTCACGCTCGAGCAGCCGAGCAACGGCTTCCTCTACTCGATGGCCACCAGGCTCGGCGCCATGTTCAGCCGCACCGGCGTCTCCGATTTGGCCAACAAGCCCGTCGGCACGGGGCCGTACGTGCTGGGCTCGTGGCGGCGCGGCGACTCCATCCAGCTCAACGCCAACCCCTCCTACTGGGGCACGAAGCCGCCGCTGACGGCGATCACCCTGAAATACTTCAAGGACGCCACGGCGATGAACAACGCGCTGCTGACCGGCGGCATCGACGTCATCTCCAGCGTGCAGGCGCCCGAGTCGCTGCAGCAGTTCGCCGACCCCAACCGCTTCGAGACGATCGAGGGCACCACGAACGGCGAGGTGGTGCTGTCCATGAACAACGGCCGCCCGCCGTTCGACGACAAGAAGGTGCGGCAGGCCGTCCGGCACGCCATCGACCACAAGGCGCTGCTCGACACCGCCTGGGCCGGGCGCGGCCAGCTCATCGGCTCGATGGTGCCGCCCACCGACCCCTGGTACGAGGACCGCACCGGCGACTACCCGTACGACCCGGCCAAGGCCAAGGAGTTGCTCGGCGGCAAGACGTACGACGTCAAGATGCGCATCCCCAACCTGCCGTACGCGGTCAACAGCGCCCAGGTCGTCAAGTCGCAGCTCGCCCAGGTGGGGATCACGGCGGAGATCGAGCCGCTGGAGTTCCCGGCCCGCTGGCTGGACCAGGTGTTCACCAAGGGCGACTACGACCTCTCGCTCATCAACCACGTCGAGCCCCGGGATATGGGCATTTTTGCGGATAAATCGTACTACTTCCGCTACGACAACCCCGAGTTCGGCAAGCTGCTCGCCGCCGCCGACGCGGGCACCGAGCAGGAGCAGGCCGGCAACCTCAAGCAGGCCGCCAAGCTGCTGTCCGACGACGCCGCGGCCGACTGGCTCTTCCTCTTCCCGAACCTGATCGTGGCGAAGAAGGGCGTCACCGGGCTGCCGAAGAACGCCATCGCGGAGTCCTTCGACTTCACCGCGCTCGCCAAGCAGTGACGCTGTACTTCGTCAAACGGGCGGCGGTGCTGATCGCGAGCACCGCCGTGGCCGCGGTCGCGGTGTTCGCGTTCATGGCGCTGCTGCCCGGCGACCCGGCCGAGATCGCGCTCGGCGTCAACGCCACCCCCGAGGCGGTGGCCGAGCTGCGCCGGCAGTTCGGCACCGACCGGGCGCCGGTGGCGCAGTTCCTCGACTGGGCGGGCGGCCTCCTCCAGGGCGACTTCGGCACCTCGTACGTCACCAGCGCCCCCATCGGCCCGCAGATCGGCGACCGGCTCGGCGTCACGGCCGTGCTGGTGCTCGGCGGCATGGCCGTGGCGCTGGTGCTCGCGGTGCCGCTGGGGACGTTCGCGGCCGTGCACCACCGCGACCCACTCGGCGCGGCGATCAGCGCGGCCAGCCAGCTCGGCATCGCGATCCCCGCGTTCCTGGCCGGCATCCTGCTGGTGTTCGTGTTCGCGGTGCAGGCCCAGGCGCTGCCGTCCGGCGGCTACGTGCCGATCGCGGAGAATCCGGGGGAGTGGCTGCGCAGCCTGCTGCTGCCCTGGTTGTCGCTCGGCCTCGTCCAGGGCGCGGTGCTCACCCGCTACGTGCGCAGCGCCGTGCTCGACGTCATGCGCGAGGACTACCTGCGCACCGCCCGCGCCAAGGGCCGGGGCCGCACCGGCGCGCTGTGGCGGCACGGGCTGCGCAACGCCTCGATCCCCGTCGTCACCGTGCTCGGCCTGCAACTGGCCACGCTGCTGATCGGCGCGGTCGTGGTCGAGCGGGTCTTCGTCATCCCCGGGCTGGGCGACCTGCTGCTCAACGGCGTCGCCGGCCGTGACCTGCTGCTCGTCCAAGGCGTGGTGATGGTGCTGGTGGCGGCCGTACTGCTGATCAACTTCGTGGTGGACGTGCTCTACCACCTGCTCGACCCGAGGCTGCGATGAGAGGCCGGATGAACGCCGGGCTCCTCGTCGGCGGCGCGCTCGTCGGGCTCGTGGTGCTCGCGGCGGTGGCGTCGTTCTTCTGGACCCCGCACGACCCGACGCTCGTGGACGCCGCGCACCGGCTGCGCGAGCCCGGCGGCGGCTACCTCCTCGGGGCCGACAAGTTCGGCCGCGACACCTTCAGCCAGCTCATGGTCGGCGCCCGCACCACCCTCTACGTCGGCATCGTCGCGGTCGGCATCGCGGCCCTCATCGGCACCCCGCTCGGCGTGCTCGCCGGGATGACGCCGCGCGGCTGGCTCTCCGAGCTGGTCATGCGGGTCAACGACCTCGTCTTCGCCTTCCCCGCGCTGCTGCTGGCCGTCATGCTCGGCGCCGTCTACGGGCCCGGCACGCTCACCGCGATGATCGCGATCGGGGTGGCCACCGTGCCGGCGTTCGCCCGCGTGGCCCGCGCCGCCACGCTCCAGGTCATGGTGACCGACTACATCCTGGCCGCCAGGGCCGCCGGGCGGCGGCGCGCGGCGATCGCGGTGCGGCACGTGCTGCCGAACATCGGCTCCATGCTGATCGTGCAGGCGTCGGTGTCGTTCGCCATCGCGATCCTGGCCGAGGCGGCGCTGTCGTTCCTCGGCTTCGGCACCCGCCCGCCGATCCCGTCGTGGGGGCGGATGCTGCAGGAGTCGCAGGAGCTGCTGTTCTCCACCCCGCGCCTGGCCCTGTGGCCCGGCCTGGCGATCGCGCTGGCGGTGCTCGGCTTCAACCTCCTCGGCGACGGGCTGCGCGACTTCCTCGACCCCAAGCTCAGGAGGATCCGTGCTGAAGGTTGAGGACCTCACCGTGCGCGCCGGCCCGGTGGAGCTGGTCCGGGACGTGTCGTTCGGCATCGCGCCCGGCGAGCGGGTGGGGCTGATCGGCGAGTCGGGCTCCGGCAAGTCGCTGACCGCGCTGTCGCTCATGGGCCTGCTGCCCGAGGGCGTCACCGCGGCCGGCCGGGCCAGGCTGGCGGACCGCGACCTGGTCGGCGTGCCGGAGAGCCGGATCAAGGACCTGCGCGGCCGCGACCTGTCCATGGTGTTCCAGGAGCCCATGACCGCGCTCAACCCGCTCATGCGGATCGGCGCCCAGGTCGCCGAGGTCATGACCCTGCACGGCCGCTCCCGCCAGGAGGCCCGCGAGCGGTCCCTGGAGCTGCTCGGCCGGGTCCGCCTGCCCGAGCCCGCCCAGATCGCCCGCGCGTACCCGCACCAGCTCTCCGGCGGCCAGCGCCAGCGCGTCATGCTCGCCATCGCCCTGGCCAACGAGCCCCGGTTGCTCATCTGCGACGAGCCCACGACCGCGCTCGACGTCACGGTGCAGAAGCAGATGCTGGAGCTGATCGCCGAGGTGGCCCCCGCGCTGCTGTTCATCACCCACGACCTCGCCGTCGTCGCCTCCGTCTGCGAGCGCGTCCTGGTCATGTACGGCGGCCGCGTCGTCGAGTCCGGCCCCATCCGCGAGGTCTTCACCCGCCCCCGCCACCGCTACACGCAGGGCCTGCTGGCCGCCTCCCGGCTCACCCCGCGCGGCACCCGCCTGCCCACCATCAAGGGCAGCGTGCCCCCGGCCGGGCGGTTCCCCGGCGGCTGCGTGTTCAGGAACCGCTGCCCGCACGCCACCCCCGCGTGCGAGACCGTGCCGGAGCTGACAGGAGACGGACATGCCTACGCATGCTGGCACCCCGCCCACTGAGGCCCCGCTGATCGAGGTGCGGGAGCTGAGCCGCGTCTACCACCGCCCCCGCACCTCCCTCACCCGGCCGGGCGGCGCCGTCCACGCCCTGCGCGACGTCTCGCTGACCGTACGGCGCGGTGAGCGGTACGGCGTCGTCGGCGAGTCCGGCTCCGGCAAGTCCACCCTGCTGCGCCTCCTCTGCGCCCTCGACCAGCCCACCGGCGGTTCGATCCGCTTCGACGGCCAGGAGATCACCGGCCTGCCGGAGCGGCGCCTGCGCTTCCTGCGCGAGAACCTCCAGATCGTCTTCCAGGACCCGATGAGCTCGCTCGACCCCCGCATGCGCGTGCGCGACCTCGTCGCCGAGCCGCTGGCCGCCCTCGGCCTGCCGGCCGGGAACCGGGTCGCGGAGCTGCTGGAGGCGGTCGGGCTGCCGGCCGAGGCGGCCGACCGGTACCCGCACCAGTTCTCCGGCGGGCAGCGGCAGCGCATCGCCATCGCCCGCGCGCTCGCGCCCCGGCCGAAGGTGCTGGTCGCCGACGAGCCGGTGAGCGCGCTGGATGTCTCCGTACGCGGGCAGATACTCAACCTGCTGGCCGACCTCGTCGACGAGCTGGGGCTCACGCTCGTGTTCGTCTCGCACGACCTGTCCGTGGTGCGGCACGTGTGCGAGACGGTCGCGGTCATGAGCCGGGGCGAGATCGTGGAGACCGGGCCGGTGGACGACGTCTGGGCGGCGCCCGCCCACCCGTACACGCAGGAGCTGCTGCGGGCCGTACCGACTCTGGAGGGATTCCTGTGATCGACGTCGATGCCGATGGAGTGGTGGAGTTCACGCAGGCGCTCGTGCGGATCCCCAGCACCAACGACCCGGCGCGCGGCCGCAGCGAGCGGCCCGCCGCCGAGCTCGTCGAGGCGAGGATGCGGGAGTGGGGCTGGGAACCGGTCGTGTACGAGGCCGCGCCCGGCCGGCCGAACGTGGTCGCCGTCGTCGAGGGCGGCGGCGCCGGGCCGACGCTGATGTTCGAGGGCCACACGGACGTGGTGACCGAGGGCGACCTGTCCACCTGGACCGTGGACCCGTTCGGCGGGGAGATCCGCGACGGCAGGCTGTGGGGGCGGGGCAGCGCCGACATGAAGTCCGGCCTGGCCGCCACCCTGTACGCCACCCGCGCCCTGCAGCTCGCCGGCCCCTTCCCCGGGCGGATCAAGGTCTGCGCGCTGGCCGACGAGGAGGGCCTCATGATCGGCGCGCACCACTTCGTCTCCTCGGGCCTCACCTCCGGCGTGGACGGCGCGATCGTGGCCGAGCCGGAGGCGGGCGAGATCTGCGCCGTCGCCAAGGGAGCCCTGCGGCTGCGGGTGGACCTCACCGGCAAGATGGCGCACGGGGCGATGCCGCAGCACGGCCGCAACCCGATCCAGGCCGCCGGATCCCTGCTGGTGGCGCTGCGGTCGCTGCAGCAGGAGCTGCAGGACCGGCACCCGGCGCACGAGCACCTCGGCGAGGTGTACGTGACCCCGACCGTGCTCCGGGCCGGCACCGAGGAGCAGGTCAACGTGATCCCGGCGGTCGCCTCCCTCTTCGTCGACGTGCGCACGATCCCCGGCGTCGAGCACAAGGAGATCGCCGACCGGGTGGCCGCCCTCGCCGGCTTCGACGGGATCGCCGCCGAGGTGTCGGTGCTGGTGGACCGGCCGCCGGTGGACGTGCCCGTGACCGACCCGGTCGTGGCCGCGCTGGCCGCCGCCCACCGGGCGGTGACGGGGGAGGAGCCGGTGTACGGCGGGGTGCCGGGCTCGACGGACGGGACCGTGCTGACGCATTGGGGCGGCATCCCGTCGGTGGTCTACGGGCCCGGCGGGAAGTGGATCGCCCACCAGGCGGACGAGTTCGTCGAGGTCGAGGAGATCGTGCGGTGTACCCGGGTGTTCGCCGAGGCGGCCCGGCGGTTCCTGAACGGCGACTTCTGATGCGGCTGCCGATGCGGCCGGGGGCCACCAACTCGCTGGTGGACGTGGCGGGGCTGCGGGTGGGGCACGCCCGGCGGGTCGGAGGCGGGCACCGTACCGGGACGACCGTCGTCCTCGCGCCGCCGGACGGGGCCGTGGCCGGGGTGGACGTGCGGGGCGCCGCGCCCGGGACGCGGGAGACGGAGCTGCTCGACCCGCGCAACCTGGTGGAGCGGGTGCACGCCGTGGTGCTCTCCGGCGGGAGCGCGTTCGGGCTGGGAGCGGCCTGCGGCGTGATGGACCGGCTCGCCGACGCCGGGGCGGGCTATCCGGTGGCGGGCGGCGCGGTCCCGATCGTCCCGGCCGCCGTCATCTTCGACCTGGGCCGCGGCGGCACCTTCCGCGCCGTCCCCGACGCCACCCTGGGCGCCGCCGCCTACGACGCCGCCACAGGCAGCCCGCCCCCTCTCCTGCCGTCCGGGCCCGAGGTCTTTCGGAGGGACGGCTCCTCCGGCGAGGCCCCCGCGGCCCCCGACGGCGCGAAGCCCTCCGTCCCCGCCGCGGGCGGTGTGCCCGCTTCCCCCTCCCTCGAAGGGGCGCCGGCCCCGGACGGCGGCGGGCGGTTCACGCAGGCGACCGCGCCCCCGACGGTGAGCGGGTCCGTCGGGGCGGGGACCGGGGCGGTGGCGGGCGGGCTGGCCGGCGGCGTGGGCACGGCGAGCGCCGTGCTGCCCGACGGCTCCACGGTCGCCGTGCTGGCCGTCGTCAACGCCGCGGGCTCCGTCCTCGACCCCCGCGACGCCACCCTGGCGGGCACCAGGTACGGCCTCCCCGGCGAGTTCGACCACCTCGGGCCCCCTTCCCCCGAGGAGGCCGCGGCCTGGAACCCGGACCGGACCCCCGCCTTCAACACCACCATCGGCGTCGTCGCCACCGACCTCACCCTCACCAAGGCCCAGTGCGGCAAGCTGGCGGCGGTCGCCCACGACGGCCTGGCCAGGGCCATCAGACCGGCCCACACCATGACCGACGGCGACACCGTCTTCGGCCTGGCCACCTGCGCCCGCCCCGCCCCCGGTCACGACGCCTTCCAGGACGTGCTGGCGGCCGCGGCCGACGTGTTCAGCCGTGCCGTCGCCCACGCCGTCCTGGCCGCCACCGGCCGCGAGGGCGCGCCCGCCTACCTCGACGTCTTCCCCAGCGCCCTCCGGAGCCGGCCATGACACCAGCCCCCGACCTGCCCCGCGACCTCCCCACCGGCCTGCCGATCGGCGACGGCTGGACGAGGACCGCGGCCACCACGGACGTGATCTTCCCCTACGACGGGTCCCGGGTCGCCGAGGCCCCGCTGGGTACGGCGGCGCACGCCCGCCAGGCCCTCGACGAGGCCCTCGCCGCGGCCCCCGCCATGGCGGCGCTGCCCTCGCACGCCCGCCGCGCCGCCCTCATGCGGACCCATGACGCGCTGGCGGCCAGGCGGGAGGAGTTCGAGCGGCTCCTCGTCCTCGAGACCGGCAAGCCGCTGGTGGACTGCCGGGTGGAGGTGGCCAGGACGCTCGTCACGCTGGCCACGGCCGCCGAGGAGGTCGCCCGGCTGCACGGCGAGACCGTGCCGCTCGACCTGCTGCCCTCCGGCGAGGGGCTGATCGGCTTCTGGACGCGCCGGCCCATCGGCGTCGTCGTCGGCATCACGGGCTTCAACTACCCCCTGCTCCTGGCCGCGCACAAGATCGCACCGGCGGTGGCGGCCGGCTGCCCGGTGATCGTCAAGCCCGCCCCGGCGACCCCGCTGGCCACGCTCCGGCTGGTGGGCCTCCTGCGCGATACCGGCGCCCTGCCCCCGGCCGGCGTGCAGCTCGTCACCGGCGACGTCGAGGTGGGCCGGACGCTGGTGGAGGACCGGCGGATCGGCGCGGTCTCGTTCACCGGCTCGGCCGCCGCCGGCCACGCCATCGCGCGCGCCGCCGCCCCCACCAAGGTGCTGCTGGAGCTCGGCTCGAACGCGGCGCTCGTGGTGGCGGCCGACGCCGACCTCGGGGCGGCCGCGGACGCGGTCGTGCGCGGCGGCTACTACGCCTCCGGCCAGGCGTGCATCTCGGTGCAGAGGGTGCTGGTCGAGGAGCCCGTACGCGAGGAGTTCGGGTCCCTGCTGGCCGGACGCGTCAAGAACGTCACCGTCGGCGACCCGCGCCTGCCCGGCACCCGTGTCGCCCCGCTCATCGACGAGGCGGCCACCGACCGCGTGCTGGAGTGGATCGCCGCGTCCGGGGCCCGCGTGCTCGCGGGCGGGCACCGCGACGGCCGGGCCATCGCGCCGACGGTGCTGGACGGCGTGCCGGACGGCGCCACGGCCTGGGACGAGGAGATCTTCGGGCCCGTCGTGTGCGTCCGGCCGGTGCCCGACCTCGACGCCGCCTTCACGGCGGTCAACCGGTCGCGGTACGGCCTGCACGCGGCGGTGTTCACCCGCTCGCTCGCCACGGCGTTCGCGGCGATCGAGCGCATCGAGGCCGGTGGGGTCGTGGTCAACGACGTGCCGGGGTTCAGGGCGGACAACATGCCGTACGGGGGTGTCAAGGACTCGGGGTCCGGCCGCGAAGGGCCCCGGTTCGCCATCGAGGAGCTCACCGTGACCAGGATGGCCATCATCCGGCCGTGACTCCGCACGACCGTGCCGGCCGCCCGTGAGCCCCGGAGGGCACCACGGACGACCGGCACGGCTCACCCGATGACCGGGCTTCCGGTCACATGAAGGGATTCGTTACAGCTCGGCGCGGATCTCGCGCAGGTGGTGCCGGATCACCGGTGCGCTGTCGCGCGCCAGGTCCTTCACCCGAGCGGAGTGCCCGCGCCGCAGCTCCCGCTGCCCCAGCCAGAGCGCGTGTTCGTGCGCATCGGCCTGCAGGCGCAGCCAGGCGCGGTCGAAACGCGGACCGGACCTGGCAACCACCGCGCGCAGGTCGTCCCGCTGCGCGGCGCTGGGGGAGGTGGGAAGGCGGACGTCGAGCCGGTCGGCGACCCCGCGCAGCCGCGCGTCCAGCCTGCGGTGATCGCGGATCAGCCGCCAGGCGATGCCGCGGACATCCCTGTCACGCGACTCGCGCAACGCGGCCTTCGCGGCCGCGATCTCGGCGAGGTGGCCCCTGTGCGCCGCCCTCAGGTACGCCCTGTCCTGAGCGGGTACGCGCAGTGCCCAGCCGGTCTCGCTGACGGCGGCGCTCGGCGCGGCCGTCCCCGGGGTCTGGGCCTGAGCGGCGGGGGCGATGGTCAGCGCCAGCACGGCCGCGATGCCCGCGGGTGCTAACTTCCGTGCTGTTCTCATGGGTCCCTCCTTTCCTGGGACCCGTGCCCGCTGCCCAATCCGGGCCGAGGTATTCAGGTTGATTCGGGCGGCTCAATTCGGCGGGTCGTAGCGGCCGTCCACGGCGGTCCAGCCGCCGTCCACGTACAGCACGGAGCCGGTCACGAAGCTCGCCGCGTCGCTCGCCAGGTAGACCACCGCGCCGGCCATCTCCTCGGCCGCCGCCCACCGGCCGAGCGCGCTCTTGGCGGCGTACGCGGCGTACCAGCCGGGATTGTCCTTGATCTGCCTGGTCAGCGGCGTCTCCACCACCCCCGGCGCGATCGCGTTCACCCGCACCCCGCTCGGCCCGAACTCCGCCGCCGCCGTACGCAGCAACTGCACCAGCCCCGCCTTCGTGGCCGAGTAGACGCTTTGCCCCGGCTCGGTGACCGAGGCCCGGATCGAGGCGAACCCGATGATCGACCCGCGTCCCCGTTCGACCATGCCCGCCCCGAACGCGCGCACCACGTCGAACGAGGCCCGCAGGTTCAGCCCCACGACCCGGTCGAACTCCTCGCCGGAGTAGTCGAGCAGGCGCTTGCGCACGTTCGTGGCCGCCGTGAACACCAGCACGTCGGCCGGCTCCTCCGCGGCCAGCGCGCGCACCGCCCCCTCGTCCAGCACGTCGACCAGCCGGGCGGTTCCGCCGCAGCCGGCCGCGGTCTCCGTCGCGGCCGGCAGGTCGCGGTCGGCGCAGACCACGGAGGCCCCGTGGGCGGCCAGCGCCAGCGCCGCCTCCCTGCCGATCCCGCTCCCTGCGCCGATCACCACGGCCCGCCGCCCGTCCAGGCGGAACAGCGCGTCATATCCCATAGCAGGCACCCTAGCGACTGGTCCGACCAGTACACCAGGTCCGCGTGGGCCGCTTCAGTGCCGGTCGCGGGCGGCCTCCCAGCCGGAGCGCAGCAGCTCGTACTCGACCTCGCCGTGCTCCGAACCCTCGATGGCCTCGAACCCCTCCAGGTGGAACGTACGGACCAGCCGCAGCCCGCACTTCTCCATCACCCGCCGCGACCCGAGGTTGACCGCCATCGTCTGGGCGAACACCCGGCGGGCGCCCAGCTCCGCGAACGCCTTGTCGATCAGCGCGAGCGACCCCTCCGTCGCGACCCCCCTGCCCCACGCCGCCTTGTGCAGCCGGTAGCCCAGCTCGGGCTCCTCGTCCGATCCGTTCTCGGCCGGTCGCAGGTGGAACCAGCCGAGGAACGCGCCCGACGGCTTCTCCAGGGCCGCGAAGAACCCGCCGGCGACGAACCTGGGCAGGGTCCGCTCGACGATCGTCTCCCGCGGCGTCGGCTGGCCGCCGTTGAGGTAGCGCATGACCTCGGGGTCGTTGTGCAGGGCGAACAGGTGGTCCTCGTCGGACTCGGTGAAGCGGCGCAGGATCAGCCGCTCGGTCTCCAGGTAAACGCGCACCGGGGCACGGTAGCCGACGCGGCGGACGTTCTCGACGGGTTTTCGGCCATCAGCGGGCCGTCAGCGACTCCGACAGCTCGCGCAGCCGGGCCCGGGCCCCGGGGTCGTAGGCCTGCTCCAGCGCCTGCGCGGGCCGCGTGCCGTCGAAGAAGCGCCCGGACACCTCGTCCAGCGCGGGGTCGGTGACCAGCCGCGAGGTCGCCTCCACGCCCTCGCTCAGCTCGCTCGCGGGCGTGGCCACGACCATCTTGGTCGGCATGTACGTCGCCGGGTGCAGCGCGTTCGCGGTGACCCCGGTGCCCGCCAGCTCCTCGGCCAGGTCCACGGTGAACATCACCTGGGCCAGCTTGCTCTGGCAGTACGCGCGTACCCCGCTGTAGTCCTTGACCAGCATCACGTCGTCGAAGTCGATCGGCGCCTGGCCCAGGCTGCTGACGTTCACGATCCTGGACGGGGCCGCCGACCGCAGCACCGGCAGCAGCAGCCGGGTGAGCAGGAACCCGGCCAGGTAGTTGACCGCGAACCTGAGCTCGTGCCCGTCCGCGCTCTCCTGACGCGCCCCGCCGCCCGGCACGGTCGTCCCGATGCCCGCGTTGTTGACCAGCGTGTCGAGCCCCTTGTGCTCGGCGGCGACGGCCGCGGCCAGCTCGCGCACCTGGTCGATTGAGGCCAGATCCGCGCGGTACCAGTGCAGCCGGGCTCCCGGCACGCGCGCGCGGATCTCCTCCATCGTGGCCTGCCCGCGCCCGTCGTCCCGGCCGTGCACCAGGACGGTCGCGCCCCGGCCCGCGAGGTCGGCGGCCAGCGCCCGGCCGAGACCGTCGGTCGCGCCCGTGACCAGGATCGTCCGCTGCTCCATGGGACGCATGCCCACCTCCACTCCGGCTCTCCCGAACCTCCACCCCGGCCCTCCCGATCCGACGCTACCCCGTCCGCCGTGCGGAATCCGGCCCGCTGCTACCCTCCCGTCCCGGGCCGTCGCTACTGAGAGGTGCACATTGGTCGATCTGAGCTTCGACATCGCGGGCGAGCTGCGGGTGCGGCGCCTGGGCTACGGCACGGGACAGCTCACCGGGCACGGCTACTGGGGGCCGCGGCTGGAGCCGGAGCAGGCGGTGCGCGTGCTGCGCCGCGCCGTGGAGCGCGGGGTCACGCTCGTCGACACCGCCGACAACTACGGCCCCGACCTGGCGGAGGAGCTGGTGGCGCGGGCGCTGCACCCGTACGCGGAGGGGGTCGTGGTGGCGACCAAGGGCGGCGTCGTGCGTACGGGGCCGAACGTCTGGCACGTCGCCGGGCGGCCCGAGCGGCTGCGGGCCATGTGCGAGGCCAGCCTGCGCCGCCTCAGAACGGAGACCATCGACCTCTACCAGCTCCACCGGCTGGACCCGGAGGTGCCCTTGGCCGACCAGCTCGGCACCCTGGCCGAGCTGCGGCGGGAGGGCAAGATCCGGCACATCGGCCTCGACACGGTCACGGCCGGCGAGCTGCGGCGGGCGCTGGAGGTGACGGAGATCGCCTCGGTGCAGAACCGCTACAACGTCCTGGACCGGGAGTCCGAGCCGGTGCTGCGGCTGTGCGAGGAGCGCGGGCTGGCCTTCCTGCCGTGGTTCCCCCTCGGCAACGGCTCCCTGACCACCGCCACCACCGCAACCGCCACCACCACCACTGCGGCGACCGGAGCCGGCGGGGCCACCGGCGGGCCCGGGGACGGCGCGCGCCCGGCAGGTGGCGCGGCGGGCCTGGCGGAGGTGGCGCGGCGGCACGGGGCGAGCGCCGGGCAGGTGGCGCTGGCCTGGCTCCTGCACATCTCGCCGGTCACCCTGCCGACCCCCGGCACGGGCTCGCTCACCCACCTGGAGGAGAACCTCGATGCGGCGGCCATCGAGCTCACCCCGGAGGACCTGTCCGCCCTGGACGCGCTCGCCTGAACCCGCCCGCCACGACGGAACGGCCCGGGGCGTGGCGGCGAGGTTGTGTCCGGCGACCCGCCCGGTTCGCCGGACTTGTAAGGCGGCTTGCGAAAGATCTGTAAGGCGCCTTACGATTTGCGCATGGTCAACACGGAACGGCCTCCGTACGAAGAGCTGGAGGCACGCTTCGGCGCCCCCGTCGGTGTGGAGGAGGCGCGCGCCCGCTGGGGCGCCCTCGTGCACGCCGCCAGGAGCGGCACGGTCACGCTGATCACCCGCGAGCGCTGGGAGTGGGCCGCGCTGGTCCCGCTGCCGGAGGTGTCCGGGGTGCTGAGCGGCCTGCCGGTGCTGTCGCTGTCAACGGCCCGCTCCAAGCTCGGCGACCTCGTCCGCCAGACCGCCGGCCCGTACGACGAGGGCCCCGTGCTGCTGACCCGCCACCGCACCCCGGTCGCCGCCCTGATCGCGGCCCGTCGCCTCCTCGACCGGCCCGCTGCCCGGCGCCGCGCGACCGCCGAGGACCTGCTGTCGCAGGGGCACACCATCTCCCTCGTCCGTGGCCCGGCGGACGGGGTCGTCGCCGTCGCCCGCGACCGCGACGGCAAGGAGATCGCGGCCGGCTCGGGCGCCGACATCGCCGCGGCCCTGGTGTCGCTGATGGAGTGATCAGGCCGTTCCGGTCGGTTCGACCAGGGCGTCGGGGCCGGGGAAGACCAGCTGCTCGTGGCCGTCGTCGAAGCGGACGAGGTAGGGCGGCGACCCGGCGGCGCCGCGTACCTCGAGGATCTCGCCCTTCCTGGACGCCTGACCGACGACGGCGCCGCGGATGATCAACATATCACCGACATTCGCCTGCATGGTGGACTTCCTCTCGGCTGGGCTGTGGCGACTTCGTGGTGCCCTCCCACAGTGCACCAGCCCGGCCCTCCCGGGAAGCCGGTGAGCCCCTCCGGCGGGCGTCAGCGGGGCTCGCGCCGGTAGGGGGCCGTGTCGTCCGGCTCGGTGGGGCTCGCGAACCGGAACGGCACCCCGAACCGCTCCGCCAGCGCCCGCCCGGCCGCCCCGGCCTCCTCCGCCTCCGGCCACGGCGGCACCTGGCCGTTGAACACCCGCAGGTCGCCGCCGTGGCGCACCTGCGCCAGGCGGTGCTCGGCGCGCGGCCCGGCGGTGACGGCCAGCAGCTCGATCATCCAGCCGAACGAGTCACCGTCCCACACGGCCTCGATCGCCTCCAGCCGGCCGGGCAGCGCCGCGATCGTGGCGGACAGCGCGTCGAGGTCGAGGGGCGGGGAAGGCCACGGGTCGAGGCTCTGCCCGAGGGCGGCGGCCCGCCAGGTCACGGTGTCCAGACACTCGTACAGGCCGGGGCCCCTCTGGTACGGGCCGGTCTGCGGCTCGGTCATGCCGGGGCCCGGTCCGGCCGGTCCGGCCTGCGCCAGGCCCTCCCGCACGGCCTGGATCGCCTGCAGCATGCGGCCGTCCCGGATCAGGGCGTCCACGCGGTCGCGCACGCCGCCGGGCAGGGAACTCCACAGCGGGTCGTCCATCGATCACACTCCTCCGAGGTCGCCCCAGCAGTACACACGGGAGCGGCGGGCGCGGTCCATGCCGTTGTACACGTCCCGGCCGCACGGACGCGCCGGGGGAACCTGGCCGCTCCGGGGCTCGCCGCCCGCGATTCGCTAGCGTGCCGCCGGCGCGTACACGTGGTCGAGCCCGAGCGGCGGCGCCGGCGGCAGCGGCTCGGCGTGCTCGGCCCGGAAGGACTGCAGCAGGTACGCCACCAGCCGCCGCGACCCGGCCGCCGCCACCTCCCCGGGCTCGGCCGCGATGGCGTTGCCGGCCTTGAGCAGCAGCACCAGGTCCGCGAGCTCGAAGTCGGCGCGCAGCTGCCCGGCGTCCTTGGCCCGCCGCACCACCTCGGCGAAGCAGAGCTCGGCCCGCCCCCGGAGACGCTCGAAGTCGACCGCCTCCGGGAACGCCGTCAGGAACGCCGCCGTGAACCCCCGGTCGGCGAGCTGCATCGCGCACACCTTTTCGATCGCCGTGCGGAACGCCCGCCACGGGTCCGGATCGGCCATCGCCTCCTCCACCGCCGCCCCGCAGGCATCGAGCTGGTCGGCGAACACCTCCGTGACCAGCGACTCCCGCGACGGGAAGCGCCGGTAGAGCGTCGCCACCCCGACGCCCGCGCGGCGCGCGATCGCCGCCATCGGCACGTCGAGCCCGCGCGTGGCGAACGCCTCCCGCGCGGCGTCGAGGATGCGGTCGCGGTTGTGCCGCGCGTCCGCGCGCAGTCCGGCGGCCGCCGGGGGAGGCGCTATCCGAGAGGGATGACCAGGCATGTTTCTCACATTAGCGTAAGTGGACGGCCCCATCCGCTTAGCGCGCTAGCGTCACTGGCAGGAACTCTGCAAGAGGGGATGAAAAGGACAGTGAGTGACATGCGCGCGGCCCTCTACAACCGGTACGGGCCCCCTGAGGTGCTGTACGAGGGCATCGTGCCCAAGCCGGTCCCCGGCCCCGGTGAGGTGCTGGTGCGCGTGCACGCCACCAGCGTCAACGGCGGCGAGCTGCACGGCCGGGCGGGCCGGGTCCGGCTGGTGACCGGGCTGGTGGAGCGGGGCTTCCCGAAGCGTACGGGCGTCGACTTCGCCGGCGAGGTCGTCGCCCTCGGCCCCGGCGCGTCCGGCCCGGCGGTGGGCGACCGGGTGTGGGGGCTGCTGGGCCGCTCGTTCGGCAGCGCGGCCGAGTTCGTGGCCGTCCGGCCCCGCCGGCTGTCCCGTGTCCCGGCCGGGCTCGACCTGGCCGAGGCCGCGGCGCTGCCCGCCGTGGGCACGACGGCGATCACGGCGCTGCGTGACAAGGCCGCGCTCGCGGCGGGCGAGCGGCTGCTCGTCCGCGGCGCGGCCGGCGGCGTCGGCAGCGTCGCCGTCCAGCTCGGCAAGGCCATGGGCGCCTACGTCACCGCGCTCGCCGGGGCCCGGAACCTGGAGCTCGTCCGCGGCCTCGGCGCCGACGAGGTCCTCGACTACGCCACCACCGGCCCGGCCGGCCTGGGCGCGTTCGACGTGGTCCTGGACACCGTCGGCACCGCCCACCCCGCCTACCGCCGCCTCCTGACGCCGGGCGGCCGCATGGTGGCGATCGCCTTCGACCTCAAGCGCGCCGCGGCGTCCCTGTCGTACGTCGCCGCCTCCGCCGTGTTCGGCCGGCGGCGCGTGCGCTTCTTCAGCGGCAACCCCACCCATCGCCTCCTCGCCGACCTCGCCCGGTACGTGGAGACCGGCGCGATCCGGCCGGTCGTCGACACGGTGTTCCCGCTCGCCGGCATCGCCGAGGCGCACCGGGCCCTGGAGTCCGGGGGCGTGCGCGGCAAGATCGTCGTCCGGGTCGGCTGATCCCCTGATCGTTGACGCGGCCGCGGGCGCTGCCTAAACTCATCACATAATGAATTAGGAGCGTCGCCATGCGCAGAACACCCGCAGCCGTCGTCAGCGCAGCCTTCTTCGCCGCCGCCCCCGGAACCGTCGCCGTGCTCGTCCCGTACTGGATCAGCGGCTGGCGGATGCGCGGCCCCTTCCCGGACCCGGTCATGATCCCGCTCAGGGCACTCGGCGCGATCCTCGTGCTGGCGGGGCTGGCCGTGCTGGTCGACGCGTTCGTCAGGTTCGTGCTGGAGGGGCTGGGCACGCCGATCCCGGTCGCGCCGCCCGACCGGCTGGTGATCGGCGGGCTCTACCGGTACGTCCGCAACCCCATGTACGTCGCCGTCTTCGCCGCCGTCCTGGGCCAGGCCATGATCTTCGGCGATCCCTGGATCCTGGTCTACGCCGCCGTCCTGGCGATCCCGGTCTACTCCTTCGTCCGCTGGTACGAGGAGCCGGACCTGCGCCGGCGCTTCGGCGCCGACTATGACGCCTACCGCTCCCATGTGCCGGGATGGTGGCCGAGAGTGCACCCGTACCAACCGTGAGTCCCGAGAAAATTGGGGCCCCATGTCGGGAGCGGTTTGACTCCTAGTGAGGAACTATGGTCGTCTCGTGACCTATGTTTCTGATGGGATGAATTAGATAGGTCCGGGGGAGAACGCTTCATGCCGCACGCCCTCCTGCGCGTGCTCGCTTCGACATCCATCGCCGGCACGGTCCTCGTGGCCCTGCCGCCTACCGCCGGAGCGCAGTCCCAGCCCGTACCGGCACAGGCCCGGACCGCGCAGGCGGGTCCCGCGCAGGTGCGGCCCGTGCCCGCCGTCCAGGAGCCGCCGGCCGCCGTCGTGACCGTCCCGCAGCGGCCCTCGCTCGCCCTGCGGGCGACCGGGGACGAGAAGGTCGGGCCGGACGCGCCCGAGGTGACCACCCCGGCCGGGCCGGGGCTCATCGACGAGATCATCGCGGGCGCCGCCGCCGTACAGGAGGAGCAGGGGCTGGGCAGGCAGGCGCCCGACCCCGCCGACCTGCTGCCGGACACCACCCGGGCCGAGACGCTGGGCCTGGTCAAGCCGCTGGCCGCGATCGCGAAGTCGTTCGAGGGGCTGGGGAAGGCCATGCCGGGGATGACGTACCGGCTGTGCGTCGAGAGCGCCGACGTGCCGGTCTCCTGCTCGATCCGGCAGCCCGTCGGCGTGCCGGTGGCCGCCGACGTGACCGGCGACGCCCTCCCCGACCTGGCGGCCGACCTGGTGCCCGCCGCGAGCCCCGCCGAGGGCGCGATAGGGCTGGGGTTCGCCGTCAGGCGGCTCTCCCGCGAGAACCTCAAGGCCCAGGTCTGGGCCGAGTACGACGGCAAGGTCTCGGTCGGCTTCGACGGCCTGCGCCGAGGGGCGTCGCTGTCGGCCTCCGACTGGGGCACGTTCACCGTGGACCTGGCCGGCAAGCGGGTCAGGGCCACGGTCAAGCGCAAGGAGCCGGGCGAGTCCGCCGCCCTGGTGGCCGCGCTGACCGGGCGCAGCGCCGTGAGCCTGCGCCAGACGCCCGCCACCGAAGAGCTCACCGTGAACGCCGCCCTCGACTCCCGCTCGCTGGACGTCGCCGCCTCCGCGCCCGCCAGGCTGGAGGCGCTCGCCGTGACCGGCCGCCGCCTCACCCACGCCGTGCTCGACCGCGTGCCCGCCCGCGCCGAGGTGCGGCTGGCGGGCGGCGAGATCAGCTTCACCAGCCCCTCCTCCATCGGCCGCGCCCAGGTGGACGACCTCGACTACCGCGACGGCCGCCTGGCCAGGGTGACCCGGGTCGGGCTGCGGCGCGTGCCGCCGTCCTTCACCGCCAGGTACGGCACCGCCAACGGCGAGCAGAGCCTGTCCGTCGCCGCCGGGTCCGGCCGCTCGCGCTCCGGCGCCGCGAGCCTGCTGTACTTCGACCGGGCCGCCGGCAAGACCGTGCTGAAGGCCGAGCTGAGCGAGCTGCCCGCCAGGGTGCGGCTGGTCAACGACCTGGCCGAGCACCGCGTCACGCACACGACCAGCTCGCCCATCGGCAGGTTCGCGGTGGTGCTGCAGCGCAACGAGGGCGCCATCTCCAGCCCGCGCGGCGGGCACGTCACCATGATCAAGGACGGCGCCGCGGTGGGGGTGTCGGGGCTGCTGTCGGGGCTGTCCGGGTTCGACGTCACGTACGGGGCCGCGCCGCACGCCCACCTGGAGGTGGACTCCAGCGGCCGGTCGTTCGTGGGCGCGGCCAGCATCGACCGCACCCACGTGGCCCGCCTGGAGATCTCCAACACCCCCGCCAAGGTGGACGTCACGCTCGACCCCGCCGCCAGGAAGGCCGTCTACCAGGCCAGCGGCGTGATCGACAAGCTCCGCGCCGCCTACACGAACCTCCGCTCGGGCCCCACGATCGACGGCACCGTGCTCGGCGTGCACGACGACGTGACGGCGTCGTGGGAGCTCGGCGAGCGCACGACCGTCAAGGTCGCGACGTCCTCGACGTTGGAGCAGGTGCGGATTTATGCCAATAAAGCGCACGTGACCAGCACGGCGGGGGCCGCGTCGCCAGGGGCCTCGGGCGCGTCAGGAGCGGCATCGGGGACGCCGTCAGGGTCGGCGTCGGGGTCGGCGTCGGGCGCGGGCGAGGACGTGCGCGCCACCGTCGAGGGCGTGCGCGAGCGGGCCGAGCTGGTGACCGACGCCAGGGCCGGAACCCTGACCTGGACCTCGGACGCGCCGGTCGAGAAGGTGTCGGCGCTGGCCAGGGTCAAGCTGGGCGACCGGTACGCCAGGGCCGCCGCCGAGGTCACCGGCGTGCCGGCCAGGTTCGACGCCTCCTGGGACGCCGCCGCGTACCGCTTCCGCGGCCTGTCGGGGCCGGTGGGGTCGGCGGCGCTGGCGTTCACCAACCACGACGGCGCCACGTCGCCCGCCGGGCCGCACCTGGCGGCCCACTACGACCAGGCCACCGGCGACCTGGACGCCAGCGTGCTGGTCAAGGGGCTGTCGAACGTCGAGTTCAGCCCCGCCGCGCAGGGGTTCACCGCCGACTTCCGCTCGGCCAGGCAGACCCTCGCCGTGGACGCCGACGTCACGCAGAGCGACACGCGGTTCGGCCTGATCGGCACGCTCGGCCCGGTGCCCGGCCGGCTGGCCGTCTCCTCGGCCGACGGCAAGCTCACCTACTCCGGCTCCCGCCTGGACGTGCGCGCCCGCGCCTGGCTCGGCAAGACCGCGGCGCTCGACCGCATGCGCGCCGCGCCGGCCGTTCCGGGCGGCGTGTCGCTGGTGGACGGCGGCTGCGCCGCCGGGTCGCCGGGCTGCGCGCCGGGCCCCTTCTGCACGCCGCAGCGCGGGTGCTTCGGGCTGCAGGGGTACCTGGACGTGACCGGGCTGCCCGACCAGGTCACCGTGGACCTGACCGGCAAGACGTTCGCGTTCTCCGGATTCGCCCCCGAGCGCCGCAGCCTGGGCGTGTACCTGGCCAGCAGCGTCCTGTCACCCGTGCCGATCAAGGCCAGGGCCACGCTGACCGGCCTGCCCTCCAAGATCACCAGCATGGCGCTGGGGCCGTTCGGCGTGGGGCAGGGGAACGCGGTGCAGGCGTCGTACCGGATCGAGCCGGCCGCCACGCTGGGCACGCTCGACGTGTGGGCCGAGGCGGGCGGGCTGCGCGGCCACGTCGCCATCGACCCGGTCCCCGCGGCGGTGGCCGTCCAGGCGACGTACGGGGCCAGGACCCGCATCCGGGTGACCAACTCCGCGGTCGTCAAGAACCTCACCACCAAGGTCACCCTGGCCGGGAAGGGCACCGGGGAGCTGCGCCTCTCCGACGTGCCCGCCGTCTTCGGGGTGGACGCCGACGCCTCGGCCGCCGGGCTGAGCGTGCCGGCCGTCACGTACAAGGCGGTGGGCGGCGCCAGCACCCTTGACGGCCACCTCGGCGTGGAGGGCGGCCTGGTGGACCCGTCCGGCCGGCTCGGGGACGTGTCGTTCGCGGTCAAGGACCTGGCCGCCGACACCACCGTCCGGCTGAACCCCGACCAGTCGCTCGACCTGGTCTCCAAGCCGGTCCCCACGGGGCGCGTCACGCTGCGCGCGGGGCTCAGGGTGGATCCCGTCGCGGCGCAGGGCATCGCGGTGAGCAAGGAGGTCCCGTACACGACCGGCTTCCTCACCTACCACGTCGGCGGCCGGTTCGGGCTCGGGAAGAGCGCGATCGAGAACGTCGCGCTGTCGGTCCAGCGCGTGTCGTGGCTGCGGATCCGGCCGGGCAAGGTCCCGTTCGGGCTGAAGGCGCCCCCGGCCCTGGGGTACGTCGCCCCCGGCTTCGAGGGGGACTACGGGACCCTCAAGATCGCCGCCAAGGGCGTGGACCTGCGGCCCGACGTCAGCCTGGACCTCAAGCTGAGCCGGGGGATCGGCAGCGACGTGTTCCACGAGTCCGTCCGGATCGGCCCGGTCACCTCGCTCGCCCTGCGCCGCTACGACCAGCGGATGCGCCGCATCGGGGCCAAGCAGGAGATCAAGGCGGCGGGGATCGGCCTGGCGTGCGTGACGGTGGACGCCAAACCCGGCTTCGCGGCCGGCGCGGGCACCAACTCCATCACGCTGCGCGGGGCCGACGGGCCGCAGATGGTGTCCCTGCTGGACCCGGGCGGGCAGGTGCCGGACTATGCGGTGGACCTGCTGACGCACTTCATGAGCCCGTTCCCGGGGGCGGACTGGAAGGTGGCGGGCACCAGGGCGGGCTCCTGCGCCTCGGACGGCACCGCACCGCGATCGGAGTCCCGGTGAGCCTGTTCCCGCCGGAGAGGCGGGCTACCGGGGGCCGCGGTAGCCCGGCGGGGGCTGCTCGCCCTCGTACGGGGCCACCGGGCGGTCCGTGAGGAACGCCCGCAGCACCCCGAGGTAGGCGGCGCCGCGGTCGTCCCCGACGTAGGTGAGGCGGGCGCCGGGCAGCGCGCGCCGGTAGCCGGTGGCGGCCGACCAGCTCTGGGCGTCGCACGGACCCTTGACGATCAGCACGGGCGCCGTCACGCCGGCCAGGTCGCGGCGCAGCGACGCCGGGGCCGGCCGCCCCGACAGGGCGACATAGCCACCTCCCCCCACCGGGCCGGCCGTGCCGCCCGGGGACGGGCACGGGGACGGGGATCGGCGGCGCAGGAGGGTGAGGTGGGCGTCCAGGCCCGGGTCGCCCGCGAACGCGTGGGCCGCCGCCGGGTCCACCTCCAGGAGCGTGGAGACCGCCAGCGTGCGCGGGTCGGGCAGCCCTCCGGCGCCGAGAGGCCCGAGGAAGGCCGCGGCGGTCTCCGGGCGGCCGGCCCCGCGTCCCGGTGAGAGTCCGTCCGGGGAGTACAGGACCGTCCTGGCCACCCGGTCCGGATGTGCGGCCAGGTACGCGGCCGCCACCTGCGCCCCATGCCCCCGGGCCACCAGGTTCAGCCGCTCGGCGCCGACGGCCAGCCGGATGGCCTCCAGGTCCGCCACGTCCCGTGCCAGACCGTACCCCCGGGGGTCGGCCAGCCGCGCCGAGCGACCCGCGCCGAGCTGGTCGTAGACGTAGACCCGGAAACCGTCCGCCGCCAGCCGCCCGTAGAACGCCGAGTCCCCGGCCAGGTCGCCCACTCCGGGGCCGCCGTGCAGGAACACCACCGGCTCCGGCCGGGTGACCCGCTTCGGCGCCACCCGTACGTACGCCAGCTCCGACCCCGTGGACAGCCGCCACGACCGCTGCCCGGCCACCTTCGACGGCGCGCCGAACGGCGCGGCCGGCTCCAGCGTGGCCACGGAGACCTGCCAGATCACCGCCGCCGCCACGCCCAGCACCACCAGCGCGCGTAACCAGCGCCCCCACGCCACCACCGGCCGGGGCACGCACAGCAGCAGCCCGAGGAAGAACACCGAGCCGAACACCGCCAGCCCCGCCACCGTGAACACCGCCGGCCGCGCGCCCACCATCGCCGTCCCGGCCAGCGCGGCCAGCCCCAGGACCGGCGACAGGGCCAGCACCCCGGCACCCGCCACCGCACGTCCGGCCAGCCTGGCGAAAGAAGCCACGGAAGGGACGCTAGTGCACGCCCCCCGTTCCGGTCAGGGAAGTGAGCGGCCCAGGCGCAGGCGGATGCGGTCACCCCGGCGTACGGACTCGCGCACGGTCCACACGCGCTCGTCGATCACCGTGCCCTTGGCCGTCATGTATCCGCCCATCCTCAGCACCGGCCGTCCCGTGTCGTCGCTGAGCAACCGGGCCCGGGACTCGGAGTCGTCGCCGAACAGCACGAGGAAGTCGTCGGCGCCCGCCGGGGCGTCCAGGATCAGACCGGGATAGAGATGGGAGTAAGGGACCTCGATAACATGCTCGATCACGCGTAAACGTCTACCCCGATGTCACGCTTTCAGCTTTGAGCCAGGAGCGGGATAGCGCTTTCCAGCGTCATGGGGTGAAATATCAGCATCCTTTCTACAGGCTGGAGTACCACGTGCCACTGTTCGACATGCCGCTCGAGCAACTCCGCAACTACCTCCCCGACCGTGACGAGCCCGCCGACTTCGACGACTTCTGGTCCGCCACCCTGGCCGAGGCCGGGGAGTTCGACCTGGCCGCCGAGTACGTCCCGTACGAGCTGCCCTTCACCGGCGTGGACGTGTTCGACGTGTCGTTCGCCGGATGGGGCGGGCACCGCATCAACGGCTGGTTCCTGCTGCCGCGTGGCGCGGAGGGGCCGGTCCCGTGCGTGATGCACTACATCGGCTACAGCGGCGGGCGCGGGTTCGCCAAGGACCACCTGATGTGGCCGGCCGCGGGGTACGCGGTGTTCGTGATGGAGACCCGCGGCCACGGCGGCGCGAACGTGGGCAGCCCCGGCTCCACCGGCGACCCGCACGGCAGCGCGGGGCCGCAGGCGCCCGGCATGATGACCCGCGGCATCCTCGACCCCGCCGACTACTACTACCGGCGCGTGTTCACCGACGCGGTCAGGGCGGTCGACGCGGCGGCGGCGCACCCGGCCGTGGACGCCGGTCGCATCGTGGCCTCCGGCGGCAGCCAGGGCGGCGCCATCGCGCAGGCCACCGCGGCCCTGCACCCGGGGGTCAAGGCGGCGCTCATCGACGTGCCGTTCCTGTCGCACTTCCGGCGGGCCGTGGAGATCACCGGGCGCGACCCGTACCAGGAGCTCGTCAGGTATCTGGCCACCCGGCGGGACAGCGCCGACCAGGTGTTCCGCACGCTGGCGTATTTCGACGGCGTCAACTTCGCGGCCCGCGGCCGGGTGCCCGCGTTGTACTCGGTCGCGCTGATGGACGACGTCTGCCCGCCGTCCACGGTGTTCGCCGCCTACAACCACTGGCAGGGTCCCAAGGAGATCACCGTGTGGCCCTGGAACAACCACGAGGGCGGGGGCGGCTATCAGTCGGAGGAGCAGCTCCGCTATCTGCACAAGCTCCTCGGCGACGGCTGATCCGGCGACCGGGCAGGCGACAGTACTGACGGTTCAGGCACGGCCGGGCGGCGAGCCCGCCGTGCCGGAGTCCCGATCGGCTCCGGCACGGCGGGGGCCGCCTCAGGCGTTCTGCTCGGTGACCAGGAAAGACACGCTTCCCTGGTCATCGGCTCCGGCGTCCAGGGACTTGTCCTCCAGCACGGTCGCGGCCACAGGATCGAGATAGACCCGCGCGCCCTCCGCCTCGACCACTGCGTCCGCCGGTTCGGGGGCGGTGGCCAGGGTAAGGGTGAGCGAACTCGCGCCCTCTCCCTGAGACGAGATGCGAATCCCGCTCTGGGAAGGCTCGGGCGCGGCCGCGGTCAGATCACGGATCGCCTGGGCTGCGTTGGCTGTCAGGGTGAGCACTACGGCTCCTCCTCACGGTCGACGTTCAGGAGTTGCCTGCCCTTCCCCCAACTCTCGGGCTCAACCCTTCTCGACCCTTTCTTTACCAAGAATTCCGCGATGATCCCGTACGGATCCGGCCTGCATGGACAATGGGCCCCATGGACTTCGCGAAGCAGAGGGAAGCCATGGTGGCGCAGCTGCGCAAGCGCCAGGACATCAGCGAGCCCGTGGCCGCCGCCATGCTCGCGGTCCCGCGCCACCTCTTCGTGCCGGACGTCGAGCCCGAGGACGCCTACCGTGACGAGCCCATCGTCACCAAGCTCGACGCGCAGGGCCGGCCGATCAGCTCGTCCTCGCAGCCGGCCATCATGGCGACCATGCTCGACCAGCTCGCCGTCGAGCCCGGCCACCGGGTGCTGGAGATCGGCGCGGGCACCGGTTACAACGCGGCGCTGCTGGCCCGCCTCACCGGGCCCGAGGGGCGGGTGGTCAGCGTGGACATCGACGAGGACATCGTCACGCGGGCCCGGGCCCACCTGTCCGGCGCGGGCCTGCCGCAGGTCGAGGTGGTCTGCCGCGACGGCGCCGGCGGCCACCCGGAGCGGGCCCCGTACGACCGGCTGATCGCCACCGTCGGCGTGTGGGACCTGGCGCCCGCCTGGCTGGAGCAGCTGAGCGCGGACGGGCGGCTGGTGGTGCCGCTCGACCTGCGCGGCGTGCAGGTGTCGGCGGCCATGGAGCGGGCCGGCGACCACTGGGCCAGCAGGTCCGTGGCGCCGTGCGGGTTCATGCGGATGCGCGGGCCGTTCGCGGGCACCGAGGTCGTCACCGTGCTGCGCCAGGACCCCCATGTGGCGCTGGCGCTGCCCGAGCCGCGCGAGATCGGCGATGTGCTCGCGGCGCTCGAAGCCGTGCCCACCGAGATCACCGTCAAGATGGAGGAGGCGGCGTCGCCGTTCGCGGTCGTCATGGGACTGTCGTTGTGGCTGGCGCTGCACGAGCCGCGCTGGTGCGCCGTGACCGGCAAGCTGTCCGGCCGCGGCTACGGCGCCACCGCCGGCATCGTCGAGGGCGACAGCATCGCGCTGCTCTTCATGGAGGGCGCCCTGGTCGCGCGCGGCCACGGAGCGGGCGGGGCCAAGCTGGCGGCGGAGCTGGCCGCGCACGTCAAGGCGTGGGACGAGGCGGGCCGGCCCGAGGCGGGCGCCCTGCGCATCGAGGCCCACCAGGGGCCGGTCTCCGGCAGGCCGCTCGTCATCGCCAAGCGCCACACCACGCTGGTGCTGGACTACGGCTGACGCTCCTGGGCGGGAGGGCTCAGACCGTCCACACGCCGTCGCGGACGAGGTCGCGCCCGGCCAGCTCGTTCGACTCCCGCCACGCCTGCAGCCGGTGCGGCGTGATGTGGAAGTAGTGGTGGGAGCCCGCCTCCTTGCGCGGATCGAAACCCGCCTTCTCCGCGAACGCGTCGCCTTCCTCCGCCGGGATCTCGGTCGCGGGCGTGGCCCGGGCCGTCCCCTCGATCAGCACCACGTCGCGCACCAGCCCCACGGACACGCGCACCTTGCCGTTGGCCAGCAGGTTGCGCGCCGTCGGGCTGGCGCCGGCCATGCTGATGAGCAGGGTGGTGCCGTCCCAGAGGAACGACAGCGGCACGAGGTAGGGGGTGCCGTCCTCGTCGGCCGTGGCCACCCAGGCGTCCACGTCGTGCTCCAGCCGCTGGCGGGTGCCATTGTCGGGGACGGCCCGCGTACGGGAAATCCGGCCGGCCGCCGCGCCCGGGCACCTGGAATGCCAGGAGGCCACCCGCCCGACGGTTACTCTCTGTAGCGACGACGTATCACCATGTCATAGGAAAACTCATGCGCACTCGTCTGACCCTGTCGCTGGCCGTCGTGGCCCTGGCCTCCCTTCCCGGTTGCGGCGGGGGCGCGGCGCCGAACACCGCCGCCGTGGTCGCGCGGACCGACACGCAGCCGTCCGAGCAGGACAAGACCTGGATGCGGACCATCCACCAGGGCAACATGACCGAGGTCCAGGCCGGGCGCCTGGCGGAGGGCAAGGGCACCACGAAGCCGGTCAAGGCCATCGGCAAGATGCTGGTCAAGGACCACACCAAGCTCGACACCAAGGTGACCCAGACGGCCACGCAGCTCGGCATCCAGCTGCCCACCTCCCCGAGCGCCGACCAGCGGGCCGAGCTCATCCGGCTGCAGAACGCGACCGGCCGCGACTTCGACCAGGACTTCCTGTCCGGCATGGTCAAGGCGCACACGGAGGCCCTGGCCGCCACCAGGACGGAGATCTCCAACGGCTCCTCGCAGGCGGTGGTGGCGCTGGCCAAGGCGGCGGCGCCGTCGCTGCAGGAGCACCTGACCGCCCTGCGCAAGGCTCAGGGCGACTGAAAAGGCATAACGTCATTTGCTGAAATAGAACGAAAACTGCCGCGACCCTGTGTGGTGTTATGGCGATTTGGGGTATTTGTCCCATTTGAACCAGGACGAACACATCGGGGGGATCGTCGTGGCTATGCAAACAGAGATCCGTAATCTGCTCGACTGCCACGTGGTGGGGTCGGACGGACAGTCGATCGGCAAGGTGGGCCAGGTCTACCTCAACGATCGTACGGGCGAGCCGGAGTGGGTGACCGTACGCACGGGGTTCTTCGGGATGAAGCAGACCTTCGTGCCGCTGGCCAACGCCCGCCGCTCGGGTGAGGAGATCCGGGTCCCCTTCGACAAGGAGATGATCAAGGGGGCGCCCAACATCGACGTGGACGGTCGCCTGTCCCTGAACGAGGAGGCCGACCTCTACCGCTACTACGGCATGCAGCCGACGGACATCCCGCGCCAGCGCGGCAGCGAGACCCGTACGCGCGGGCCCGTCACCGGCGAGCGGGCCGGCCTGGCCGGTGAGACCGGCGCGGGCATCACCGGCGAAAGGCGCGGGGGCCTGGCCGGCGAGACGCGAGGGGGCATCACCGAGGACCGCGACATCGACATGACGCGGTCGGAGGAGCGGCTCCGCATCGGCAAGGAAAGCAGGGAGACCGGCCGCGTACGCCTGCACAAGTACGTCGAGACGGAAAACGTCCACGAAAAGGTACCGCTCTCGCACGAGGAAGTCGTGATCGAGCGCGAGCCCATTCGGGACGGGGAGATGTCCGGCACGTACGAGATAGGCGAAGAAGAGCGGCAGATGATCCTGCACGAGGAGCGTCCGGTCGTCGGCAAGGAGACCAAGCCGGTCGAGCGCGTCCACGTGCACAAGCAGGACGTCCAGCGCGAGGAGACCGTCGAGGGCCAGATCCGCAAGGAGCGGGTGGAGATCGACGAGGAAGGCGTGATCAGGGACGAGAACCGGACGTTCGGGCGCGGCGAGGAGCTCCCGCCGGAGCGGTGACGGCTCGCGCCGGAACGGAAAGGCGTCGCGCGGGGGTGCCGTCGGCGCGGGCCCCCGCGGACGTTCAGCGTATTCCCCGGCCGGACTAAACTCGGTAACTGACAGAAAACTTTATTGTCCGGCCGCCGCGGATATTCACGAATAGAGCTCGACCTCGTTCAGCATGCCGCACGCGCGGCCTATTTCCGGGTCGCAGTCCCTTGTGGCATCCACGACGATCTTGACGTGTCTGGCGGTGCGGCCGATGTCGTCGTAGCGCAGGGCGTGGTCGATCCTGTCTTTGATCGTGACCACCGGGTCGCCCCAGGAGCGCCCGTCCGCGGAGACGTACACGCGGGCGCCGGCCGGGTGGCCCGGGCGCAGGCTGAGGCCGATCCGGCTGATGACGTGTCGCCGGTCGAAGTGCAGCACGTAGCGGCCCGGGCCCCGGCTCACGGCGCTCGACCAGTAGCCGGTGCTGCCGTCCAGGGCCCCGCCGGGGCGGGTCCTCGGCCGCAGCCGGCTCGACCACCGCATCGTCGTGGAGATCCGCAGGTCGCCGCGCCGCCGCAGCTCGGCGAGGTCGAGCCTGGTGCCCGCGGTGGCGACGGTGAACAGCAGCCGCTTGACCGCGTACCAGCCGCCGTGCTCGAACCGCCCGTGCGCCGGGCACGCGGTCTCGTCGAGCAGCCCGTCCGGCCGCACGCCGGGCAGCTTGCAGTTGTCGAACACCTGGATGATCCGGTGCGGCCCGACGGCGGCCAGGCCGGTGTAGCCGGACGAGCCGTGCGTGTCCCACACCCCGTCGCGGTTGTGGTACGTCACCCGCGGCTCCAGCCATTCCTCCCCGAGCCCGTCGGGGGAGACGGCCAGCCAGTTGTCCGGGCGGCCCGAGCTCAGCACGAGGACGCCGCCCGGGGTCAGCAGCAGCCGCGGCGCCACCCCGCGCACCACGCAGTCCTGGCCGGCGAAGCGCAGCTCGCGCACCGGCGACCAGGTGCGCCCGCCGTCGGTCGAGCGGCTCTGGTGCAGCGTCGAGTACGGCTCGCCGTCGCGGCGCAGCACCGCCAGCAGGCTGCCGTCCAGCGTCTCCTCCACGGCGGCCTCGTTGTAGGCCAACCCCGGCGGCGGCGCGGCGATCACCCCGCGGCGCTCGAAGGTGCGGCCGCCGTCGACGCTGGCGTACACCTCGGACTGGTAGGCCCCCGTGCCGGTGTACCGGGCGTACGCGGTGATCAGGATCGTGCCGTCGGCGAGCTGGATCGGGGCGCCGTGCGCGGCCCCGCCGGGCAGCAGGTCGCCGGGTGTGGTCAGGGTCGCCTCCGAGCGCAGCCAGCTCTCGCCGTCCTCCAGCGCCGACGAGGTGAGCACGCCCAGCTTGGCGGTGTGCGGCCCGGTCCTGGCCAGGTAGTACTCCGTGGCGAAGAAGCGGCCGTCGAGCAGCTCGACCGGGGACTCGCGCAGCGGCGTCGCGCCCGCCGGGCCGAAGGTGAGCCCGCCGTCCTCCGAGACCGCCGCGGAGTTGGTGAGGGTGACGACCTTGTCGACGTTCGTGGTGAAGGTGCTGATCACCTTCTGCTCCGGGGCGCCGCGGGGGCCGGTCACGTCGAGGGCCGACACGTTCGGGAACCCGGCGAAGTCGAGGCGCTCGGAGTCCGTCGGCTCGCGCGCGGCGGGCGGCGGATTGGGATGAATCCAGTCTAGTGAGGAAGCAGTATCGATCAGGTAAGGCCCGCTCCGCGCGGACTGCTGGGAGTGCTCCGGTAGCACGCAGTAATTGGCTCCGGCCTGCACCGGACCGGGGTGCGCGGGCAGCCCGGCGGCCATCGACAAGGCCGCGACCACGGCTCTGGTCACCGGCACGGGTTCGCTCCTCGGCTGTCGTTCGGGATTCAGCGCACCGTACGGACTCTAGATCATCGACCCTCCGTAACGCCGCATTCACCTGCGGGAAGTCGCGGGTTCACGTCGCGGGGCGCGGCGGCCGGGCGCGAATCATGCTAGTTCCGTTAAGTGACAGTTGACAGGAATCCCCGGTCTTACGACGATCGGGACGGCACTATTAAGTGTCAATTTACGTAGGTCGAGAAGACCACGGGTCAGGAGGTGGCCCATATGAGCATCGAGCCGAGGGCGAGAGTGGCCCCAGAACGCGTGCTGCCGGGCCCGGTGCCGATGGCGCCGGAGACCGCCGCGCAGCAGCGGGTCGTCCAGCGGATCTGCGCCAGGGTCGTGCCCGGCATGGAGGTCGGCGTCGCCGAGCTGCCCCCCGGCGGCCTGCAGGTGTGGATCGACACCCCGGCGCCGCCGGCCGAGCAGGAGTCGTGGGTCCTCTACCACCGCATGGCCCGCGAGGTGGCGCTGGTGGGCTGGCACTGCGAGGCGGACGCCGACCGTCTGCTGGTGCTCGGCTGGAGCGCCGCGTGCCTGCACAACCGCGTACGCCTGCTCCAGAGCGGGCTGCGCAGGCTCACCGACTTCGGGCCGACGGCACAGCGGGCCGTGCAGCTCGACGGCCGCGACCCGGACGGCCGCCCCGCCGCGGAGCTCGTGGCGGACGTGTGCGCCTCGATCGAGCGGCGGCTGCGCTGGCCCGAGCGGCTGGCCGAGCTCCACGGGTTCGAGCGCGGCTCGGGCCTGCCGCATCTGCAACTGCTCCTCGCCCAGGTCACCGGCCTGGAGGCGAAGGTCGCGGGCGCCTGCGAAGAGCACCTCGTCATGGCACGGGTGCTGGCGCGGGCCGTCTGCGAGCACTACGCCCTGCACGCGGACCTCATCCGCGCGCAGCGTGAGGTGCTGGTGGAATCGCGCCGATGGGTGCACGCCAGCTCCATGATCCGCGGCTCGGCCACCGCACGGCCGAGCTCCACCGGCGGCAGCCGTCCCCACATGGGGCTGGCCGAGCGCCGCATCGCCGCGAGCGTCATCAACCACGGCGTGCCGCGGGCGACCCCCGCGGCCGTCACTCCCCGGGTCGGGCACGCCGACCTCGAGGAGGGCGCGCGCTGACCTCGAGCCGCTCAACGGCGAGCGGTCGCCCGGAAAACCCCATCCGAATCCGGTAGGAGAGCTCCCGTCATGCGAACCCCCCCGCACCTGCCCGCCCGCACCAGGCACGAGCGCGCCGATCACGTCCGGCGCCACCCGTACGGCCTGCACGACGTACCGGCCCAGGCCGCGCCGCGCGGCACGCTCGACTTCCCCGACGCCGCCCCGCCCGCCCCCGCCGACATCTACGCCGACGTCCACGCCGACGTCCACGGTGATGTCCACGCCGACGTCCACGGAGACGTCTTCGTCGAGCAGCGGCTGCTCGGCATCAGGGAGATGTCCAACCAGGCCATCGGCTCCATCGACGACCTGCTCCAGCACACCGCCTGACGTGTGCCCCCCAACGGCGCCCGGCCCCGGGAGCCGGAAAAGCGAATCTCACCCCTTGAGGAGAGCCATGCAGGACCTATCGCGACCGGAGCTGAGGTCGCGTGACGTCGGGGGCCACCAGCCGCGATCCGTGGCGGGCGTCGAAACGCCGCGCACCCTCGACGAGGTACGCGCGCTCGTCCGGCAGTCCATGACCGACAAGCGCCGCCTCTACCCGATCAGCACCGGCAGGAACTGGGGCATGGGCTCGGCCATGCCGGTCACCGACGACAACCTGGTCGTCGACCTCGGCGGCATGAACCGGGTGCGCAGCCTCGACCTGGAGGCCGGCTTCGCGGTCATCGAGCCGGGAGTCACCCAGCGGCAGCTCGCCGCCGTGCTGCGCGACACCCCGTGGATGCTCAACGTCACCGCCTCGTGCGCCGACACCTCCGTGGTCGGCAACGCGCTCGACCGCGGCGACGGCTGCATCCGCTCCCGCGTCCACGACGTGGCCGGGATCGAGGCCGTGCTGGCCGACGGAAGCGTGGTCACCACCGGCGGGCTCGACCCGGCGGGCCGCTACCACGGCCGGGTGGCCGGACCCGACCTGACGCAGGCGTTCGTCCAGCACAACCTGGGCATCGTCACCGCCATGGCCGTGTCGCTGGTGCCGCGCCCGCAGACCATCGGGCTCGTGCACGGCCGGATCCCGCGCGACCAGGTCGGCGTGGCGGTCGGCGCGGTCTCCGGCTTCCTGCGCCGCGGGAACCCGGCCGACGGGCTGATGCGGGTGCGCGAGTTGTCGCTGGTTCCCAGCCACGGCGACTGGGCCCTGCCCGCCGGCGTCGACCCGAGCCTGTTCACCATCATGGGGCCGCTCATGGGCAGCGACGCCACCGTGGAGCTGGCCGAGGAGCTGCTGCGCAAGGCGCTCATCGAGGTCGAGGGCGCCGAGGCGCTGCGCGTGCTGGACACGGCCGAGGTGGGCCCGGACGACCCGCTCTACGCCAGGGCGCTCATGTCGCAGGGCATCCCCACCTGCCTGGGCGTGCACAACGCGCTCGGCGTGACCTCGTGCGACCGGATCGACGAGGGCCCTATGGGCTTCCTGGCCCTGCTGCCGCTGCTGCCGATGCACGCCCGCCGGACCGAGCACCTCCTGGCCGCGCTCCAGACCGCCGTGGACGCGCACACCACCGCCCTCATGGTCGAGTGGAACCTCGTCAGCAGGCACATGGCCAACGGCGTCATCCAGATCTTCTTCGAGCGCGGCGCGCCCGACGCGGCCTACCGCGCGCACCAGCTCCGCAACGACGGCAACTGCCTGCTGCGCGGGCACGGCTGCGCCATCTACCGCTCCGACATCGACCACGCCGCCGCCGACGTCTGGTCCGAGACCAGCACCGCCGGCCTGGGCATGCTGCACCGGCTCAAGACCGCGCTCGACCCGGACGGGCTGCTCTCGCCCGGCCGGTACGGCGCCTGAACCACGGCGCCTCAACCACCGGGCCTGAACCACCGGGCCAGAACCACCGGGCCAGAACCACCGGCCTGGACCACCGGGCCAGAACCGACGTCCGGCTCCGCCGTCAGCACAGCCGGAGTGTGCCTCCGGCGGAGACCGACCGACGCTTCCATAGGAGGAACCACGTGCGTTCGTCACCAGCCGCTGTCCGGGGGACGGGCACGACCGGCGCGGACCGGCGTCACGGAGTGATGCTGCGCCTGGTCGGTGCGGGTGTCATGTTGACGGTGATGGCCGACACCACGGCCACCACCCTGGCAGTGGGAGTGCTGCGGTACACGCCCGCCGGCGCCGGCATGCCGCTGGGCGACCTGGTCTGGCTGACCAGCGCGGCCTTCATCCCCATCGCGGCGCTGCTGGCCACCGCCGGCCGCTGGGCCGACCTGTTCGGCCGCCGCCGGGTGCTGGCGGTCGGGCTCGTGGTGTTCATCGTGGGCGCGATCGCCACCGTGACCGTGGAGTCCTGGTCGTCCGTGCTGGCCGCGCGGGCCGTCCAGGGCGCGGGCGCCGCGGCGATGATCCCGGCCAGCCTCGGGCTGCTGCTCGGGGAACTGCCGGAATCCCAGCGGCGCGGCGCGATCGCGCTGTGGAGCTCCGCCTCCGGCCTCGGCTGCCTGCTCATGCAGGCGGGCGGCGGCTGGCTGGCCGCCACCGTCGGCTGGCGGGCGCTGTTCGTGCCCGACGTGGTCATGGGCGTCCTGCTGCTGATCGCCTGCGCCGCGCTGCCCTCGGGCCGGCGCGGGAACGCCAAGGGCGTGCCGGACGTGCTCGGCGCCTGGCTGCTGGCGGCCGGCATCGCCGTGATCGTGCTGGCCATCTCCAAGGCCATGGCCTGGGGCATGGACGTGGTGTGGCTGGCGCTGGCGGCGCTGGCCCTGCTCGGCGGCGCGCTCGCGCAGGCCAGGCACCACCGCCTGCCCGCGATCGACCTGGCCCTGTGGCGGCGTCCCCGGTTCGTCTGGGGCTGGCTGGCCACCTGGGGATTCGGCGCGCTGTCGTACGGGCTGCTGACCGTGCAGCCGCTGTACCTGCTCCACCTCGGCTACCCCATGCTCGAAGTGGCCATGTGGCTGACCCCCACGTCGGTGGCCGTCGTCGTCACCAGCTTCCTGGCCGGCAAGATCGTCAAGCGGGTCGGCGCGTACGGCCTGATCTACGCCGGCTCCCTGCTCTGCGGCGGCGCGTGCGTGCTCGTGCTCATGCAGGCCGGACCCACCGTGTGGGGCCTGGTCGCCAGCGTCGTGGTCGGCGTCGGGGTCGGCGCGCTCGCGCCCGGCACCTCCGTCGCCACCACCCTGGCCGCCCGCCCCCACCAGTACGCCTCCGCCGTCGGCGCGGCCACCATGGCGCGCATGGTCGGCGGTGCCGTCGGCGTCGCCGTCGTGTCGGTCGTGATCGACCACCCGTTCATGACCGGGCCCTTCGCGGGCCTGGCCGGAGCGCTCGCGATGTGCGTGGCCATCTCGGTGCTCATCGGAGCGCTGGCCCTGACCAAGATCACGCGGCTGCGGCCGGACCCGGGCGACGTCATGGTCAAGGTCCCGCGCCGGCTGCTGCTCGAGCTGCGCATGACCCTCGCCACCGTGGCGGCCGAGGCCGACGCGCTGCTGCCAGTCGAGACCCGCACACCCCCTACGGACCACATCCCGCGGCCGCGGGCGGCCGAACCCGGCCCGCTCGCCGGGACCCGCGGGCACACGAACTAGTTCAACCTCTAGAAGGGCTCTCGTCATGGCAACCACATCGTGCGACGTAGCCATCGTCGGCGCCGGGCTCGGCGGCTGCTTCCTGGCCTTACTGCTCGGCCGCCGCGGCCGGCACGTCGTCGTCATCGAGCAGGGACCCTCGGTCCCGAGCGCGGGCGCCGACTTCCTCAAGCCTCCCGGGCTGCGGGTGCTGGCCAGGCACGGACTGGCTGACCTCGTCGGACGCCGTGGCCTCAGGCGCGACATCATCCGCTATTACCACGATGGCGACCCCATCCAGGAGTGCCACTACCCGGAGGGCGGCTTCCTCATCCGGCCCTACCGGGAGCTGGTCGAGCTGATCTACACCTCCTGCGCGATGGAGGGGGTCGACTTCTGGTTCGACGCCAGCATCGACGACATCGCGATGGGCGACGGCCGCGTGGAGGAGCTGACACTGGCCGACGGGCGGCGGCTGCGGGCCGGCGTCGTGATCGGCGCCGACGGCACCAAGTCCGCGGTGCGGCAGGCGCTCGGCATCGAGCAGCGCACGATGCCGTACGAGCGGCTGCTCATGCGGGTGGCCACCGTGCCGCTCAGCGCCAGCGTCGCCCAGCTCAACCGGCTGTACTTCAGCTCCGAGGGCTGGCTGGCCTACCTGTACCCGATCAACAGGGACGAGGCCAGGGTGTTCGTCGGCCTGCCCCCGGAGGACGACAAGGAGATCTTCCAGGACGGCATCCCGGCGCTGCTGGACGAGCTGAAGAAGTTCGTCACCGAGAGCTCCGACGCCTTCAACGCCCTGCAACCCGCCACCTGGCAGCGGATCAAGGTCTCCTCGCTGCGGGTGGACGCCTACCACAAGGGCAACGCCGCCCTCCTCGGCTCGGCCGCCTTCGCCTGCCACCCGATGACCGGCATGGGCATGAGCTACACGCTGCACGACGCCGAGATCCTGGCCGACGTCATCTGCGCCGCCGCGGGCGACGCCGAGCTGCTCGACCGTCTCCTGTACGCCCGCTACGAGCCCCGCAGGCACGCCCACCGGCAGCTCATCGACTACGGTGACGCCCTGGCCGCGACCTTCCGCGACCGGGCGGCCTACCTCTCTGCCTTCCGCGCCGACCTGCACATCCACGGCCGGACCGCCGCCCCCGAGGTGATGCCGGCCCTGCAGCTCGCCTAGCCGGCGCCCCCGCCGCCCGCCATTCCCCACCAGGTGAGGTCGTCCAGTGCCACGCTGAGTGCGATGGCGGCCCGATCCCCCGGCGGCGGGGGCGTCCCTTGGTAGGGCGGGCACTACCAAGAGGACGGGTGACAGCGGGGGTCCGCGCGACCCCCATCGCCCGCGATGCTGATGAATGATCACAAACTCATCGGCATCGGAGACGAATGTGACTGTCGCAGAGACCGCCCCCCAAACCCGGCGAGGGAGCGACTTCGCGAAGCTGTCGCGGCGCATCGCCCAGGAAGGGCTGCTCGACAAGCGGCCCGGCTACTACGCGGTCCGGATCGGGCTGGTGGCCGCCCTGTTCGCGGGAACCTGGGCGGTGTTCGCCGCGATCGGCGACTCCTGGTGGCAGATCCCGATCGCCGTGCTGATGGCGGTGGCGTTCGCGCAGGTCACACTGCTGGCCCACGACCTGGCGCACGGACAGATCTCCCGGTCGCGGCGCACCAGCAGGATCGCCGGGCTGATCGCGGGCAACCTGGCCGTCGGGCTCAGCTACGGCTGGTGGATGGACAAGCACACCCGCCACCACGCCAATCCCAACCACGAGGACCACGACCCCGACGTCTCTCCCGACGTCCTCCTCTGGTCGGAGAAGCAGGCCGAGGCCGCGCGGGGGCTGCCCCGGTTCATCGGCCGCCGGCAGGCGTACCTGTTCTTCCCCCTGCTCACCCTCGAAGGCCTGAACCTGAAGGTGTCGAGCTTCCGCGCGCTGCGCAAGGAGTCGCTCAAGAGCCGGCGGACCGAGGGGCTGCTGCTGGTGGCGCACGTGCTGGCGTACCTGGGGGCGGTGTTCCTGGTGCTGCCGCTGCCCAAGGCGCTGCTCTTCCTGGTCGTGCACCAGGCGTGCTACGGCGTCTACCTCGGCTGCACCTTCGCGCCCAACCACAAGGGCATGCCGGTGCTCACCGCCGAGGACGAGCTGGACTTCCTCCGCCGCCAGGTCCTGACCTCCCGGAACGTACGGGGCGGGCGCCTGATCAACACCGCGCTCGGCGGCCTGAACTTCCAGATCGAGCACCACCTGTTCCCCAGCATGCCCACCGCGAACCTGCGGCGGGCGCAGCCCATCGTGCGCGACTACTGCGCCTCGCTGGGGATCGACTACGTCGAATGCGGCCTGCTGGAGTCATGGGGACAGGCGCTGCGGCACCTGCACGAGGTGGGGCGGCCGCTGCGCGAGGTCAGGAAGTGACGATCAGCTCCAGGCCGTTGAACTCCTCCCTGACCTGATGGCCCGCGTCGGCCAGCACCGTACGCAGCGCGAGCTGGACCGCGGCGCGGATGGTCCCGTACTTGACGAGTTGGTCGGCGGAGGTGCCCCACGTGACGACCACTCCGCGCGTGGGGTCGTGCCAGACTCCGAGCCCGCCGTCGGCGGACATCAGCGACGGCTCGACGGTGAAACCCGCGTCCGTTAGCTCCCGGCGGACCAGCCTCTCCAGGTCCTCGCCGGCGCTGGTGGCGACGTCCATCGGAGTCCACTGCCCGCACGCGAGCGTTCCGAACCTCCGGGATCCCGCGAACCGTGTGGAAGGATGTCGAATGTGCCCTTCACGTCGCCCACCGCGCGTCCCGCGGCGCTCACCGTAGCGCCGTCCGGGTCGTCCGCCGGGTCGTCCGCCGGGTCGTCCGCCGGGTCGTCCGCCGGGTCGTCCTCCACGGCCGGTGGGTCGGTGGCGGCGGCCGCGGTGCTGCGACTGGCGCGGGCCGTCGTGTTCGCGACGGTCTGCGGCGCGGTGTCGGCGGGCGGGCACGCGCTGGCCGGCGGGGCGGCCGTCCCGTTCGGCGTCTACCTGGCAGGGGTGCTGGCCGCCCTCGGCCTGGCCTACGCGATCGACGGCCGCGAGCGCGGCCCCGCGGCCGTGCTGGCGGCCACCGTGAGCACCCAGATGGTGCTGCACCAGCTCTTCGACCGGCTCGCCCCCGCCACCTGGCCCGACCACGCGCACGCCCACCCGTCCTCGGGCATGGTGCTGGTCCACCTCACGGTGGCGGCCCTGACGGCGTGGTGGCTGCACCGCGGCGAGCGCGCGCTGTGGCTCATGATCCGCCTGTACGGCGCACCGCGCCCGGTCATCCGGCTGCTCGTCACCGCCCCCGCCGGACAGGACGCCGGGCCCGAGCAGCCGAGGCCGCTGCCGGTGCCGCCCGGCGCCGCCGCGTGCGCGGGCCGGACCGTCCCCGGAACGATCAGCAGGCGAGGGCCGCCCGCGGCGGCGGCGCGTCACTGACGCTGCCTGCCCCTTTCGCCCTTGCCTGTGTCCGGACGCCGGCGCCACGGGCCCGGTCGTCCGGAAGATCATTCTGGAGACCATCATGGCATTCACGCCGCGGCACTTCCGCAGGGTGGCACTCGCATGCGCCCTTTTCCTGGCTTCTTTCGTGACTTTTCTCGCCTCACCCGCCTTCGCCCACGACACGCTCAAACGCAGCTCTCCCGCGAAGAACGCCCAGATGTCCTCGGTCGAGGAGATCGAGCTCGAATACACCGCGAGCGTCAAGTTCCCGTTCGTCGCGCTGCACGACGCGGCCGGCAAGGAGGTCGCCCTGGGCAAGCCGCGGCTCGACGGGCCCAAGGTCCTCGCCGACCTCCCGCAGCCGCTCGCACCCGGCTCGTACGTGCTCGCGTGGCGTGTCGTTTCGTCCGATGGGCATCCCATTGAGGGCGAAATCCCTTTCAGCGTGAAAGGATCATCTTCGTCATCGGCTTCGCCCTCGGCCACCGATGAGGGGTCCGCGGCGGGCGCACCGTCCGCCGCGGCGAGTCCCGCCACGGGTCCGGCGACGGATCCAGCGGCGGTCGCCGGCCCCTCGGAAGCGGCCGGCGAGGGGCCCGCGGCATCGGGCGGCGTCCCTGGCTGGATCTGGGGCGGGCTGGCGGTGCTAGTCGTGCTGGGTGCGTTCGTCCTGTTCAGGACCTCGCGCCGCGGCCCTGATCGGGAGGAAGTGGATGCGGGTTGAGCAGGCCAGACAGGTCGCGCGGCAGTGGGTGCTCGAAGAGGGTGCCGGGCTGCCCGGGTTCGGCGGGGCGTTCCTGACCGGGTCGGCGTTGTGGGCCGACGCGGGTGCCGAGCTGGCCCCCACCTCGGACGTGGACGTCATGGTGGTCGCGGACCCGGCCGCTCGCATCGGTCATATAGGGAAATTTCGCTACAAAGAGGTATTGCTGGAGGTCTCCTCCATCACCGGGCTCGGCTCCACGCACGAGGTGCTCAGCGACTACCACCTGGCCGGCAGCTTCCACCTGCCGTGCGTGCTGGCCGACCCGTCGGGGCGGCTGACCGAGCTCCAGCGCGTGGTGGCCCGCGACTTCGCCGAGCGGCCCTGGATCCTGGCGCGGTGCACCAACGCCATGGACCGGGTCCGGGGCTGGATCAACGGCATGGACGAGTCCGCGCCGCTGGTGGACCAGGTCAACTCGTGGTTGTTCGGCACCGGGGTGACCGCGCACGTCCTGCTGGTGGCCGGGCTGCGGAACCCCACGATCCGCCGCCGGTACGCGGCCGTCCGCGAGCTGCTCGCCGAGCACGGGCGGCTGGAGTTCCACGAGAGCCTGCTCGAGCTGCTCGGCTGCGCCGACCTCGACGCCGCGCGGGTGCGGTGGCACCTGGCGGCGCTGGAGCGGGCGTTCGACGCCGCCGCCTCGGTGCGGGCGCCCTCGTACCGGTTCGACTCCGACATCAGCCCCGTGGCGCGGCCGGCCGCCATCGACGGGACCCGCGAGCTCATCGAGCGGGGGCTGCACCGGGAGGCCGTCTTCTGGGTGGTGGCCACGTACGCGCGGTGCGTGGCCAAGCGGGCCGCGGCCGGCGACCACCTGGCCGACCGCGCGGCCGACCACCTGGCCGATCACCTGGCCGATCACCTGGACGATCATGCGGACCACCACGTGGATGGCCATGTGGACGACTACGCGGCCGACTACACGGACGGTCTCCGCGAGCTGCTGGCGGATCTGGGGGCGGAGACGTTCACCGACCGGCGGCGCCGCGGGGACCGGGTCCTGGCGGCGCTGCCGGGTCTGTGGCAGACGGCCATGGGGCTGTGCTGAACCGGGGTCAGCGGCCGTCGAGGCGGGGCAGGGCGTCGCCGTAGATGTCCGGGCTGCGGTCCACCTGGCCGATGAAGTCGCCGGGGAAGCCCAGCTCGAACTCCACCGCCGACTCCAGCCGCCGCAGCGCCTCCTCGGGGAGCGTCACGTCCGAGGCCCCCAGGTTGTCCTTGAGCTGCTCGGCGCTGCTCGTCCCGAGGATCGGGTGCACGCCGCGCCGCAGCGCCCAGGCGATCGCGACCTGCGAGGGCGTGGCGCCCAGCTCGCCGGCCACCTCGATCACGGCCCGCTCCGCGGCCCGCTCACGCTCGCCGAGCGAATCGGGTGACACGCGCGAGGCGGCCGCGTCCGGCGCGGCGTACCGGCCGGACAGCACGCCGCGGGCCAGCACCCCCCACGCCGCCACGCTCATCCCGTACGCCTGGGCCATCGGCAGCAGCTCCCGCTCGATGTCCCGCTGCAGCAGGCTGTACGGCACCTGCAGCCCCGCGAACGGCGTCCACCCGCGCCACTCGGCCAGCGTGTTGGCCCGGCTGACCACCCACGCCGGCGCGTCGGAGATGCCCACGTAGAGCACCTTCCCCGAGCGCACCACGTCGTCCAGCGCCCGCATCGTCTCCTCGACCGGCGTGTTGCGGTCCCAGACGTGCACCCAGAACAGGTCGACGTAGTCGGTGCGCAGCCGCCGCAGGCTCTGCTCCAGCGACAGCACGAGGTTCTTGCGGTGGTTGCCGGCCGCGTTCAGGTCGGTGCGGTCGCGGGTGCCGGTGTATTTCGTGGCCAGGACGAACCGGTCGCGGCGGCCCTGGAGGACCTCGCCGACGACGCTTTCGCTCTCGCCGTACATGGAGGCGGTGTCCACGACGTTGCCCCCGGCCTCGGCGTACAGGTCGAAGATGCGCCGCACCTCCGGCGACGCCTCGCCGTAGGTCATCGCGCCGAGGAACAGCTCGGAGACCCTCAGCCCGGTACGGCCCAGCAGACGGTAACGCATCACGACACCCCTCAAGCCTGGTAGGGAGTGGCGAGCCGGGCCTCCCGCAGGGCCCTGCCCCACCAGCCGAGCTGGTCCAGCAGCGCCTTGGCCGCCCCCTCCGGCCCCTCATGATCCACCAGGCGGCCGTCGGCGTCGAACCGGGTCCAGTGCTGGTCGAAGCTGATCCAGTTGCGGATCGTCACCGCGTGCATCTCGGCGAACACCTGCCGCAGGTGCTCCGCCGCGCGCAGCCCGCCGCCGAAGCCGCCGTACGAGATGAGCGCGACCGGCTTGGCCTGCCACTGCGTGGAGTGCCAGTCGATGGCGTGCTTGAGCGAGGCGGGGAAGCTGTGGTTGTACTCGGGGGTCACGACCGCGAACGCGTCCGCCTCCGCCAGCCGCCCGGCCAGGCGCCGCAGGTCCGCGGGCCGCCCGTGCACGTCGGCCAGCTCCTCCGCCGTGGCCGGCAGCACCGCGGGCAACGGCGTGTCCGCCAGGTCGATGATGTCCGGGTCGAACAGCCCGTGCGTGGCCGCCTGCTCCGCGAACCACCGGGTGACCGTGGGGCCGAAGCGGCCCGCGCGGACGCTGCCCGTGATGACCGCCAATCTCATGTTCGTCATGGGCACCAACCTGCCCCGCCGCCGGGCGCGGAGGAAGGCCGCGCTCAGACTGGCCCCCGGAGGGCCACGATAAGGCGGGGACGCCGGTTCTACACTCGGCACGTGAGCGACAACGAGCTGGGCGCCTTCCTGCGCGCCCGCCGCGAGGCGATCAAGCCCGCCGACGTCGGCCTGCCCGACGGCGCCCGGCGGCGCACGCCCGGGCTGCGCAGGTCCGAGCTGGCCACGGTGGCCGGGGTGAGCGTCGAATACCTGACCAGGCTGGAGCAGGGCCGCGACCGCAACCCGTCCGTCCAGGTGCTCGTGACGCTCGCCGACGCCCTGCGCATGACCCCGGAGGAGCGCATCCACCTGCGCCACCTGGCCAAGGTGAGCAGCGGCGGCATCGCCCTGTGCCCGGCCGCCGGGCAGGCGCCCGACCGCACCGTGCGCCCCACCGTGCGGGCGCTGCTCGACCGGCTGGAGCCGGCGCCCGCCGTGCTGCTCAACCGGCTGGGCGAGGTGCTCGACCGCACCGCGGGGTTCGACCGGGTCTTCGGCCCCGTCGGCCTGCTGGAGGGCGAGGCGCCCAACCTGATCAGGTACACGTTCGCGGACGTGCGGGCCAGGATCGCCTACCCCGAGTGGGACCGGGTGGCCGACGAGCAGGCCGCCGCGCTGAAGTACGAGGCCGGCACCGACGACCCGTACGCGGCGGAGCTGATCGCCGACCTGTCGTTCGCGGCGGGCGAGGCCTTCACCGGGCGCCTGGCCGGGCCGTCTCAGCCGGCGCGGATGGCCCCCGTGCAGCGCGTGGCGCACCCGGAGGCCGGCGAGCTGCGGCTGGCCAGGGAGGCGCTCGACCTGACCGGCGGCGAGCAGCGGATCGTCGTCTACCTGCCCGCCGACCCCGCCACCGCGGCCGCGCTCGACCGCCTGACCGGCCGCCGCCCCGGCGCCCTGCGGGCGGTGAACGCCTGACCGTGCCGCCCGGGGCGGCTCAGACGCGGCGCAGGGAGCGGGTCAGGCCGGCGGCGATCGTCGTGGCCAGCACCCAGCCCGCCACGATCAGCCCGTACGCCAGCCACTGCGTCCCGCCGCCCGGGTTGAACGCCTTCTCCTGCCCGAAGTCGATGATCGGCAGCAGCAGGTCCAAGGTGTAGACCAGCGAGCTGAACTCCGGCGCCTCCCCGCGCTTCAGCGGCGGCGGCTCGGCCAGCGCGAACACGACCGTGCCCAGGACCAGCAGCGCCGCCAGCCAGCCGGCCGCGCGCAGCGGGCGGAAGCCGTAGCCGACGGTGACGTCCTGGAGGTGGCCCCAGAGCGCGGCGTACCAGGGGAGGGTGGCGCGGCGCTGCCGCTGGCCGGCCAGCAGCGTGTCGCGGGCGTCGGCGTCGCTGCCCAGCCGCCGGTACATCGCGGCGAGCTGCTCGTAGGCGTGCGGCAGGTAGCCGTCGGGGTCGCGGCGCAGCCAGTCCAGCCGCTCGGCGGCCGGCAGCATGGGCTCCAGCACCTCGTACGCCAGCCCGTCCATGCGCAGCGCGTCCGGCCACACGCCGGGGCTGTCGCGCAGCAACCCGATGCGCGCGTGCCGCAGCTCGACCGTGCCCCGGATCGGCTCGGCGGTGCGCAGGGCCAGCTCCCGCGCCTCCATCCGCCCGCATTTGAGCGCCGCGCCGCCGGGCGCCTCCAGCGTGGCGTCGTGGAGGCACAGGCGGCTGCCGATCCGGGCGCCGGTCAGCCGGATGCGGCCCTGGGCGGAGAAGCCGTCGCAGAGGTTGAGCACCTTGCCGACCGTGATGCCGTTGGCCGACAGCGCCGCGCCGCCGGGGTTGACCAGCCGGGCGCCCTCGAAGTGGGCGGGGCCGGTGACGGAGGCGTCCAGCAGGCTGATCTCGCCCTCGGCCGACAGCCCCTCGCGGGCCAGCAGCGCGCCGTTGACCACGATGTTGTCGCCGGCCAGCACCAGGCCGCCCGGGTTGCGCAGGCGCGCGCCGTCGAGGCTGAGCGTGCGGCCGATGGCGGCGCCCTCCAGCCAGATGATGCCCTCGGTCTCGACCAGCGACATGAACAGGCCGCTCTCGGCGTTCAGGCCGCCGCCGCGCACCGCGAGGCCGCCGGGGTTGCGCAGCCGCGAGCCGCGCAGCGTGAGCGGCCCGGCCACGCGGGCGAACCGCAGGCTGACCTCGCCCTCGGCCTCCACGTCCCGCGCGAACAGCCCCACCTGGACGACCATGTTGCCGCCCCCGAACGCCACCCCGCCCGGGGCCCGCAGGCGGGCGCCGTCGATGTTGACGGCCGCGCCCACCCGGGCCGCGGTGAGGATGATCTCGCCGTCACAGGTGAACCCGTCCTGGGCGCGCAGGTTGCTGCCCACGTCGAGGTGCTCGCCGTTGATGGCGATGCCGCCCGGGTTGTCCAGGCGGGCGCGGTTCAGCGTGAGGTTGCCGTTGATCCGGGCGCTGGGCAGGCGCAGCTCGCCGGTGACGTGGCAGTCCGTCAGCCGCAGGTTGCCCTCGACCTGGATGTTCGAGGCGATCAGGCCCGGCAGCCGGGAGCCGGCGAAGCTGAGGAAGCGGGTGCGGGCCTGGTACAAGTCGGGCCGCTCGTCGAAGGCGCAGCCCTCGAACGTGATCGGGAAGTCGATCTCGCCGAACGCCAGGTGGAGCAGGCCGGTGATCCGCGCCCCGGCCAGGCGCAGGCCCGGCTTGTCCCCCGGGTCGGCGTATTCGCCGAGCAGCAGCTCCGCCAGCACCTCCGCGCGGATGGTGCGGCCGGGATCCCAGGCGTCGGCGTCGGCGGGGGAGTCGTGGACGGGGTCGCCCGAGCGCAGGTCGACCTCCTGGCCCCGGGGGAGCGCCGCGGACACGGCCTGCTCGGCCGGCGTGAGTTCTCGCACACGGACATCCTGGCGTGGGACGGGCTATTCGCGTACGTCGAACCCGAGCGCCGCCGCCACGACCGTCGCCTGGAACGGGTCGATCACCGCGTCCTTCAGCGAGACCTCGTGCGGGTCGAACGTGCTCAGATCGCTGCCCCGCAGGTCGCACTTCGTGAGGTCGGCCCCGCGCAGCCACGCCCCCGACAGGTCGGCGCGGCGCACCTCCGCCCCCTCCAGCCGGGCCCCGGTCAGGTCGGCCTCGCGCAGCCGGGTGCCGTGGAAGGCGCTGCCGCGCAGGTCGGCGCCGGGCAGTCCGACGTAGGACCAGTCGCCGCCCTCCACCTTCAGCAGCCCGTAGGTGCAGCCGTCGAACATGCTGCCCGTCAGCTTGCAGCCCCTGAACGTGGCGTCGAAGAACGAGCAGCGCGAGAACGTGCAGTTGAGGAAGCGGGCGTCCTCGTGCACCGACACGTTGAACCGCACGTTCCTGAACTGGCACTCCTCGAACGAGGAGCCGCGATCGACCAGCTCGGTCATGTCCACGTCCTGGAACAGCACCCGCTGGTAGCTCTCGCCGGAGAGCTCGAGGCTGTCCCAGTCGGCGGACCTGATCGTCTTCTCCGTCGGGGGCGGCGGGACACCGTGCTTGCGCTCTGCCATGCGAACAAACTAGCGGACGCGGCTCCCGGCTAGGCCCGTTTGGCGATGGCGGTGATGAGCGGCTGCACCAGCTTGGCCGCCAGGGGACCGAAGGCGGCCAGGATGAGCACGTACGCCGCCGCCAGGGCGCCCAGGTCGGGATGCACGCCCGCGCCCACCGCCAGCCCGGCGATGACGATGTTGAACTCGCCGCGCGGGATGAGCGCGATGCCCGCCCGCGCCTGGCCGGCCTTGGCGATGCCGGCCCGCCGGGCCGCGTACACGCCGGTCAGGAGCTTGGTGATCATGCTGACCAGGGCCAGCAGGGTGGCCAGCCCGGCCACCGGCAGGATCTTCGCGGGGTCGGTCTGGAAGCCGAAGAAGACGAAGAACACCGCCGCGAACAGGTCCCGCAGCGGCGCCAGCAGCGCCTGCGCGTCCTCGGCCAGCTCGCCCGACAGCGCGATGCCGACCAGGAACGCGCCGACCGCCGCCGACACGTTCAGCTGCTGGGCCAGCCCCGCCACCAGCAGGGCCAGCCCGACGACCTTCAGCAGCAGCACCTCGGAGTTCGGGCTGGACACGAACGCCTCGATGAAACGCCCGAACCGCAGCGCCACGACCAGCACCACGGTCACGGTCAGCAGCGCGATGCCCACCGCGATCGCCCCGCTCAGCAGGCTCAGCCCCGCCAGCATGGTGGTCAGGACCGGCAGGTAGATCGCCATCGTCAGGTCCTCGAACACCAGCAGCGACAGCACCGTCGGCGTCTCCCGGTTGCCGATCCACCCCAGGTCGGACAGCACCTTGGCGGTGATCCCCGAGGAGGTGGCGTAGGTGACGCCCGCCATGGCCACGGCCGCCACCGGGCCCCAGCCCAGCAGTAACGCGCAGATGGCGCCGGGCGCGGCGTTGAGCACCAGGTCCACGACACCCGCGCGGGCGTTGCCCTTCAGGCTCGTGACCAGCTCGTCGGCGTTGTACTCCAGGCCGAGCGTGAGCAGCAGCAGGATGACGCCCAGCTCGGCGCCGGTCGAGATGAACTCCGTGCTCGTGGCCAGCGGCAGCACGCCACCGGTCCCGAACGCCAGGCCGGCGATCAGGTAGAGCGGGATGGGGGAGATGCCGACCCGCAACGCCAGCGCGCCCAGCAGTCCCAGGCCAAGGAGGACAGCACCGAACTCGAGAAAAAGGACAGCGGTATGGTGCACCCGCGGCCCTACCCGCTCACCAGGATGCCGGCCACCTCTGCGGTGCTGTCCTCGCTGCCCACGACGACCACGACGTCCTCGGCGCCGAAGACGAACTCGGGCCCGGGGCTGGCGAACACCTGCCCGGCGCGCACGACGGCGACGATGGAGGCGCTCGTACGGGTCCGCACGCGGGCGTCCCCCATGGGGCGGCCGGCGTACGGGGAGCCGGCCGGGATGGGGATCTGCACGCTGACCAGGCCCTCGACCTGCTGGTGCAGCTGGTTGAGCCGCTGGACGATGCGGGGGGCGCCCAGCAGTTCGGCCAGGGCGTCGGCCTCCTCGTCGTTGAGCTTGACCGTCTGGCAGACCGCGTCGGGGTCGTCCTTGTCGTAGATCACCAGGTCCCGGCGGCCGGTGCGGTGGGAAATGACGCCCACGCGCTGTCCCTTGCGGGTGGTGAAATCGTGCCGCAGGCCGATTCCCGGCAGTGCTGTTTGTTCGACCTCCACGTATCCCCACCCGTCCAGATCGGCATATTTCCGGACAACCCTACCAATGGTGCGCCCGGTGGCGGCCGAGGTCGCCTGCGGGCTGTCGCCGCGCGTGCGAGACTGCTCATAGCCGCGAGCCCGCCCGCACGACCGACGGCCCGCGACGCCGAAACGAGCTGCAACACCACAAGGGACAACGCACGATGCCGACCGCCCCCTCGATCCGGCTGGTTCTCGTGGAAGATCACGCCATGGTCGCGGAGGCCATCGGCCTGGCGCTCGGCCGCGCTCCCGACATCGACGTGGTGGCCCAGGCCGGCACCATCGCCGGCGCCCTGGCCGACACCGGCAGGTGCCAGCCCGACGTCGTCGTGCTCGACCGCCGCCTGCCCGACGGCGACGGCATCACGGCCATCGGCCGGCTGGCCGCCGTCGCGCCCAGGACCCGGGTGCTGGTGCTGACCGGCGAGGCGACGGCGTCCGTGGCGGCCAGGGTCGTGGCCGCCGGCGGCGCCGGGCTGGTGGTGAAGTCCTCGCGCCTGGGCGAGCTGGAGTCGGCGGTGCGGGAGGTGGCGGCCGGCGGGGTGGTGTTCGCGCCGGGGCTGCTGCCGGGCGTGCTCGACCGGCTGACCGGCCGGGCGGGCCACGTGGGCTCGGCGCTGACCGCCCGCGAGCGCGAGACGCTGCTGCTCCTGGCCGAGGGCGCCAGCACGTACGAGATCAGCGACCGCCTCGGCGTGGCCCACAACACGGCCCGCAACCACGTCCAGCACGTGCTGGAGAAGCTGGGCGCCCGCTCCAAGCTGGAGGCGGTGGCCTTCGCCCGCCGGGACGGCCTCCTGGATTGACGCAAACGCACCAGGTCACTTCCCACATCTGTATCAGCCCGCCTGGCGCGATTGCGTCTCGTGACCGGCCGCCGCACTCCGTGAGAGTAGAGGCGTGGTAAGTAAGGAGGTCGAGCCGTACCAGGTGGACACCCGTTTGCCCCAGGAGATGGGCAGCATCACAGAGGCCCGGCGCCTGGCCCGCGTGGCCCTGCGCGAATGTGGCTACCTGGGGCGCCACGAGGACGTCCTGTTAGTGGTGTCGGAGCTGGTGACGAACGCGCTCGTGCACGGGGACGGCCCGCCCGAGCTGCGCCTGCGGGCCGACGCGTCGTGGGTGCGGGTCGAGGTCGGCGACAGCGGCGCACAGCTGCCCGAGGCGCGCGAGCCGGGGCCGGCGAGCGGCTGGGGGCTGCACGTCGTCCGGCTGCTGTCCACCGGCTGGGGCGTCTCGCCAGGTGAGGGCGGCAAAGTGGTGTGGTGCGAGCTGGCTGCCCGGCTCGCTCCCCTTCAGGCGGGTCCGGCCGAGGCCTGAATCCGGTTTGGCTCTCTGTGCTGGTCATGAAAGGCTGCGGTATGCCTGAGCATGGCCAGTCCCAGGAGGATATGAGGCTGCTCGTCCAGAGCATCCTTGACTACGCCATCTTCATGCTCGACCCGCGCGGCGTGATCGTCAGCTGGAACGTGGGTGCGCAGCGCATCAAGGGCTACTCCGCCGAGGAGATCATCGGCACCCACTTCTCCGTCTTCTACCCGCCCGAGGACGTCGCGGCGGGCAGGCCCGCCAAGGGCCTGGCGGAGGCCGCCGCCGACGGCCGGTGGGAGGAGGAGGGGTGGCGGGTGCGCAAGGACGGCACCCGGTTCTGGGCCAGCGTGGTCATCACCGCCCTGTACGACGACGGCGGCGGCCTGCGCGGATTCGGCAAGGTGACCCGCGACCTGACCGAGCGGCGCAGCATGTCCAGGGCGCTGGACGAGCGCGGCCTGCTGCTGGCCCGCCTGGTCCAGGCCCAGGAGCGGGAGCGCCGCCGCATCGCCTCGGGCGTGCACGACGACACCATCCAGTCCATGGTCGCGGTGGGGATGCGGCTGCGGACGTGGGCGGAGAAGCTGCCGGAGGAGCACGCCGCCGAGGTGCGCACGCTCGACGAGACCGTGGAGGCCGCCGTGAACCGCCTGCGCGACCTCGCCTTCAGCCTGCGCCCGCCCGCCGAGGGCCTGGTGGAGAGCCTGGCCGCCTACCTGGACCAGGTGAAGGCCGGCACGGGCCTGACCCATGAGCTGCGGGCCGACCTGGACGGCGAGCCGCCGGCCGAGACCGTGGTCACCGTCTACCGCATCTGCCAGGAAGCCCTGACGAACGTGCGCAAGCACGCCGGCGCGAGCCGGGTCACGGTGGAGCTGTCCTCGCTCGACCTGGGCGTGCACGTCACCGTCCAGGACGACGGCGCCGGCCTTGAGCCGTCCCCGCTCCCGTCCCCGTCCCCGTCCCCGTCCCCGGACGCGGAGGCGAGGCACTTCGGGCTGATCGAGATGCGCGAGCGCGCGGAGGCGGCGGGCGGCTGGTGGCACATCCGCGGCACGCCGGGCGGGGGCACGACGGTGGAGTTCTGGGTGCCGGCCGTCCCGCTCGCCCGCCGCGACCACGGCGAAGACCCCTGAGCCGCTCCCCGCCGTCGCAGGCGGGAGAAGGCCGTAGTCAGGGAACGGTCGCGGTCGGGGAGCGGTCGGGGCGGTGCCGCCTGTTACGAGCCGTCGCCGGTCAGCGCGTACGCCTGCCGGGCGATCTCCCATTCCTCGTCCGTCGGGATGACCAGCGCCGCCACCTCCGACCCCGGCGGCGAGACCGCCCGCTCCAGCGACGAGGCCGCCTCGTTGAGCGCCGGGTCCACCGCGATGCCCAGCCGCTCCAGCCCGGCCAGGGACTCGGCCCGGGTGGCGGCGTCGTGCTCGCCCACCCCGCCGGTGAACACGATCGCGTCCACCCGGCCGAGCAGCGCGTAGTAGGCGCCGACGTATTTGCGGATGCGCCGCGTGTAGACGTCGAGGGCCAGCCGGGCGCCGGCGTCGCCACTGGCGCGCACCTCCCGCATGTCGCCGGTCCCCGTGAGCGCGAGCAGCCCGCCCTGGTGGCTGAGCAGGTGTTCCACCCGCTGGGCGTCGAGCCCCTCCACCCGGGCGAGGTAGCCGCCGATCGCGGGGTCCACGTCGCCCGAGCGGGTGCCCATGACCAGCCCCTCCAATGGGGTCAGGCCCATGGAGGTGTCGACGCTGCGGCCGCCGGAGACGGCGGTCGCGCTGGCGCCGTTGCCCAGGTGCAGCACGATCAGGTTGAGCTCGGCCAGGTCGCGGCCGAGCACGGCGGCGGCGCGGCGGGAGACGTAGGCGCACGAGGTGCCGTGGAAGCCGAAGCGCCGCACGCCGAGCCGCTCGCGCCAGTCGCGGGGCACCGCGTACGTGTACGCCTCCGGCGGCAGCGTGCGGTGGAACGCCGTGTCGAACACCGCCACCTGCGGCACCTCGGGGAACGCCTTGCGCGCGAGCCGGATGCCGGCCAGGTTGACCGGGTTGTGCAGCGGCGCGAGCGGGGCCAGCTCCTCGATGGCGGCGATCACGTCGTCGTCGACCAGCACGGGCTCGGTGAACCGGGCACCGCCGTGCACGACGCGGTGCCCGACCGCGACGGGGTCGAGCTCCGGCCCCGCCGTCCCGAACGCCTCCATGACCGCGGCCAGCCCCTCGTCGTGCCCCGCGAAGCGGGCCTGCCTCTCGTAGGGCGGCCCGTCGCCCACACGGTGCGACAGGCGTCCCAGCTCCTCGCCGATGCGCTCCACCAGCCCGCGGGCGGGCCGTTCACCGGTCCGCATGTCGACGAGCTCGTACTTGATGGACGAGGAGCCGGTGTTCAGGACGAGAATGCGGCCGGCCATGTCCACGATCTTATCTCCGCGGGGTCCTCCCCATGATCCCGCGTGTACGCCCGCGCCCGCAGCCGCTCGTCGGTCATGTGCTGGCGCAGGTGGGCCTGCGTGGCGCCGAGGCCGGGCACCCGGTCGATCACGTCGAGCACCAGGTGGTAGCGGTCGATGTCGTTCAGCATGCACATGTCGAACGGCGTCGTCGTGGTGCCCTCCTCCTTGTAGCCGCGCACGTGGATGTTGTCGTGGCCGTGCCGGCGGTAGGTGAGCTGGTGGATGAGCGACGGGTAGCCGTGGAAGTTGAAGATGACCGGCCTGTCGGTGGTGAACAGGGTGTCGAACTCGGCGTCCTCCATGCCGTGGGGGTGCTCCGAGGGCGGTTGCAGGCGCATGAGGTCCACGACGTTGACGACGCGTACCTTGAGCTCGGGCAGGTGCTCGCGCAGCAGCGCGGCGGCGGCCAGCGTCTCCAGGGTGGGCACGTCGCCCGCGCAGGCGAGCACCACGTCCGGCTCGCTGCCCTGGTCGGTGGAGGCCCATGGCAGGATGCCGAGCCCGCGCGTGTTGTGCGCGATGGCCTCGTCCATGGTGAACAGGTCGAGCACCGGCTGCTTGCCGGCGACGATCACGTTGACGTAGTCGCGCGAGCGCAGGCAGTGGTCGCCGACCGAGAGCAGGGTGTTGGCGTCCGGCGGCAGGTAGACCCGCACCACCGACGCCTTCTTGTTCGCCACGACGTCGAGGAAGCCGGGGTCCTGGTGGCTGAAGCCGTTATGGTCCTGCCGCCACACGTGCGAGGACAGCAGGTACGTCAGCGACGCCACCGGCCGCCGCCACGGGATCTTCTGCGACGACTCCAGCCACTTGGCGTGCTGGTTGAACATCGCGTCCACGATGTGGATGAACGCCTCGTAGCAGTTGAACAGCCCGTGCCGCCCGGTCAGCAGGTAGCCCTCCAGCCAGCCCTGGCACAGGTGCTCGCTCAGCACCTCCATGACCCGCCCGCCGGCGCCCAGGTTCTCGTCCGTCGGCAGCAGCTCGGCGTCCCAGGCCCGGTCGGTGACCTCGAACACCTCGGACAGCCGGTTGGACGCCGTCTCGTCCGGGCCCATCAGCCGGAACGTGCTCGGATTGGCCGCGATCACGTCGCGCAGGAACCCGCCGAGCACCCGCGTGGGCTCGCTCGACTGCTCCGCCGGGGCCTTGACCTCGACCGCGAGCCGCCGGAAGTCCGGCAGCCGCAGCGGCTCCAGCAGCTCGCCGCCGTTGGTGTGGGGGTTGGCGCTCATCCTGCGCGGGCCGCTCGGCACCGTGTCCAGGATCCCGGCGACCGGCCGGCCGTCGGAGCCGAACAGCTCCTCCGGCCGGTACGAGCGCATCCACTCCTCGAGCATGCCCAGGTGGGTGGGGTTCTCGCGGACCTTGGCCAGCGGCACCTGGTGCGCGCGCCACGTGCCCTCGACCGGCAGGCCGTCCACCTCGCGGGGCCCGGTCCAGCCCTTGGGCGTGCGCAGGATGATCATCGGCAGTCGGGCCGCGTCGCCCGCCTTGTAGGCGGCCATCTCCTCGAACGCCAGGTCCAGCGTGCCGGCCATCTCCTCGTGGTCGGCGCCGACGAGGTGGGGGCGGTAGCCGTAGCCCTCCATGAGCTTGATCAGCTCCGGCTCCGGGATGCGGGCCAGGACGGTCGGGTTGGCGATCTTGTAGCCGTTGAGGTGCAGGATGGGCAGGACCATCCCGTCGCGGCGGCGGTCCAGGAACTTGTTGGAGTGCCAGCTCGCGGCCAGCGGGCCGGTCTCGGCCTCGCCGTCGCCGATGATGCAGGCCACCACCAGGTCGGGGTTGTCGAAGGCGGCGCCGTACGCGTGCGCGAGCGCGTACCCCAGCTCGCCGCCCTCGTGGATCGAACCGGGCGTCTCCGGCGCGACGTGGCTCGGGATGCCGCCGGGGAAGGAGAACTGGCGGAACAGCCGCCGCATGCCCTCCACGTCCTGCGACACGTCCGGATACCGCTCGGAGTACGACCCCTCCAGCCACGCGTGCGCCACCGCCGCCGGGCCGCCGTGGCCGGGGCCGGCGATGTAGATCATGTCCTGGTCCCGCTCGCGGATCACCCGGTTGAGGTGCGCGAAGCAGAAGTTGAGGCCGGGCGTCGTGCCCCAGTGGCCGAGCAGGCGCGGCTTGATGTGCTCCGGCCGCAGCGGCTCCGTCAGCAGCGGATTGTCCAGCAGGTAGATCTGCCCCACGGACAGGTAGTTGGCCGCCCGCCAGTACGCGTCTATATGGTCCATGCCCCTGCTGATTCCTCGACAGGGCGGAATGAATCCCCGATAAGGTGCCGAACATGGAGTTCAGGAGCTCGCGCTGGTATTCAGGCAACGACCGGAACTCCTACATACACCGGGCATGGATGCGGCGCGGCCTGCCGCAGGAGGCGTTCGAGGGCGGCAAGCCGCACATCGCGATCGCCAACACCGCCTCCGATCTCACGCCCTGCAACTCCCACCTGAACGAGGTCGCCCGGAGCGTCATGAACGGCGTGTGGGAGGCCGGCGGCGTGCCGCTCAACCTGCCCGTCGTCTCCCTCGGCGAGACGAACGTCCGCCCCACCGCGATGCTGTGGCGCAACCTGGCCGCCATGGCCACCGAGGAGATGCTGCGCGCCAACCCCATCGACGGCGTGGTGCTGCTCGGCGGCTGCGACAAGACGATCCCGTCGCTGCTGATGGCCGCCGCCTCCGTCGACCTGCCCGCCCTCGTGGTGCCCGGCGGGCCCATGCTGACCGGGCACTTCCGCGGGGCGCTGCTCGGCTGCGGCACCGACGTGTGGCGGCTCAGCGAGGAGGTGCGCGCGGGCACGCTCTCCCGCGAGGCGTTCCTCCGGTCCGAGTCGTCCATGATCCGCAGCCGCGGCCACTGCAACACGATGGGCACCGCCTCCACCATGGCCTGCATGGCCGAGGCGCTCGGCATGACCCTGCCCGGCACCGCCGGCACCCCGGCCCCCGACAGCCGCCTGCTCGAACGCTCCCACGAGAGCGGCCGCCTGGCCGTCGAGCTGGTCAAGGAGGGCCGCCGCCCGAGCCAGGTGATGACCAGGGCTTCCTTCCTCAACGCCATCGTCACGCTGGCCGCCGTCGGCGGCTCCACCAACGCCGTCGTGCACCTGCTCGCCATCGCCGGCCGGCTCGGCGTCCAGCTGGACCTGGACGACTTCGACCGCACCGGCTCCGGCGTGCCGCTGCTGGTCGACCTGCAGCCGGCCGGGCGGCACCTGATGGACGACCTGTTCAGGGCCGGGGGCCTGGCGGCCGTGCTGAAGGAGGTCGAGGACCTGCTCGACCCGGCCGCGATCACCGTCACCGGGCGCCCGCTGGTCGAGCACCTCGCCGGGGCCGAGATCTGGGACGAGGACGTCATACGGCGGCGCTCGGCCCCGCTGCTGCCCGACGCGGGCATCGCCGTCCTGCGCGGCAACCTCGCGCCGGGCGGGGCGGTGATCAAGCCCGCCGCCGCCTCGCCCGAGCTGCTGCGCCACCGCGGCCGGGCCGTCGTCTTCGACAGCGTCGAGGACGTCCACGCCCGCCTCGACTCGCCCGACCTCGACGTGGACGAGACCTCGGTGCTGGTGCTGCGCGGCTGCGGGCCCAAGGGCTATCCGGGCATGCCGGAGGTCGGCAACCTGCCGCTGCCGGCCAAGCTGCTGGAGAAGGGCGTGCGCGACATGGTACGCATCAGCGACGCCCGCATGAGCGGCACCGCGTACGGCACGGTCGTGCTGCACGCCGCGCCCGAGGCCGCCGCCGGCGGGCCCCTGTCCCGGGTGCGCACCGGCGACCCGATCGTGCTCGACGTGGCCGCCCGCCGCCTCGACGTGGACGTCCCCGACGCGGAGCTGGCCGCCAGGGAGCCGGTCATGACCGGGCACGCCCGGCCCGTACGCGGCTGGGAGCGCCTCTACGTCGAGCACGTCACCCAGGCCGACCGCGGCGCCGACCTCGACTTCCTGGTCGGCTCCGGCGGCGACCACGTGGGCCGCGAATCTCACTGAGGGGCTTAAAGACTCCGCTCCGCCATGCGCGGAATCAACCGCGGGGGGTACGGGGTTACGGGACGATGGAACCAGGCATGATCGGGTTGGCGACGCGAGGAGGAAGAGCGTGAACGGCGACATCACCCAGAGCCAGGAGTGGGCGGCCCTGGGCAAGCACCACGAGGAGCTGGCGGGCAGGCATCTGCGCGAGCTGTTCGCGGACGACCCGGGGCGGGCCGGGCGCATGACGGTGACCGCCGGCGACCTCTACCTCGACTACGCCAAGCACCGCGCCACGCAGGAGACCATCGACCTGCTCACGGCCCTGGCCGAGCGGGCGGGGCTGCGCGAGCGCATCGCGGCCATGTTCGGCGGCGAGCACATCAACGTCAGCGAGGACCGCGCGGTCCTGCACGTCGCGCTGCGCATGCCGCGCGAGGCGAAGCTCGTCGTGGACGGGCAGGACGTCGTGGCCGACGTGCACGCCGTGCTCGACAAGATGAGCGCCTTCGCCGACCGGGTCAGGTCCAAGGAGTGGAAGGGCGCCACCGGCAAGCCGATCGAGACCGTCGTCAACATCGGCATCGGCGGCTCCGATCTCGGCCCCGCCATGGCCTACGAGGCGCTGCGCGACTACGCCGACGCCGGCATCTCGGCCAGGTTCGTCTCCAACATCGACCCGGCCGACATCACCGGCAACCTCGCCGGCCTCGACCCGGCGACCACGCTGGTCGTGGTCAGCTCCAAGACCTTCACCACGCTGGAGACGCTCACCAACGCCAGGGTCGCGCGCCGCTGGCTGGTCGAGGCGCTCGGCGAGGACGCGGTCTCCAAGCACTTCGTCGCCGTCTCCACCAACGCCGCCAAGGTCGCGGAGTTCGGCATCGACACCGACAACATGTTCGGTTTCTGGGACTGGGTCGGCGGCCGCTACTCCTACGACGGCGCCATCGGCCTGTCCCTGATGATCGCGGTCGGGCCCGAGCGGTTCCGCGAGATGCTGGCCGGCTTCCACACCATGGACCAGCACTTCCGCACGACCCCGTTCGAGGCCAACATGCCGGTCCTGATGGCCCTGCTCGGGGTGTGGTATACCGACTTCTTCGACGCCGAGACCCGCGCCGTCCTGCCCTACAGCCAGCGGCTGCACCGCTTCCCGGCCTACCTGCAGCAGCTCACGATGGAGTCCAACGGCAAGTCCGTGCGCGCCGACGGCACCCCCGTCACCGCCCGCACCGGCGAGATCTTCTGGGGTGAGCCGGGCACCAACGGCCAGCACGCCTTCTACCAGCTCCTGCACCAGGGCACCCGGCTCGTGCCGGCCGACTTCATCGGCTTCGCCGAGCCCCACGAGGACCGCGAGGGCATGCACGACCAGCTCGCCGCCAACCTCTTCGCCCAGACCACCGCGCTGGCGTTCGGCAAGACGGCCGACGAGATCGCCGCCGAGGGCACCGCGCCGGAGATCGTGCCGCACAAGGTGATGCCGGGCAATCGCCCCACCTCCACGATCCTCGCTCCCAAGCTCACCCCCTCCACGCTGGGCCAGCTCGTCGCCCTCTACGAGCACATCGTGTTCGTCGAGGGCACGATCTGGGGCGTCGACTCCTTCGACCAGTGGGGCGTCGAGCTGGGCAAGAAGATGGCGCTCGACCTGGCGCCCGCGCTCACCTCCGACGAGCCGCCCACCGCCTTCCCCGACGCCTCCACCGAACAGCTGATCCGCAAATACCGGGAGCTGCGCGGAAGGCGCGCCTGAGATGGCGCACGACAAGGAGCAGGCGGGCGCGCTGGTCCTGTTCGGGGTCACCGGTGACCTCGCCCGCAAGATGCTCCTGCCCGCGCTCTACCACCTGACCGCCGACAGCCGGCTCGACCTGCCGGTCATCGGCGTGGCCAAGACCGACCTCGACCTCGACGGGCTGCGCGAGCACGCCCGCGAGGCCTGCGGCGGCGTCCGCGACGCGGCGTTCGAGAAGCTGGCGGGCAACCTGCGGCTGGTCGCCGGCGACTACCGCGACCCCGGCACGTTCGCCCGGCTGCGCGACGAGGTGGCGGGCAAGGGCTTCCTGGTCCACTACCTGGCGGTGCCGCCGTCGCTGTTCGCGCCGGTCGCCGAGGGCCTTTCGGGGGTGGGCCTCAACCGTGACTCGCGGCTCGTGGTGGAGAAGCCGTTCGGGCACGACCTCGACTCGGCCCGCAGCCTCAACGACGAGCTGCTCAAGCACTTCGACGAGGACCACCTGCGCCGGGTCGACCACTTCCTGGGCAAGGAGCCGGTCGAGGACCTCATGGTCTTCCGGTTCGCCAACACGCTGCTGGAGCCCATCTGGAACCGCTCCCACATCCGCAGCGTGCAGATCACCATGGCGGAAGACTTCGACGTACGCGACCGGGGCGCCTTCTACGACGCCAACGGCACCATCCGGGACGTGGTGCAGAATCACCTGCTCCAGCTCCTGGCCATCCTCGCGATGGACCCGCCGCCGTCCACCGACGCCCGGGCCCAGCTCGACGAGAAGTGGCGGGTGCTGCGCGCCGTCCAGGCCATCGCGCCCGCCGACGTCGTACGCGGCCAGTACGCCGGCTACCTCGACACCGACGGCGTGCGCCCCGGCTCCACCACCGAGACCTACGTCGCCCTGCGCGCCTACATCGACAACTGGCGCTGGGCCGGGGTGCCGTGGTGCATCCGCTCCGGCAAGGGCCTGCCCACCACCGACCTGGAGATCGTCGCCGAGCTGCGCAGGCCGCCGGTGACGATGTTCGGCAACGGCGGCGCCCCCGACAGCCCCAACCTCGTCAGGTTCCGGCTCCAGCCCGACGCCGGGGTGACGTTCGACCTGCTGGCCAAGGAGCCGGGCAAGCAGCACACCCGGCCGGTGCCGGTCAGCGTCGACTTCACCAAGGTGCTCGGGCCGATGGAGGCCGCCTACGAGCGCATCCTGGCCGACGCCGTCAGCGGCGACCCGCGCAGGTTCGCCAGGTTCGACCTGGTGGAGGAGTCGTGGCGGATCGTGCAGCCGGTGCTCGACCTGACGGACGCGCCGTTGCCGTACGCGAAGGGGTCCTGGGGGCCGGATCGGGCGGCGGAGATCCCGCCGGACGGCTGGCACGAGATCTCCACGACGTTCGACTGACCGCCTCCCACGCCCCTTCTCCCGCGTGCCCGGCGCCTCCCCTTCGCCCCCTACCTGATCGTCGCTCCCGGAGGAGACCTTCACCGGAGTGCGGTGGGTAGGAGGAGAGGGCGGGAGGTCCGGGAGGCCCGTGAGCAGGCGACGACCAGCGGCGTTCGACGGGGCGGCGTCCCGGGGTGACGATGGGGGGATGGACATCATGGAGCTGGTGGAACAGTCGAAGGACGCCGCGACCGTCAAACGCGTCTTCGGCGAGCCGATCCAACACGGCGACGTCGTCGTCATCCCGGTCGCCAGGGTCGCCCAGGGCGGCGGCGGGGGCCAGGGCCAGAACCGGGGCGAGAAGGGCGAGGAGGGCGGAGGCAGCGGCGGCGGCTTCGGCTTCGGGGCCACCCCGGCGGGGGTGTTCGTGCTCAAGGACGGCGACGCCCTGTGGCGGCCGGCCGTCGACGTCAACCGCATCGTCATCGGCGGGCAGCTCGTCGCGGTCGTGCTGCTGCTGACGCTGCGGGCCATCTTCACGAAGCGGCGCCGCAAGCGCTGACGAGCCGAGACGGCACACGTGCTGACCGACCTGCTCGACGACGCGGAGCTGCCCGGCCATGCCTTCCTGATGCCCGGGTCGAACCTGCCGGTCCGGGTGGCCCGGCTGGACGGCTCCGCGACGCTCGTACGCTTCCCGCCCGGATGGGCCCGGCCCGAGCACGGCCACTACCTGGCCGGGGAGGAGTTCGTGCTGCTGGCGGGCGAGCTGCACGTCTCCGGCATCACCTACCTGCCGGGCCAGCACGGCTGGCTGCCCGCCGGCGCCCTGCGCCACTCCGGGGCCGCGCCGCGTGGCGCGCTGGCGTTCATGGCCTTCTCCGGCCCGGCCACCTGGGTGCGCAGCGAGCTCGACGAGCCGGACGGGCCCTCCCAGCGCACGCCGCTGGAGACCGTCGTCATCCCGAGCGGCGGCCTGCCGCTCACGCCGCACTCCGCCCTGCTCGACATTCCCATCCCGCTCGACCGGCCCGCCGAGATGATCACCGTGCCGACGTGGACGTGGGAGCGGTCCGCCTTGATCCCCGAGGGGAGGGTGCTCGTAAGGTGGACGCCATGACCTCTATGGCGCAGATCGCGGCTTTCGGTGGAGTGGTGCTGCTCGGGGCGATGTCGCCCGGCCCGGACTTCGCGGTGGTGGTACGCCGCTCGGCCGTCTCGGGGCGCGGGCCCGGCATGGCGGCCGCGGCGGGGATCGCCGTGGGCGTCTTCGCCTGGGTCGTGGCGGCCGCCACCGGTATCGCGGCCCTGCTGGCCGCCTCGGCCCTGGCGTTCACCGTGGTCAAGGTGGCCGGCGCCGCCTACCTGCTCTACCTCGGGGTCAGGGCGCTGCGCTCGGCCTGGCGCGGGGGCGGGGAGCTGCGGCTCGACGTCCCCGACCCGGGCGGGCGCGGCTCGTGGGCGGCGTTCGCCGAAGGGCTGCTGACCAACGTCCTCAACCCGAAGGCGGCGCTGTTCTTCGTGGCCCTGGTGCCCCAGTTCCTCAGCTCGGGAGCGTCCGCGCTGATGCTCTCGGGGGTGGCGCTGGCGGGCACGGTCGCCTGGTTCCTGGTGGTGGCCAACGTGGTGGGGACGCTGCGCAGGGTGTTCGCCCGGCAGGCCGTACGCAGGGCGGTGGACGGACTCACGGGCGCCGCCCTCATCGGCCTCGGCATCAAGCTGGCCGCCTCCAGCCGCCCCTGACCTCCGGCCGCCCATGACCTCCGGCTACCCCTGACTGCCTGCCGTTCCTTAGTGTCGGCCGTTCCTGACCGCTGACCGCTCCTGAGCGCCGGCCCGCGCGCACTATGCGGCGCGCGCTATTCGGCGCGTGTCATGCGATGGTCACGCCGAGCAGGTGGCCCAGGGCGAAGGTGACGGTGGCCGCCCCCACGCCCAGGGCGAGCTGGCGCAGGCCGCCCCGCCACCACGGCCGCGCGGTCATCACCGCCACGGCCGACCCGAACCCGAACAGCGCCACCACGCTCAACACCAGCGCCACCACCAGCCCGGACGCCCCGAACAGGAACGGCACCAGCGGCACCAGCGCCCCGACCGAGAACGCGCAGAACGACGAGCCGGCCGCCAGCAAGGGGGAGGGCAGGTCATCCGGGTCGACGCCGAGCTCCTCCCGGACGTGCACCCGCAACGCCTGCTCCGGATCGGCCGACAACCCGTCGGCCACCCGCTCGGCCAGCTCGGCGTCGAGCCCGCGCGCCCGGTAGAGTGCCGCCAGCTCGGCCCGCTCGCCGACGGGGTTACGGGCCAGCTCGCGCCGCTCGACGGCGATCTCGGCGCGCATCAGCTCGGTCTGGGACTTCACCGACGTGTACTCCCCGGCCGCCATGGAACAGGCCCCGGCCAGCAGCCCGGCACACCCGGCCAGCACCGCCCCCTGCCCGGCCCCCGCCGCGCCGACGACCCCGGCGATCAACGCGAAGTTGGACACGAGCCCGTCCATCGCCCCGAACACCGCCGGCCGCAGCCAGCCGCCGGTAACGTCCCGGTGGCTGTGGTGCTGCTCGGGGGGATGCGGGCGGGCGAGCTCGATGGTCATGCAATTCCTCCGTATATGTACCCCTCTTTTTAGAAATGTGGCATATGCGGCCAAGATCCGCAACGAAGGAGAGGCTTCCCTGACCTGCGGAAACCCGGCCACAGGACCGCAGAGTGCCGTGCGAGTCAGGGCCGGCTCGCTGCCGGTCGTGCCGCTCCGGGAGGTGATCTGCCCAGCCGACTATAACGGTCCTGACCGTAAATAGGCGATTGTCGTACTGTCAGGACCCTTGCCGTTCGGCCGGAGGGGCGCTGCGATGATGGCCTCCCTTCCTGACAGATCGGAGACGACCGTGCGCATCGCCCTCGCCGGGCTGGCCACCAGCCATCCCTTCACCGACGCCCGCACCCTGGCCCGCCACGCCGAGCTCGTCGTGTGGGAGCCGGATCCCGAGCGGCTGCGGCGCTTCACCGCGGAGAATCCCGCGGCGAAGGTGGCGGGCAGCCTGGAGGAGGCGCTGGCGGGCGGGATCGACGGGGTGGTGCTGACCGTGCCCAACCCGCAGGTGCCGCTGGCGCTGGCCAGGGTCCTGGAGACGGGCGTGGCCTGCTTCGTCAACAAGCCCGCCGCCGCGGCCCGGGCCCAGCTGGACGAGCTCGACCGGCTGCCCATCCACGACCGCGTGCTGTCCGGCTCGGTGCTGCGCTTCGCCCCGGCCTTCGCGGGCGCGCGGGCCGAGCGGAGCGAGGTGCTGGCCGTGCGCGCCACCGTACGGCACGACGTGGGGATCTGGGCGACCGGCTACAACGCCTGGCAGGACACGCCGGGCGAGGGCGGCGGGACGATGGTGACCATGGGGATCCACGGCGTGGAGCTGCTGGTGGCCCTGCTGGGTCCCGCCGTCCGGCTGGTGGGGGCGGCCGGGGCCAGGCGGCACTACGCGTCGCTGCGCTCGGAGGACACCGGGGTGATGGCGTTGCGCTGGGACGACGGCATCACCGGCACGGTCGAGATCCTCGGCGTCTCGGAGTCCGAGTCGTACGCCGTCACCCTGCACAAGCGGGACTCCACCGAGACCATCGTGATCGAGGGCGGGGACGATCCGGTGAAGGGGCTCGGGTACGAGGGGACGATCGAGGCCTTTCTCGCCATGGTGGGCGGGGCGCCCAGCCCGGTGCCGTGGCAGGAGACCAGGGCCGTGCTCGACGTGATCGTTTCGGCTCGCGAAAGCGCGCTCCCCGCCCGCGGGAGCGCCTGACCCGGCCCCTGGAAGCACCCCTGGCCGGGGCCGTCGCGGCGCCTGGCCCGAGCCCTTGGCCGGGCCGCAACGGCGCCTGGCCCAAGCCCCTGTCCGGGCCGTAACGCGCCTGGCCCGAGCCTCCGGCCCGGGCCGTAACGGTGCCTGACCAGGTCGTGCCCGTTGACAGCCGGAGCTCCGTCCGGTTACGGTCTGGACCGTAAATAAGGGATGGAGGAGACCGCGTGCGGACGACAGCGGAACTCGAGGAGCGGCTGGCACGGCCGAGTGCCGGGCTCATCGACGATCTGGGCAGGCTCGACGGCGACATCATGATCCTGGGCGCCGGTGGCAAGCTCGGCCCGAGCCTGGTGCGGCTGGCCCTGAACGCCGGCCGGGGAGACCGGCGGATCATCGCGGTGTCGCGCTTCTCCGAGCCAGGGCTGGCCCGGGCACTCCAGGACGCGGGCGCCACCGTGGTGGCCGCCGACGTCGCCGACGACCGCGCCCTGCGCGAGCTCCCCGACGCGCCCAACGTCGTGTTCCTGGTGGGGGCCAAGTTCGGTACGCAGGGCCGCGAGCACGCCACCTGGTTCACCAACGCCTACCTGCCCGGCCGGGTGGCCGACCGCTTCGCCGGCGCCAGGATCGCGGCACTGTCCACCGGGAACGTCTACCCCCTCGTCCCCGTGGGCGGTGGCGGCAGCACGGAAGACTCGCCCGTCGGCCCCGTGGGCGACTACGCGATGAGCTGCCTGGGCAGGGAACGCGTGCTGACGCACTTCGCCGAGACGAACGGCACCCGCCTGTCGCTGATCCGCCTCAACTACGCGGTCGAGCTCCGCTACGGGGTGCTCGTGGACCTGGCCCAGAAGGTGCTCGCCGGCGAGCCCATCGACCTGGCCACGGGGCAGGTGAACGTGGTCTGGCAGGGCTACGCCAACGAGGTCGCGCTCCGGTCCCTGCTGCTGGCCGACGTACCGCCGTACGTGCTCAACGTCACCGGGCCCGAGCTCGTCTCGGTGCGCAGGGCGGCGCTGGACCTTGGCGCCGCGCTCGGCAAGGAGCCGGTGTTCACCGGCGAGGAGGCGCCGACGGCGCTGCTCTCGAACGCCTCCAGATGCCACCGCCTGTTCGGCTACCCCGAGCTGACCCCCGCCGAACTCATCGAGCACACGGCGCGCTGGGTCGCGGACGGCGGCCCGCTGCTCGGCAAGCCCACCAAGTTCGAACGCCGCGACGGGCGTTTCTGATCCGCGTGCTCACTTCAGCAGAAAAGAGGGGGACCCACGTGCTCAGCACGGCTCCAGAGGCGCAGACGTCCGTGCGCGACCTGTTCAGGCGTGGCCTGGTGATCCCGGCTCATCCCCTTGCCCTGACCGGGGACAGGCGGCTGGACGAGCGCCGCCAGCGTGCTCTGACGCGTTACTACGTGGAGGCCGGGGCCGGCGGGCTGGCGGTGGGCGTGCACACCACGCAGTTCGCCATTCACGGCACCGACCTGCTGCCGCCCGTGCTCGAACTGGCCGCCGCCACGGCCGGGGAGTTCCGGCGCAAGGTGGTGCTGGTGGCGGGCGCGACCGGGCCCACCGCGCAGGCGGTGGCGGAGGCCGAGCTGGCCAGGTCGCTGGGGTATCACATGGTGCTGCTCAGCCCGTACCGGGAGCTGGACGAGGACGGGCTGATCGAGCGGGCCAGGGCCGTGGGCGAGGTGCTGCCGGTGATCGGCTTCTACCTGCAGCCCGCGGTGGGCGGGCGCGCCCTGTCACGGGAGTTCTGGACGCGGCTGGCGGCGATCGAGTCGGTGGTCGGGATCAAGGTCGCCCCCTTCGATCGTTACCGCACGCTCGACGTGCTGCACGGCGTCGTACGGGCGGGGCGGGCCGGCGAGGTGGCGCTCTACACGGGCAACGACGACCACATCCTGGCCGATCTCATCACCTCGCACTGGGTGGTCGTGGACGGGCGCGAGGTGGAGGTGGAGTTCGTCGGCGGGCTGCTCGGCCAGTGGGCGGTCTGGGTGCGGCGGGCCGTGGAGCTGCTGGAGGAGGCCACGCTGGCCCGCTCCGGCGACGACGGGGCGGTGCGCAGGCTGCTCAGCCTCGACGGCCACCTCACGGACGCCAACGCGGCCATCTTCGACTCGGCGAACGGCTTCCACGGGTGCATCCCGGGCATCCACGAGGTGCTGCGCCGGCAGGGCCTGCTGGCGGGCCGCTGGTGCCTCGACCCGGCAGAGGAGCTCTCGCCGGGCCAGCTCGCGGAGATCGACCGGATCTGGGCGGCCTACCCGTGGCTCCGCGACGACGACTTCGTGGCCGAGGGCCTGGACCGATGGCTCGCCTGACCGCCCAGGCGCCCCTGAACCACCGGGTGCCCCTCAACGGCCGGGCGTTCCTGAACGGCGGGGTGCCCTGCAACGGCCGGGCGCGCTATGACGGTCCGGCGCGCTATGACGGTCCGGCGCGCTACGACGGTCCGGCGCGCTACGACGGCCGGGCGCTCTTCAACGGTCCGGCTCGCCTGAACAGTCCGGTCCGGTCGGCGGACGCGCCCCGGGAGGGGGCGCCGGGTCTAGAGGGTGAGGCGGTAGAGCGTCAGAGGGCGGCCGCTGGAGCCGCTGGTGAGGTTGCCGGTGCGTTCGGCCAGCCCCGCCAGCTCCAGCCGGTGCAGCATCCGCCGCGCCGTGCGCTGCTGGACGGCGAGCCGCTCGGCGATCTCGCGCGTGGTCAGCGCCTGCCCGCCCGCCGCGTCGCGCGCCTCCAGCAGCTTCTCCAGCGTCGGCACCGACAGCCCCACCCGGCGGGCGAGCACCGACAGGCTCTGCTCGCCGGCGGATTCGTCGGCCACCGACTCCAGCACGATGTCGGTGTCGGCGCGCAATGACAGCACCGCGGCCACGCTCCCGATGCGCCGGGCCCTGGCCAGCGCCCGGCGGGCCAGGCTCTCGGCCTCGGCGGCACTGCGCCCGAGGCCGAAACCCACCCGGGCCACGGCGCTGTGCGCGGTGAGCCTGGTCAGCATGGGCAGCCCGGTGAAGCCGCCGGTGGCGTCGTGGAGGGGGCCCCGGGTGGTCACCAGCAGGTGAGTGCCGCCGCGGAAGGCGGCCAGCGTGCCGCCGAGCGCGCCGGCCTCGCGCAGCAGCCCCTCCTCGCCGTCCATCTCCACCAGGCCGAGCGCGATCTGCGCGTCCTCCTGCGCCTGACCCTCGGCGGTCAGCAGGAGCTGGCGCAGCGCCACGCGGACCGAGTGCACCGACGGCGCCAGCCGCAGCACCTGCATCTCGCCGCGCAGCGCCTCGTGCACCGAGCTGAGACAGGTGATCACGGGATGCGTCGGGGCGCGGCGGTGGAAGGCGATGACCTTCTTGGAGGTCTGCTCCGGGCGGTAGCCGAGGGTGCGCAGCTGGTCGGTGGGCAGCCCGGCCTCGTGGAAGGTGGCGGTGACGTCGGCGGGGGAGATGGTGTCGATGGACAGGCGGGTGATGTCATGGCCCTCGTGCTGGAGGCGTACCAGGGCGCTGAGCAGCGTCGCGCCCGAGTAGTCGACGAAGGCGGCCGGACGCGACAGCACGTCGGCGGCGCGGGCCAGCATGTACGGGACGATGCCGGTGAACAGCCAGCCCTCGACCGAGGTGGTGTGCGCCTCGACGATGGCCGGGGCCTGCGACTCGTGATCGTAGTCGAGCCGCAGCGCGCTGACCCCCGGCTGCTCCTCGCAGGTGGCCGCGACGTCGTCGACCAGATCGTGCGGGCCGACGACTCCGATGACGATACCCACCCGCGCCTCCTCTTCCTTAATACGGTCTAGACCGAAAGGTTATCCGGTGACCCTGCACTTTCCCAACATGGCCGAACCCGCGGGCCGCACCCTCGGCGACGAGGAGATGGCGGCACTGGAGCGGGTGATCCGCTCCGGCATGCTCAACTCCGTCTGGGGGACCGAGGCGCGGGCGCTCGAACGCGAGGTCGGCGAGCTGTACGGCTCGCGCCACGCGATCGCGTGCAGCTCCGGCACCGCGGCCCTCCACCTGTCGGTCGTCGCGGCGGCGCCGGACCCCGGGGACGAGATCATCACGACGCCGATCACGGACTTCGGTACCGTGGCCCCCATCTTGGCGCAGAACGCCGTTCCTGTCTTCGCGGACGTCGACCCGTCCGACGGCAACCTCGCCCCGGACTCCGTGGCCGGTCTCATCGGGCCGCGCACCCGCGCGATCATGGCCGTGCACCTGTTCGGGGCGCCGGCCCGGATCGCCGCGCTGCGGGCCCTGGCGGACGAGCACGGCCTCGTGCTCATCGAGGACTGCGCCCAGGCGTGGCTCGCGGAGCTGCCCGCCGGGCCGGCCGGCAGGCAGGCCGGCAGGCAGCCCGGCGAGCAGCCCGGCCGGCCGCCTGGCGAGCAGGCCGGCGGGCCGTCTGACGGGCAGGCCGGCGGGCAGCCTGGTGAGCTTCTCGGTGAGCTGCCCACCAGGGGCTACGCGGGCACGGCCGGTCACGTGGGGACCCTGAGCCTGCAGCAGTGGAAGCACATCACCTGCGGCGACGGCGGCGTCGCGATCACCGACGACGACGAGCTGGCCAGGCGCATGCGGCTGTTCGCGGACAAGGGCTGGGACCGGGCCGCCGGCCGCTCGCACGAGAGCCTCGGCCTGAACTACCGGATGACCGAGCTGCAGGCGGCGGTGGCCCGGGCGCAACTGGCGAAGCTGCCGGGCGTCGTGGAGTCGAGGCGGCGCACCGCCGGACAGCTCATCGAGGCGCTGGGCGGCCTGGACGGGGTGCTGGAAGCCGGCGAGCCGGCCGGCGCGGGGGAGGGGCGCGGCGTGATCCGGCTGCCCCGCCCTGACGGGCACGCCTGGTGGTTGTTCCCGCTCGTGCTGCCCGGCGGCGACGCCCCCGAGCTGGCCGCGCACCTGAGCGCGGCCGGGATTCCGGCACGGGCCGGATACCTCAAGGAGCCTCTCAACCGGGCCCCGCTGTGGAAGGGGCCGATCTACGGCGCCTCGGACTATCCCCTGGAGGGCTATCGTCCCGCCGGCTGCCCGGCGGCCGAGCGGCTGGTCGACAGCACGCTCGTGGTCATCGACTGGAACGAACACTACACGTCGGAGCACGTGGCGGCGATCGCCGACAGTGTCCGGCGCTATCCCGGAAGGGCCTAGTTACGTTCATGTATCAAGCATTGACCGGCTGCTCGCCGCTCACTAGGTTTCGGTCAGGACCGGTATTCGGGAAAGGAAAGCCACCGATGAGGAAGCTAACGGCAGCCGGAGTCGTGGCCGCCCTGAGCGTCGTGATCGCCGGGTGCGGATCCGGTGGCGGCTCGGGCTCGGACAAGAGCACGGTCACCCTCTGGATGTACCCCGTCATCATGGACCAGGCCAAGCACAAGGCCTTCTGGGACAAGGTCGAGAAGGACTTCGAGGCCGCGAACCCCGCCATCGACGTCAAGATCGACCAGCAGCCCTGGGACGGACGCCAGGAGAAGGTCACCACGGCGCTGGCTTCCAGGAAGGGCTTCGACCTGGTGGTGCTCGGCCCGGACCAGATCCCGCAGTACGCCCAGCAGGGCACGCTGGAGCCCGTGGACGACGTGGTCGCCCCCGCCAAGGCCAGCTACCTGCCCAACGCGCTCACCGCGCTGACCGTGGACGGCAAGCTCTACGGCGTGCCGATCTACCAGACGATCACCGCCCCCATCTACAACAAGAAGCTCTTCGCCGACGCGGGCGTCACCAAGGTGCCCGAGACGCTGGCCGAGCTGAAGGAGGCCGCGCCCAAGCTCGCCGCCGGGAAGGTCGCGGTGCTCGACTACCCGGGCAAGCCCGAGGTCTCGCTCAACCAGAGCTTCTACCCGATCCTGTGGGCCAACGGCGGCTCGGTCTTCGCCGCCGACGGCAAGAGCGTGACCGTCAACAACCAGCAGGGCATCGACAGCCTGCAGCTCCTGCTGGACCTCAAGACCGCCGGCGGCCTGCCGGAGAACACCGCCAGCAAGGGCAACGACATCGAGGGCGGCGCGCTCGCCTCCGGCAAGACCGCGATGTACCACGCCGCCACGGCGCTCCAGGCAGACCAGCTCGGCGCCGCCATCGGCGCGGAGAACGTGGGCATCGGCCTGCCGCTGGAGGGCTCGAAGCGGGTCGCGTTCGGCATCCCGGGCGGCCTGGTGCTGGCCAAGCACTCCGAGAACAAGGACGCGGCCAAGAAGTTCGCCGCCTACGTCGCCTCTCCCGAGGTGGCCGGGCCGCTGGCCAAGGAGTCGGGCTTCTTCTCCGCGCGTACCGACGTGACCATCCCGGACCAGTCGGCGACGTCCAAGGAGTTCGCCAAGTCGCTGGAGTTCGCCTTCCCCGGTGACACCCACCCCAAGGCCCGCCAGGTCATGTCGATGATCGCGGCGCACGTGCAGGCGGCGCTGCTCGGCAAGGAGGACGCCAAGACGGCTCTCGACGCGGCCGCGAAGGAGGGCAACGAGCTGCTGGCCGGCGGCAGCTGACACGATCGGGGCCTCCCCGCGTGGAGGCCCCGTTTTCTGGAAAGGTGTGAACCCCGGTGCGTCATCGCCTGCGCGATCCGATCACGGGACTGCTGTTCGTCCTCCCCATGCTCGTGCTGTTCCTGATCTTCAAGATCTTCCCCACGCTGGGCGCGGCGGGCATGAGCCTGACGAACTGGAACATCGGCGGCGAGTGGAGCTTCATCGGCGCCGACAACTACACCCGGCTCGTGAACGACCCCAACTTCTGGTCGAGCCTGCGCGCCACGCTGGTGTACACGGCCATCTACGTGCCGCTGGTCGTTCTGGTCTCGCTCGGCACCGCGCTGCTGCTCAACTCGATCGTCTTCCTGCGCGGTCTGTTCCGCGGCATCCTCTTCCTGCCGTACGTGACCAGCTTCGTCTTCGCCGGCCTCATCTGGCGCTGGATCTACGAGTTCGACGGCCTGATCAACGGCATGCTGGCCAAGCTGGACCTGGGACCGGTCGCCTTCATGGAGCGCTCGGAGCTGGTGCTGCCCGCGCTGGCCCTCGTCTCCTGCTGGAAGGGCTTCGGCTACTCCATGCTGATCCTGCTGGCCGGCCTCAAGGCCATCCCCGGCTCCTACCTGGAGGCGGCCCGGGTGGACGGCGCGAGCGCCTGGCAGCGCTTCCGCTCCATCACGCTGCCCCTGCTCAAGCCCGCCCTCTTCTTCGTGCTGGTGATCGAGACGATCGCCTCGTTCCAGGTCTTCGACACGATCTACGTGATGACCGGCGGCGGGCCGGCCAAGGCCAGCTACACCCTCATCTACGGCATCTTCGAACGCGGCTTCAGGTTCTGGGAGTTCGGCTACGCGGCCACGTGGGGGATGGTGCTCTTCGCCGTCGTCCTGGTCGTCTCGCTGATCCAGCGCCGCTTCGTCGGCAAGGAGAACACGTGACGATGACGGCCGCGCGTCCCGCCACGGCCCGGGCCGGCGGGCGGACCGCCGCGCCCCGGCGCCGGGGCCGCAAGTGGGCGCTGTACACGCTGCTCTCGGTCATCTCGCTGCTGACGATGGGCCCGTTCATCGCGATGCTCGTCGTGGCCCTCTCGCCGAGGGGCGAGCCGACCCTGCCCGCGCAGTGGCCCGACTCGCTCACCCTCGACAACATCACGCGGGTCCTGAGCGCCTCCGGGTTCGCCGAGTGGACGATCAACTCGCTGGTCTACTCGGCCGTGTCCGTCGTGATCATCCTGCTCACGGCGTCGATGGCCGGGTACGCCTTCGCCAAGAAGCGCTTCCCCGGCCGCGACGCCATGTTGTGGACCTTCCTGGCCACGATGATGGTGCCGTTCCAGGCCACGCTCATCCCGCTCTACGTGCTGGTGTCCGACTTCGGCGGGGCCGACACCTTCTGGGGGCTGATCGTCCCGACGCTGGCCAACTCGCAGGCGGTCTTCCTGATGCGCCAGTTCATCCTCGGGCTGCCGGACGAGCTGTTCGACGCCGCCAAGGTGGACGGGGCCTCCGAGCTGCGCGTCTACTGGACGATCGTGATCCCGTTGACCAAGCCGATCCTGGCCACGCTGGGCGTGTTCGTCTTCCTGTGGCACTGGAACGACTTCCTGTGGCCCCTGGTCATCTCGCAGAGCGACGCCACCCGCACGCTGACCGTGGGGCTGACGGTGCTCAAGACGGAAGAGCTGCAGTGGGCGACGCTGATGTCGTCGGCCGCCGTCTCGGCGGTGCCCTGCCTGCTGGTGTTCTTCCTGCTGCAGCGCTACCTGGTCAACAGCATCGCCATGACCGGGCTGAAGTGACCCGGAACTGAGCGCCTACGCTTGTCGCCCAGACCGTCTGATGAAGGCCATCCGGTGAGGGGAACAACGATGAGCACGATGAGCGCGCCGATCGACCCGCGGGCCGCGCGGCTGCGCGATCGACTGCGCGGCGCCCTGGTGGCCGCCGCCGCGACGCCGATGACCGCATCGGGCGAGGTGGACCTCGACGTCGCCGAGGCGTACTTCCGCGGCCTGGCCGCCGCGGGCGCCGACGCCCTGGCCGTGCTCGCCCACACCGGCCGCGGCCCCTTCCTGCCGCCCGACGTCCGGGCCGGCCTGATCGGGCGCGCGTGCCGTACGGGCCTCCCCGTGATCGCCGGCGTCGGCGGGGGCTCGACTCCGGCGGCCGAGGAGGCCAAGGTGGCCGCCGAGCTGGGGGCCGACGGCGTGCTGGTGTTCCCGTCGGAGGGCGACCGGGCGGCGCTGCACGACGAGGTGTGGGCGGCGGCCGGCCTGCCGATGATCGCGTTCGACCTGTACACCGCGCCGTGCCCGCCCGCCGTGCTGCGCGCGATCGTCCGGCACCCCGGCGTCGCCGGGCTCAAGACGGCGCTGCTGTCCGACGCGATGGGCTGCCAGGAGGCGATCGCCCGGACCCGCGAGGCGGACCGGCTGGCCATCACCGGCGAGGACCGGATGTTCGGCCCCTCGCTCCTGTGGGGGGCGCAGGCGGCGCTGGTGGGCATCGCGGCCGCGTCGGTGGAGACGACGGCGGCGGTGCTGCGCGCGTTCGAGGCGGATGATCTGCGGGGGTTCGAGCGGGCGTCCGCGCGGCTGGACCGGCTGGCCGCGGCCACGTTCACCGCGCCCATGGAGGGTTACGTGCAGCGGATGCTGTGGGTGGCCGCCGCGGAGGGGCTCATCCCCGAGTCGCACGCCGTCGACCCGTACGGCCCCGGCCTGCCGGACGGCGAGCGCGCCGGGGTCCTGGCGGCGGTCCCGGGCTGAGGGGCCGCCCCCAGCCCGGTGCCCCGGTCAGTTCAGGGGCCGGTTCGCCGCCGGGCTCAGAGGGCGATCCGGATCAGGTTGCGGCCCTTGAGCCCGTACAGCGCCTTGCGCGAGGGATCGATGGCGAGCCGGGAACCGCCGCCGAACCAGTCGCTCGCCAGCCCCTCCACGAGCCTCCTCGAGGTGAAGGCGACCAGGTCGATCTCGTAGACCGCGTTCTCGTCGCTGGTGTAGGCGTTGCGCCCGGCCAGCACCAGGTCGCCGCCGCGCTCGCAGACCTTCAGCGTGCGGGTGACCTCGCGCCCGCGCGGGTCGAACTCGAACAGGACTCCGTCGCCGGTGATGCCGTACAGGGCGAGGGTCGTGTGCTTGAGGCTCGTGACGCTGCTCGCGCCGGCCACCGGCTCGACCTCCCACCTCACCTCACGGGTACGCAGGTCGAACGCCGCCAGCCGGGCCGTCGACGTCACCGGCGGCGACCCGAGGCCCTCCTGCGTGCTGGTGCCCAGGTAGACGGTGCCCAGCCGGGCGGTCAGCGAGAACACCGTCTGGCGCTCGACCACCGGGCGGTAGGTGTCGAGCCGGCCGGTCCTGGGGTCGTAGACGTCGAGCGCGCCGTTCTGGTGACCGGGCTCCGGCTGGGTGGACATCACGATCAGTCCGGTCAGCCTGTCGTGGCACAGGTCCTTGGGCCGGTCCTGGTTGTGGCCGGTGCGCAGGAGGAGCTTGGCCTCGGGGTCGCCCGCGCGGTGGGAGTACAGGGCGGCCTGGGTGTAGACCCCGAGGTAGGTGGTGTGCCCGGCGGTGATGATGGTCTTCGGCTCGCCGGGGATGGGCAGCCGGGTGACCTGGCCGGTCGCCAGGTCGTGCAGGTCGCAGCCGCCCTTGCCGCCGACGTAGACGAGCCTGCCGTCGGAGTGCACGGACATGGGCTCCTCGGGGGCCGCCCTGAACCCCTTCTGCACGTGGCTCACGTAGTCGATCGCGCCGGTGGCCGGGTCGTAGACGAAGATGCCCGGCTCCTGGACGCCATAGATCCGGCCGCCGTGCTCCAGGATCCGGACGGTCTGCGCCTCCGGGAACGGCACGCCGAGGACCTCGTACGTGCCGTCCTCGATGCGGTAGCGGTAGAACGTGCCGGACGGGCGGCCGGCGAAGTACACCCATCCGTCGTGGATCAGCACCGAGACGATGTACTTCTCGCCCGGCGCGGTGGCCTTGACGATCTTGTACGCGGCCGGGTTCGCCTTCTCCAGCACCAGCAGCTCGGCCAGCGAGTTCATGCCGCCGGCCACGTGCGTGCCGCTGATCGACATGCTCGACACCCAGTCCCGGTCGGCCACCTCGGCGGGCAGCAACTCGCGCTTCTCGCCCGTCCGGCGATCGATCGCGACGAGGTGGGCGTTGCTGCCGACCCCGGCGTAGACGTGGGTGTCGTCGGCCTGGATGCTGCGCACGTACGCCTCGCCGGGGGCGGGCTGGCCGAGGTCGCGGCTGGCGCCGGTGGCGGGGTCGTACTCGACCACGCGTCCCGGCTGGGACATGCCCATGTAGACCTTGCCGTCGGGCGAGGCGGCCATGGTCCAGATGTAGGGGTCGGGGTACTGGGCGACCTTCGTGGTCGTGCCGGTCAACGTGTCGATCCGGTACAGGTCCGACCTGGAGTGGGTGCCCACGTACACGTCGGTGCCCACCTTGCACATCGCCCAGATGCCCACGCCGGTGGGGATCTCGAAGTGGGCCGTGACCTTGTCCTGGGCCAGATCCCAGGCGCCCACGACGTTGGGCGCCAGGCCGCGCGAGCCCAGGTACAGCACGTCGCCGACGAACTCGGCGTTGCCCAGCGGGCTGGTGACGCTGGCCGGGCCGAGATCGGTGATCGTGCCCTCGGGCTCGCGCCCCGAGGCTGTGGCTGTAGCGGTGGGTGTGGCGTGGGCGGGGCCGGTGGCGAGGGCGGGGATGGTGGTCGCGGCGGCCGAGGCGGCTGCGGCCTGGAGGAAACGGCGGCGGGGGATCATTCGCTGATACTCCTCGGGAAGGTTGGCCGCACGTTATTACGGCCTAGGCCGTAATGTCCAGATCGAAGAGCCGCGCGGCGTTGCGCCACGCCACCAGTTCGGCCGTCTCGGCGTCCAGGCCCGCGGCCGCCACCGCGCCGTACGCCGAGGCCGGGTCGATGAGGGTCGAGTCGGTGCCGAAGAGCAGCCGCGTGCGGTCCACCCCGGCGGCCACCTGGGCGATGCGGCCGGCCGGCGCGTGGGAGTAGCACGGCTCCAGATAGAGCCGGTCGCAGGCGTTCGCGGCCTCGATGGCGTGGGCGAAGCCGTCGGCGCCCATGTGCCCCGCGATGACGCGCAGGCCGGGCGTGTCGAGGCAGACCTGGGCCAGGTCCAGCACCGTGGTCCCCCAGGTGTGGACCAGCGCGGGCACCCCGGCCGCCGCGACCATGGCCAGCGCCTCGCGCGTCTGCGGCGAGGAGGCGGGCGACCCCGTGTAGTCGGTGTGGATCTTGACGCCCGCGAACTTGCCGGTGGGCAGGTATTCCCGCAGGTCCCGCTCGCCGTCGGCCGGCCTGCGGGGGTTGATCGTGACGTACCCCAGGTGGCGGTCCTGCGTGGCCAGCCACTCGGCCAGGGCCCGGTTGCCCGCGCGGGCGTCGTAGATCACTGCCTCGGTGGCCGACACGATCGACAGATCGATGCCGAAGCGGTCCATGGTGGCGAGGTTCGCCCCGGCCACGTCCATGGAGAAGAACCACGGGCCCCAGTGGGCGTGCACGTCGATGATCATGCGAACAGCCTCCTCGCGTTGCCGCCCGCCACCGCGGCGATCTCGTCCGGCTTCAGCCCGCCGGTCGCCAGGCGCAGGAGGGGGACGACGGGCTCGTAGTGGGGGGTGCGCGAGCCGTAGAGAAGCCGGTCGGCCGGTACGGTCTCCAGCGCGTCGGGGGAGTTGAGCAGGCGGGTCGAGGTGTGGAACCCGGGCTCGTCGGCGGCGACCACCAGGAAGTCGCCGAGGTGGTAGAAGTGCGTGTCCAGGAAGACCACCTTGGCGTCCAGGCCGGCGAACGGCTGCCAGAAGCGCCGTACGTCGCCGCCGGTCAGCACCACCAGGCCGAGCGCGGCGGCCCTCCTGGCGACGTGCCGGACCGAGGGGAAGCCCGCCTCGACGCCCTGCTCGTCGGGGAACAGCCTGATCGCCCGCACGCCCAGCGGCGCCAGTCGGTCGATCTCCCGCACCGCGCCGATGGGGTCACGCAGATCCACGGTCCCGACCGGAACCACGCCGGCTGGGGTGCCCCCGTCCGGGCCCCCGTCCGTGCTGTCTCCCGGCGCGAGCGGGCCGCCGGAGAGGGCCAGGACCTGGTCGTTGCCGGAGCGCATGTCGAACAGGGCCGCCCGCAGCGACGCCACCACGCCCGCCCGGATGCGGTGCGCGGCCAGGGCCTCCAGGACGGATCCCGGCGTTCCCGGCGGTCCGTCGCGGTCGGGGTACGCCCCGACCAGCACGTCCACGTCGAGGGTCACCTCGAGCTCGCCGACCAGTTCACGCGCGTCGAACGCCGTCACACCTGCCTCCATTGACTAATCCTGCTCAGAAGATTACGGTCTGGACCAAAATTGGGCAACAATGTGCGGAGGTGCGGTCATGCCGCGCAGTCCCCTCGTGGTGTCGGCGGCTCTGGCCGCCGCCTTGCTCGTATCCGCGATCCCAGCCTCGGCAACCACGGCGTCGGCAGCCCCAGCGTCGGCGGCCCCCGTGCGAGCGGCCGCCCGGAGCCTCGCGCAGGGGGCGCCGTCGTGTGCCGGGCAGCGCGTGGAGACGTCCGGGCCGGCGTCGGTGACCGGCGCGATCGTGGGCGCCGTCGTCCATGAGGGCAAGGGCTACGTCGTCACCCGCGGCCAGAAGCCGCCCGTGCTGGCCGAGATCGACCTGGCCACTCGCAAGGTGGTCAGGAGCGTACGCCTGCCCGACGCCCCGGCCACCGGGGAGCCGGAGGGCGGCTGGGCCACGGCGGTGTCCGGCGGCAAGGTCTACGTCGGCACCTACCCCGTGCCCGACCTCTACCGCTTCGACCCGGCCACCGGCGAGGTGGCGCACCTCGCCTCGTTCGGCCGCAACGGCGGCTACATCTGGTCCCTGGCCGCGGCGCCCGACGGCACCCTCTACGCCGGGACCTATCCCGACGGCCGGGTCAGGGAGTACGTCCCGGCCACCGGCGCGGTGCGCGACTTCGGCGTGCTGGCCACGGGGGAGCGCTACGTCAGAGCGGTCGCGGCCGACGCCGACAACGTCTACGCGGGCCTGCTGGACAAGGGCAGGCTCGTCGCCATCGACCGGAAGACGGGCGCGGTCAGGGAGCTGGCCCAGGGGGCGGGCGGCATCGGCGTCGTGGCCGAGCACGGCGACCGGATCCTCGCGGTGAGCGGGCCGGTCCTGATCGACGTGCGCAAGGACGGCACCGACGCCAGGCGGGTCTCCCTGGGCTCCGGCAGCCTCGACGCGCTCACGGTCGCCCCCGACGGCACGGTCTACGGCACCTCGCGCCCCGACGGCGCCGTCCACCGCTACCGTACGGGCGACAGCGCGCTCACCAAGGTCGCCGGCCCGCCGTCGCAGGAGGACGAGACCAGGCGGCTCGCGCCCGTCGACGACCACACCCTGGCCGGCTTCTCCGGCAGCGGCGGCATGTGGTGGCTGGACCTGCGCACCGGCGAGTCCGAGTTCACCGACCTGATCGAGGCCGGACTGCCGGCCGGCGCCGAGCGTCCGCAGAGCATGCTGCTGGTGCCCGGCCGCGCCGTCTACGTCGGCGGCCACTTCTTCATGGACGTCCGCGACCTGCGTACCGGCGCGCAGCGCAGGTTCCGGGTGCCCGGCGAGCCCAAGGACCTGGTACGCCGCGGGAACAAGATCTACGCCGCGATCTACCCCAGCGGCCAGATCATCTCCGTCGACCTGCGCACCGACCGGATCCGCAGCCTGGGCTACCTGGGCCACGACCAGCAGCGCCCGTGGGACATCGAGTACGACCCGGTGACCGACAAGCTGCTGGTCGCCTCCGCCCCGCTGGGCGGCAAGCTGGAGGGCGCCCTGACGATCGTGGACCCGGACACCGGTGAGATGGACGTCCACCTGGGCGTCATCCCCGGCCAGAGCCTGATGAGCCTCTCGCTCGACTCCCGCGCGGGGGTCGTCTACCTGGGCGGCGACGTGCTCGGCGGCGGCGGCGTCCCGCCGGTGCGGACCGCGGCCTCCGTCGCGGCGTTCGACCTGAGCTCCCGCACGGTGCGGTGGCAGGCGGACCCGGTTCCCGGCGCGCGGACGTTCCAGGACGTCAAGGTGCACGACGGCCTGCTCTACGGGGTCTACAAGCGCGACTCCGGCACCTGGATCGCCCTCGACCTGGCCACCGGGACGGTCAGGCACCAGGGCACCCTGTCCGGGTACGGCGAGCTGACCGTGCACCGCGGCCGGGTGTTCGTCTCGACCTTCTTCGGCGGCGGCAACGCCTACGAGCTGGGCACGGACGAGCCAGGCCCCGGCGCGCTGGGCGCGGCCCGGCACCTGGCCACCGGGCTGGGCGACGAGTGGTACACCAACCCGCAGCTCCACTTCGAGCCCGGCTCCTGGAAGGCGTGGGCCCTGAGCGGCCGGCACCTGGCGAGGATCGACCTGAACCCCGGCTGCCCGCTCTTGACCGTCACGCCACCGCAAGGCTAATTTCGGTCTGTGCCGAAATTAGTTCTGGACGCCCACCGGCTCATCGGCCCCGTGCCCTTCGACGACCTGCCCCGGGACCCGCTGCCGGAGATGGACCGGCTGGGCGTTCACCGCGCCTGCGTGACCCACACGCTCAGCCTCTACTCCGACGTCCACGCGGGGAACGAGGCGCTGCTGGCCCTGAGCGACCCCCGGCTGATCCCGGTGCCGGTGCTGCTCCCGGAGGCGTTCGGGCCGGCGCCGGACTGGGACGTCCCCATGGTCCGGCTCTGCCCGGCGCGCCACCGGTTCGAGCTCACCGGCCCCACGGCCGTGCGCCGGCTGGCGGACCTCGGCGCCATCGCGGCCATCGAGCTGGACGAGACCTCACCGGGAGAGCTCCTCGCCCTCGCCCGCCTGCTGCCCGGACAGCGCATCCTGCTGCTCAACCCCGGCTACCGGCGGCTGCGCGCGATCGGCGAGCTCATGACCGAGATCCCGGACCTCTGGCTGGAGATCGGCACCGTCAACACCCAGCGCGGCGTCGAGTGGCTGGCCACGCACTACGGCGCGGAGCGGCTGGTGTTCGGGACCGGTGCCCCGGTCATGGACGACTGCGGGCCGCGCTTCCTGCTCGACCACCTCGAACTCCCGGAGGCCGACATCGACCTGATCGCCTCGGGCGGCGGCCTGTTCGGGCAAGGAGAGCGCCGATGATCCTGGACGCGCACGGCCACCTCGGCCCGTGGCCGGACTTCCTCATCCCGGACCAGTCGGCCGGCGGCATGGTCACCCTGATGGACCTGCTCGGCATCGAGGCGATCGGCATCAGCCACCTGCTCGCCGTCGGCCCCGACGCCGAGGAGGGCAACCGGCTGGCGTTCGACGCGGCCGAGCGCCATCCCGGCCGGTTCGGCGTCTGGCAGGTCTACAACCCCCACCAGCGCAACCGGCTCACCGGCACGGGCGTCTGGGGCGTGAAGCTCCACCCGGACGTGCACGAGTGCCGGCTCGACGACCGCCGCTACGATCCCGTCTGGGAGCTGGGCCTGCCGGTGCTCGCCCACGGCCAGACGGGTTCCCCGTGGAGCGACCCCGAGCAGTTCGTCACCGTGGCCCGGCGACACCCGGACGTGCCGTTGCTGCTGGGTCACGCCGGGCTCTGGCCACACGGCTTCGCCCGCGCCGCCGACCTGGTGGGCGGGCACCCGAACGTCTTCCTGGAGATCTGCGGCTCCAGGATGACCGGCCGCTGGATCGCCCGCCTGGCCGGCCTGATCGGCGCCGACCGTGTGGTCTACGGCTCCGACGCCTGCTTCCTCGACCTGCGGATCGGCTTCGGGCGCGTGGCCCTGGCCCCCCTCGACGACGCCGACCGGGCCCTGATCCAGGGCGGCAACCTCGCGCGGTTGCTGAAAAGAGCCCTGTGACGGCGCCCCCGACGACTGCTGGAAGGACCCCATCCATGACGCTCGCCCTCCACGGCGGAGCCCCCGTACGCACCACGCCCTGGCCGGCCTGGCCGCCGCCGCTCGACGAGGCCCAGCGCGAGCTGGTCACCACCGTGCTGGACAGCGGCCAGTGGGGCGCCACACAGGGCGGATCGATGTGCGCGGACCTGGCCGCCGCGCTCGCCCGCCGCTCCGGCGTCGAGTACGGCGTGACGGTCGGCAACGCCACGCTCGGCCTGTTCGCCGCGCTGCGCGGCCTGGGGGTCGGGCCCGGCGACGAGGTGATCGTCCCGGCGTACACGTTCGTCGCCTCGGCCACGGCCGTCCTGCTGGCCGGGGCCACGCCGGTGATCGCCGACGTGGACCCGGCCGACCTGCACCTGTCCGTGCCCGCGGCGCGGGCGGCGCTCACCCCGCGCACGGTCGCGATCATGCCGGTGCACCTCGCGGGCAGCCCCGCCGACATGGACCCCCTGAACGCGCTCGCCGCGCGGCACGGCCTGGCCGTCGTCGAGGACGCCGCGCAGGCGCACGGCGCGGCCTACCGGGGGCGCCCGGTCGGCGGGCTCGGCGACGCCGGCGTCTACAGCTTCCAGGCGAGCAAGGCGATGACGGCGGGGGAGGGCGGCCTCGTCGTCTGCCGGGAGGAGGCCGTCCACGACGCCGTCTGGTCGGTCTGCAACCTCGGCCGCCAACGGGGCGGCGCCTGGTACGGCCACCCATCCGTCGGCTGGAACCTGCGGCTGACCGAGATCCAGGCCGCGCTCCTGCTGCCCTGGCTGGACCGGCTGGACCAGGAGATCGACCGCAGGAACGCCTTCTGCGCCGCCGTCGAGCGCGAGCTGGCCGCCATCCCGATGCCCGCCGGCCACGACGGCGAGCGGACCTCCGGGCAGCGGCCGGTGACGGTGGTCCCGCAACCGCCGGGCACCACCCGAGACTCGCGGCACCTGCTCATGCTCCGCCTGCACGTGCCTTTCGACCGGTCGTTCCTGCTGGCGGCCCTGGCGGCGGAGGGCGTCCCGCTCGACGGCGGCTACCCGCCGCTCGGCACCATGGCGGCGCTCACCGGGGCGGGCGCCCGGCCGGAGCCCTGCCCCGCCGCCGTGGCGGCCGCCCGCGAGGTGATCTGGGTACGCCAGTCCATGCTCATGGACGATCCCGCCAACGCCGCACAGATCGCCGAAGCCCTGGCCAAGGTCCTCACGTCGTGAGGTGAGCGGCCACGAGCCGGGACGTGAACCGGGTCAGGCGTGGATCGGGGACGCGGGGACCGGAGCGGCGCTCTCCTGGGTGCGGATCAAGGCGTCGCAGTCCGCGATCGTCTCCTCCAGCAGCGTGCACAGCAGCGCGTCCGGGTCCGGTACGCAGGCCTGCACGATCCCCACCACCGCCAGCTGCACCGCGTTCGGCGCCGCGTACCGGCGGAAGCCCTTCTCCGTGATCCGGGCCGCCCGGCTGAAGCGCCTGGCCTGCTCGGTCGCCTGCGGGACCTCCTCCATCGCGCGCCGGCTGCGCTCGCTCAGCCGCCCCGACGGCGCTCCTTCTAGCCTGGCCAGCATCTCCTCGGCGGCCAGCACCGACACCGCCAGCGCGAGCTGGCGCTCGGCCGCCGCCACCGGCAGGGCCGTGGTGGCGCAGCGCAGCGCGATGTGCGCGTCCACGCGCAGATCGTCGCTGGCCAGGCCGATGATGGAGGGGACCAGCCGGACGAGCTTGGCCCGGCTCTCGTCGCTGGTGTTGTCGTTGACCAGGCGGGCGAGCGCGGCCAGCAATGGGTGTGTGCACGCCGGATGGTCGCTCCAGCGTTCTCCGGCCAGGTAGGAGGCCAGTTCCATGAAGCAGGCCCCGCGCTTGGGGTTGCGGTGCCTGCCACGGGAAAGGACCGGCATGTGATCAAGGTGATTGTCCACGGGTGCTCCACTGCTCCGCGCGATCGCCGTCTGTCCAGTCTGTCCAGTCTGCGCCGTAGTGCCGTTCAATTCCAGTGATGTGGTGCCGGTGATGTGATGAACGTTCCCTCTACCCCGGCACGTCACACTCAGACACTCATGTCCGCACGAATACCGCGACCGTGCGGGCCGGGACGGTGAGCGTGCCGGTGGCGGGGTCGAAGGCCGACTCCCGGACGACCGGGTCGTCCGAAGCGGCCTGTACGGGATGCAGCGCCACCTCCTGCCCCGCCAGCGACGGCATCGCCTGCGGGTGCGCCGACGGCGTCGCGTTGAACACGACCGTGACCGACTTCCAGCGCGGGTCGAGCCCCGAGGTGTCCACGTGCATGGCGATCACGCCCTCCGCCGAGTCGGGGAACGTCAGCCGCCGCCGCACCTCCTCCAGCGACCCCAGCGCGAACGCCGGCGACGACGCCCTGATCCGCAGCAGCTCGCCGTACCTGGCCCGGCCGGCGTTGATGTCCGCGCAGCCGGGCCGCAGCGCGGGGTCGGCGAGCAGCGGCCGGGCGTAGGGCCACCTGTCCTCGTTCCCGGCCCGGGGCGGCAGGCCGGCGCCGAAGCCGTTGCCCTGCGCGCAGTCCCACAGCAGCCGGTTGAACCAGTCGCCCGAGTCGTAGGAGTTGCGGTCGAGCGACTTCGAGCGCAGCCGCTCGCTGCCCGCGTGCACGAACGCCGTCCCCTGCGACAGCACGGCCGTGGCCAGCGACAGCGCCTGCATGCGCACCCGGTCGGCCATCGGTGTCGACTGGGGCAGCTTGTACGCCAGCGCGTCGAACAGCGTCTCGTTGTCGTGCGCGTCCACGTACGTCACAACCTCCCCGGGCGCGGCCGCGTACCCGGCGGGCGAGCCGTTGTAGTCGACCTCCGAGCCCCGCTTGCCCGAGGGCAGCACGTAGCCGGCCAGGTTCCCGGTCAGCCCGACCCGGATGAGGTCGGCGTAGCCGGCCAGCCGCTCCCGCTGCTGCTCGGCCGTGCCGTTGGCCGGGGAGCCGTTGGGTGCCCCCGCCAGCCCCGAGCCGAACCCCTGCACGCGCGGGTCGGCGTCGAACGGGCCGCCGCCGCGCACCGCGTCCCGCAGCCGGTCGCTGAAGGTGCCGATGCCGGTCCCGGCCAGGTTCGCCTGCGTGGCCTGCTCGAACCGGGCCCCGTCGGCCACCTCGCCGAAGTTCCAGCCCTCGCCGTACAGGATGATCGACCTGCCGTCCACGCCGTCCTGCTCCACGGTGAGCGCGTCGAGGGCGCGGCGGACGGCGAGCATGTTCGCCTTCGGGTGGTGGCCCATGAGGTCGAACCGGAAGCCGTCGATCTTGTACTGCCTCGCCCACGTGACGACCGAGTCGACCACGAGCTTGCCCATCATCGTGTGCTCGGGCGCGGTGCCGGCGCAGCAGGTGGAGGTGGCCACGGTGCCGTCGTCCAGGAGCCGGTGGTAGTAGCCGGGCACGATGGGGTCGAGCACGCCGGTGGAGTGGGTGTGGTTGTAGACCACGTCCATCACCACGCGCAGCCCGGCCCGGTTGAGGCCGGCGACCATGGCGCGGAACTCCTTGATCCGCTCGTCCGGGTCGGTCGCGTACGAGCCCTCCGGCACCGTGTAGTGCAGCGGGTCGTAGCCCCAGTTGAAGGAGTCCTTGGCGGCGGTGCGCGCGACGCACTCCTGCTGCCGCTCGGAGTCGGGGGGCAGCGCGGCCAGGTCGCAGCCCGGCTCGGTCCGGTCGGCCTTCCGCTCCGGGATCGTGGCGAGGTCGAACACGGGCAGCAGGTGCACGTGCGTCAGCCCGTCCTCGGCGAGCGCGCGGAGCGCGCGCATGCCGGCGGAGTCGAGCCCGAAGGCCGCGTACGTGCCGCGCAGCGCGGCCGGGACGCTCGCGTCGGAGGCGGAGAAGTCGCGCACGTGCAGCTCGTAGATCGAGGCCCGGTCCTGCGGCACGGCCGCCGGCTTGGCCGCCCGGTCCCAGCCGGGCGGTTTCAGCGCGGCGCCGTCGAGGCTCACGAGCCTGCTGCGCACCCCGTCGGCGGTGACGGCCAGGCTGTAGGGGTCGGTGACCTCGTTCGTCACGACCTTCCCGGCGGCGGGGGAGTAGACCGTGACCAGGTAGGTGTACTCGCGGCCCAGCCACGTCGGCAGGCCGTGCACCGACCACACGCCGCTGTCGTCGTCGCGGCGCATCCGGTGCACGCTGCGGCCGGGGCCGTACAGGGCCAGCTCGACCTTCTGCGCGGTCGGCGCCCACAGCGCGAGCCTCGGGATCGTCCGGCCCGACGGGCCGAGGGTGGCGGTCGCGGCCTCGGCGTAGAGATCGTCCAGCACGCCGGGGATCTGCACCCCCGTCGCGGCCAGCAGCGTGCCGGCGGCGTCCCGCTCCACGGCCACGACCTGGCCGCGCAGCGCCTGCCGCACGAGGCCGGCGTCGCGCGGGTCCACCTTCAGCGCCGGGTACGCGGCCAGGTGCGGCCACCTCCGTTTCTGCTCCTCGCTCAGCGTGCCCGGGAGGAGCCGGATGAGCCGCAGGTCGCCGGTCAGGTCGCCGTTGCCGCAGGCGTCGTCGTACGCGATGTCGCCCCTGGCGCTGAAGGCCAGCGAGTGCCGCAGCGACGGCCCGCCGCGCCAGGCCACGGTGTCCCGGTCGATCCAGTGGGCCCTGGCCTTGCGCAGGTCGGCGTCCGCGCCCGTGGCGGCGGGCAGGTCCTGGTCGTCGCCCTCGTGGATGATGTGACTCAGGCTCTTCGCCCCCTCGGCGAGCGGCACCGTGAACACGGCCCCGAAGCCGTCTGTGCCCGACGGCCGCAGGGGCGAGGCCCGGTCGGCGGGCGCGGCGGCGCCGCCCCACACGTGCGGTCCCCCGCCCCTCGTCGTTCCCGTCCGGGCGGTGGTAATGCAGGACGACCGCGTTCCCGGCCGCCGCCAGGTTCCTGAGCGGGACTCGCCAGGCGGCGTTTGCAGTCCTTTCTGGAAATTTCTGAAATGCCGGGGAACCGCTTCCTGGCGGGGGCGCCAGCAGACGTGGCCTGGTCAGGAGTCCACAATGGGGACCGACCTGCGCTGATGCGGGCTCCGGCGGCGCAAGGGCGGCGGGCGGCGATCAATGTAACAACTTGCAGAAACCTTACGAACCCATCTACCGGTGAGCGTCACGTCGGCGTAACCTCCGGCTTACTCCGACCTCGACCGAGCTGTGAGGTGAAGGATCATGCGACGAAACTTACCGGCCGCAGCCGCCGTTGCGGCATTCGTTCTGGCGCTGTCCGCCTGTGGCGGCGGAGGCGGGACCCCCGCGCCCGCGGCGTCGGTCTCCGACCCGTCGAAGGTGAGCGGCGAGCTGACGTGGTGGGACACGACGCGCCCGGAGAGTGAGGGGCCGACCTTCCAGGCGTTGATCAAGGAGTTCCAGGCGAAATATCCGCAGGTCAAGGTCAACTATGTGAACGTGCCGTCGGACCAGGCGCAGAGCCAGTTCCAGACGGCCGCGCAGGCCGGCACGGGCGCGCCCGACGTGATCCGCTCCGAGGTGGCCTGGACGTCGCAGTTCGCGTCGCTGGGATATCTGCAGCCGCTGGACGGCAGCCGGGCGGTGGACAAGCCCGAGGACTTCCTGCCCGGGCCCTTGAGCAGCACGAAGTTCAACGGCAAGACCTATGCCGTGCCGCAGGTCACCGACACGCTCGCGCTGATCTACAACAAGCGCCTGCTGAAGGAGGCCGGGCACGAGGAGCCCCCCAAGACGATCGCGGAGCTGAAGCAGACCGCGCTCGACGTCAAGGCCAAGACCGGCGTGGCCGGGCTCGCGCTGAACGTCGACTCCTACTTCCTGCTGCCCTTCATGTACGGCGAGGGCGGCGACCTGCTCGACGTGGCCAACAAGAAGATCGTGGTCAACTCGCCCGCCAACGTGAAGGCGATGGAGACGGTCTCCGACCTGATCAGCTCCGGCGCGGCCCCCAAGCCGGCCACGACCGAGAGCTACGCCAACGCCATGACCGCCCTCAAGGAGGGCAAGGCGGCGATGATCTACAACGGCCCGTGGGCGCTGTCGGAGATCTACCAGGGCAAGGAGTTCCAGGACAAGGCGAACCTGGGCATCGCGCCGGTCCCGGCCGGGTCGGTCAAGGCCGCGGCGCCCACCGGCGGCTGGAACCTGGCCATCTACGCCGGCTCGAAGAACATCCCGGCCGCGTACGAGTTCGTCCGCTTCATGACGACCGTCGAGGCCCAGGCGAAGATCGCCAAGGAGATCAGCCTCCTGCCCACCCGTACCTCCGCGTACGCCGACCCGGACGTGGAGGGCAACTCGGACGTGGCGGTGTTCAAGCCGATCATGGACACGGCCGTCCCGCGCCCGTGGATCCCGGAGGGCGGCCAGCTCTTCCAGCCGCTGCTGGAGGGCTACCAGTCGCTCGTCGGCGGCAAGTCGGGCCCCGCGGACATGCTCAAGAAGGTCGACGAGCAGTACCGCGGGATCATGAAGGACTGGGGCTGACCGGTGGCGGTCTCGACCGGACGGTCGAGCGGTGGTCCGGCCGCGGACGAGTCCGCCCGCGGCCGGAGCCGTCGCCAGGACAGGCCGGGACGCCTGCGGCGCTCGATCGCCACCCACTGGTACGCGTGGGCCATGGTCGCGCCGGTGCTGGCCGTGATGCTGGTGCTGATCGGCTGGCCGCTGGTCCGGGGCGTCTACCTGTCGCTGACGGACGCGACCGAGGCGAACATCGGCCGGACCATCGGGGTGAACGTCATCCCGTCCACGTACGAGTTCGTCGGCCTGGACAACTACCTGCAGATCCTGACCAGCAGCCTGTTCTGGGACAAGCTGCTCTGGACCGTCGTGTGGACGGCCGTCTGCGTCGGCCTGCACTACGGCATCGGGCTGGGCCTGGCCGTCATGCTCAACCGCCGCCTGCGCTTCCGCTCGGTCTACCGGGTGCTGCTGATCCTGCCGTGGGCGGTGCCGGCGTTCGTGGCCGCGTTCATCTGGCGCTACCTCTACAACAGCGACTACGGCGTGATCAACGGCTTCCTCAAGCTGGCCGGGATCGGCGGGGTCGGCTGGCTGGACGACCCGACCACGGCGAAGATCGCGGTGATCGCGGTGAACGTGTGGATCGGGGTGCCGTTCATGATGGTCGCCCTGCTGGGCGGGCTGCAGTCGATCCCGGCCGAGCTGTACGAGGCGGCCGAGGTGGACGGAGCCGGCCCGTGGCAGCGGTTCAGGGCGATCACGCTGCCCGGGTTGCGGCAGGTGTCCGGCACCGTGCTCCTGCTCGGCACGATCTGGACGTTCAACATGTTCCCGATCATCTTCCTGGTCACCAGGGGCGGGCCGGGCAGCGAGACGGAGATCCTGGTCACCTACGCCTTCCGGGAGGCGTTCACCGGCATCCGCAACTACTCGGGCTCGGCGGCCTGGGGCGTGATCATCCTGGCCATGCTGATCGTGCTGGCCGTCGGCTACCGGCGTACCCTGCGCAGTCAAGGAGACCCATGGTGAGCACCAGAACCCGGCCGCGCGGCGGGCGCGGCCCGCTGGCCTCCGCCGGCCTGCACGCGGGCCTGCTCCTCGCGGTCGCGATCTCCCTCTTCCCGGTCGTCTGGCTGGTGCTGACGTCGCTCAAGCCGCGCGACAGCTGGCTGTCGGCCGAGCTGCAGCTGTTCAACGACTCCTCGCTGGACAACTACACCCGCGTGCTGACCGCCACGCAGTTCCCGCAGTGGCTGCTCAACAGCGTGTTGACCGCCGGGCTCACCATGGTCCTGGGCGTGTTCCTGGCGGCCACCACCGGCTACGCGGTCAGCCGGTTCCGCTTCCCCGGCCACCGCTCGGTCATGTGGCTGCTGCTGATCACCCAGATGTTCCCGGTGGCCATCCTGATCGTGCCGCTGTACAACCTGATGGCCGGGCTCGGGCTGCTCAACCAGATCCCCGGCCTGGTGATCGCGTACATGACGATCGCGGTGCCGTTCTGCGCCTGGATGATGAAGAGCTACTTCGACACCGTGCCGATCGAGATCGACCAGGCCGGGATGGTGGACGGGCTGACCCCGTTCGGGGTGTTCTGGCGGGTCGTGCTGCCGCTGGCCCGGCCGGGGATCGCGGTGACCGCGTTCTACTGCTTCATGACCGCCTGGGGCGAGGTCGGCTACGCCACCGTGTTCATGTCCCAGGAGGACAAGCGCACGCTCGGCGTGGGGCTGCAGCAGTTCGTCGGCCAGCACTGGTCCGACTGGGGGCTGATGACCGCCTCGGCGGTGCTCATCGCCATCCCGGCCGGCGTGGTGTTCCTGCTCGTCCAGCGCCACCTGATCACCGGCCTCACGGCCGGCGCCACCAAGTCCTAGCCCCGAGAGGAGCTCATGAGCAGGGACGGGGCTTACGCTGCTCACGTTTGAGTAATCGTTTCATCACTGTACGTGATGGGGGTTGCCGCAGGATCCTGGTGTCATGGACGGATTCCTCGACGAGACCTGCGGAGGAGTGACGGAGCTGCGCGTGCACGGAGTCTCCGGCACGCCCCCGGCCGGCATCCTGAACCACCCCCATCCCCGGCTCGTCGCGGGCGACGGCACCACCGGGTTCTACCGCCGCTGGTGGGCGGGCGGCAGGCCGGCCGGCGGCCACCCCGACGTGCCGGGCGTCCGCCACCGGGAGGCGTACGCCTGGGGCAACCTCACCTCCGGCGGCCGGACGATCGCGCTCTGGCTGCTCCTGCTGCCGTTCTCGCTGGCGAACCTGTCCTACTTCATGCTCCCCAGGCCGGCGGGCGGGGCCCGGCTGCGGCACGTGACGGAGGCGGCGCAGCGGCTGTTCGCCCTGTTGCTCACCGGCACGCTCGTCGGCGCCGTCACCCGGGCCGCCGTCGACCTCGTCGGCTGGCAGTGCACCGCCGCCGGCCGGGCCTGCGCGCAGGACACGGCCCCGGTCTGGGTGCACTGGCTGGCCGCGCTGTGGGGTCACGAGCCGTCCCGGCGGCTGGCGGTCACCGCGCTGGTCCCGCTGCTGGTCGTCGTCCTGCTGTGGTGGATCGCCCGGCGCACCTGGCAGCGCGACGAGCGCACGGTCGTGCCGGCCGGCAGGCCGGCCGAGGGGGCGCCGCGCGACGGCGGGCCGCTGGCCCGGCCCCGGCTGTGGCACGGCGGCGCGCCGGTGTGGCGGCTGCGGGTCGTGCACGTGTCCTTCGCCGTCGCCTCCATCGGGGTGGCCGTGGCGGCGCCGTTCGCGGGTACGGCTCGGGGGCTCGTGCTGACCGTGGCCAACGCCGGGGTGCAGCTGGCCGCGGCCGTGCTGGCGGCGTTGCCGTGGATCGCCCGGCGGCTGGACCCGCACTCGGGGGAGCGGGAGCCGGAGTGGCTCACGTTCGCCTGCCGGGCGCTGCGGGTGGCGGCGCCGCTGGTGTTCGTGGCCACGATCGGGGCGGCCCTGGCCGGGTTGCCGCCCGCCGCCGTGGCCGCGGGGTCCGCGTGGCAGCTGCCCGGCGTGGGGATTGGAGCGTTCCAGCTCGGGCTCACGGTCGGGCTCGGCCTGTTTATCCTCGTCGCCACCTGCATGCTGGCGCGCATGGACCGGCCGGGCCCCGGCGGCGGGCGCTGCGAGCGGCGGGCGATGGGCGGGCTGGCCGCCTGGTTCGTGCTGATGGCGGCCGCGGGCAGCGCGAACGTCCTGGCCCTCGGCGTGCTGTTCTGGACCGCCACGTTCTTCGGCGTCCCGGGGACCTCCGCCGACCCGGGGCCGCCGGGCCGGCGGTTGTTCCTCGACGACGCCGTCTGGTGGACGGCGGCCCTGGTGCCGCTGCTGGCGCTGGGCCTCGTCGCCCTGGCGGGCGTGCTCCACCTGATCCGCAGGGCCGAGGCGGCGCGGCTGGTCCCCGGGCTGAAGGCGTACTACGGCCAGCGCGACGACGCCGAGGTGGTCGCCGCCAAGTGGGCGCTGGCCTCCCTCACCGACCGCGCCGGGCTCGTGCTGGGCGTGCTCACCGGGATCGGGGTGGCCGGGTCCGTGGTGGTGACCGTGATCCACCGGCTGCGGCTGTTCACGCCCGACGGGGGGATCACGGGGCTGCTCGCCTCCGTCGGGAGCTGGGCCATGGTGGCGATCATCGCGGGGCTGGTGCTGCTCGGCCGCCGCACGTACAGCGACTCCCGGCTGCGCAGGACGATCGGCATCCTGTGGGACGTCTCCACGTTCTGGCCCCGGGCCATCCACCCGCTGTCGCCGCCCTGCTACACCGAGCGGGTCGTGCCCGAGCTGATGGCCCGGGTCGGCCGGCTCGCCAGGACCGAGCGGGACGAGGTCGTGCTGTCGGGGCACAGCCAGGGCAGCGTCATCGCCGCCGCCCTGGTGCTGCAGCTCGATCCCGAGCTGCGGGCGCGCGTCAGGCTGCTCACGCACGGCTCGCCGCTGGGCCGCCTGTACGCGCCGTACTTCCCCGCCTGGTTCGGCGGCGCCGGACCCGTGGCGGTACGCGACGCCGTGTCCTGGTGCAACCTCTACCGGCTGAGCGATCCCATCGGTGGGCCCGTCTTCCGGCCGGCCGACCCCCTCGCCGGGGAGCGGCAGGACGAGGTGGACCGGTTCTGCTGGGACCCGGCGCGGCCCGGTCCCGGGGAGCCGCTGCCCGAGGCGCGATGGCACTCGGACTACTGGCTCGACCCGCCCTACGACGAGGCCCTCAACCGGTTGATCACCGTCAAACCCGCCGCCTGAGCGGCCGGGCGGGTAGGGTTTCCCGCGTCCCGGGTCGATCGCCATGTCCGGATGGGGGCTGACGATGAGATGGGTGCTGCTGCTGGTCGCTTCGGCGCTGTGGTGGTCGTTGCCGGTCGCCGCCCGGGCGGACGACACCGCCACGGGTGAGGCCGGGGGGCGGGTGGCGTTCATCGGGGTGCCGGGGCTGCTGTGGGACGACATCGACCCCCGGGACACGCCGCGCCTGTGGGAGCTGGCCGGGCAGAGCGGGCTCGGGTCCGTCTCCGTCAAGACCGTCGGCACCGTGACGTGCCCGTACGACGGGTGGCTGACGGTGTCGGCGGGCGTGCGCTCGGCCGTGGGCCGGCGCTGCGGGCTGCCGCCCGAGCCGATCGCGCAGGGGCAGGGCGCGATCGTCCCCGAGGTGCGCGAGCTGCTCGGCACCCGCGACGGGACCTACGCGGGCACGCTCGGCACCGCCGTGCACGCCGCCGGTGAGTGCACGGCCGCCGTCGGCCGGGGCGCGGCCCTGGCGCTGGCCGACAAGGCGGGCCAGGTCGACCTGTACGCCTCCGAGCCGGCCGCGCTGGGCGACTGGGCGCGCTGCCGGGTGCTGGCGGTGGACGTGGCCGCGCTCGTCGAGCCGTACCTGGAGGACGGCAGGCTGCCGCAGGACCCGGAGGCGATCTCGCCCGAGCGGCGCCGCGACCTGGCCCGCCAGGCCGACTCCGAGGTGGCGGCGGTGCTCGACCGGCTGCCCGCCGGCACCGAGGTCGTGCTGGCCGGGATCGGTGACCACGGCTCCGTGCCGCACCTGCGGGTGGCCATGTGGAAGCGCCCCGGCATCACCGACCGGACCGGCGGCGCCGGATCGCCGGGCGGCGAGGGGGCGGCCGGCGGAACGGGCGGATCGCCCCCGGGGGAGGGGCCGTCGATCGGGACGAACTCCACCCGCCGTGACGACCTCGTGGTGCTGCCCGACATCACGCCCACGATCCTCACCGCCGCCGGCCTCGCGCCGCCCGCGACCGTGGTGGGGCTGCCGTGGCGGCTGGGCGACCCCGTCACCCCCGCCGACCTGGTCAGGGCCGACACGGCCGGAGTCAGCGTGCGCGGCACGACGGGCGTCTTCTTCACCGCCTTCGCGATCCTCCAGGTCGGCTTCTACGCGGTGGCGTACTTCCTGCTGTCGCGCCGCAGGCGGCTCGGCCTGGTCGGCACCGCCGCGATCGTGCTGGCCTGCGTGCCGGCTTCGACGTACGCGGTGAACCTGCTGCCGTGGGACCGCAGCCCGTACGTGGTGGTGACGCTGATCGGCGGGGTGCTGGCGGGCACCGCGCTCATCGCCGCCGTCGCGCTGCTGGGCCCGTGGCGGCGCGACCCGCTCGGGCCGCCCGCCGCCGTGGCCGCGATCACCGCCGCGGTGCTCGCCGGTGACCTGCTGACCGGGACGACGCTGCAGTTCAACAGCCTCATGGGCTACACGGCGGTGGTGGGCGGGCGCTACTACGGGCTGGCCAACATCCCGTTCGCGCTGCTGGCCACCGCCGTGCTCATGGTCACCGCCATCGCGGCCGAGCTGCTCGTCCGCGCCGGGCACCGGCGGCCGGCGGTGGCCGGGGTGGCCGGGCTGGGCGTGGCCGCGACGCTGCTGGCGGGCTGGCCCGGCGTGGGCAGCGACTTCGGCGGTGTGATCGCGTTCGTGCCGGGCATCGCCGTCACCGCGCTGCTGGTGGCGGGCCAGAAGGTGTCGGTGCTGAAGCTGGCCGCCTTCTGTGTGCTGGGCGGGGTGCTGGTGTCGGTCATCGCCGTGCTCGACCACCTGCGCCCGCCGGCCGCGCAGACGCATCTGGGCCGGTTCGTCGGTCAGGTGCTCGACGGGACGTTCCTGCCCATGATCGCGCGCAAGCTGGGCGCCATGCTGAACACCCTGCTCTCGCCCAACCTCATGCCCATCGTGCTGGCCGGGCTGGCCTTCCTGGTCTTCGCCGTGCTGCGGCCGGGGCAGGTGAGCGCGGGTGTGGTGCCCAGGGCGTTCGCGCAGGCGCCGATGCTGCGGGCCGGGCTCGTCGGGGCGCTGGTCAGCGGCGTGGTGGGGATGCTCGTCAACGACTCGGGCACCGCCGTGCTGTCCATGGCGGTGGCGCTGGCCGTGCCGCTGGTGCTGCACGCCGGGGTGCGCTCGTCGGAATCGCCCGCGGGAGAGGCCGAACGGCCAAGATCTGAAATTTTCTTTTAGTTCACTCTCAAGTCTTGAAAGTTATATCCACGAGCGATTGAGTTCGGTCGTGCAGACCCTCCGATTGCTGGCCGCCGCCGCGCTCGTGTTAGGCCCCATGGCCCTCAGCGCGCCCGCGCAGGCCGACCCCGCTCCCCCCGCAGAGGACGCCCTGGAGGCGTCCTCTTATCCTGCGCCGTCCACGCTGCTCGCGCGGGCCACCGCGGCCCAGCCGCGGCTGGAGACGGCCAAGAGGACCCGCCCGGTCGCGCCGGGCATCTCGCTGACCTCGTTCGACACCTATGACGCGCTCGGCTGGTTGCGCGCGGACGCGGTCACCGCCGACCTCGGCGGAGCCAAGGCCGACTACGTGTTCTCGGGCGAGGTGTCCAAGACCGAGCCGCTGTCCGGGCCGGCCAGGCGCTCGCGCGCGGTCGCGGCCGTCAACGGCGACTTCTTCGACATCAACAACTCCGGCGCCGCCCAGGGCATCGGCGTCCAGGACGGCAAGCTGATCCAGTCTCCGGTCACCGGCCACGAGAACGCGGTCGCGGTCACCGGGGACGGCGTCGGGCGCGTGCTCCAGATGTACTTCGAGGGCACCGCCACCCCGGTGGGGGGTTCGCCGATCACGCTGACCCAGTTCAACCAGATCGTGCGCAGCGGCGGCGTGGGGCTGTTCACGCCGCTGTGGGGCTCCTACACCCGGGCCCGCGCCGTCGAGGGCGCCACGTCCGTCGCCGAGGTCGTCCTGGTCGACGGGGTGGTCTCCGAGGTACGCACGTCCGCCGGCACCGGCCCGATCCCCGCGGGCACCACGATCCTGCTGGGCCGCGACGCCGGGGCCGCCGCGCTGTCCGCGCTGAGGCCCGGCGACAAGGTCGACGTGAAGTACCAGCCCAAGCCCTCCGACGGCAGCTCGGTCAAGGCCGCCGTGGGCGGCAACTGGGTGCTGGTCAAGGACGGCGTGGTGCAGAACTCGACCGACCCGGCCGCGCACCCGCGTACCGCCGTCGGGTTCTCCGCCGACGGCCGGAAGATGTACCTGCTGACCGTGGACGGCCGCCAGGTCGACAGCCGCGGCGTCACGCTGAACGAGCTGGCCGCCATGATGGCCGACCTCGGCGCCGCGAACGCGCTCAACCTCGACGGCGGCGGCTCCTCGACCATGCTGGCCCGCGAGCCCGGCTCCGCCGACGTGCAGGTGGAGAACAGCCCCTCCGACGGCGGCGAGCGGCACGTCCCCAACGGCCTGGCGCTCTACGCGCCCGAGGGCAGCGGCAAGCTCAAGGGCTTCTGGCTGGAGACCGCGAGCGACCCCGCCAAGGCGCCGGGCGTCGGGCCCGTGGCCGGCGGCCGTCCCGAACGCGTCTTCCCCGGTCTCACCAGGCGGCTGACCGCCGCCGGTTACGACGAGACGTACGGCCCCGCCGCCGGCACCCCGTCGTGGCGGGCGAACCCGGCCGTGCACGGCGTCGTGCGCGACGGGCGCTTCCACGCCCTGATCCCCGGCCCGACCACGGTCACCGCCTCGCGCGGCAACGCCAAGGGCAGCATCGACCTGACCGTGCTGCAGCCCCTGGAGCGGCTCGGCACCACCGCCGACCGGCTCGGGATGGCCGGCGAGGGCGGCGTGGCCACGTTCGGCGTGGTCGGCTACGACCGCAACGGCAACTCCGCGCCCATCGAGCCCGGCGACCTCACGCTCGACTACGACCGCGACCTCTTCGAGGTCACCGCGGCCGAGCAGGGCTACTTCACCGTCAAGGCCAAGCAGGCCACCGGCTCCGGCCTGATCACCGCCAAGGTCGGCAAGCTCGGCACCGCCGTGCCGGTGACGGTCGGGTTCGAGGCCAAGCCGGTCGCCGACTTCGAGGACGCGGCCACCTGGACGTTCGCCGCCGCCCGCGCCACCGGCTCGCTGTCGGCGGCGCCCGGGCAGAGCGGGGGCGGGCTCAAGCTCTCGTACGACTTCACCACCTCCACCGCCACCCGGGCCGCCTACGCCAGCCCGCCGCAGCAGATCGTGGTCGAGGGGCAGCCGCAGGCGTTCGGGCTCTGGATCAACTCCACCGGCAAGGGGGAGTGGCCGAGCCTGGAGTTCTACGACGCGCTCGGGCAGTCGCAGATCCTGCGCGGGCCGTACATGACCTGGACCGGCTGGAGGTACGTCGAGTTCACCGTGCCGCCCGGCGTCAACTACCCGCTCAAGCTGCGGCGCTTCTACGTGGCCGAGACCAAGGCGGACGTGAAGTACACCAACGAGATCCTCATCGACGGCCTGGTCGCCAAGGTGCCGCCGTCGGTCGAGGCCCCGGCCGTGCCCAAGGTGGCCGACCCGGTGGTCAGGAGCGAGGTGTCGAAGATGCCGTGGCGGTTCGCGGTCATGTCGGACGCGCAGTTCGTGGCCAGGGACCCGGACAGCGACATCGTCAGGAACGCGCGCCGCACGCTCCAGGAGATCAAGGCCGCCAAGCCCGACTTCCTGGTGATCAACGGTGACCTGGTGGACGAGGCGTCGCCCGAGGACTTCGCGCTGGCGAAGAAGATCCTCGACGAGGAGCTCGGCGGAACGGTGAAATATCACTACATTCCGGGCAACCATGAGGTCATGGGCGGCAAGATCGACAACTTCAAGGCCGCCTTCGGCGACACGTACGGGACCTTCGACCACAAGGGCACCCGCTTCATCACCCTGGACACCTCCCGCCTGAACCTCAGGGGTGGCGGCTACGACCAGGTGGCCATGCTCCGCTCCGAGCTGGACGAGGCGGCCGAGGACGCCTCGATCGGGTCGGTCACCGTGCTGTTCCACGTGCCGCCGCGCGACCCGACGCCCGGCAAGGGCAGCCAGCTCGGCGACCGCAAGGAGGCCGCGCTCGTGGAGGGCTGGCTGGCCGACTTCCAGCGCACCACCGGCAAGGGGGCCGCGTTCATCGGGGCGCACGTGGGGACGTTCCACGCCTCCCACGTGGACGCGGTGCCGTACTTCATCAACGGCAACTCCGGCAAGAACCCCGCCACCGCCCCCGGCGACGGCGGGTTCACCGGGTGGTCGCTGTGGGGCGTCGACCCGGTGACCCGGGCCGAGGCCGAGCACGTCAGGCGGAACTGGTTCGCCGACGCGCCCGACTGGATCGGCACGCAGGTCAGCCCGCACGTGGACGACCTCACCCTCACCGTCCCGGCCACGGTCGCGGTCGGCGCGCCGGCCACGGTGACGGCCGCGGTCGAGCAGGGCGCCAGGACGGTCCCGGCCGCGTACCCCGTGTCGGTGAAGTGGTCCGGCTCGCCGAACCTGCACGTCGGCCCGCGCAAGACGGCCAAGCCGTGGCACGTGGCCGTCCTCGACCCCGCGACCGGCACGCTGACGGCGCTGCGCGCCGGACAGGTGACGGTGGCCGTCACGGTCAACGGCGTGACGCGGCAGGCGGGCGTGGCGGTGAGCGCCAGGGCCGCCGCCTGACCGCAGGTCCACCAGGGCCCCGCGGGACGATCTCCGTCCCGCGGGGCCCTTCCGTGTTCGTTTCCGTGTTCGTCTCCGTGTTCGTCCCGCCGGGTCGCGGGAAGGGGGCCGGGGTACGAGGTCGTGGGAAACGTCACCGGGGGAGGATGACCGATGTCCGTCGAGCTCGATCTCGTGCCCACCGCGCTCACCCAGGCCATCGACGAGTTGCCGCTGGTGGACCACCACGTCCACGGGGCCAGCTCGCACGACCTGTCGCGCACGGCGTTCGAGGAGCTGATCACCGAGTCCGACCGGCCGGTGCCGGAGTGGATGACCCAGTTCGACTCCCAGATCGGGTTCGCCATCCTGCGCCACTGCGCGCCCGTGCTCGGGCTGGAGCCCTTCTGCGCGCCCGAGGAATACCTGGCCCGGCGCGCCAGGCTCGGCGCCGCCGAGGTCAACCGGCTGCTGCTCGGCGCCAGCGGCATCGGGCACTTCCTGGTCGAGACCGGCTACCGGGGCGAGGAGCTCCTCGGGCCGTCCGGGATGGCCGAGGCCAGCGGGTCGCCCGCCGACGAGGTGGTGCGGCTGGAGAGCGTGGCCGAGCAGGTGGCCGCCGCCGGGTGCCAGGCGGGCACGTTCGCCTCGCGGTTCGGGGAGGCGCTGCGGGAGCGTACGCGGACGGCGCGCGGGCTCAAGACCATCGCCGCCTACCGGTGCGGGCTCGACTTCGACCCCGCGCCGCCCTCTGCCGAGGAGGTCACCTTCGCCGCCGGGCGGTGGCTGGCCGACGGGGGCGGGCGGGTGCGCGACCCCGTGCTGGTGCGGCACATCGTCTGGGCGGGGCTGGAGCGGGGGCTGCCGCTGCAGTTCCACATCGGTTTCGGCGATCCCGACGTGGACCTGCGGCGGGCGGACCCGCTGCTGCTGCGCGGGCTGATCGAGCTGGCCGAGCCGACAGGGGTGCCGCTGGTGCTGCTGCACTGCTATCCGTACCAGCGGCAGGCGGGGTTCCTGGCGCAGGCGTACCCGCACGTGTTCTTCGACGTGGGGCTGGGCGTCAGCTACACGGGGGCGCGGAGCGCGGCGCTGGTGGCGGAGAGCCTGGAGGTGGCGCCGTTCTCGAAGCTCCTCTTCTCCTCCGACGCCTTCGGGCCGGCCGAGCTGCACCACCTGGGCGCCCTGTTGTGGCGGCGGGCGATGGCGCGGGTGCTGGGCGGGTTCGTGACCGACGGGGAGTGGTCGCTCGACCAGGCGCTGCGGGTGGCCTCCATGGTGGGGGGCGGGAACGCGCGCCACGTCTACGGCCTCGGGGCCGGGGGATGAGGAAGGACGCGTTGATGGGGTCGTTTTCCTAGAGGTGGATGGATGAACGTGGACGGGCACCGTACGGGTGCGGACGGGAGCCGGGCGGACGCGGAGGAGGCGTTGCGGGCGGCGCTGAGCCGGGAACTGCCCGCCGCCGTGGCGCTGAGGCGGGAGCTGCACGCCCTGCCCCGCGTGTCGGGGCATGAGGGGCCGACGCTCAAGCAGGTGCTCGACGCGCTGCCCGGCGGGCCGGTCGAGCACGTGGCGGGCACCGGCGCCGTGCTGCGGATCGGCGGGCCGGGGCCGGCGGTGGGGGTGCGCGGGGAGCTGGACGCGCTGCCGATCGTCGAGCGCACCGGAGTGCCGTGGGCGGCCACCAACGGCGCCATGCACGCCTGCGGCCACGACGTGCACCTGGCCGCCGTGGTGGCGCTCGCCCGCGCCGTCGCCGCCACCGGCCCGGAACTCGCCACCGACCTCGCCACCGGCCCGGAGTCCGCCATCGGCCCGGAGCTCGCTCCCGAGCCGGAGCCCGTCCCCGGGATCGGGGCGCGGGCGGTCGCGCCGCTGCTGGTCGTGCTGCAGCCGCGCGAGGAGACCTACCCCTCCGGCGCGCTCGACGTCGTCTCCTCCGGCGTGCTCGAACGGCACCGCGTGCACGCCATGATCGGCGCCCACGTCCAGCCCGTGCTGCCCGAGGGCACCATCGCCTGCACCCCCGGGCCGGTGAACGCCTCCTCCGACGAGTTCAGGGTGACCGTGCGAGGGTCGGAGGGGCATGCCGCGTACCCGCACCTCACCCGCGACCCGGTCCTGGCCATGGCGCAGGTGATCGTGGCCGCGCAGCAGCTCGTCAGCCGGGCCGCCGACCCCATGACGCCGACCGTGGTGACGTTCGGCACCGTCACCGCGGGCACCACGCCCAACGCCGTGCCCGGCGAGGCGGTGGCCAGGGGCACGCTGCGGACCATGTCGGAGGGCTGGCGCGAGCGGCTGCACCGCCGGTTCACGCAGGTGGCCGAGGACACCGCCAGCGCGTACGGGTGCGTGGCCGAGGTCGAGATCCTGCTCGGGGAGCCGATGCTGGTCAACGACCCCGCGCTGGCCGTACGCGCGGGGGACAGGCTGCGGGAGCAGGGGTGGGCGGTGACCGACGAGCTGCGGTCGTGCGGGGCCGACGACTTCGCGCGCTACGGGGACGTGACGCCGTCGCTGATGATGTTCGTGGGCGTGGACATCGGGGACACCGGGGCCGGCCTGCACAGCCCCGGGTTCCTGCCGGGCGACGCCGCCGTGGGGGCGGTGGCGGAGGCGCTGCTGGCCGGCTATCTCGCGTCGTCGAGAGCCGGGTGCACGTCCGTGCGGGACCTGCCCCCTTCCTCCCAGTACGGACACAAAACTCATCGCTGACGAAACCGCCTGGAACCTCTAGGCTCGGCGGAGATGGATCTCGAAACTTTCAGCCCCGGTTCGGGCCGACTCGAACCCAGGGCCGCACTCGATTCCGACGCGCCCGCTCTCGACCTCAACGGGACGTGGCGCTTCCGCCTCTCACCCACCGCGAACGCCCCCGAGGACTTCGCCGGGCCCGACTACGACGACGCGGCCTGGGACGACCTCCCCGTCCCGTCCCACTGGGCCCTGCACGGACACGGCGCCCCGGCGTACACGAACGTCTCCTACCCCATCCCCATCGACCCGCCCCGCGTCCCCGACGAGAACCCGACGGGCGACTACCGCCGCGCCTTCGACCTGCCCGAGGGCTGGACGGGCGGCCGGCTGCGGTTCGAGGGCGCCGAGTCCTTCGCCCGCGTCTGGCTCAACGGGCACGAGCTGGGCTTCTCGACCGGCAGCCGGCTGCCCGTCGAGTACGACGCCGGTCCGCACCTGAGGCCGGGCCGCAACGTGCTGGCCGTGCGCGTGCACCAGTGGTCGGCCGCCACCTACCTGGAGGACCAGGACATGTGGTGGCTGCCCGGCATCTTCCGCGACGTCACGCTCACCCGCTCCACCGCCGACGTCTTCGTGCGCGCCTCCTACGAGGACGGGCGCGGCACGCTGAGCTTCGACGGCCCCGGCACGCTGAGCGTCCCCGAACTCGGCGTCGAGGGGCTGGAGCCGGGCACGGAGGTCACGGTCGAGGTGGAGCCGTGGACGGCGGAGACGCCGCGCCTGTACGACGCGGCGGTGACCGCGCCGGAGGAGACGGTACGCCTGCGCGTCGGCTTCCGCACGATCTCCATCGTGGACGGCGTGCTCCTGGCCAACGGCCGCCCGCTGCTGCTCAAGGGCGTCAACCGGCACGAGTTCCACCCCGAGCACGGCCGCGCGGTGCCGTACGCGACGATGCGCGAGGACGTGCTGCTGATGAAGCGGCACAACGTCAACGCCGTCAGGACCAGCCACTACCCGCCGCACCCCGCCTTCCTCGACCTCTGCGACGAGCTGGGCCTGTGGGTGATCGACGAGTGCGACCTGGAGACCCACGGCTTCGGCCAGGTCGGCTGGCGGGCCAACCCCACCGACGACCCCCGCTACGCCGACGCGCTGCTCGACCGCATGCGCCGCATGGTCGAACGCGACAAGAACCACCCCAGCGTCATCATGTGGTCGCTCGGCAACGAGGCCGGCGTCGGCCGGAACCTGGCCGTCATGGCGGACTGGACGCGCGAGCGCGATCCGTCCAGGCCGCTGCACTACGAGGGCGACCGGTCGTGCGAGCACACCGACGTCTACTCCCGCATGTACGCCTCCCACGACGAGGTCGAGGCCATCGGCCGGCACGAGGAGGACCCGCTCGAAGACGCCCGGCTGGACGAGCGGCGGCGCGGGATGCCGTTCCTGCAGTGCGAGTACGCCCACGCCATGGGCAACGGGCCCGGCGGGCTGGCCGAGTACCAGGAGCTGTTCGAGCGCTATCCGCGCCTGGCCGGCGGGTTCATCTGGGAGTGGATCGACCACGGGCTGGCGCATCCCGAGTACGGGTACGCCTACGGCGGCGACTACGGCGAGCCCGTGCACGACGGGAACTTCGTGATCGACGGGCTCGTGTTCCCCGACCGCACGCCGTCGCCCGGCCTGATCGACCTGAAGAAGGTGTTCGAGCCGGTCAGGTTCGAGTTCGGCGACGGGTTCGTGCGGGTCGTCAACGGCTACGGCTTCACGGACCTGTCCCACCTGCGGTTCGTGGCCACCGTGCAGGTGGAGGGCGAGACGGTCGCCGAGCACCGCCTCGACGTGCCCGCGGGCGGCGGCGAGTGCAAGCTGCCCGACACCGCGGCCGGGCCGATCGGCGAGTGCTGGCTGACCGTACGCGCGGAGCTGGCCGCCGACCAGCCCTGGGCGGAGGCGGGGCACGAGGTGGCGTGGGGGCAGGCGATGCTGGCCCGGCCCGAGTCCCGGCGGGTGGACACCCTGCTGGCGTTCGCGCGCGCCGGGGGCGAGCTGACCGCGGGCGACTGCGCGTTCGACGCGGTGACGGGGCGGCTCGTCCGGCTGTTCGGGCGGGAGGTGGACGGGCCCCGGCTCGACCTGTGGCGGGCCCCGACCGACAACGACCGCTACGGCGGCCTCGAGGCCACGTGGCGCGCGCTCGGCCTGCACCGGCTCACCCAGCGGGTGGACGACGTCTCCCTGGACGACGGGCTGACCGTGCGGACCCGCGTCGCGCCCGCGGCCACCGACCTCGGGATGTGGGCGACGTACCGATGGACCTTCGACGGCGGGTTGCGGCTGCTGCTGGACGTCGAGCCGGAGGGCGAGTGGCGCGACCCGATCCCGCGGATCGGGGTCACGATGTCGCTGCCGGGCAGCGTGGTGGACCGGGTGACGTGGTTCGGGTCGGGGCCCGGGGAGGCGTACCCGGACACGGGCATGGCCGCCCGCACCGGCCGGTGGTCGGCCACGGTCGAGGAGCTGCAGACGCCGTACGTCTACCCCCAGGAGAACGGGCACCGCGCCGACGTGCGGTGGGCCGAGCTGGGCGGGTTCAGGGTGTCCGGGGAGCCCACGTTCGGGCTGACCGCGCGCCGGTGGAGCACCGCCGAGCTGGCCGCCGCCCGCCACCGGCCCGACCTGGTGGCGGGGGAGCGGCTGTACCTCCACCTGGACCTCGCCCACCAGGGCATCGGCACGGCGACCTGCGGGCCGGGCGCGCTGCCGGGCTACAACCTGATGGCACGACGGGCGACACTCCGGCTCCGCTTCGACCCGGCGTGACCCCGAAGGGCCGGGCCCCACGCGGACGTGGGACCCGGCCCTCGGCCTTCGGTGCGTCGGCACCTTCCGGCACCTTCCAGCGTCTTCCAGTGGTTTTTTCAGTCCGGGACGGTGAGGACCGTGCCGGCGCCGACCGTGAGGCCGCCCTCACGGATGGCGAACCCGAGCCCTGGCTCGAGCGCGACCGCCTTGCCCAGCGCGACCGCCACCTCGACCGTGTCACCCGGCCGGGCGCTCTCGCCGTCGGGCAGGACGAGCTCCCCCGGCACGTCCGTCGTGCGCAGGTAGAACTGCGGCCGGTACCCGGACGCGATCGGCCGGCGCCGCCCGCCCTCCTCCGGAGTGAGGAGGTAGACGCGGGCGGTGAACGACCCGAGAGCCCGCTGGCTGCCCGGCTCGGCCAGCACCATGCCCCGCCGTACCTGCTCGCGGCGAACCCCGCGCAGCAGCACGGCGGCGTTGTCGCCGGCCTCGCCCCGCTCCATCGTCTTGCCGAACGTCTCCACCCCCGTCACGACGGCGGAGAAGCCGTCACCGAACCCGACCACCTCGACCGTGTCGCCGACCCGGACCGTGCCGCGCTCGATGGCGCCGGTCACGACCGTGCCGCGGCCGGTGACCGTCAGCACGTTCTCGACCGGCATGAGGAACGGCGCGTCCACGTACCGCACGGGCACGGGGATGTGCTCGTCCACCGCCTGGAGCAGCGCCTCGACCGACGCCGTCCAGACCGGGTCGCCCTCCAGCGCCCGCAGCCCGGACACCCGGACCATCGGGACGTCGCGGTAGCCGTGCTCGGCCAGCAGTTCCTGCAGCTCCAGCTCGACCAGGTCGGTCAGCTCCGGGTCGGCGCCGTCGGCCTTGTTGACGGCCACGACCAGGTGCTCGACGCCCACCCGCTTGGCGAGCAGCACGTGCTCCCTGGTCTGCGGCATGATCCCGTCGTGCGCGGACACGACCAGGATCGCGCCGTCGAGCTGCGCCGCTCCCGTGATCATGTTCTTCACGTAGTCGGCGTGGCCCGGCATGTCCACGTGGGCGTAGTGCCTGGTGGCGGTCTCGTACTCGACGTGCGAGATGTTGATCGTGATCCCCCTGGAGGCCTCCTCCGGGGTCCGGTCGATCCGCTCGAACGGCGTGTACGTGGCCTGCCCGCGCGCGGCCAGCACCTTCGTGATGGCGGCCGTCAGCGTGGTCTTGCCGTGGTCGACGTGGCCCATGGTGCCGATGTTGAGATGCGGCTTGTTCCGTACGTAGGCCTGCTTGGCCATGGTTCCTTCCCTCGAACCTGAAGTGGATGCGTGACCCGTCAGGGCCGGTCAACCTCCCCCCGCCGGGTCACTTCAGGACTTACGGGAAGAGGTCAGCGCTCCAGGCCGTCGCAGGCACGCCCGAACGCGCCCGGCAGTGCGGGCGTCGCGGGGTGAGCGTGCAGGAACATGAGGAACATAGTGCGGGCATCAGCATCCGACCGCAACGAATTATTCCGCGCCCCGAAACGCTCGCGACGTTGATCGTCTGTCGGAGGTTTCCCCTAGGCTTTCTGCCGGTCACGCAGACAGGCCGGGACAGATGGGGAAGGACGACGACGGATGACGACCGCCGCCCTCGACGGCATCGACGACATCGACTGGGGCTCCCTCGAGCACGCGTACGGCTCGGCGGAGGACGTGCCGCAGACCCTGCGGGACGCCGTCGGCGAGGACGACGGGGTGGCGGAGGAGGCGATCGACGAGCTGTTCGGCAGCGTCTTCCACCAGGGCACGCTGTACGGCGCGACGCCGTGGGCGGTGCCCTTCATCGCCCGGCTCGCCGCCGACCCGGGCACCCGCAGGCGCCATCGGCTCGTCCACCTGCTCGGCGCGATCGCCTCGACCGACGACGCGGCCCCCGAGGTGCTGGAGGACGTGAGCGCGGCCCTGGCCCGCGAGACGGGGCGGCTGCTGCCGCTGCTGGACGACCCCGACGCCGAGCTCCGGCACGCCGCCACCTACCTGCTCGGCAACCTGCCCCGCGCGTCGGCGGCCGAGGTGATGCCGGCGCTGCGGGCACGGCGCTCGCGGGAGAGCTCGCCGTACGTGCTGGCGGGCCTGCTCGCCGCCGCCGCCCGCCTCGACCCGCCGGAAAGCGCCGCCTGGCTCACCGCCGAGCTGACACCGGATCGGCCGTCCGCGGGCGGGGATGACGGGCGCCCCTTGGAGGGGCGGTGGGCGGGCGGGGCTGCCGAGGCTGCCATGGACGGGCCGTCCCCGGTTCGGAACGGTGAATCGACGCCCGATCAGCGGGCCGCCCTCCGGGCCGGCGCGTTGTGGGCCATCGCCGACGCCGGGCTCCCGTGGCCGGACACGACCTCCGAGCTGCTCGTCGGCTTCTGGTCGAACGGGGAGCAGCCGCTGAAGGGCTGGGTGTGGTCGGGCGACCCCTTCGGCGAGATCGTCTCGCACCTCGGCGGCCCGGCGTTCACCGAGGTCTGCCGCGCGCTGCTGGAGCGGGGGACCGCCGAGGCCGCCCGCGCCGCCGTCGACGCTGCCTACGACCGGTGCGCGCGGTCGCGCTCGGCCCGCGCGGAGCTGGCGCCCCTGCTGGCCGCCGCCGTCAGCCACCCCGACCTCACCGTCCGCACCGCCGCCGTGGCAGCGGTCAGGGACCTCTCGGCAGCCGCACCAGCGACCGCCGACATCCTGGCCACCTACGTCACCACCCGCCCGCCCACACCCACCACCGACCTGACCACCACCCGGGACGCGGCCCCTGCCCAGGACGCGGCCCCTCCCCAGGATCCGGCTTTCGCACAGCACGCGGCTCCCGTCCGGGACGCAACGTCCCACCAGAACGCGACCCCGCCCTCGGCGTCGGCCCCGGAGCAGGGTCCGGTCTGGGGGGATCCGAACACAGACCAGGCGCGGCTGTTCAATGCGTCCCTGGAGATCCTGATCTCGCTCGGCGATCCGCGCTGGCGTGAGCCGTTCATGGCCGCCCTCGTAGCGGGCCGGGCCGGTCCCGAGCTCCTGAACCTGCTCATCGACACCGGCGTCCCCTGTGACGCCGCCCTGCTCGGCGCGGTGCGGCGGCGGCTGGCGGCGTTGCCGTCCGAGCAGCCCGGGGAAGGCGGCGACTACGACGCGCTCCTCACCAGAACCCGGTGGCACAACGAGCTGAACGCCCTGACCAGGCTGCTGCACCGCTGGGGCCCGGCCGCGGCCGCCGCGGTGCCCGAGCTCACGCCGCTCATCGCGGACGACCGCTGGTGGGCCGTACGCGCGCTCGCCGCGATCGGCCCCGCGGCCGGGGCGGCGGTACCCGCCCTGACCCGAGTCCGCGACGACCCGAAGGTGTCCTGGAGGCAGCGCCTCGAGTGCGCGCAGGCCCTCGCCGCGATCACCGGCGACCCCGGCCGGCTGGCCGCCTGCGTCGCCGAGGCCGCCGCCGGCGGTGAGCCCGTGCCGGCCGCGCAGGCGGCGCTGCGTCACGGGCTGCCCCTGGACGGCCTGCTTCCCGCGTTACGAGACCTCGCCACCGGCCCGGGAGACGACCACCACGCCGCCGAGGCCCGCATCGAGGCGGCCCGGCTGCTGCTGCGGGCGGGGGAGACCGCCGTGCCGGTCCGGGTCGCCGCCGACACGCTCGACGGCGGCGGGCGCGTGGCGGCCGGGGCCGAGCTCGCCGGTCTGATCGGACCGGCCGCCGGGGAGCTCGTCCCACGGCTGCGGGCCCTGCTCGACGACCCGTACGACTTCGACGCCGCGGCGCTGGCCATCCGCCGCGTGACCGGCGAGGCCGCGCCGCTCGTCGACGCCGTACGCAGGGAGCTCGCCCGGCTGGGCGCCGGCCCGTGGCTCGCCGAACCGCTGCGCGAGCTGGCCGCCGACGCCGCCCCGCTCCTGCCCGAGCTACGCGAGCAGGCGTACGGCGACGCCCCCGCATCGCGCTACGGCACCTACGGCCGGCAGGTGCGCGAGGACGACGAGGCCCGCGCCGAACTTCTCGCCGCATTGACACGGCTGGAGACCTGACGAGGACCCGGCCGACGGCCGGAACCGACCGACCGGTGGGCACCGGGGCGACAGCGGACCGGTGCCCATGGTCACGGACGTTCGGACGCGCTGGGTCGCGGACGTTCGGCGCTCAAGGCCGAGGCCACCCGACGCCCGGGGGCGGGGGTCACGGGCGCCCGACGCTCATGTACGTGAAGCCCAGCCCCCGCATCTCCGCCGGTTCCAGCAGGTTGCGCCCGTCGAACAGCACCGGGCGGCGCATCACCGACCCCGCGTGCGCCCAGTCGACGTCCTTGAGCTGCGGCCACTCGGTGACCACGATCGCCGCGTCCGCGCCTTCGAGCGCCAGCTCCGGTGTCGCGTGCCGGGTCGTGGACGTCCACGGCTCCGTCTCGGCCGGGCGGGCCATCGGGTCCCAGCACCGTACCTCGGCGCCCTCGGCCAGCAGCCGGCCGGCCAGCACCGTGCTCGTCGCCTCGCGCATGTCGTCCGTGCCCGGCTTGAACGTCAGCCCGAGCAGCGCCACCCGCATGCCCGTCAGCGTGCCCAGCTCGTCCTTGAGCTGCTGGATGGCGCGGCGCTTCTGCAGGTTGTTGACCTCGATCACGGCCGACAGGAGCTGCAGGTGATAGCCGGTGTTGCTGGCCAGCTGGCGCAGCGCCTCGGAGTCCTTCGGGAAGCAGGAGCCGCCCCAGCCGATGCCCGGGCGCAGGAAGTGGGGGCCGAGGCGGTGGTCGAGACCGACGGCGCGGGCGACCTCCTCGACGTCGGCGCCGGTCTTCTCGCACAGGGTGGCGATCTCGTTGATGAAGCTGATCTTCGTGGCGAGCAGCGCGTTGGAGGCGAGCTTGACCATCTCGGCCGAGCGTACGTCCATCACGACGACCGGGCCGTCCACGCCGTCGTGCAGCTCGGCGATCAGCTGGGCGGTCGCCTCGTCGGCCGCGCCGATGACGATGCGGTCGGGGTTCAGGAAGTCGGAGACCGCCCGTCCCTCGGCGGTGAACTCGGGGTTGGCGGCGTACCCGACGTGGGCCAGGCCCGCCTCGTCCAGCGCGGTCCGCACCCGGGCGCCGGTGCCCACCGGAACGGTCGACTTCACCACGACCGCCTTGAGCTGGGTGGCGCCCTCCAGCGACCTGACGACCGACCAGATCCGCGACAGGTCCGCGTCGCCGGAGGCGGACGGCGGGGTGTCGACGCACACGTACGCGATCTCGGCGCCGTCCAGGGTCTCCCGCAGGTCCGTGGTGAAGGTCAGGCGCTCCTTGTTCCTGGCGATCATGTCGCCGAGGCCCGGTTCGTAGATCGGCACGTCGCCGGACCGCAGAAGGGCGACCTTCTCGGGGTTGATGTCCCGGACCACCACCCGGTGACCGAGCTCGGCGAGGCAGGCACCGGTCACCAGACCGATGTACCCGGCACCGAACACGGCCACCTGCCGTTCCGGCTTGCCAACCATGGCTGACCATCCATTCTCGCGGGCGCCCGTCGGGCGTCCCGCTTAGCTCGGGAAGCTGAGTTGCCGAAACCGGCGGAGGATCATCACCCTACTGTCCTCCCCGTTATTGTCCTCGCCCCGCCACCACCCCGGCCCCCGGGTACCGCCCCCGGCCCCCGTCCGATCGCCCCACCCGACACGCCCCGTGCGCGCTCCGCTCGGCCCTGCCATGATCGCCGCTTGTGGATACCGATGAGTTCTGGCGCCTGATAGAGCAATCCGGGCGCGAAGCGGATGGGAAGAAGGCGCGCGCGGCATGGCTTCAAGACGTGCTGGAACAACGCTCCGCCGAGGACGTCATCGATTTCGCGTCGCACATGATCGCGGCCCGGCGCCGAGTGGACACGTGGTTGATGTGGGGTGCCATGCGCGCTCTGTTCGGGTTCGGCTCCGGCGACGGCTTCTGGTACTTCCACATGTGGCTCGTGGGCCTGGGACGGGAGGTCTTCGAACGGGTGGCCGGTGACCCGGACGCCCTGGCCGACGTGCCGGAAGTGCGGCGCCTGGTGACCATGGAGCATCGTGGACCCTCATGGACGAACGACGACCGGCCGCAGTTCGAGATCTTGGACTACGTGACTGGTAGAGCCTGGGAACGAGTGACAGGAAAGGACCGCGAAAGCTTCTCCGACGCTCTGCAGGCACGTGGCCATGAATTGCTCGCATTGCCCTGCCCCGGCGACGAGGCCTGGGAGTTGGACGACGAGGAAGAATCAGCCCGAAGGCTGCCAAGAATCAACCGTTACGTGCACGAGGTGTACGGCCGGTCCTGAATCGCGAGAGCCATGCCGTTGCCGCTGAGCTCCTCGGGAGCCGCCGGGGGTGGTTGGTGGGGGGACACAACGGGGGCGGTGGTGTTCGTCGGGGAGACCGAAGCAGGGCGGGTGGCGGTGGCCTACGGTTCGGATATGCCACGTCTCTCCCTGGACGATCTCTACCGCTTCGCCGTACCGTCCGATCCCGCGCTGCGGCCCGATGGCGGTGCGGTCGCGTACACGCTCACCACCGTCGATCGGGATGCCGACGAGAACCGCGCGGAGATCTGGCTCGCCGCGCCCGGCGCGCCGCCGCGGCGGCTGGCCGAGGGGAGCGCGCCCCGGTGGTCGCCGGACGGGAGGTGGCTGGCGTTCCTGCGGGCCGTGGACGGTAAGCCGCAGCTTCATCTGCTGCCCATGGACGGCGGCGAGCCGGTCGTGGTCACCGAGGCGCCGCTCGGCGCCGGCGCGGCGCGGTGGTCGCCGGACGGGGCCCGCATCGCCTACGCCGGTCCGGTCGGCTCCGGTGGGCAGGCGCCTGATCCGCATGCGCCCGTCGTGGCCGAGCGGCTCGACCACAAGGCCGACGGGGCCGGGTTGCTGCGCGGGATCACCACGCACCTGTTCGTGGTGGACGTCGAGTCCCGGGAGGCGGTGCGGGTCACCGAGGGTGACTTCCACGCCGGTGAGCCGTCGTGGTCGCCGGACGGGAAGCGGCTGGCGTTCGTGGCGAGCATGGCGCCCGACGGTGACCTCGAGGCCGAAGGGGCCGTGTACGCCGTGCCGGTCGCGGGTGGGACGCCCGAGCGGCTGACCGGGCCGGAGATCATCTGTACCGGCGTGTGGTGGACGGGGGATGACGAGCGGCTGATCGTCGCGGGGCTGAAGGGCGGTCCCGTCGGGCACACGCGGCTGTTCACCCTGGAGTCCGGCGGCCTGGCCGAGGTGGAGACGGGGCTCGATCGCAACGTGATGACGGGGCATCCAGGCTACCCGGGCGCCTCCCCGGCGCTGCTCGGCGATGACCTGCTGTTCTGCGTGCGTGACCGGGGCTCGACGCACCTCTACCGGGCGCCGGCCCACAGGCTCGTCCCCGAGGACGTCAGCGTGTCGGGGGTGAGCGTGGCGGCCGGGCGGGTCGCGTACGTGGCCGCGACCGCGCACAGCGCCGGCGAGGTCTACCTGCTGGAGCCCGGCGAGCAGGCCCCGCGCCGGCTCACCGGGCACGCCCTCCCGGACGTGGAGCTGTACACGCCCGTCCGCCGCACCTTCACCGCGCCCGACGGCACCGAGGTCGAGGGCTTCGTCCTGCGCGACGAGAGCGCCACGACCCCCGGCCCGCTGCTCCTGGACGTCCACGGCGGCCCGCACAACGCCTGGGCCCCCGTGCTCGACGGCTTCCACCTCTACCACCAGGCCCTGGCCGCCCGCGGCTGGACCGTGCTCGCCCTCAACCCCCGCGCCAGCGACGGCTACGGCGAGGACTTCTACACCGCCGCCGTGGGCGCCTGGGGCCTGGCCGACGGACAGGACTTCCTCGCCGCCGTCGACGACCTGGTGGCCGACGGGATCGCCGACCCCGAGCGGCTGGCCGTCACCGGCTACAGCTACGGCGGCTACATGACGTGCTGGCTGACCGCCGCGACGGACCGGTTCAAGGCGGCCGTCGCGGGCGGCTCCGTCACCGACCTGACCAGCGTGTCCGGCACCTCCGACATGGGATTCGCGCTCAAGGCGTACGAGTGCCCGGGCGACCTGGCCGCCCAGTCCCCGATCACCCGCGTCACCGAGGTCACCGCCCCCACCCTCATCCTGCACGGCGAGAGCGACGACCGGTGCCCGGTCGGCCAGGCCGAGCAGTGGTTCGCCGCGCTGCGCGAGCGGCGGGTGCCCGTCCGGCTCGTCCGCTACCCGGGGGCCTCCCACCTGTTCATCCTGAACGGCCGGCCCTCACACCGGTACGACTACAACGAAAGGATCATCGCGTGGCTGGAGCAATGGGTCAGCGGCTCCCCGAGCTGATCGCCGAGTACGAGGTTCCCGGAGCGGCGCTGGCGTACCTGCACGAGGGAGAGCTGCACGAGTTCGCCGCCGGTACCCTCAACACCGCCACCGGCGTCGACTCCACCCCCGACTCGCTCTACCAGATCGGCTCGATCACCAAGGTGTGGACCGCCACGCTGCTCATGCTCCAGATCGAGCGGGGCAGGCTCGGGCTCGACACCCCCGTGGCGGAGGTGCTGCCGGACTTCAAGGTGGCCGACCCCGAGGTGACCAAGACCGTCACGATCAGGCACCTCCTCACCCACACCAGCGGCATCGACGGGGACCTGTTCCTCGACACCGGCCGCGGCGACGACTGCGTCCAGAAGTACGTGGAGGCGTGCGCCGACCTCGTCCAGAACCACCCGCTGGGCGTCACCCAGTCCTACTGCAACTCCGGCTTCACCATCGCCGGCCGCGTCCTGGAGGTGCTGACCGGCAAGCGCTGGGACGACGTGCTCCAGGAGGACATCGTCGAGCCGCTCGGCCTCACCCACACCTGGACCCTGCCCGAGGACGTGCTGCGCTTCCGTGCCGCCATGGGCCACGTGGAGGGCGGCCCCGCCCCGATGTGGGGGCTCATGCGCTCCGCGGGGCCGGCCGGGCTGATCTGCGCGCGCCCGGCCGACGTGGTGGCCTTCGCCCGGGCCCACGTGGAGGGCGGGCTGCTCGCCGACCCTCAGGCGATGTGGGAGCCGCAGGTGGAGATCCCCAACCCGTACGCGCTGGGCCGCCAGTGGGGCATCGGCTGGATCCTGGACGAATGGGACGGCCAGCGCGTCATCTCCCACGGCGGCAACACCATCGGCCAGCACGCCATGCTCTGGGCCGTGCCCGGCACCGGCACCATCGCCTGCGTCACCACCAACGGCGGCCACTCCGGCTCCTTCACCCGCGCCGTGGCCACCGAGCTGTTCAAGGAGCTCGACGGCCTGACCGTGCCGCCCACGCTGGGCCCGCCCGAGACGCCGGTCGAGGTGGACGCCGGCCGCTACACCGGCGTGTACGAGCGCGCCGGCGCCCGGATGACGGTGTCGCTGCGCGACGGGGAGCCGTGGCTGCGCATGGAGGCCACGGGCGCGCTGGCCGACCTCCACAAGCCGCAGGAGAGCCGGCTCGTCGCGGTGGACGACACCACGTTCGTCTTCAGGTCGCCGGAAGACCCCGACTGGATGTCCGCCGTGTTCTACGAGCTGTCCGACGGCTCCCCGTACGTGCACCTGGGCGCCCGCGCGACCCCGAAGACCGGGTGAGCCGATTCCACCGGCCGCCGTGGGATGTGCCGTGGATTATCGTGAGCGGATGAGAAACCGCCCGCGCGCCAGTCTCGGGCGGATCCTCCACGACCTCGGCACCACCGTGCTCGATGTGGCCGCCTCGCCCGGTGAGCTCGACGCCGAGGTGACCGGCGTGCACGTCTACGACCCCCTCGACGAGCTGATCGTGCCCTCGGGCGCGATCCTGCTCGCCGTCGGGGTGCAGGGCGCCGGCGAGATCTGCGCCCTGCTCGACCGGGTGCCGCACGCCTCCGGCGTGGTGGTGAAGCTGCCGGTGGACGTGGACGAGCGGGTGCGTGCCGCGGTGCTGGAGACCGGCGTGGCCGTGCTCGGCCTCACCAGGGCCGCCTCCTGGGCGCAGGTGGCCGCGCTGCTGCGGTCCCTGCTGGCCGAGGGCGAGCTGGCCGAGCCGGACGGGGAGGGCGCGCACGGCGACCTGTTCTCCCTCGCCAACGCCGTCTGCGCGCTCCTCGACGCGCCCGTCACGATCGAGGACAGGTCCTCGCGGGTCCTGGCCTTCTCGGGGCGGCAGGACGAGACCGACCCGGGCCGCGTGGAGACCGTGCTCGGCCGCCAGGTGCCCGAGCGCTACCTGCGCCAGCTCGAGGAGCAGGGCGTCTTCAAGCGGCTCTACCAGAGCCACGGGCCGATCCACATCGAGCTCGACGACGAGACCATCGTCAACCGGGCCGCCATGGCGGTGCGGGTCGGCGACGAGATCCTCGGCTCCATCTGGGCGGTCGTGCGCGAGCCGCTCAGCCCGCAGCGGCAGCGCGCGCTCGCCGACGCGGCCAAGATCGTGGCGCTGCAGCTCCTGCGCGAGCGGGCCGGGGCCGACACCCAGCGGCGGCTGCGCGCCGACCTGCTGTCCACGGTGCTGGCCGGGGGCGCGGACGCGGCCGAGGCGGCGGGCCGGCTCGGCATCGCGACCACCCGCCTGTGCGTGCTGGCCGCCCAGCTCGCCGGCGTGCCCGCCGACCCGGCCCAGGGCGAGAACGACCGGCAGCGCTTCTGCGACGCGCTCGCGCTGCACGTCGGCGCCATCCACCCGAAGGCCGCGGCGGCGCTGGTCGGCTCAGTCGCGTACGCGGTGCTGCCGCTGGCCGCCGGCGGCGACGAGGAGGCGCGGGCCGTACGGGTGGCCGAGAGCTTCCTGGCCAGGGTCGGGCCCCGGCACGCCGCCAACATCGGCGTCGGCCGCCTCGCGCTCAGCCTCGCCCAGGTGGCCAGGTCCCGGGCCGACGCCGACCGGGCCCTGCGCGTGCTGCGCACCCGGGGCACCGCCGGGCAGGCCGCCGGCTACGCCGAGGTGCACTTCGAGTCGCTCCTGCTCCAGGTCGCCGACGTGGCCGCGGCCGAGGAGCAGGCGCCCACCGGGCCCTACCAGCGGCTGCTCGACCACGACGCCGAGCACGGGACGGAGCTGGCCGCCACGCTGGGGGCGTACCTGGACGCGTTCGGGGACGTCAACCTGGCCGCCGCCCGCGTGCACGTGCACGCCAACACCTTCCGCTACCGGCTCAAGCGCCTGGTCGAGATCAGCGGCCTGGACCTGGCGGACCCCGACGCCCGGCTCACCGTCATGCTGCAGATGCGGATCTTCGGCCGGTAGGACGAGGCGGCCCGGCTTTTTCGTGATCGGCCACGAAGAAGCGGCACCTGACAGCGGCGAAGGTGGTGCTCTCCCCCCACGCTCGTCTGGAGTACCCATGAGAACACCACAAGCCGCGGCGCTCACCGCACTCGCCCTGCTCGCGGCCGCCTGCGGAGGAACGGGAGGAGGTGGCGAGCCGGCCGGGGGCGGCACGTTCACCTACGCGCTCCCCTCCGACCCGGGCGTGCTCGACCCCGCCACGGGTGTCCTGAACGTCACCCTCACCACGCTCTCGCTGGCCTACGACACCCTGGTCGGCGTCACGGCCGACGGCAAGATCGTGCCAGGCCTGGCGGAGAAGTGGACGGTCGAGCCCGACAAGGTCACCTTCAACCTGCGCAAGGGCGCCACCTGCTCCGACGGCGCGCCGGTCACGCCCTCCGACGTGGCCGCCAGCGTCAACCACATCGCCGACCCGGCGACCAAGTCGCCCATCTACGGCGTGCTGGTGCCCACCGGCATGAAGGCCGCGGCCGACGACGCGGCCGGCACGGTGACGCTGTCCATGCCGAACCCGTTCAGCTTCATCCTGGACAGCGCCCGCATGATCTACGTCGTGTGCGGCAAGGGCGTCAAGGACCGCTCGCTGCTGGCCCGCGGCACCTCCGGCAGCGGCCCCTACAGGCTCACGGAGGCGGCGCCGGGCGACCACTACACGTTCAAGGTCCGCAGGGAGTACACCTGGGGCCCGTCCGGCGGCACCGCCAAGGACGTGCCGGAGACCGTGGTGCTGAAGGTCGTGCCGAACGAGCAGACCGCCGCCAACCTCCTCGTCTCCGGCACCATCCACGGCGCCACCATCTACGGCCCCGACCGCAGCCGCCTGGAGGCCGCCCCCGGGCTCACCAAGGAGGTCATCCCGGTCGCCAACGGCCAGTTCTTCTACCACCAGGGCGACGACCGGCCCACCCGCGACCCCGTCGTGCGCAAGGCGCTCACCCAGGCCATCGACCTGAAGGAGCTGGCCGGGATCGCCTCCAGCGGCACCGGCAAGCCCCCCACGGGCCTCGTCCTGCACCCGCGCCCCTGCCAGGGCGACACCGTCACCGGGCACGTGCCCGCCCACGACCCGGCGGCCGCCGCCGCGGCGCTCGACGCGGCGGGCTGGCAGGCGGGTCCCGACGGCGTGCGGGTCAAGGACGGCAAGCGGCTGACCCTGCGCCTCCTGTACGCGACCACCCGGGGCGCCGGCACGCAGGCCGCCGCCGAGTACCTGGCCGCCGCCTGGAAGAAGGCCGGCGCGGAGGTGAAGCTGAACGGCGCCATCGACACCAAGCTGTCGGAGTCGCTGAACGCCACCCAGGACTGGGACGTCGTCTGGCTGCCCATCGGCGTCACGCTGCCCAGCCAGCTCGTCGGCTTCCTGTCCGGCCCGGCCGCGCCCAAGGGCGCCAACTTCGCGCACCTGGCCAACAAGAAGTACGACTCCCTTGTCGCCGAGGCCACGCTGAAGCCGGCCGCCGAGGGCTGCGCGCAATGGCTGGCGGCCGAGTCGGCGCTGTTCGAGAGCGCGGACCTGGTGCCGGTGGTCGAGACGACGGTGGTGCAGGCCGCCAAGGGGGCCACGTACCAGATGGTCGCCGGGCTGTTCGCGCCCACCTCGATCCGCCTCGCGCAGGGAGGCTGAATGGCAGGCCGTGCAGGCGTGCGGCGGGTGGTGCGGCGGGTGCTGCGGTTCGTGGTGTCGCTGGCCGTGCTCATGGCGGTCTCGTTCGCGATGATCCACCTCATCCCGGGCGACCCGGTGCGTGCCGCTCTGGGGCCCGCCGCGCCCGTGGAGCTGGTCGAGGCGCGCCGGACGGCGCTCGGCCTCGACCGGCCGCTGCCGGAGCAGCTCGTCACGTACGCCACCAACGTCATATCCGGAAATTTCGGGACCTCGTTCCTGACCGGGGAGCCCGTCGGGGAGGTCATCCTGACCCGCCTGCCGAACACCCTGACGCTCGCCCTGCTCGCCACGGCCCTGTCCCTGCTGGTGGCCGTCCCCCTGGGCATGTGGGCGGCCGTGCGCACCGAGAACGGCCGCAACCGCGGCACCGAGCTCACCTTCAGCGCCACGACCGGCACCGCCGTGGCCGTGCCCGAGTTCCTGTACGCCATCGGGCTCGTGGCCGTCTTCGCCATCGGGCTCGGCTGGTTCCCGCCCGCGGGCAAGGCGGGGGCGGTGACGTACGTGCTGCCCGTGCTCGCCCTCGCGGCCGGCCCGGCCGCCATGATCGCCCGCATCTCGCGCGTCGAGACGCTGCGCGAGCTGGGCAAGGACTACGTCCGGCTGGCCCGGGCCAAGCGCCTGCCCGCCGCCCGGCTGCACCTGCGGCACGTGCTGCCCAACACGCTGACGGCCACCCTGACCGTCGGCGGGCTGCTGCTGAGCTCGCTCATCGCCGGCGGGGTGCTGGTCGAGTACGTCTTCGCCTGGCCGGGACTCGGACTGAAGATCGTCGAGTCGATCACCCAGAAGGACTATCCGGTGGCCCAGGGCGTGATCCTGGTCTACGGGGCGATCGTGCTGGTGGTGAACCTGGCCGTCGACCTGACGCTGGGCGCCCTCGACCCGACGTCCGCGATCAAGGAGGCCTGATGACCCTGCTCGGAAACAGGGTGCGGACCACGGGCCGCCCGCGCGCGAACGGGCCCGGGGGGCGCGGCCGGTTGCGCAGGAACGCGCCCGGGGTGGCCGGGGCCGTCATCGTGGTGGCCATGGCGGTCCTGGCCGTGGTGGGGCCGATCTTCTGGGGCGCGGACGCCGAGCGCATCGACGCCGCCGCCATCCTCCAGGGCGCCTCGCCCGAGCACCCGCTCGGCACCGACAACCTGGGCCGTGACCTGCTGGCCAGGGTCCTGGTGGCGGGCCGTTACTCGCTGCTGCTGGCCCTGGCGGCCACGCTCATCGGCGCCGTCGCCGGCGTCGTGCTGGGCACGCTGCCCTCGGTGCTGCCCAGGCGCGCCGCCCGGCTGGCCACCGGCACGGTCAACGCCCTGGTGGCCTTCCCCGGGCTGCTGCTGGCCATGTTCACGGCGGTCGTCGCCGGGCTCGGCGCGCGTGGCGCGGTGCTCGGCATCGGGGCGGCGATCGCGCCCGGCTTCGCCCGCCTCACCCAGACGCTGGCCGCCACCGTCGCGGGGGCCGACTACGTCGCCGCCGCCCGCATGCTCGGCGTGCCCCGCCGCCGCATCCTGACCAGGCACGTGCTGCCCAACATCGCCGAGCCGCTCATCCTCAACCTCACCCAGGCGCTCGGCGGCGCGCTGCTCGGCCTGGCCGGGATGTCGTTCCTGGGGCTCGGGGTGCAGCCGCCGGACTTCGACTGGGGGCGGGTGCTGTTCGACGGGTTCCCGCGCATCTACGTCACGCCCGAGGCGGTGCTCGGTCCCGCCGCCGCCATCGCGCTCGCCGGCATCGGCTTCAACCTGCTGGGCGACGCCCTGGCCAGGGCCGCCGCGCGGGCTCCCGTACCGGGAAGCGAGCGTGGGCGGCGGGCCGGGCCCGTCGCGGGGGAGGCCCCCGACCCGGACGCGGTGCTGGAGGTGCGGGACCTGAGCGTCACGTTCCCCGGCGGCGTCACCCCGGTGCGGGAGCTGTCGCTCACCGTGGCGCCCGGCGAGATCGTCGGGCTGGTGGGCGAGTCCGGCAGCGGCAAGAGCCTGACCGCCGGCGCCATCGGCGGGCTCGTGCCCTATCCGGGTGCCGTCACGTACGCGGCGCTCCGCCTGGGCGGCAGGGACGTGGCCACGCTGTCGGACCGCGAGCTCGGCACCGCGCTCGCCATGGTGTTCCAGGACCCGCTGGCCGCGCTCAACCCGGCGCTCAAGGTGGGCGGGCAGCTCGCCGAGGTGGCCATCGTGCACCAGGGCGCGAGCCGCGCCGAGGCCCGCCGCCGCGCCGTGGACCGGCTCGGCCACGTCCACCTGCCGGAGCCCGGGAAACGGGCCGCGCAGCACCCGCACGAGCTGTCCGGCGGCATGCGGCAGCGCGCCGTGATCGCGATGGGCCTCATGGGCACGCCGCGCCTGATCGTCGCCGACGAGCCCACCACGGCCCTGGACGTGACCGTGCAGCGGCAGATCCTGCGGCTGCTGCGCGAGGTGGTCGAGGAGACGGGCGCGGCGAGCCTGTTCATCTCGCACGACATCGCCGTCGTGGGGGAGCTGTGCGACCGGGTCGTGGTCATGTACGCCGGGCGCGTGGTGGAGGAGCTGCCCACCGACCGGCTCGCCGCCGGGGCCGCGCACCCGTACACGAAGGCGCTGATCGCCTCCCTGCCCGACCTCGACACCGACCGCTCCCTGCCGCTGGCCGGCATCCCCGGCACCCAGCCGGCGCCCGCGCAGGTCGGCCCCGGCTGCGCCTTCGCCCCCCGCTGCGCCCTGGCCACCGACCGGTGCCGGGACGAGCGCCCCGAACTCGTCGCCCACGGCCCCGCCCAGCGGGTCGCCTGCTGGGAGGTCAAATGATCATCAAGAACCTGAGCGTGCGCTTCGGCGCCTTCACCGCCGTGGACGACGTCACCCTGGAGATCCCCGACGGCAGCGTCGTCGGGCTCGTCGGGGAGTCGGGGTCCGGCAAGTCGTCGCTGGCCCGGGCGGTGTGCGGGCTCGTCCCCCACACCGGCACCGTGGAGGGCGCCCGCCGCGTGCAGATGGTGTTCCAGGACCCGTACGCCTCGCTCGACCCCCGCATGACCGTCGCCCAGACCATCGCGGAGGGCGCCGGCGCCGGCGAGGTGGAGCGGCTGCTCGGCCTCGTCCGGCTGCCCGCCGAGCTGGCCGGCCGCTACCCGCGCGAGCTGTCGGGCGGGCAGCGCCAGCGCGTCGCGATCGCCCGCGCCCTCGGCGGCGACCCCGGGCTGCTGGTCGCCGACGAGATCACCAGCTCGCTCGACGTGTCCGTGCAGGGCGCGGTGCTCAACCTGGTGCGCGGGCTGCGCGACGAGCTGGGGCTGGCGATGCTGTTCATCTCGCACAACCTGGCCGTGGTCAGGTATGTCGCCGACGTGGTGGCCGTCATGCACCACGGCCGGCTGGTCGAGGTCGGGCCCACCGAGCAGGTCGTCGGCGAGCCCGCGCACGACTACACCCGCGCCCTGCTGGCCGCGGTGCCCAGGCTCAGAGGGTGATCCACTCCGTCGAGGTCGTCACCTCGTCGAGCACGGACGGGATCGGCTCGACCCCCAGGCCAGGCCCGGCCGGCACCTCCAGGTGCCCGTCCACCAGCTCGAACGGCTCGGTGATGTCGGTCGCGTAGTAGCGCCGCGACCCGGAGGTGTCGCCGGGCAGCGTGAAGCCCGGCAGGGCGGCCAGCGCCACGTTCGCCGCCCGGCCGAGGCCCGTCTCCAGCATGCCGCCGCACCACACCGCGATCCCGTTCGCCCGGCACAGGTCGTGGATGCGGCGGGCCTCCAGGTAGCCGCCGATCCGGCCCGGCTTGATGTTGACGATCGAGCAGGAGCCGAGCGCGATCGCCGCGGCGGCGTGCTCGGCCGACTCGATCGACTCGTCCAGGCAGATCGGCGTCTTCAGCCGCGTGGCCAGCTTGGCGTGCTGGACCAGGTCGTCGTTGGCCAGCGGCTGCTCGATCAGCAGCAGGTCGAACGCGTCCAGCCGGGCCAGGCGGCGGGCGTCGGTCAGCGAGTAGGCGGCGTTCGCGTCCACCTGGAGCAGCACGTCGTCGCCGAACCGCTCGCGCACGGCCCGCACCGGCTCGACGTCCCAGCCGGGCTCGATCTTCAGCTTGATGCGGACGTACCCCTCCTCCAGGTAGCCCCCCACGGCGTCCAGGAGCTGCGGGACCGAGTCCATGATGCCGACCGACACCCCGCACGGCACCCGTGGCCGGGCGGCGCCGAGGAAGCGGCCGAACGACTCGCCCGCCGCCCTGAGCTGCGCGTCCAGCACCGCCGTCTCCAGCGCGGCCTTGGCCATGCGGTGGCCCTTGATCGGCTCCAGTGCCCGGCCGACGTCGTGCACGTCGAGGTTCGCCGGCAGCGCGGGCAGCAGGAAACGCCGGATCACCTCGGCGGCGCCCTCGACGTACTCGGAGGAGTAGAGCGGCTCGGACATGGCCACGCACTCGCCCCAGCCCTCGGCGTCCGGCGTCACGACCCTGACCAGCAGCACGTCGCGGGACGTCTCGGTGCCGAACGAGGTGCGGAACGGCGCCACGAGCGGCATCGCGATCCGGCGCAGCTCAACTCCAGTGATCTTCACATCTTCTCCACTACGTAGTACGACTTCCCGGAGAACCCCGTGACCCGGCGGCCCTCCGCCATCAAACCGCCCAGCACATCACGTACGGCGTGCCGCCACGCCTTGCCCGTCCCCGGGTCGGCGCGGCGCAGCGCCTCGATGTCGGCCGGCACCGCGACCAGCACGGTCCCGGCGTCCGCCGCCCCGGGGACCGTCACCGGCCGCCCGCCCTCGTCGGCCAGCGCCACCACCGCGTCATCGGGGACCGGCGCGACGCGCGGCTCCCGCCGTGCCAGCGCCTCCACGTGCGGCGCGGTCAGCGGCCAGGAGGCGAGCACCCGGTCGGACTCGTCGCCCTGGTTGATCGCGTCCTCCATGACGCCGTAGAAGCACGGCAGGTATTCCAGCGGGCGGGCGCCCAGCTTGGCCAGGTTGAAGTGGGCGTTGCGGCGGACCAGGGGGTCGTAGGTCCAGGTGATCCGCTCCAGCCCGCGCGCGAGGGCCCAGCGGCGCTGGTGCTGCTTGAGCTGGAACCCGATGCCGCGGCCGGCCAGTGTGCCGGTGACGTGCGAGTGCAGGGCGCCCCCGGTCGCCAGGAAGCCGGCCGAGGCGCCCACCATGCGCTCCCCGTCGAAGGCGCCGGCCACGTAGCCTCCCGCGTGCGCGAGCGCCCGCATCAGCTCCAGGGTGATGGGCGGGTCGCCGGCGCCGAAGTGCCAGATGCCGTCGAACAGCGCGTAGACCCGCTCGAGCTCCGCCAGCTCGTGGAGCTCCCTGACCTCGATCAACGTGCCAACCCTTCCCCTCACGGACATCCCATGGCGACGGTATGCCATCGCCGGTCGCCGGGATTCGTCCGGGACCACCAAGAGGGCGGCGGTCTTTCGTAGCATCGCCTCACCGCCGGCGGGGGAGATTGTTACCCGTACGCGCCCGGCGGGCGGCGGCGCGTACGGGCTCAGCGGGATCCGGCGCGCAGGGCGATGCGGATCCGGCTGGGCGCCTCCTGGCTCAGGCGTACGGACTCCAGCGGCACCGTGACCTCCGGCGTGCGGTAGCGGCCACCCGGGAAGCGGGCCGCCAGGCGCGCGCGCACGGCCGCGGCGGTCACGTGGCCGTCGAGCGAGCTGCGGCCGTCGCGCCAGATCTCCACCGAGCACGGGCCCGCCTGCGCCGCCATCGCCAGCCCCGCCACGGTCGCCCCCGCCAGCGCCCCGACGTCGCCCCGCGTCCAGCCGTAGTGCCACATCCCCGCCGCCACCACGGGCGCGGCCGGGCAGCAGCCGGGAGCGGTGAGCACCACGTCCAGCCCCTGGCACAGCAGCTCGGCGATCTCCTCGGCGCCCTGTGCGGGCCGGGCGCCGACGCGCAGCCCGGGGAGCTCCGGCACCCGGCCGCCCGTCCCGTAGATGAGCTTGATGCCCGTCGCGAGGGCTCCAGGGCCGCTGTCGTGCCAGCCGCAGGCGACGACATCGACCGACTCGGCAGACCTCCATGTGCCGATGCGCAGCATGTTGGTTGACTACCCTTTGCCGCGAACCATCACACACCGTTACTCACGGAAGGCGGCCGCGAGGACGGCGACCATGCCGCCGGAGGCGCTCAGCGCAGGCTCCAGGCGTCGAGCCGGCGCGCCGCCGGCAGCAGCCACACCAGCCGGACGAGCACCACGACCCCGATCACGACGGCGCTCCAGCCGAGCGGGGAGGCGACCGTGTGCCCCCTCCCAGGTCAGCGGTCGAGGACGTGCAGGGTGTGCGGGCTGGACCCCAGAACCACCGCACCCGTCTCCGCACCCATTTCCGCACCTATCTCAGGGCCGGGCTCCGCGCAGGCCACCACGTCCGCCACCCGGGCGCCGAACAGGTCGGGCACGTAGATGGCCGGCTCCAGGCAGAACGTCATCCCGGCCGCCAGCACGGTGTCCTCGCCGGTACGCGGCCCCTCGTCGGGCCCCAGCCCGACACCCCGGCCGACGTGCGCCGCCGCGAACCGCCCGTACCCGCTGCCGTCGATCACCTCGCCGATCACCCTGGCCACCTCGGCCACCGGCGCGGCGGGGCGCATCGCGGCCAGCCCCGCCCGGTGCGCCGCCAGCACCACCGAGTACATCGCCTCGAAGTCCTCCGGCGGCTCGGCCACGACGAACACCCTGGCCGACTCGGCGCAGTAGCCGCCCCACCGCCCGCACACCGACACCGTCACCGCGTCGCCGGGGTTGATCACCCGCTCGCCGGGCACGTGCGCGGGCCGGGCCGTGTGCTCGCCCGCCGCCACCCGCAGCGCCACCACGTCCTCGCAGCCCGACTCCACCAGCAGCAGCCGCAGCCGGTGGGCCATCGCCCGCTCGGTCGCCCCGAACCAGGCCAGCTCCCGCGCCTGCCCCAGCACCCCTTCCGCGGCGGCGGCCGCCCGTGCGACGGCCTCGACCTCGTACGGCTCCTTGCGCAGCCGCAGCGGCGCCAGCACGGAGGAGGCGGGCACGAGCTCGGCCTCGATCGCCAGCCCGAACAGCTCCCGCACCCGCATCTCCGGATCCACCCCGACCCGCCGCGCCCCCTCGGGCACCACCCCGGCCGGATCGGCGGTCTCGGCCAGCGCGTCGGCCGTCACCACGAGGAAGGCGCCCCCACCGCCTTCTCCCGTGCCCCCGCCCAGGAACCGGTAGTCGGGCGAGGGCCGCAGCACGATCGCGTCCACCCCGGCGTCGGCCATCGCCTCCCGCACGGCCGCCAACCGCCCGGCGGCCAGGCCGTCCGGCACCGTGAGGGCGTCCCCCACCGTGAGGGTGGCCCGCGGCGCCAGGTCCTCCAGGGCCGCGGGCCGCTCGTCCCGGGCCGCGGGCTCCCGCGGCGCGGCCCCGTCGTACGGCCGCGGGCTCACTTCGGCTCGTGCAGCCAGCAGGCGACCGGCCCGAAGTCCGGCTCCTTCTCGCGGCACACGTCCATCACCAGTGGGCAGCGCGGGTTGAACCGGCACCCGCCCGGCGGGTTCGCCGGATCCGGCACGTCCCCGGGCAGCTCCGCCGGCAGCACGCCCAGCCCGTCCGGCTTGGGAATGGCCCCCAGCAGCGCCTTCGTGTACGGGTGCCGCGGATCGGCCCACACCTTGGCCGTGTCGCCCACCTCGACGATCTTGCCCAGGTACATGACCGCGATCCGGTCCGCGATCAGCCGCACCACGGACAGGTCGTGGCTGATGAACAGCAGGCCCGCGCCCGACTCCACCGCCAGGTCCCGCATCAGCCTGGCCACCTGCGACTGCGCGGAGGCGTCCAGCGCCGAGATCGGCTCGTCGCCGATCAGCAGCCGCGGCCGTGCGGCCAGCGCCCTGGCGATGGCGATGCGCTGCCGCTGCCCGCCGGAGAACTCGTGCGGGTGCCGCCCCGCGAAGTCGCGCGGCAGCCCGACGCGTTCCAGCAGGTCGGCGGGGGAGGTGGCGGTGTCCCGCGCGGTGCGCAGCCCGTCGGCGATCTGGTCGCCCACCCGCCGGCGGGGGTTCAGCGACGCGTACGGGTCCTGGAACACCATCTGGATCCCGGTCAGCTTCCTGCGCCGCAGCCCGAGCGGCGTGACCGGCTGCCCGTCGAACGCGATCGAGCCCGCGCTGATCGGGTTCAGCCCGCAGACCGCGCGGGCCAGCGTCGACTTGCCGCACCCGGACTCGCCGACCAGCCCCACGACCTCGCCCGGGCCGACCGCCAGGCTGGCCCCCGCGACCGCCCGCACCACGGGACGGCCGGGGGAGCGGTGCTCGACGACCAGGTCGTCGATGGTCAGCAGGCTCATGACGTCTCCGCTTCGGGTAGCGAGTCCAGCAGCGATCTCGTGTAGGCGTGCGCCGGCTCGCGCAGCACCCGGCCGCGCGGCCCCGACTCCACGACGAGGCCGTCCTTCATCACGCTGACCTCGTCCGCCACCGCCGACATGACCCCGAGGTCGTGCGTGACCAGCAGCACGGCCAGCCCCAGCTCGTCGCAGAGCCCGCGCAGCAGCCGCAGCACGCCCGCCTGCACGGTCACGTCCAGGGCGGTGGTCGGCTCGTCCGCGATCAGCACCTTGGGCGAGCAGGCCAGCGCGATGGCGATCGCGACGCGCTGCCGCATCCCGCCGGAGAACTGGTGCGGGAAGCGCCCGTACGCCTCCTCCGGCCCCGGGATGCGGACCTTGCCGAGCAGTTCCACCGCCCGTGCCCGCGCCTCGGCCCTGCCCAGGCGGAGGTGGTGGCGCATGTGCTCGGTGAGCTGCTTGCCGATGGTCAGCATCGGGTGCAGGCTGGTCGCCGGGTCCTGGAAGACCATGGCGACCTCGCCGCCGCGCACCCGGTTCAGCTCCTTGGGCGGCAGGGCCAGCAGGTCGCGCTCGCCGAGCGCGATCGTCCCCGACACGCGCGCGCCGTGCGGCAGCAGGCCCAGCGTGGCCAGGCCGGTCATCGTCTTGCCCGACCCGCTCTCCCCGGCCAGCCCGTGCACGCGGCCGGCCGCCAGCCGCAGGTCGACGCCGCGCAGGATCTCCTTGCCGCCGATCGACACCTTCAGATCGCGGATGTCCAGCGTCACAGCGCACGCTCCTTGATCGCGCGAGCGGTACGGGGGTCGAGGGCGTCCCGCAGGGTGTCACCGAGGAAGTTGAACGCCAGCACCACCGTCAGGATCGCCAGCCCCGGGAACGTCGCCACCCACCAGCTGTCGAACACCTCCACGCCGGAGGCCACCATCGCGCCCCACTCGGGGGAGGGCGGCTTGGCGCCCAGGCCCAGGAACGACAGCCCGGACAGCAGCAGCAGCGCGGTGCCGATGTCCAGGGTGGCCAGCACCAGGACGGGGCCCGTCACGTTCGGGAGCACGTCCACCCGCAGCGAGCGCCACACCGAGAAGCCCAGCAGCCGCCCGCTCAGCACGAACTCCCGCTCCCGCACCCCCAGCACGAGCCCGCGCGTCACCCGGGCGTAGGCGGGCCAGGCGACGACCAGCACGGCCAGCACCGCGTTCGTCAGGCTCGCGCCCAGCGCCGCGGCCACCACCATGGCCAGGATCACGGTCGGGAACGCGAACACCAGGTCCGCCACCCGCATGATCGTCTCGTCGACCCACCGGCCGAAGTAGCCGGCGCACGCGCCGAGCAGCCCGCCGATCAGCACCGACAGCGCCACCAGCAGCAGCGTCAGCGGGATCGACACGCGCGCCCCGTACATCACCCGGCTGAGGATGTCGCGGCCGAGCTGGTCGGTGCCGAACCAGTGGCCGGGCCCGGGGGGCGCCAGCCGCGGCAGCTCCTGGGCGAGCGGGTCGTGCGGCGCCAGCAGGGGCGCGGCCAGCGCGATGACGAGCCAGGCCACGGCCAGCACGCCGCCGACGATCGCCAGCGGCTGCCGCCACGCCTCGGGCAGCCGCCGCAGCAGCCCCTTGCGGGCGAGGGGGTCCCGCCGTCTCATTGCAGCCTCACTCGGGGATCGATGACGCCGTACAGGACGTCCACGATCAGGTTGATGACCAGGTAGACGACGCCCACGACCAGGCCGACGCCCATGACGGCGGGCAGGTCGAGGGTGGTGGCGCTCTTGTAGGCGTACTGGCCGACGCCGGGCCAGGCGAAGATGGCCTCGACCAGCACGGTGCCGGACAGCAGGCTGCCGAAGGCCAGGCCCGCCACGGTGATGATGGGCACCAGGGCGGAGCGCAGGACGTACCGGAAGAGGATCGTCCGGCCCGGCAGGCCCTTGGCCCTGGCGGCGCGCACGTAGTCCTGCCCCAGCACCTCCAGCACCGCCGAGCGGGTGAAGCGGGTGAGCAGCCCGATCGTGTAGAGCGCCAGCACCAGGGCGGGCGTGATCAGGTGGCCGACCGCGGAGGAGAAGATGTCCCACCGCCCGGCCAGCAGCGCGTCGATCGTCTGCAGCCCCGTCACGGGCGGGGCCGAGCCGAGCGCCGCGTCCACCCGGCCGCTGCCCGGGGTGAGCTGCAGCCGGTAGAAGAAGATGTAGAACGCCACCAGCGCCAGCCAGAACGTCGGCACGGAGATGCCGATGAGGCTCAGCACCCGCAGCGCGTGGTCTGCCAGCCGGTCCCGGCGCAGCGCCGCCACGACCCCGAACGCCACGCCCAGCACGAGCGAGACGAGGATCGCCGCGCCCGCCAGTTCCAGCGTCGCCGGGACGAACTCGGCCAGGTCCTGGCTGACGGGGCGGTGGCTCTGCTGGCTCGTGCCCAGGTCACCCTGGACCAGGCCCTGCAGGTGGATGAGGTACTGCTGCCACAGCGGCTTGTCCAGGCCGTGCTCGGCCCGCCACTGCGCCACGATGGCCGGGTCGCCCAGGGCGCGCTGGCCGAGGTTGGCGGCCACGGGGTCGCCCGGCACGAGGTTCGTCAGGACGAACGTCACCAGGGTGATGCCCCAGGCCATCAGCACGGCCAGCAGGATGCGGCGCACCAGGAACCGCGCCAGCGGATGCGCCCGCGGCCGCCGCGCCCGCGCGGGTGCCGGGCCGGCGGGCGGCGTGCCCGCCGGATCCGGGGATTCGGACACCTGGGAATCCCTACTTCACGCCGAGGTCGGCGACGTCCACCGTCCACACCGGGTGGTACTCCAGCCCGGTCACCGACGCGGCCGTCACGATGTTCTGGCCCGGCTGGATCAGCGGGATGAACGGCCCGGACGCGTTGAGCTTGGTCTGGACGTCGACGTAGGCGGCCGTACGGGCGTCGTCACCGATCGCCGCCGCGGCCTTCTCGCCCGCGGCCTCGATCTCCTTGGCCGCGCCCTCCTTCCAGCCGGCCCGCAGGCCCACCGTCTTGCCCGGGAGGAAGGCCAGGTAGTCGCTGGGGTCGGGGTAGTCGGGGCCCCAGTACCACAGGCCCATCTCCTCCTTGCCGTTGCGGTAGTTGTCCAGGGCCGTGGTGACCGGCGCGGGCTGCAGGTCCACCGTGATGCCGACCTCCTTGAGGTTGGCCTGGACGCGCTCGGCCAGCGGCTGGAACGACAGGCCGTTCACGGTCAGCTCGCTCGGGTACTCCAGCTTGACGGTCGGGTTCGACAGGCCGCTGGCGGCCAGCGCGGCCTTGGCGCCCTCGACGTCCCGCTTGGCCCCCTGGTCGGCGGGCAGCGCGCCGAGCAGCTGCGACGGGATGACGCCCGGCGCCTGCGTGGAGCCCTCGCCGGCCAGCTCCAGCAGCCCCGTGTAGTCCACGCCCTTGCGCACCGCCTCGACGAACTTGGCGTTCGTCGTGGTCTTGCTGATCGCGGAGTCCTGGTTGGCCAGCAGGAAGATGACGTTCGCCGAGGCGGTCTTCTTGACCTGCAGGGTCGCGGGCATGCCGGTGACCTGGTCACCCGACAGGTTGAGCGCCACCTGGCTGTCGCCGCGCTGGACGTTCAGCTTCTGGGTGGCGGCCTCGACGTTGCGCAGGACGATCTTGTCGTAGGCGGGCTTGGTCCCGTAGTACTTCGGGTTCGCCTTGAGCGTGACCTGGCTGCTCACGTTGAACGACTCGATCTGGTACGGGCCCGAGCCGGCCGAGTTGGCGTTCAGGTACTGCTCGGCCTTGTCCTGCGGGTCCGTGGTGGCGCCGTTCTGCTTGGCGAGCTTGCTGTTGATGATGCCGAGGGCCGGGTTCGGCAGGATGTACGGCAGGGCCGGGTTGGGGGCCTTCGACGTCAGCGTGATCGTCGTGTCGTCGGTCTTGGCCACCTCGACACCGTCCAGCAGGAACGACGGCGTACCCTTCATGTCACGCACGCGCGTCAGCGAGAAGACCACGTCGTCGGCGGTCACCGGCGAGCCGTCGGCGAAGGTGGCGCCCTGCTTCAGCTTGAGCGTCAGCGTCTTGCCGTCCTCGGACAGCTCGTACGACTCGGCCAGCGCCGGCACCGGCTTGGTCACGTCGGCGCCGTCGAAGGTCAGCAGCGTCTCGTAGAGCGCCTTGCCGACGATGAGGCCCGTCGGCTCGTAGGTGCGGCCGGGGTCGGCCGTCTTGAGGTCGAAGGACGTGTCGATGACGAGGGTCTTGCCCCCGGAGGCCCCGGAAGCGCCGGGGGCCGGGGAGGTGCCGCCGCCGCTTCCGCAGGCGGCGAGGGCGAGTGCACCGGCGAGCAGTACAGCCGCCGTCTGCGAGCGGGTCGCCATGTTGGTCCTCCAAGATTGGACGTTCAGCAGAAGGATGTCGAGGATTGTCCGGCAGAACGTCCAGGTCCTGTGCGGTCGGCGAGACGTATATAAAGGTCGATGAGGTAATGATGAGTGATATTTCCAGGAATGGTGTCGGCGGCGGCGGTCAGGCTGGACGGATCGGTATCGGTCTCGAGCTGGACGACATCCACATGAAGATCCTCGAGGTCCTGCGCGAGAACGGCAGGATCTCGGTCGCCGCGCTGGCCGAGCGGGTGGGCATCTCCCGGGCCAACGCCTACACCCGGTTCGAGGCGCTGCGCGCGGACGGCGCGATCAAGCGGTTCACCGCCGAGATCGACCACGTCAGGACCGGGCTCGGCATCACGGCGCTGATCTTCGTGACCGTGCGCCAGCAGATGTGGAAGCAGTTCAGGGCCGAGCTGGCCAGGATGCCGGAGGTGGAGTACTGCGCGATCACCACCGGCCAGCACGACGCGATGATCCAGGTACGCGTGTCCGACGTGGCCGCGGTGCACACCATGGTGACCGACCGGCTGGCCAACATCCCGGCGGTCAAGGCGACGGAGACGGTGTTCATCCTGGACGAGGTGCTCAGGCGGCCGTACGTGCTGCCCAGCGACCGCGACCAGGCCCGTCCCCAGCGGCGGCCCGCCCAGGAGGCGCAGGGCGACGTGCCGCTCGGCAAGATGCGCTTCGTCGGCGCCGCCGAGGGCCGGGCCGCCCTGCGCAAGGACGGCTGACAGGCGGATGTGACGGATCGGGCGGGGTCAGGCGACCTCGGCGCACACGCTGACGTGCGGCGTGTCGTCCCCCTCGAACGTGAACTCCTCCACCAGGCGCAGCAGCCCGTCGTCCCCGGTCTCGATGCGGCTGCTGCTCTTCCCGCCCGCCGTGCCCCCGGCCACCAGGGCGTGCACGTAGGAGATGGAGACCCGGTCGCCGTCGCGGGTGCCGACGAAGCGTCCCTCGGTCACGGTGTCGCCGGTGTAGCTGCCCCACACCACCCCGTCCGTCTCCCAGTACTCGAACGCCGTGGGGCTGCCGGGGTTCACCGCGCTCGCCGTCGAGCTCACCATCACGAATTTACGACCGTTGAGATTCACGCCCCCATGGTCCCCAGATTTCGGAAATATCAGCAATCGGTTGGACATACGGTGAGGGATGCTAGTCAGCGGTCGCAATCCGTCCAGCCGGGAGCGGAACGGCGGCCGTACGCCGGCGGCTCAGTCCATCGGCGCCTGGATCTTGGTGGTGAGCGCCACCCGCGAGGCGACGCCGAGCTTGGCGAAGGCGTTGCCCAGGTGGTATTCGATGGTCTTCACGCTCAGCACCAGCTCCCTGGCGACCTGCCTATTGGTCATCCCGGTCGCCACCAGCCGCGCCACCGCCTGCTCCTGCGGCGTCAGCCGCATCAGCGGGGAGGACCCGGTCTCCGCGCGCGGCAGCCCGCAGGCGCTCAGCTCCCGCTCGCACCGGTCCACGTACGGCCGCGCGCCCAGCCGCGCGAACATCCCGAGGCCCACCTCGAGCTGCGCCTGCGCCTGCTTGCGCCGGCCCAGCCTGCGCAGGAACCGCCCGTACGCCAGCCGCAGCCGCGCCTCGTCGAACGGCAGCCCCGCCACCCCCGAGTGCGCCAGCCCGGCCGTGAACGCGGCGTCGGCCAGGTCGTTCTCGTGCCGGGCCGCGTGCAGGCCGCCCCGGCAGCGGGCCGCCGCGGCCAGCGCCGAACTCCTGCGCCGCCGCCCGGCCAGCCGCTCCATCCCGGCGAGCTGGAGCTCCGCCCGCTCCAGGTCGCCCAGCGCCACCAGGGCGTCGACGAGCAGGTCGAGCCACTGCACGATGCCGGGCTCGTACACGATGTCGTGCACCCGCACCGCCAGCAGCGGCTCCAGCGCCTCCACCGTACGGCCGTGCTCGCCCCTGGCGGCGGCCAGGTGGGCGGCGGCGCTGCACGCGTGCGCGAGCGCGGCCACCGCGTCCATGCTCGAATCCCTGGCCGGCATGGCCGCCGCCACGTGCGACTCCGCCGCCGGCCAGTCGCCGCGGGCGGCCGGGACCAGCGCGGCCAGCGCGTGGCAGACCGGCGCCAGCCACCGCTGGTCGGCGTCGTCGGCCACGGACGCCGCGGTCGCGGTGTGCAGGTGGGCGTCGTCCCAGCGGCCCGCCCGGTACTCGGCCTGCCCCAGCATCGCCATGGACAACATGCGGAACGGCACCGAGCGCTCCCCGCAGGCGGTCACCACCCCCGACAGGTCGGCCAGCCCGCCCGCCAGGTCGTCGCTGCACGTGCGCAGCAGCCCGCGGCCGAGCAGCGCGTCCAGCTCCGCGATCGACGCGGTCGCGGCCGGCGGCAGGTCCGCGGTGGCCGCCAGCGCGGCGTCGATCTGGCCCGAGATGCCCAGACCGGTCAGCAGCATGTAGCGGTTGTAGTCGATGCTGAAGCGGTAGCCGGGGGAGCTCCTGGCGCGCTCGGCCCACCGCGTGGCCTGCCTGCCCTCGGCCCTGACCAGGCAGAGCATGGCGAGCTGCTGGGCCGCCCGCGCGGCCAGGCCCGACTCGGGAGGCCCGGCGCGCTCCCACGCGGTGACGAGGTGCGCGCGGGCCTCCTCGACCTCGCCGCGCACCATGGCCAGGTGCCCCAGCGCGTAGCCGCGCACCGCGGGGTGCGCCCGCTGGGGCAGGCTCGCGGTCAGCCGGGCCGCCTCCTCCACCCGGCCGTCCAGCAGCAGCGCCTCCACCGCCTCGGCGGCCAGGGGGTCGGGATCGCCCGACAGCTCCGCCGCGGCCTTGAGGTGCTCGGCCGCGCTGCCGAACGCGCCGAGCCGTACCTGTGCCCGGCCCAGCTCCGCCAGCTCGGCGGCCAGCTCCGGGTTCGGGCCCGACACCGCCTCGATGCGGTGCCGCAGCCGCGCCTGCTCGCCCTCGGCCACCAGCGCCGCCCGCGCGTGCAGCGCCGAGCGGCGCGCCGGGCCGAGGTCGCGGTAGACGGCCGCGCGGACCAGCGGATGCGGGAACGCCGCCACCGTGCCGCGCGTGGAGGAGCGTTCCAGCAGCACCCCCTCGCGCACCGCCTGCTCCAGCGCCTGCAGCGGCTCCTCCACCCCGGCCACTCCGGCGGCCAGGTGCAGCGGGGCCGAAAGGCCCAGCACGCTCACCGCGCTGACCAGCTCCCGCACCGGCGGCGCGCACCTGGCCACCTTGCCCAGCACCAGCAGCGCGTACGAGCGCGGCGCCGGCAGCGGCTGCCCCAGGTCGTCCAGCGCCGCCGGGGGCACCTCCTCCAGCAGCGCCCGCAGGTGCAGCGGCACCCCCTCGGTGTGCGCGACCAGCCGCGCCAGCCCCCGCTGCGACACCGGGCCGCCGACCAGGCCGCTGACCAGGGCCTCCACCTCGGGTGCCCGCAACCCCGGCAACCGCAACCGGGTGGAGCGCGCGGCGACGAGCCGTACCAGGCCTTCGGGACCCGACAGCGCGGCCGCGTCCCGCAGCATGAGCACCGTCAGCACCCGGTCCACGCGCAGCCGGCGCAGGCAGAACGTCAGCGCCCGCAACGTCGGCTCGTCCGCCCAGTGCACGTCGTCGACGACCAGGCAGAGCGGCTCGCCGAGCTGCCGCTCGCTCAGCACGTCCAGCAGGGCCGCCCCGACCGCCAGCGGGTCCGGCAGCCCGGCGGGGTCGTCGAGCCCGGGCGCCAGCGCGGCCAGCCGCCGCGGCAGCCCGCCCGGCCCGCCGAACAACCTGACCAGCGTCCCGTACGGGAGCAGCACCTCGCCCTCGTCACCATCGGTGAACAGCACGTTCGCCGTCCCGGACCGCTCCAGGAACCGGTGGATCAGCGTCGTCTTCCCGATCCCGGCCGGCCCCTCCACCACCACCAGCCGCGGCTGCCCGGCACGGGCGCGCCCGAACTCCTCCGCCAGGTGCCGGAGCTCCTGATCTCGCCCGACGAACGTCGCGATCGGCTCAGCCATGGCGGCCTCCGCTTCCCGGGGAATCCCACGGTTGCGCGGGACGGCCGGAGCCTCAAGTAAGAGTTGCCTGTCTACCTGTCCAGAGGCCGCGCGAAAATCAGGGGTTATCCCCAGGATGCCGTCCCGGGGCGGGTCTCTTACGCTCGCGGTGAGCCGGGAGGCGTGATGCGGTTCATCGTGGAGCTGGAGTACGGTGCGGACGGCGTCCACGGGCTGGTCACCCGTGAGGACGCGGACCGGGCCGTGCCGTTCCACGGCTGGCTGGAGCTGCTGCGGCTGCTCGAGGGGCCGCACACCCCGGGTGATCCCCGGGACGAACCCTGACGCGCGCCCTCCCGCCGGACCGGAACATGTGAGGCGTCCCCCGTGGGAGGGGCGCAGGTGGAGGACCTCACGGCCGTTCGCGGAGGGACGGCCAGGCCCCCAGGGCGCGCAGGGGGGACGGGTGCCCGCCGGACCCCGTGGAGCAACTGCCACGATGCCGCGCAGGTTCGCGCCGACCCGGCGCCGGGTCCGGCGGCTCCCGCGCGTGGCCGTGCGGCCCGCGCGTAGGCGGGAAAGCGGCCCGGGCCGCCTTCCGGGTCAGGGGCGGCCGCGGGGCGGGCGGGAGCGGGCTTGCCCGGGACTTTACCTTTCAGGGGCCTGACGCCATCATTGCGCTGTGTGATAGTAATGTGACACTGCGTATCCGAAGAGATCCGGGAGATCTTCATGGTGGCGTACACGCTCTCGATATTGGCGGCGGTGGGCGCGGTGGCGCTCACCGCGCTGGTGTTCAGGCGGGTGAAGAGAGCCGGCGAGGACCGCGACCCCAACGGCCCGTCCGCCGCGCACGCGGGGGCGATGTTGTCGGCCATGTTCCTGCTGGTGTTCGCCATCGCGATCATCGTGCCGTGGACCACCGCCGACGCCGCCCGGCTCAACACCCACGCCGAGAGCCAGTCCGCGGTCGACGCCTACTGGGCGGCCTCCGACCTGCCCGGCTCGGCGCCCGAGGAGGTGCGCAGGTCGCTGCGTGACTATGTCACGTTCGTGATGCGGGACGAGTGGCCGCTCATGGCCGAGGGCAAGATGCACCCGCTCGGCGCCGAGCGGATGGACGACCTGCGCGGCCGCGTCAACGAGCTCCAGACCCGAGACGGCGACGAGGAGGACGCCAAGGAGACCGTGCTGGAGCACATCAGCGCCATCTCCACGGCCCGCGCGCAACGCACCGCCGACGCCGCCGCGACGCCGCCCGAAGGGCTGCTGCTCCTGACGATCCTCACCGGCGCGCTGGTCATCGTCTTCCCGTTCCTGGCCGGGGCCAGGCCGCGCGGGCTGGCGATGCTGCCGCTGGTGGCCACGGCGGCGCTGCTCGGCTTCGGCATCTACCTGACCTGGGACATCTCGCACGCGTTCGCCGGGCCGCTGGCGGTCGGGTCGGAGGCGTTCCAGGGGGCGCTGGACGAGTTCGCGCGGATCGCCGGGGGGTTGTGACCGTGGCCGTCAGGCGCGCGCCGCTGCTGCTGGCCGCCGCCCTGATCGCGGCGGCCGCCGCGGGCCCCGCGGCCGACCGCGAGCCGTGGCCCGGCGGGGCGCGGGAGGTCAGCCGGATGGCGCTCGCCGGGGCGCCGGAAACCGGCCGCGTGGCCCCGCCCCGTCGGATGACGGGACCCGGCCGGGTGGCGCGGCCCCGTCCGGTGCCGGGAGGCGGCCGGGTGGTGCCGCCCCGGCCGGTGCCGAAGGTGTCCGTGCGCCCGCCCGCCCCGCCCAGGGGCGTCACCGTGGGCCCCCGGGTGAAGGTGCCGAGGGTGTCGGTGCGGCGCTCGCCCGATCCCAGGGTGTCGATCTCGATGCCGCGCGGCAGGCGGGCGGAGCCCCAGGTCACGGTGCCGCAGGTGACCGTCTACCACGACGGGGTGTGCTCGGGCGGGGTCGTGGTGGGGGAGTGCCCGCGCCGCCCGCCCCGCGAGGTGCGCGCGGCCGCGCCGCCAGTGGTGCCGCCCGCGGCGCCGCCCGTGGTGCCGGTCCGGGTGCTCCCCTCGCCGAAGCCCGAGCCCACCCCGGCCCCCACCCGGTCGGCCCGTTCTCGCGTCAAGAGCCTCGAGCCGCCGGCGCGGCGGCGGAACCCGCTGAACAGCGTCCTGCTCACGGTCGTGCTCGTGACGGCGATCACCTCGACGACGGCCGTGGCCTTCCGCGCACGGCGATGATCGCGCGAGCGACCTGAGCGCCTTCGCCCGAAATCTCGAGCGTCGTCCACCACGGGAAGTCCGGGCGGTGCGTCCATGGCGCCCGTGCATCCGGTCTGCCCGGTGAAAAATGGGGAGCGACGGCTCCGTGACGCGTGGCACACTGGCCGGACGCGATCAAGGAGGGGCGGTGCCCGGCGAAGAGGTGCTGGCCGGCGGCGGCGTTAACCACGTGGTCCGGGTGGGCGACACGGTGCGCAGGCCGGCGGGACCCTGGACCCCGGCCGTCCACGGGCTGCTGCGCCACCTGGCCGGGCGCGGGTTCACCGGCGCGCCCAGGAGCCACGGGATCGACGGGCAGGGGCGGGAGGTCCTCGACTTCGTGCCGGGCGAGACCGCCGACTACCCGCTGCCCGCATGGGTGCGCACCGATGAGGTGCTGGTGGCCGTGGCCCGGCTGCTGCGCGAATACCACGACGCCACGGTCGGCCTCTCCCGCGAGGGTGACTGGTACTTCCCGCCGGTCGAGCCGTACGAGGTGATCTGCCACGCGGACGTGGCCCCGTACAACTGCGTGTTCAGGGAGGGCCGGCCGGTCGCGTTCATCGACTTCGACACGGCACACCCCGGACCGCGCGTCTGGGACGTGGCCTACGCGGCCTACCGGTTCGTCCCCCTGCACGATCCGAGCGACGGCGACGGGATCCCGGTGGCGGAGCAGGCGCGGCGGCTACGGCTGTTCGCTGACGCGTACGAGCTCGGCGAGGCCGCCCGGCAGGCGCTGGCGAAGACCGCGATCAAGCGCCTGGAGCATCTGGTCGGCTTCATGCGGGAGCGTGCCGCCGCGGGCGACGCGGCCTTCACCGACCACGTCGCCCGCGGCGACGATCGCTTCTACGAGATGAACGTCGAGCACTTGCGCCGCCACGAGAGCGCCCTCATTACTTGCTGAAGCCCGCGGTCAGGCCGCTGAGGAGCTGGCGGCGGCCCACCACGTACAGGACGAGGATGGGCAGCGTGGTGAGCACGACCGAGGCCAGGACGGCCGGCACGTTGATGCTGTACTCCTCCTGGAAGGACCACAGCGCCAGCGGCAGCACGCGCTTGTCCGGGCTCTGCGTGAGCACCAGCGGCAGCAGGAACCCGTTCCAGATGTGCAGCGCGTTGTAGATCGTCACCGTCACCACGGCCGGGCGGGCCAGCGGGAACGCCAGCCGCCAGAGCATCCCGCGCTCGGTCGCGCCGTCGATCCGCATCGACTCGAACAGGTCCTTCGGCACGTCCCTGATGAAGTTCGACAGGACCAGCACCGACAGGGGGATCGCGAACGCGATCGACGGCAGGATCATCGCCATCAGCGAGTCGTACAGCCCGAGCTGGATGATGATCAGGTAGACCGGGATGATCGTGGCCTGCAGCGGGATGGCCAGCCCCATGAGGAACAGCGAGTTCGTCCAGCGCAGCAGCCGGTTCCGGCCGGCGCCGCGGACGATCGCGTACGCCGCCATGAAGCTGACCGCCACGGCAGGCACCACGGCGCCGATCGTGACGATGACGCTGTTGATGAAGTACTGCACGAAGTCCGACTCGATGACCAGCCGGTAGTTCGCCAGCGTCGGCTCCGACGGCGGGGCGAACGGGTTCTCCAGGTAGTACCGCGACTGGGACTTGAAGCTCGTGATGACGATCCAGTAGATCGGCACGACCACGATCAGCAGCCACAGGACGCTGGTCAACCCGGCCAGGTAGTTGGGGCGCTCCTTGCCGCGCGAGGTGCTGCGGCGGTGGCGCGGGTCCGCCTTGGCGGTGCCGAGCTGCTCCGGGGCCCTGGTGGTGGGGGCGGTCGTCATGCGTCAGGCCCCTTCTAGCTGGCTGTGACTGGAGTCGCGGCCGCCGAGCCGGCGCAGCAGCAGCGACAGGGCAAGGCCGACGAGGACGAGGATGATCGCGATCACGCTGGCCGGGCCCATGAGATTGGCCATGAAGCCGCGCTTGTACATGTCGACCGCGAGCACCCGGGTGGCGTCACCGGGACCCCCCGCGGTCAGCACGAAGATCAGGTCGAAGAGGGTCAGCGACCCGACCACCATCAGCGTCGAGGACGTGATGATCGTGTACTTGAGCTGCGGCAGCGTGATGCTGAAGAACCTGCGTACCCGGCCCGCGCCGTCCAGCTCCGCGGCCTCGTACATCGAGCGCGGGATCTGGCGGATGCCGCCCTGGTAGATCAGCGAGTGGAACGGGATGTACTGCCAGGACACCACGAAGATCACCACGCTGAAGGCGAGGATCGGCTCGCCCAGCCAGTCCTGGACGAGGATGGGGATCCCCAGGCCCGCGCCGAGCCCGAAGTTCGGGTCGAGCAGCGCCTTGTACGTGATCGCGAGGGCCGCGGAGCTGAGCAGCAGCGGGATGAAGAACAGGACCGACAGGATCGCCCGGTAACGCTGCTGCCCGGCCAGGAACGCGCCCATCAGGATGCTCGCCGGCGTCTGGACCGCCCACGACACGGCCATGAGGAGGAACGTCACCCAGAGTGCGTGCGGCAGGCCCGGGTCGCTCAGGATCGCCGCCCAGTTGTCGAAGCCGGCGACGCTGATCGCACCGAGCCCGTCCCATTGCGCGAAGCTGAGAGCGAGCACCCCGACCAGGGGGATCACGGCGAAACCGAGGAAGAACACGAGTGCCGGGATGGTCATCCATCCCAGTGAGCCGCCACGGCCCGCGCGAGCCGCGGGCCTGGCGGTGGTCGTGACGGCGCTCACTTGCCGATGACCGCGTTCATGTTCGTGGCGAACTCCTGCGGCGAGATCGACATCTGGAACAGCTTGGAGATGTTGTCCAGCAGCACTTCGGCGGCGGTCGGGCTGAGCGCCTGGTCCCAGGACTGCGCGAAGGTCTTGGCGTTGACGGCGATGTTGTAGACGAAGGTCAGGAAGTCCTTGTCCTTGGAGGTGGCGAACTGCGCGTCCGCGCCCTTGATGATCGGGACGGCGCCGGTCCCGACCCAGTCCTTGACCGCGGTGTCGTCGGTCAGCGCGCCGGTGAAGAACTTCTTGGCGATCTCCTTCTGCTCGGCCGTGGCCTTGGAGGAGATCGAGAGGTACTGGCCGGGGTTGCCGACGGTGTTGCCGGGGTCGCCCTTGCCGCCGTCGATCGGCGGGAAGTTCATGTAACCGAGGTTGCCGCCGGAGACGAAGTCGCCGCCGTCGGTGGACATGCTGCCGTACGTCCAGCCGCCGTGCAGCATCATGGCGGCCTTGCCGGTGTACAGCAGCGCCTGGTCGGCGTTGGAGTCGGCGGTGATCGAGGAGAAGCCCTTGACGAACCCGTTGGCCTTGACCAGCTTCTGCACCTCGCCCAGGGCCTGGATCGCGAGCGGGTTGTTCCAGGCGTCCTTCTCGCCGTCGAAGACGGCCTGGAAGACCTCGGGTCCGCCGAGGCGGTCGAAGAGGAACTCCAGCCACATCATGTTCGTCCAGCGTGACTGGCCGCCGAGGGAGAACGGCGCGATGCCCTTGGCGTTGAACTTGGGCACCAGGTCCAGGATGTCGCCCCACGTCTGGGGCGGCTCGGCGCCGATCTTGTCGAAGGCCCGCTTGTCGTAGTACAGGACGATCGGCTGCAAGGTCTCGCAGGGCATCGCGTAGATCTTGCCATCGATGGTGGCCGCCCCGAAGGAGGAGGGGAACAGCTTGTCCTTGACGGCGGCGTTCTGGTCGAACCACGAGGTCAGGTCCTCGACCTGGCCGGCCTGCACGTAGCTGCGCAGCGTGCCGCCGCCCCAGCCCCAGATGAGGGTGGGCGCCTGACCGGCCCCGATGGCCGTCTTGATCTTCGTCTTGAACGCGTCGTTCTGGAAGGTCGTGCCGGTGATCTTGCCGTTCGGGTTGGCCTGGTTGTGGCGCTCGACGGTCCTGGTGCGCACGCCTTCCTGCGGCTGGGTCGACAGGTACCAGTACGTGGCGCCGGCGCCACCGCCGCCGCTCGTGGCGCCGGTGCCGGTGCCGCCCGCACCGGTTTGGGTGGGCCCCGAGCCGCCGCAGGCGGCGAGGGCGGCTCCCAGGGGAACGCCCATGGAGAGGCTGAGGAAGGTGCGGCGAGAGGTTTTCCTGGACTCCACGCTGATCTCCATACTCGAGTGCCGCGGGCTGGGGATGCGGCTCGTTGATCACTGGGTGCGATGGCCGGCGGTCGTGGATCGGCACCGTACCGATGCCGCTCGTCCACTCCTCCCAATGTCAGCTCATCGAAACATTTTCGACATGACCGCGGGGGTCGCCAATCTAGGTTTCGGGAATAAAGGTGTCAAGAGTTTGTCGATCAGGCAACCACTGGATTTCCGGCGGGTCACGTGTAAGGTACTTTCGCGCGTGCCTTCAGCTGGGGGTCCGTGAGACCGAAGGTTCCGCGCGGAGTGTCGTCCAGGTGTCGAAACATTTTCGAAAACTTACGACAGCACCGCACCTCTTTAAGGAGCGCAGTACATGACGGCTCTTGATCGGACACCGACGGCGGACAGGGCCCTGCGCCCGTGGCAGGACCCGGCGCTCGCCGTGGCCGACCGAGTCGACGCCCTCCTTGCGGAGCTGACCCTGGAAGAGAAGATCGGCCAGCTCGGCAGCCGGTGGATCGGCAACGACATGCAGGAGGCCGAGCCGGAGCCCGGGGCGGAGACGCTCAACGTCGCGCCGATGCAGGACGTGTTCGCCGCGTCGGGCACGATACCCCTGGAAGAGGCGGCCCGTCACGGGCTCGGCCACCTGACCCGCGTCCACGGCAGCGCCCCGGTCACCCCCGAGCAGGGCGCGGCGGAGGTCGTGCGCCTGCAGCGGGCCGTCGTCGAGCGCTCCAGGCTCGGCATCCCGGCGATCGTGCACGAGGAGTGCCTGACCGGCTTCACCGCCTACGGCGCCACCGTCTACCCCGCGGCCATCGCCTGGGCGGCCACGTTCGACCCGGAGCTGGTGGCCCGGATGGCCGCCGCGATCGGCCGCGACATGGCCGCCGTGGGCGTGCACCAGGGGCTGTCGCCGGTCCTCGACGTGGTGCGCGACTACCGGTGGGGGCGGGTCGAGGAGACCATGGGCGAGGACCCGTACCTCGTCTCGATGCTCGGCGCCGCCTACGTGCGCGGGCTGGAGAGCGCCGGCATCATCGCCACCCTCAAGCACTTCGCCGGCTACTCGGCCTCGCGGGCGGCCCGCAACCACGGCCCGGTGCCGATGGGGCGGCGCGAGCTGATGGACATGATCCTGCCGCCGTTCGAGACCGCCATCGCGCTCGGCGGCGCCCGCGCGGTGATGAACTCCTACTCCGACGTGGACGGCGTCCCCGCCGTGGCCGACTCCTGGCTGCTGACCGACGTGCTGCGCGGCGAATGGGGCTTCACCGGCACCGTCGTCTCCGACTACTGGGCGGTCCCGTTCCTGGCCACCATGCACCGCGTCGCCGCCGACCCCGAGCAGGCCGGCGTGCACGCGCTGGCCGCCGGGGTCGACGTCGAGCTGCCCGACACCCTCGGCTTCGGGCAGCACCTCGCCGAGCGGGTGCGCTCCGGCGAGCTGCCGGAGGCGGTCGTGGACCGGGCGGTGCGCCGCCTGCTCACCCAGAAGGTCCAGCTGGGGCTGCTCGACCCGGACTGGACGCCCGAGGGCTCGGTCGCCGGGGCCGCCTCCACCGACCTCGACTCCCCGGGCAACCGCGCCCTGGCCAGGGAGCTGGCCGAGCGGTCGGTCATCCTGCTCACCGCCGGGACCGCGCTGCCCCTGCTCGGCGAGGGACGGCCCGCGCCGCGCCGGGTCGCCGTCGTCGGGCCCGCCGCGCACGACCCCCGCACGTTCATGGGCTGCTACGCCTTCCCCAACCACGTGCTGCCCCGCCACCCCGGACTCGGGCTCGGCGTCGAGGCGCCCAGCGTCCTCGACGCGCTCAGGGCGGAGCTGCCCGATGCCGAGATCCGCTACGAGCAGGGCTGCGAGGTGCGCGGCGACGACCGCTCCGGCTTCGCCGCCGCCGTGACCGCCGCCCGCGAGGCGGACGTGTGCGTGGCCGTGGTGGGCGACCTGGCCGGCCTGTTCGGGCACGGCACCTCGGGCGAGGGCTGCGACGCCGAGGACCTGCGGCTGCCGGGCGCCCAGGCGGACCTGCTGGCCGAGCTGGCCGCCACCGGCACGCCGGTGGTCGTGGTCGTCGTCTCCGGGCGGCCGTACGCGCTGGGCGAGGTACGGGCCGGCGCCGCCGCGCTCGTACAGGCGTTCATGCCCGGCGAGGAGGGCGGCGCGGCCATCGCCGGCGTGCTCTCCGGCCGGATCCAGCCCGCGGGCCGGCTGCCCGTGCAGATCCCGCGCGGCCCCGGCGGGCAACCGGGCACCTACCTGCAACCGCCCCTGGGCACCGACAGCCACGGCATCAGCAACCTCGACCCGAGCCCGCTGTTCCCCTTCGGCTACGGCGCCTCCTACACCACCTTCGAGGTCGCGGGCCTGCGGATCAGCGACACCGAGGTGCCCACCGACGGGGAGTTCACGGCGACGGTCACCGTCCGCAACACCGGCGGCCGGGCCGGGGAGGAGGTCGTCCAGCTCTACCTGCACGACGTCCTGGCCCAGGTCACCAGGCCGGTGCGGCAGCTGGCCGGGTTCGCGCGGGTCCGGCTGGAGCCGGGCGGGAGCACGGAGGTGAGCTTCCGCGTACACGCCGACCGCACCGCCTTCACCGGCCGCGACCTGCGCCGGGTCGTAGAGCCCGGGGACGTCGAGGTGCTGGTCGGCACCTCGGCGGCCGACCTGCCCTGCCGGGGCGTCGTACGATTGACCGGCCCGTCACGGTACGTCGGCCACGACCGGCGGCTCGTCACCCCCGCTGACGTGGGCGCCGAGGTGGGCGCCGAGGTGGGCGCTGACGTGGGCGCCGATGCGCGCGCGGGCTCCGCCGGGCGGCGGCAAGGGGGTGCAGATGCCGGCCAGTTCTAGGCGCGCCACGCTCGCCACCGTCGCGGCCTCGGCCGGCGTGTCGGTCGCGACCGTCTCCAAGGTGCTCAACGGCCGCAGCGACGTCGCGCCGGCCACCCGCTCGCTCGTGCAGTCGCTGCTGCGCCAGCACGACTACGTCGGCCCGGCGCCGCGCCGCGAGCCCTCCGGGCTGGCCACGGTCGAGGTGCAGTTCGACGCCGACCTCAACGCCTACTCCACCGAGATCATCCAGGGCGCGGTGGCGGCCGGGGCCGAGGCCGGCGTCGGGATCGTGGTCAGCATCAGGAGCGGCACCGAGCGCACCACCGCCTGGGCCCGCGAGCTGGTCGCGGCCGGGCGCCGCGCGCTGATCGCCGTCACCGGCGAGCTGACCGCGGGCCAGCCGGCCGCGCTGGCCAGGGCCCGCCTGCCGCTGGTCCTCATCGACCCGCTCAACCTGCCCCGCACCCGGGTCACCAGCATCGGCTCCACCAATTTCGCCGGCGGGCTGGCCGCCACCCACCACCTGCTCTCCCTCGGGCACCGGCGCATCGCCTACATCGGCGGCCCGGCCACCGCGGCCTGCAACCAGGCGCGCCTGCACGGCTACCGCGCCGCCATGGAGGCCGAGGGGGCGCCGGTCCTGCCCGGCTACGTGCGCTCGAGACACTTCCACTACCAGGACGGGGTGGAGGGCGGGGCGGCGGTGCTCGGCCTGCCGCACGCACCGACGGCCATCTTCGCGGGCAGCGACGAGATGGCCGTCGGGATCATGGAGGCGGCGCGGGCGCGGGGCCTGCGCATCCCCGAGGACCTCAGCATCGTGGGGTTCGACGACACGCAGATCGCCCAGGTCACCTCGCCGCCGCTGACCACCGTCCGGCAGCCGCTGCGCGAGATGGGCGGGGTCGCGCTGCGGACCGCGCTGCGGCTCGCGGCCGGGGAGAAGGTCGACTCCCACCACGTGGAGCTGGCGACGGAACTGGTCGTCCGCGGCTCGACCGCCCCCGTCCCGGCGGGCGGCGGCAGACGGGCTTGACCTCCCCGGATGCCGGCGTACGGGCAGGCAGGCCCGGCGTCCCTGCACTGGTGTTCCTGCACCGGCGTTTTGCGCTGGCGTCCCTGCACTAGCGTTCTTGTACCGGCGTCCCGGTCCGGGGGAAGAGCGGCGGGTGCGGCGCGGTTGACGTGTGTCGTGGAGCTGAGCGAGGTCGTGGTCATCGGCGCCGGGCAGGCGGGGCTGTCCAGCGCGTACTTCCTGCGAAGGTTCGGGTTCGAGCCGGTCGTGCTGGACGCGGCCGACGGTGCCGGCGGGGCGTGGCGCCACCGCTCGCCCTCGCTCACCATGGACAAGGTGCACGGCGTCTTCGACCTGCCCGGCCTGCCCCAGCCGGCCGAGGGGGACGGGCGGCGGCCCGCCGCCGAGGTGGTCCCCGCCTACTACGCCGACTACGAGCGCGTGACGGGGCTCGACGTCGTGCGGCCGGTGCGCGTCACGGCCGTCCGCGACGACGGGGCGGGGGAGCGGCTGGTGGTCGCGACGGACGCGGGGGAGTGGGCGGTCCGGGCCGTGGTCAACGCCACCGGCACGTGGACCCGGCCGTACTGGCCCTACTACCCGGGCGCGGCCGGGTTCGCGGGCCGTCAGCTGCACTACGCCGGATACCGGGGGCCGGAGGAGTTCGCGGGGCGGCGGGTGGTCGTGGTCGGCGGCGGGCACTCGGCCATGCACGTGCTCTCGGAGGTCGCCGGCGTGGCCGCCGCGACGACCTGGGTCACGCGCCGGCCGCCCGTCTTCGCGGAGGAGGAATTCAGCGAGGAGGCCCGGCGGGAGGCGGTCGGCCTGGTGGAGGAGCGCGTACGCGCCGGCCTGCCGCCGCAGAGCGTCGTCAGCGTGACCGGCCTGCGTTACAACGCCGTCGTCAGGGAGGCGCTGGCCAAGGGGGCGCTGGAGCGGCTGCCGATGTTCGACCGCGTCGTGGCGGACGGGGCCACCTGGGACGGGGGCGGGTACGTCGCGGCCGACACGATCGTCTGGGCCACCGGCTTCCGCTCGGCCCTCGACCACCTTGCCCCGCTCCGCCTCAGGGAGCCGGGCGGGGGCATCCGCGTGGACGGCACACGGGTGCTGCGGGAGCCCCGGCTCCAGCTCGTCGGCTACGGCCCGTCGGCCAGCACGATCGGCGCCAACCGCGCCGGCCGCACAGCCGCCCGCAACGTCCGCACCCTCCTCACCGCCGCTGGTATCCCGGACCGTCCCGGCGCCGCCCCGATCCCCGGCGCCGCCTGATCCGAGGCGCCGCCCGTAGCGCCCGCACCCTCCTGTCCCGACCGAAGTCCCGGCCGTTCCGGCGCTCACCCGGGTCGCGGGGCGGCGTGACCCGCCGCCGCCTGACGCCGCGCCGCCTTACCCGCCGCCGCCTGATCCGCCACGCTGCCCGTAGCGTCCGCACCCTCCTCTCCCAACCGAAGTCCCGACCGAAGTCCCGACCGAAGTCCCGACCGAAGTCCCGACCGAAGTCCCGACCGTCCCGGCGCCCACCGATCCGCGGGGCGGCGTGACCCGCCGCGCCGCGCGTAGCGTCCTCCTTGTCGCCGCGGGCTTCCCGGGTGGTACCGGCGGGTGCCCGATCCTGGGGCCGTCTGATCCGCTGTGTCGGTCAGGACCCTTCAGGCCGGTCAGGGCGGGTCGGGGCTGGTGCGGGGGTGGTGCGGGTGGGGCGAAGGTGCTCGGGGTGGGTCAGCGTTCGGCGACGCCGAAGGCGGTCCAGCCGCGGTCCGGGAAGCCGGCGGCGTTCGCCACGGCCGCCGACGCCGTGTTCGTGAGCGCGTGCAGGTACGTGGGCACCGCCCCCTCGTCCAGCACCCGCCGCGCCGCCTGTGCCACCAGCCGCCGGGCCAGCCCGCGCCCGCGCGCCGCCGGGGCCGTCACCACCGACAACTCCCGCCCGTACCCGTCGTGGCGCTTGATCCCCACGCCGGCCAGGTGTTCGCCCGAGTCAGGGTCCACCGCCACCAGCACCTCCCCGCCGAACGGCCAGAGCCAGTCCGGCACGCCCGGCGCGTCGGCGGGCATCCACTGCCCGGCGTCCGGCAGCGGGGCCGGCCGGGTGCTCCACCGGAAGACGGCCTCGAACCAGCCGCGCTCCGCGTACCCGACCAGTTCGGGCACCTCTCTCAGGGATCGCGCGGCCGTCACCCGCCCCACGTGCTCCGGCGCCACCGACAGCACAGCCCCGTCGGGTGAGCCGACGCCGAGCGCCGGGTAGACGCGGCCGTCCCAGCCGGGTTCGGTGCGTCGCACCGAGCCTGTGACCTGCAGTTTCTCCTGCGGTGGCCACGCACCGAGCCAGTGGCGCAGATGATCTGTGAGTGACACGGAACTACTATAAGAAGTAGTAAAAATACCGATTGCAGCAGGGTGGTGGTTACTCGCGCGAAGGGGCTCGACACGGCCTGTGACGCCGGGATAGCGTCCTGACATAAGGATCTTTATCGGCTCAGGAGGTCCCAGGATGGAAGTTCCCGGCTACACGGAGATCCGGGAACTCGGCCACGGTGGGACCGGCCGGGTGATGCTCGCCGTGCGCGAGTCCGACGGGCTCGCGGTCGCGATCAAGCACTTATCCGAAGCCCTACGCGAGGACGCCCGGTTCGTCGCGCGGTTCCGGGCCGAGGCCCAGGTCATCCGGGAGATCGACAGCCCCCACACCGCCCGCCTGCTGGACTACGTCGAGGGCGACGACGACGCCGTCATCGTGATGGAGCTGGTCGACGGCATCACGCTGCGCCGGCTGCTGGAGCACGAGGGCGCGACCGGCGCCGAGGCCGCGCTCGCGGTGCTGAAGGGCGCCCTGCTGGGGCTGGCCGAGGCGCACCGGCACGGGATCGTGCACCGCGACTTCAAGCCCGAGAACGTCCTGATCACCCAGGACGGCGACAGCAAGCTCGTCGACTTCGGCGTGGCGGCGCACTTCGGGGAGACGGCCACGCTCGCCGGCACCCCGTCGTACATGGCGCCCGAGCAGTGGGACGACGCCCCGGCCGGACCGGCGACCGACGTGTACGCCGCGAGCCTGGTGTTCTACGAGTGCCTGACCGGGCACCGTGCCTTCCAGGGCGAGAACGTGGCCGCCCTGGCCTACCAGCACCAGCACGTGCCGCCCCCGCTGGACGACGTCGCGGAGCCGCTGCGCCCGCTGGTCGAGCACGGCCTGGCCAAGGACCCCACGGGCCGCCCGGAGTCGGCGGAGGCGTTCCTGGAGGAGCTGGAGGAGGTCGCGCGGGCGGCGTACGGGGAGGAATGGGAGCTGCGGGGGCGTACCGGGCTCGGGATCCTCACGCTGCCCCTGGCCGCCCTGCTGCCGAAGCCCCAGGCGGCCACGGACGGTGGTGGCGGCGGCGCCACGAGCATGTTCCAGAGCACGCTCACGCCGGTCGGCAAGTTCGCGGTGACCGGTGGCCTGGTGCTGGCGACGGCGGCGGCCGTGGCGTCGGCGTTCGTGATCCTGGGCGACACGCCCGACCAGCGGAGCGGCGCCGCCCTGCCGCCCGCCACGTCGGCCCCGCCGTTCACCCCCGGCTCGCCGTCGCCGGTCGAGCCGACGCCTTCCGAGGCCGTGCCCTCGGAGGAGCCCACGGGGAGCGGGCCCATCACGCCGACCATCACGTACGCGGGCCTGCCGACCACGCCGCCCACGGGCGGGCCGCCCCAGGGCACGGGCCGGCCCACGGGCCGGCCCACGGGCCGGCCCACCGGCGGGCCCACCGGCGGGGCGACCACCCGCGAACCGACCAGGGAGCCCACGCGCGACCCCACGAAGGAACCGACCAGGGAGCCCACGCGGACCGGCGGGCCGGCGCCGACCACCCGCCCGCCCACCAGCTCACCCCCGGACAACGACCCGCCCGCCAGCGACCCGCCCGGCAACGGCGAGCAGCCGCCCGCCACCCGGCCCCCCACGTCGAGCGCGCCCGAGCCGCCGCCGACCAGGGAGAGAGGGCCGCTGATCTCGATCTCGATCAGCGTGTCCCTCGGTCTTCCGCTGCTCGGCGGCGACGGCGACGGGGTGGTGGACGCCGACGTCGGCGTCGGGGTGGGCTCCGGCCTGCTCGGGCTGGTCCTGGTGGTGCCCGGATCGGTGCTGCTCGGACGGCAGATCGTGGTCCGCAGGGTACGTCGGCCCCGCGATGGTGAAAAAGGCTGATTTGCACGCCGGTGGCGCTGATCCCCTACTATCGTGCGTCGGATAGAGGGCGTCCCCCCGGGCTGAATAGTTCATGACCGGAACCTGCCCTGTGGCTCGGGGTAAGGAGAAGAGTGGCGGTTGCGTCCTCCGCCGACCGGCCTGCCCGCACGCCCCGCACGTGGCGGGGCACGAGCGCCGCGCTGGCCGTGGTGCTCCTGCTCGCGGCGGCACCGGCCCAGGCCGATCCCAAGCCCACGGTCAAGCAGCTCAAGAAGGAACTGGCCGCGCTGCAGAAGGACTCGGACAAGCTCATCACCGAGTACTACAACAGCCGCATCGCCAGGGAGAAGGCGGAGAAGGCCGAGAAGGCGGCCCGCGAGAAGCTGGCCGCCGCCCAGGAGGTCTACGACCGCCAGTCCGCCGAGCTGCGCGCCATGGCGCTGGCCAAGTACATGGGCGGCGAGCCCGGCCAGATCGCCCTGCTCAGCAGCAGCCAGGACCCCTCCGGCCTGCTCGGCCGGATGGCGCTGACCCAGCACCTGATCGACGTGCAGGACGCCAGGCTGCGCGGCTACGCCGCCGTCAGGAACACCCACCGGCAGGCCAAGGACGAGGCCGCCGCGCGTTCCGGGGAGCTCGAGGAGACCGTCGAGGACCTGGAGGAGCGCAAGGCCAAGGCCGAGAAGCAGATCGAGCGGATCAAGGACAAGATCGACCAGCTCTACACGGCGCCGGGGGTGCGGCGGCCCGACGGCACGTGGGTGCCGCAGCTCCCCGAGGGGCCGGACCACATCACGCCCCGGATGCGGCTGGTCAAGCAGCTCATCCAGGAGCGGTTCGAGGTGCCGTACGGGATCGGCTGCTACCGGGCGATCCAGGACGGCGGCGAGCACCCGCTCGGCCGGGCCTGCGACTTCATGCTGAGCCGGGGCGGCGCGATGCCGTCGGCGGCCGAGCTGGAGCGCGGCGACCAGATCGCCGCCTGGGCGATCAAGAACGCCAAGCGGCTGGGGATCATGTACATCATCTTCCGGCAGCGCATCTGGCACGTCAGGACGGGCTCATGGCGCACCATGTCCGACCGGGGCGGCACGACGGCCAACCACTACGACCACCCGCACATCTCGGTCTACTAGAGATCCGGTGACACGTCGCGACCTTGCGGAGGACGGACATCGCCTGACGCGGCATCGGCGAGGGCTAACGCTCCACGTAGGCGGCCAGGTTCGTCAGGGAAGAGGCGAGCCCCTCGGCGTGGTCCGCCGCGGAGATGCCGTCCGGGACGTCGTCGGCGACGATGTCGACCCGCGTCCCCGCTCCGACGGCGGTGACCTCCCAGGTCATGGTCATCGTGCCGGCGTAGGCAGGATCGTCGGAGACGAAGTCCACCGCCTGCACGACCCGCACGCCGGGGACGATGTCGACGAAGCGCGCCTCGACGATGTCGGAATCGACGGTCGCCTTGCCGGCGGCGCCGGACGCGTCGGAGTAGGTCAGCACCAACCGGTACGACCCGTCCGGCCGGGCGTCGAATCGCTCGAACCTGCCGGTCATCCCGGCCGGCGGGAGCCACGCCGCGAGCGCCTCGCGATCGACGAGCGCGGCCCAGACACGATCGGGTCGCGCGGCGATCAACCGCGACGCCCTGTCCGTACGTGGCATGGCGCGACCCTAGCACCCTCGTGTGCCCCGCATGACCCCGGGAATCGCCCTGCCCGACGCGGCACCCGCACCCCGCTAGTCCTTCGCCAGGGCCGCCAGCAGGCGGTCCTCGGTGACCTCGGGGCCGGTGAGCTGGTCGGTGATCGCGCCGTCCCTGAGGACCACCACGCTGTCGCAGTTCTCGACCAGCTCGGCGACGTCGGAGGAGATGAGCAGGATGGCCAGCCCGTCCACGGCCAGCTCGTCCAGCAGCGCCTGCATCTCCAGTTTGGTGGCCACGTCCACGCCCCTGGTCGGCTCGTCCAGCAGCAGCACCTTGGGGTGCATGGCCAGCCACCGGGCCAGCAGCACCTTCTGCTGGTTGCCGCCCGACAGCTCCCCGGCCGGCTGGCGGGGCGAGACCGCCTTGATGCCCAGCCGCCGCATGAACGTCGCCACGATGGCGTCCACCTGCGCGTCCGACACGATCCCGGCCCGTGACAGGCGCGGCAGGGCGGCCAGCGCGATGTTGTCGCGTACCGAGAGGGTGGGCACGATGCCCTCGGTCTTCCGGTTCTCCGGCACCAGGCCGATCCCGGCGCGCACGGCGCTCCTGATCGACCACTTGCGCGCCGCCGAGCCGGCCACCGTGACCTGCCCGGCGTCCACCGGCAGCACCCCCGCGATCGCGCGGGCGGTCTCGCTGCGGCCGGCGCCGAGCAGCCCGCCGAGGCCGACCACCTCGCCGGCCCGCATCACGAGCGACACCCCGTCCAGCACGTGCTGCCGGGTCAGGCCCTTGGCCTCCAGCACCGGCGCGTCGGCGGGCACGTCCGGCTCGCCCGCCTGGAGGGCGGGCTCCACCGGGTGGAACGGCCGGCCCAGCATGAGCGAGACCAGCCGCAGCCGGTCGAGGCCGGCCAGCGGACCCGTGTGCACGACCCGGCCCTCGCGCAGCACCGTGACGCGGTCGCAGATCCCGTAGAGCTCCTCCAGCCGGTGCGTGACGTAGATGACCGAGCGGCCCTCCTCGCGCAGCCTGGTCACGGCCCCGAACAGGGTCTCCAGCTCGGCGTGGTCGAGCGCGGTGGTGGGCTCGTCCATGATGACCAGCCGGGCGTCCGCCGAGGCCGCGCGGGCCAGGGCGACGATCTGGCGGGCGCCCTCGCCCAGCGAGCCGAGCGGGCGGCGCACGTCCACCTCCAGCCCGTACGCGGCCAGCACCTCCCCGGCGCGGGCGTGCACCGCGGCCGAGTCGATCAGCCCGAGCCGGCCCCGGGGCTCCCTGCCGAGCAGCAGGTTGCGGGCCACGCTCATCGTCGGTACGAGGTTCGTCTCCTGGTGGATCGTGGCGATCCCCGCGCGCCTGGCGTCGGCCGGCCCGGCGAACCTGACCGGCTCCCCGAGGAGGCGCAGCTCGCCCGCGTCCGGCTGGTGGACGCCCGACAGCACCTTGACGAGGGTCGACTTGCCCGCTCCGTTGCCGCCGATCAGGGCGTGCACCTCGCCGGTACGCACGGACAGGGTCACGTGGTCGAGGGCGGTGACACCCTGGAACGCCTTGAGAACGCCAGCCACCTGTAGCACGGTTGCCTCCGCCTCGATCGTGGTCCGGAAAGGAAACGTTCCAGTAACGGGATTGTCACATTCGATCAGAAAAGGCGATCAGCAGAGCGATCAGAACTGGGCGACGTGCAGGCGGACGCCGCGCGCGCTCAGCTCGTCGAGCACGTCGCGCGGCGCGGAGTCGTCGGTCACCAGGTGGTCGATGCGGTCGGGCGCGACGGTCTGCACCATCGTGTCCACGCCGATCTTGGTGTGGTCGGCCAGCACCACGACCTCCTCGGCGGCCGCCGCCAGTGCCCGGTCCACCCCCGCCACCTGCATGTTCGGCGTCGACAGGCCACGCTCGGCGGTCAGCCCGTTGCCCGAGACGAACGCCCGGCGCACCCGCAGCCCGGCCAGGGAGTGCTCGGCGGCGCTGCCCACCAGGGCCAGGATCGAGCCGCGCAGCGTGCCGCCGGTCAGCATCACCTCGATCCGCGGCGAGCCGGCCAGCACCTGGGCGACCAGCAGCGAGTTGGTCACCACCGCCAGCTCGGAGTGCCTGGTCAGGCGGCGGGCGAACTCCTGCGTGGTGGTGCCGGGACCGATCACGATCGCGTCGCCGTCCTCCACGAGGGCGCCGGCCAGATCGGCGATGGCGGCCTTCTCGGCGGACTCCAGGGAGACCTTGTGCGCGTAGCCGGCCTCGCGCGACAGCTCGCCGGGCAGGGTCGCGCCGCCGTGGTGGCGGTTGAGCAGGCCCTCCGACTCCAGCGCGCGCAGGTCGCGGCGGACGGTCACCTCGGAGGAGTGGACGGCCTGGGCCAGCTCGCGCAGCGACACGGCGCCGTTGGCGCGCACCAGCTCGAGGATGCGCTGCCGGCGTTCAGCGGCGAACACGGGCCGGCGTCCGTCGCTCTGCGTGTCGCTCACGTCCCGATCATAGTAGACGCGCCAACATGAGTTCACCTCTGACCGAACGAGAACGAATTTGATCGGAAATCTTGACCGCCTCGGTCCACCGGTGCTTACTTTGGAGCGTGTCAGGGTCAAAAGCTGTCCGAACCTGATCGGCGCGTTTCGAAAGGACCCCCCGTGCGTAAGCGCCTTGCGTTGCTGCTGGCCGTGCTGATGTCCGTGCTGATGTCCGTGTTATGGCACATGCCGGCCCCCGCCTCCGCCCAGTCGACAGCCCTTCCCGAGCGGAACGGGTTGCGCGGCGACTACTACCTCGCCTCGGCGGCGGGAAAGTTCGACTTCGCCGAGCTCAAGGCGAGCATCATCGACCCGAACCTCGAGCTGGCCGACCTGAACCCGACGTTCAAGCTGCTGACCGGCAGGGAGGACGACGTCACCGTACGGTGGACCGGCCAGATCACCGCCGAGTACACCGAGAGCTACACCTTCTCCATCATCGGCGACAACGGCTTCCGCCTCTGGGTGGACGGCAAGCCGATCATCGACCACTGGGTGGACGACTGGGACCGGGAGCAGATCGGCACCCCGATCGCCCTCGAAGCGGGCCGCAAGTACGACATCAAGGTCGAGTACTTCGAGCACTTCGGCGGCGCCAACCTGCGCCTGCGCTGGCAGAGCCCGAGTCAGCCGAAGGCCGTCGTCCCCATGGACGCGCTCACCGTGCCCGCGGACTTCCAGCCGGACGGGCCCTACGACGCCCGCCTGAACACCGCCGGTGACGTCGCCACCCTGACGTACGCCAAGCCGCTGGCCGCGCTCCCCGCCGACGCGGCCAGGAAGCTGGCCGTCACGGTCGGCGCCGCGGCCTGGCCGGTCACCTCCGCGGTGCAGAAGAGCCCGGAGACCGTCGAGCTCAAGCTGCGGTACCCGGTCCCGTCGAAGGCGGGCGGCACCGTCCGCACCTCCTATGACGGCGCCGGCGGCATCGCCTACGCCGACGGCACCCCGCTGGCCGCCTACCCCTTCGCCCACGTGGTCAACGCCTCCACCTACGTGCTCAAGAGCAAGTTCGCCGACGACATGAACCCGGCGAACCCGCTGCCCGAGTACCCCCGGCCGCAGCTCGTCCGCGACCGGTGGCGCAGCCTCAACGGCACCTGGCAGTTCGCCCCGGCCAAGGAGGGCGAGGCCGCCCCCTACGGCAAGGAGCTGCCCGAGCGGATCGTGGTGCCGTACCCGGTGGAGTCGCAGCTGTCCGGCATCGGGCGGCACGAGGAGCGCATGTGGTACCGCCGCACGTTCGAGGTGCCCCGCACCTGGCGCGGCGAGCGGCTGCTGCTGCACCTCGACGCGGTGGACTGGGACGCCACGGTCCACGTGAACGGCAGGCAGGTCACCACGCACAAGGGCGGCTACGGCCGGATCAGCGTGGACGTGACCGACGCGCTCAGGCGGTCGGGCCCGCAGGAGCTGGTCGTCGGCGTGTACGACCCCACCGACAACGGCGCCCAGGCCATCGGCAAGCAGCGCCTCAACCCCAGCGGCATCTGGTACACCTCCGTCTCCGGGATCTGGCAGACCGTCTGGATCGAGCCGGTCGCCAAGGACCGCATCGACCGCGTGGACACCACCCCCGACCTGCGCGGCCAGGCGCTGTACGTCACCGTCCAGGGCTCGCCCGGCACCGCCACCGTGATCGCCAGGGACGGCCGGCGCGTGGTCGGCATCGTCCGCGGCCAGGTCGGCAAGGAGCTGCGGCTCCCGGTGCCCGATCCCAAGCTGTGGTCCCCTGACGACCCCCACCTGTACGACCTGGAGGTCAGGCTCAAGAACGACAAGGTCGAGTCGTACTTCGGGATGCGCTCCATCTCGGTCTCCGGCAACCGGATGCTGCTCAACGGGCAGCCGGTCTTCCAGATCGGCCCGCTCGACCAGGGCTTCTGGCCCGACGGCATCTACACGCCGCCGACCGACGAGGCCCTGCGCTACGACCTGGAGCAGACCAAGGCCCTCGGCTTCAACGCCGTGCGCAAGCACGTCAAGGTCGAGTCGGACCGCTGGTACCACCACGCCGACAAGCTGGGCCTGCTGGTCTGGCAGGACATGCCGTCGGCCTTCCGCACCACCGACCGGCCGCAGTTCGAGGCCGAGCTGAAGGAGCTGGTCGACCAGCACCGCAGCAGCCCGTCGATCGTGATGTGGGTGCCGTTCAACGAGGGCTGGGGCCAGTACGACCAGGCGCGCGTCGCCGACCTGGTCAAGAGCTGGGACCCCTCGCGCCTGGTGAACAACATGAGCGGCATCAACTGCTGCGGCGCCGTGGACGGCGGCAACGGCGACGTCAAGGACTTCCACATCTACCCGGGCCCCGGCAACCCCGGCAAGCCGTCGGGCGGCCGGGCGAACGTCATCGGCGAGTACGGCGGCCTGGCCCTGCCCGTGGTCGGCCACACCTGGTCCGGCGGCGGCTGGGGCTACGCGGGCGAGCCGGACCCCGAGGCCCTCACCAACCGCTACGTGAACATGGTCGAGGAACTGAAGAAACTGCACGCCTGCGAGCAGCTCAGCGCCGCGATCTACACCCAGACGACGGACGTCGAGACCGAGATCAACGGCCTCATGACGTACGACCGGGCGATCACCAAGCCCGACGTCAAGCGCGTCCACGACGCGCACAAGGCGCTGACGGGCGCGATCAACCCCACCTGTAGCTGATCCTCCCCCGCGCCCGGGCCCCTGCGGCCCGGGCGCCGCACCTGATAGGAAGGAACCGCGATGACCCCCCATCTCCGGACAGCCGCGTTGGCCCTGGCCGTCCTCCTCACCGCGGCCGCCTGCGCCAAGGCCGAGGAGCCGCAGAGCGCGCCGGCCGCCGCCAGTACGGCCGGTCAGCAGGTCGTCCAGACGCCCTCCGGCACGGCCGGGCCGACGTGCACGCTGCAGCAGTTCGGCGGCACGAAGTTCGACCTCAAGACGGCCACGGTCGGCTTCTCCCAGTCGGAGAAGGAGGCCAACCCGTTCCGCATCGCGGAGACCAAGTCCATCAAGGACGAGGCCGCCAAGCTGGGCATCACGAACCTCAAGGTCACCAACGCCCAGTCGCAGTTCTCCAAGCAGATCACCGACGTCCAGCAGCTCATCGCGCAGGGCGTGCAGCTCCTGGTCATCGCCCCGCTGAACTCCGACGGCTGGGAGCCCGTGCTCCAGCAGGCCGCCGCCAAGAAGATCCCCATCATCACGGTCGACCGCAAGATCAACGCCAAGGCGTGCAGCGACTACCTGACCTTCATCGGCTCGGACTTCTACGAGCAGGGCAAGCGCGCCGCAGACCGGATGATCGAGGCACTGTCGGGCAAGGGCAAGGTCGCCATCCTGCTGGGCGCCCCCGGCAACAACGTCACCACCGAGCGCACGAACGGCTTCAAGGACCGCGTCAAGGAGAAGGCCCCCGAGATCACGATCTCGTTCGAGCAGACCGGCGAGTTCGCCCGCGAGAAGGGGCAGCAGGTCACCGAGCAGCTCATCCAGTCCAACCCCGACATCAACGGCATCTACGCCGAGAACGACGAGATGGCGCTGGGCGCGGTCACCGCGCTGAAGGGCGCGGGCAAGGAGCCCGGCGAGATCAAGATCGTCTCGGTGGACGGCACCCGCAGCGCCGTCCAGGGCATCGCCGACGGCTGGCTGCACGCGGTCATCGAGTCGAACCCGCGCTTCGGCCCGCTCGCCTTCGAGACCGCCCAGAAGTTCCTGGACGGCCAGGCGATCCCCGACAAGGTGATCATCTCCGACCGCGACTACGACACGACCAACGCCAAGGACTCCCTCGGTGAGGCGTACTGAGTTGGAACCGGTTCTCGAAGCTCGGGGGGTCAGCAAGCGCTTCCCCGGCGTGCTCGCCCTCGACGGCGTGTCCCTGGCCCTGCTCCCGGGCCAGGTGCACGCGCTCGTCGGCGAGAACGGCGCCGGGAAGTCCACGCTGATCAAGGTCTTCACCGGCGTGTACCAGCCGGACGGCGGCGAGCTGCGCTACCGGGGCACGGGCGCCGCCTTCGGCACCCCCATGGACGCGCAGCGCGCCGGGATCTCGACCATCTACCAGGAGGTCAACCTCGTCCCCATGATGTCGGTGGCCCGCAACCTGCTGCTCGGCCGCGAGCCGCGCGGCAGGTTCGGGGTGATCGACGCCGCCGCCATGTACGGCGAGGCCGAACGCGTCCTGTCCGGCTACGGCGTCGAGACCGACGTGCGCCGCCCGCTGCGCACCCTCGGCGTCGGGGCGCAGCAGATGGTCGCCCTGGCGCGGGCGGTGTCGGTGGACGCGCGGGTGGTCATCATGGACGAGCCCACGTCGTCGCTGGAGCCGCGCGAGGTGGACACGCTGTTCGGCGTGATCAGGCGGCTGCGCGACAGCGGGATCGCCGTCATGTACGTCAGCCACCGCCTCGACGAGCTCTACCGCGTGTGCGACCAGGTGACCGTGCTGCGTGACGGCCGCCTGGCGCACACGGGGCCGCTGGCGGAGCTGGAGCGGCTGAGGCTCATCTCGCTCATGCTCGGCCGCGAGCTGAACGAGGTCCGCTCCCAGGGCCTGACCCGGTTCTCCCGCGACCGCCGCGCCGCGCCGCCCGCAGAGCCGCCCGCAGAGCCGCCCGCAGAGCCGCCCGCAGAGCCGTCCGCGGCGCCGGACGAGGCGGCGGCGGGCCCGCGCACGAACGGGCAGGTCCCGGTCGTCGAGGCGCGGGGCCTGACGCGCCGTCACGTCCTCGAAGGCGTGGACGTGAGCGTCCGGCCGGGCGAGGTCGTCGGGCTGGGCGGCCTGCTCGGCGCGGGCCGTACCGAGACCGCCAAGGCCATCGTCGGCGCGCTCCCCCTGGACGGCGGGCAGGTGCTCGTGGCCGGGCTGCCGCTGCGCGCCGGCTCCACCGCGGCGGCGATCAGGGCGGGCGTCAGCCTGCTGCCCGAGGACCGCAAGGCCGAGGGCATCATCCCGACCCTGTCCGTCCGCGAGAACATCGCCCTGGCCGCCCTGCCCTCCCTCGGCAGAGCGGGCGTGGTGTCCGAGGCGAAGATCGACCGGGTGGTCGAGATCTTCATGCGGAGGCTGAGGATCAAGGCCGCCTCGCCGCACCAGCTGGTCTCCGAGCTGTCCGGCGGCAACCAGCAGAAGGTGCTGCTGGCCCGCTGGCTGGCCGTGCGGCCCAAGGTGCTGCTGCTGGACGAGCCCACCCGCGGGATCGACGTCGGCGCCAAGGCAGAGGTGCAGGGGCTGATCGACGAGCTGGCGCAGGAAGGACTGGGCGTGCTGCTGATCTCCTCCGACCTGGAGGAGCTGGTCGAGGGCGCCGACAGGATCCTCGTGCTGCGCGAGGGCGCGGTCGTGGGGGAGCTGTCGGGCGACGAGGTGACCGAGGAGAGGATCATGGCGACGATCGCCGAGCAGACGATCGCGGGGAAGTCGGATGGCTGAGCTCACGCACGATCGGGGCTCGCCGTCGGGCGGCCGCGTCGCCGTGCTCAAGCCGCAGGTGTACGCCTGGGTGCAGGACTACGGCGTGTACGCGGCCGTGCTCGTCCTGCTGCTGTTCAACGTGCTGTTCACCCCGCACTTCCTGGACGCGTCGAACTTCCGTACCCAGCTCGTCCAGGTCACCCCCATCGTGATCGTCTCGCTGGGCATGGCGCTGGTGATCGGCACCCAGGGCATCGACCTGTCGGTCGGCTCGGTGATGGCGCTGGCCGCCGCGCTGACCGTGCTCTACCTCGGGTACGGCTGGCTGCCCGCCCTCCTCGTGGCCGTGGTCGGCGGCGCGGTCGTGGGCGCCGCGGGCGGGGCGCTGGTGGCGTACGTCGGGGTGCAGCCCATCGTGGCGACGCTGGCGCTGCTGGTCGGCGTGCGCGGGCTGGCGAACGTCCTGGTGCCGCAGCTCGTCGAGTTCCGCAACCCCGACCTGATCGCCCTGGGCAGCAGCTCGGTCGCCGGGATCCCGGTCATCGTGCTCATCGCCGCCGCGCTGACGCTGATCGTGCTGTTCGTGGTGCGGCGCACCACGTTCGGGCGGCAGGTCGTCGCCATCGGCGGCAACCGGTCGGCCAGCGAGCTGTCCGGCCTACCGGTCAAGCGGGTGCTGCTGATCGTGTACGTGATCTCCGGCCTGCTCGCCGCCCTGGCCGGGGTGCTGGCCACGGCCCGGCTGCAGGCCAGCGACCCGACCTCGCTCGGCCTGTTCATCGAGCTGTCGGCGATCACCGCCGTCGTGGTCGGCGGCACGCCGCTGACCGGCGGCCGGATCAGGGTGCTCAGCACGGTCATGGGCGCGCTGCTCATGCAGCTCCTCGCGGCCACGCTGATCAAGCACAACCTCCCGCAGTCGTGGACCCAGATGGTCCAGGCGGTCATCATCCTGGCCGCCGTCTACGCCACCAGGAAGCGGGGGACCCGATGAACCGCGAGCAGGTGAGCCGGACGCTCCAGCAGCACGGCGCCGTCATGGTGCTGGGCCTGCTGGTGATCGTGGGCAGCCTGGCCTTCGACTCCTTCGCCACGCCGGCGAACGCCGCCAGCGTGGTCGTGTCCTCGTCGTTCCTCGCGATCATCGCGATCGGGATGACGTTCGTGATCATCAGCGGCGGGATCGACCTGTCGGTGGGATCGCTGTTCGTGCTGGGCGGGGTGCTGGCGGCCTACGGCTCGCAGTACGGCCCGGCCGTCGCGCTGCTGCTGCCGCTGGCGGTGTGCGGGACGGTGGGGCTGCTGCAGGGCCTGGTGATCGCGCGTACGGGGATGGCCCCGTTCATCGTGACCCTGGCCGGGCTGCTCGGCGTGCGCGGCCTGATGCTGGCGATCTCCGACGAGGGCGCCACCACCTACCTCGTCAAGGACCGCTCCTTCGCCGCCCTCGGGCAGGGCGAGATCCTCGGCCTGTCCTACCCCGTCCACATCACCATCGCCCTGGCCCTGATTGCGATGGTGCTGCTGCAGCGCACGGGCTTCGGCCAGAACGTCTACGCCATCGGCGGCAACGAGCAGGCCGCGGCCCTGATGGGCGTGCCGGTCGCGCGGACGAAGGTGTACGTGTACGTCATGTCGGGCCTGCTCGCGGGCCTGGCCGGCGCCCTGAACGCGGCCCGGCTCTCCTCCGGCGTGACGATCCTCGGCATCGGCCTCGAACTGGACGCCATCGCCGCCGTGGTGATCGGCGGCACCCTGCTGACCGGCGGCGCCGGTGGCATCACGGGTTCGGTGGCCGGGGTGCTGCTGCTCGGCGTCATCCAGAGCCTGATCAACCAGGTCGGCAGCCTGACCTCGGCGTTCCAGCAGGTGGTCAGTGGCGTGTTCCTGGCGCTCGTGGTGGTCGCGCAGCGGCTGCTGAGCAAGGCGCAGCGGCTGACCTGACAGGCGGGTCCCCGGGACCATTTCCCGGGGACCTTCGATCGAGTCAAGCCGATTGCAAGATTCGACGCTCATAATCCGGACATGCCGTCGATTACTGAGCTGAGAGCAGGAGACCCCGCCGGCCTCGGAGGCCACGAGATCCGCGGACGGCTGGGGGAGGGCGGGCAAGGAGTCGTCTACCTGGGGGTGGACGAGCAGGGGAGACAGGCGGCGATCAAGTGGCTGCGCCCCCACCTCGCGGGGGACGCGGTGGCGGCGGAGCGCTTCGCCAGGGAGGCCGCGGCGGCGCGGCGGGTGGCGCCGTTCTGCACGGCGCAGGTGCTGGCCACCGGCGTGCACGAGGAGCGGCCGTACATCGTCAGCGAGTACGTGGCGGGCCCGTCCCTGCAGCGGGCGGTCGCCGAGGACGGGCCGCGCACGGAGCCCGCCCTGCACCGCCTGGCCGTCGGCACGGCCACCGCCCTCGCGGCGATCCACCAGGCCGGCATCGTGCACCGCGACTTCGGCCCCGCCAACGTGATCCTGGCCGGCGACGGCCCCCGCGTGATCGACTTCGGCATCGCCAGGGCGCTCGACGCGACCTCCACGATCACGTCCATGCCGGTGGGCACGCCGGCGTTCATGGCGCCCGAGCAGATCCTCGCCCAGCCGGTGGGACCGGCGGCGGACATGTTCGCGTGGGGGAGCACGATGGTGTTCGCGGCCGGCGGGGCGGGGCCGTTCGAGGCGGAGACGGTGCCGGCGATCATCCAGCGGGTCCTCCACACCGAGCCGGACCTGTCCCGGCTCACCGGACCGCTGCGCGAGCTCGTCGCGGCCTGCCTGGCCAAGGACCCGGCCCGGCGGCCGACGGCCGAGCAGGTGATCCACCACCTCCTCCGCCAGCCCTCCACCGACCCCCGCCAGGCATCCGCCGTCGCCGGCTCCGGCCCCCAGCAGCAGCCCCCACCGCCTACCGGGCCGCCGATCCAGCTGCCGCCCCCACCGCCTACCGGGCCGCCGATCGGGCCGCCGATCGGGCCGCCGATCGGGCCGTCACAGTGGCGGCCGCCCGGCTCCGGCCACCCATCCGGCCCGCAGCACCCCGCCGGCGCGCCCTGGCCGCCCCCGGCCGCCGACCAGGGACCGGGCCAGCAGAACGCCGCCTACCAGGGACCGGATCACCAGAACGCCGCCTACCAGGGGCCCGGCCGGCCAGGCGCGTCCCACCAGGAGCCCGGCTACCTCAGCGCGCCCCACCAGGGCCCCGGTCACCAGCCGCCCGGGACGGCTCCGTACCCGCCGCCCCCGCTGCCACCTCCGCCGCAACCCCTTCCGGGCAACCGGAGGGGCCGGCTGATCGGGGCGGCCGTGGCGGGGGTGGCGCTGCTGGCGGCCGTCGCCGTCGTCACGGTCACCGTCGTCGACCTCCCGGCCGTGCCGCCGGCCCGCCCCACCGGCCCGACCACGCCGACCCCGTCCCCGACGCCGACCCCCGTGCCCACCGCGAACCTGGCCGCGGTCAAGCTCCCCGACACCGCCGCCACCGTCTACGAGAGCCCGGCCGACCCCATCAGGCTCACCACCTACCTGGTCAAGGACGCCAAGTCCGGCGGCTGGGTCTACTACACCCGCGACTCCCTCACCGGATCGTTCACCGGCTACAAGAACACCTGGGAGAGCATGCTCTCGCCCGACGGCCGCTACCTGGCCCAGCGCGGCAAGAGCTTCGTCGACGGCTACGACACCGTGGAGATCACCGACAAGGTCACGGCCCGGCGGTTCACGGTCAGGACCTCGCGGCAGCCGCTCAGCGCGTACGTGCAGTCCTGGTCGCGGGACAGCACCCACCTGCTGGTCAACGTCGGCAACCCGGTCAAGGGCGTCTGGCAGTCCACCGGCTTCGCCATCGTGGACGTGAACACCCGCCAGGCCGAGGTCGCCTCGCTGCGGGAGGGCTCGCTCAAGGGCATCCGCTACGGCTTCGACCACACCGGCACCGGCGTGGTCGCCCTGTCCAACGACGCCGGCCAGCAGGCGCTGCGCTTCTTCGACGCCGGCGGCACGCGGGTGCGCCGCCTGCCGAACGTGGGCGCGGGCCTGGCCGACGCGCTGTTCTCGCCGTCCGGCCAGAGGTTCGTCACCGACTGCCCGGGCCTGCGCAGCGGCAACAACTGCGTCTACGACACCCGGACGGGGGCCGAGGTGAAGCGGATCGAGTCGCCCTGCGCCGGCCTGGCGACCTGGTACGACGACGACCACCTGGCGTGCTGGGTGCGCCCGGACGGCACGGCGGACCGGCAGCAGATCCAGGTGATCGACTTCACCGGCAGGATGGTGCGCCTGCTGGCCGACGTGCCGGAGAAGGCGACCAGCCTCGACGTCGTCTACACCTACACCCGCCGCTAGCGGACCCGGCCGCGCGGCTTGAGCCGCGTGCCGGGCAGGACGGGCGCGGGGAGCGGCTCCCCGTCGAACCCCTCGACGGAGCCGAACCCCTCGCCCTCCATCCACTCCTTCCGGTAGGCGTCGATCTCGTCGTGGGTGCGGCCGACGAAGTTCCACCACATGACGATCTCCTCGCCGAACGGCTCGCCGCCGATCAGCAGCACCCGCCCGCGCCCCGACAGCCGCACGGCCGACCGCCCCGGCGGCAGGTACACCAGCGGCCCCGCCGCCAGCTCCGCCACCTCGCCGTCGAGCAGCAGCAGCCCGTGCTCGAACCCCGGCTCGACCGGCACCTCGCACGCTCCGTCCACGGCGATCTCGGCTCCCACGAGCGGGCTGTACGCGGTCGCGGGCGAGGTCACCCCGCCCAGCGACCCCATCATCACGGTCGCCTCGAACCCCGGCCCGGACAGCACGGGCAGCGACGCGTGGTGCTCGAAGCCCGGCTCGACGTGCCGGTGCCCGCCGGGCAGCGCCACCCAGAGCTGCACGCCGTGCAGCAGCGTCTCCGGCGACTCCTCCGAGTGCGAGATGCCGCGCCCGGCGGTCATGAGGTTCAGCTGGCCGGGGCGGATCTCCTGCAGCGTGCCCAGGCTGTCGCGGTGCAGCACCTCGCCCGCGACCAGCCAGCTCACCGTCTGCAGGCCGGTGTGCGGGTGCGGCGGCACCCGCATGGTCGCCGTCTGCGGCCCGTACGCGTCCACGAAGCACCAGGCGCCGATCATGCGCCGGTGCGCGCCCGGCAGCGTCCTGCTCACCGCCATCGCGCGCGGCCCGCCCAGCGGCACCTCGCGCCCCTCCAACACCTCGCCGCCGGCCTCCTCGCCGGCGGCACAGCGGATCTCCCGCGGGTCAAGCTCCAGGTTGCTCACGGCAAGACTGTACGTTCTGCCCACCTCGGGACTGCAAAGGGCCCACCAGGGCAGGAGAGACGTTCATGGCAGAGCCATTGGACAGCCGCAGGGCCACCCTGATCGAGGCGGCCCAGGCCAACTGGATATCGGCGCTCACCGACCTGGGCGGGCGCAACACGCTGCTCTACTACAAGGACCGGCGGGCCGGCACCCTCGACCTGGCCCAGGCCGATCCCGACAAGCTCGAACGCTTCCTGCGCACCGGCTCGATCAGGCTCACCCGGCTGTTCTCCGACACCGACGTCAGGGCCGACGCGATCAGGCGCGTGCAGGCCATCCACCGCAAGTCCCGCGAGCTGCTGGAGGAGCGCGGCATCAGGGCCGCGTACCTGGCCACCGGCATGGCCCGCTGGGACGAGCTGTTCCTGGAGCCCGCCGCGCCCGTGCTGCTGCGCGGCCTGACCATCACCCCCACCCGGGCCAGGCACGACGACTTCGACCTCACCCTCGACGACGAGCACGAGGTCAACCCGGTCCTGCTGCACAAGCTCACCACCGTCTTCGGCGCGAATTTCGGGGCGGACCCCGAGCGGGCCGCCGCCGACCACGACCGGTTGCGCGCGATCGCGGCGGCGGCCGAGGTGCCCGGGTTCGACATCGAGGACCGGCTGGTGATCGGCACCTTCACCTACTCCAAGCTGCCCATGGTCAGGGACATGCAGGCGGCCGGAGACCTGCTGGCCGACAGCGACGTGGTGGCCGCCATCGCGGGCGACCCGGGCGCGCAGGAGCTGCTGTCGGGCGACCGCGGCGATGCGCTCGCCCTGGACTCCCCGCAGGACGACTACTCGGTGCTGGACGCCGACTCCTCCCAGCGCAGCGCCATCGCCGCCGTGCTGTCGGGGCGCAGCCTGGTCGTGCACGGCCCGCCGGGCACCGGCAAGAGCCAGACCATCGCGAACCTCATCGCCGCGCTCGTCGCCAAGGGCAGGAAAGTGCTGTTCGTGGCCGAGAAGCGGGCCGCCATCGACGCCGTACTGTCCCGGCTCAAGGGCGCCGACCTGGGCGACCTGGTGCTCGACATCCACGAGGGCACCCGTGACAGGCTGCGCATCGCCCGCGACCTGGGCGACACGCTGGACCTGGCGCAGACCGTGACCGAGGGGCCGGAGCAGGAGCTGGACCGGCGGCTGGTGGACCGGCAGCGGCGGCTGTCGCGGCACGTCGCCGGGCTGCACGAGCCGCACGAGCCGTGGGGGCTGTCGGCGTTCCAGATCCAGTCGGCGCTGCTCGGCGTGCCCGCGCAGGCGCGCACGCCCGTACGGCTGACGGACCCGCGGCGGATCGACGCGGAGGCGGCCGACCGCATCAGGGACGAGCTGCGCGAGTTCGCCCACCTGGGCGGCTTCACGCTGCGGCCGGGCGGCACCCCCTGGTACGGCGCCGCGCTGCGCACCCCCGAGCAGGCCCGGCAGGCCGGCGACCTGGCCTCGCGGCTGCACTCGCACCTGCTGCCGCTGCTGGCCTACCGGGTGGGCCAGGCGTGCGCCGCGGCCGGGCTGCGCGAGCCGGAGGGGCATCGCGAGCGGCTGGAGCGGCTGCGGCTGTTCGCCGGGGTCGCGGAGACGATGCGGCGGCTGTCGCCGCGCGTCTTCGAGGCCGGGCCGGCACGCCTGGCCGAGGCCACGGGGGAACGCGCCCAGGCCGGGCTGCGGGAGCGGCACGCCCTGCGCAAACGGGCGCGGGCGCTGTGGCTGGGCACCGCCAAGCCGGAACGCGCCGAGCTGCACGCCGCGCTCGCGCGGGCGGCCGCCCAGCTCGGGGAGTGGGACGGGCTCCGCGCGGAAGGGGAGCCGGGCCAGCCGCCGTGGCCGCCGCCCGACCTGGGCGACCTGCTGCGCCTCCAGGGCGAGTGCGAGGAGCGGCTCACCTCGCTGCGCGCCTACGTACGCGTGCCCGACGACCCCGAGGAGGCGCTCGCCGCGCTCTGCGACGACCGCGACACCGCGTGGAAGCTGCCCAGGCTGTACGAGCTCGGCATGCGCCTCGACGGCCTGGGCCTGGGCCAGCTCCTCGACGACCTGGCCCGCAAGCAGGCGGACGCCGGGCTGGCCGCGGCCGCGTTCGACCACGTCTGGCACTCCTCGGTGCTCGACCACGTCAGGGTGAGCGACCCCCGCTACGCCGCCGAGCGGGGCGAGGCGCTGGACGAGATCGCCGGGGACTTCCGCGAGCGCGACGTCCGGCACCAGGCCGCCAACCGGGCCAGGGTGCGCAGGGCGTGGGCCGTCAGGCTGAGCGACGCCGAGGACCGGCACCCGCTGCAGGCCCGGGTGATCCGCAAGCAGGCCGCCCTGCGGCGGGGCCATCTCCCGCTGCGCCGGCTGCTGGACCAGGCGGGCGACGTGCTGTTCGCGCTCAAGCCGTGCTGGGCGATGTCCCCGCTGATCGTCAGCCAGGTGCTGCCCACGACCCGGCTGTTCGACGTGGTGATCTTCGACGAGGCCAGCCAGATCGTGCCCGCCGACGCGGTCCCGTCCATCATGCGGGCGCACCAGATCGTGGTCGCCGGGGACGACCGGCAGCTTCCGCCGACGAACTTCTTCCGTCAGGTCGCCGACGGCGCCGAGGAGGGCGAGGACGAGGAGAGTCTGGTGTCGTTCGGGGCCGGGTTCGAGTCGGTGCTCGACGCGCTCCGGCCGCTGCTGCCGACGTGGCCGCTGACCTGGCACTACCGCAGCAGGGACGAGCGGCTCGTGGCCTTCTCCAACGCGCGCATCTACGGCGGCGCCCTGACCACGTTCCCGGGCGTGTCGCGGGGTGACTGCCTGCGGCACGTGGTGGTCGAGCACTCACCGGTGGAGGGGGACGGGGAGGTGGGCAAGGTGGTGGAGCTCGTGCTCGACCACGCCCGCGCCCGCCCCGGCGAGTCGCTCGGCGTGATCGCGCTCGGGATGCGCCACGCCGAGCGCGTCGATCAGGCACTGCGGGAGGCGCTGGCCGGGCATCCGGAGCTGGAGGAGTTCTTCGCCGAGGACGCGCCCGAGCCGTTCTTCGTCAAGAACCTCGAACGCGTCCAGGGCGACGAGCGTGACGCGATCATCCTGACCGTCGGGTACGGCAAGCACCGCGACGGCCGCATGCGCTACCAGTGGGGGCCGCTGCTGCGCGACGGCGGCGAGCGCCGCCTGAACGTGGCCGCCACCCGCGCCAAGCACCGGCTGACCCTGGTCAGCTCCTTCTCCAGCCACGACGTGGACCCCGCCCGGGTCACCAAGGCCGGGGCCCGGCTGCTGGCCGACTACCTGGAGTACGCCGGCTCGGGCGGCACCCCGGCCGACGCCTCCGGCGGGACGGCGCTCAACCCGTTCGAGGCCGACGTCCGGGACCGGCTGGCCGGGTACGGCATCACCGTCGTGCCCCAGTACGGCGTGGGCGGCTTCCGCGTCGACTTCGCCGCCACCCATCCCCGCGACCCGGACAAGATGGTGCTGGCCATCGAGGCGGACGGGGCCTCGTACCGGGACTCGCGCAGCGTCCGCGACCGGGACCGGCTGCGCAAGGAGCACCTGGAGCGGATCGGCTGGAACTTCCACCGCCTGTGGTCCACGAACTGGTTCCACGACCCGCAGGCCGAGGCCGACAAGCTGCGCCGGGCGTACGAGCGGGCGGTCGCCGAGACCGATCCCACCCCTGAACCGGCGCCCACTGCTGGGCCCGCCTCTGGGCCCGCCCCCGCCCCCGGAACCGCTGCCGCGCCGGAGCGGTCGCCGGGCGGGGAGCTGGACCGGCGCGGCTGAAGCCCCGGGGGGCGGGAGAACCCCGGGTCTCCCGCCCCTCGGTTCAGCTCAGCGTCTCCCACCAGCCCTCCACCGGCGGGGCGGCGGAGGTGTCCACCGCCTCGCCCGGCCGGGGCACGACGATCTCGACGTCGCGGGCCTTGGCCTCCAGCCACAGCCGCTCGACCGGCTCCGCCCACGGGTGCAGGGCCAGCGTGAACGTCGCCCAGTGCACCGGCAGCAGCAGCCCGCCGCCCAGGTCGAGGTGGGCGTTGACGGCCTCCTCGGGGTTCATGTGGATGTCCGGCCAGGCCGGGCTGTAGGCGCCGATCGGCATCAGCGTCAGGTCGAACGGCCCGTGCGCCGAGCCGATGCCCCGGTATCCCGCGAAGTATCCGGAGTCGCCCGCGTAGAACACCCGCCTGGCCGCCCCGGCGACCACCCAGGACCCCCACAGCGTGTCGTTGCGGGTGAACGCCCGGCCCGAGAAGTGGCGGGCCGCCGTGGCGACGAAGCGCAGCCCCGCGACCGTCGCCTCCTCCTCCCAGTCGAGCTCGATGATCCGGTATGCCGGCACGCCCCACCGCTCCAGGTGCGCCCCGATGCCCAGCGGCACCAGGAACGGCGCCCTCTGGGTGCGGGTCAGCGAGCGCACGGTGGCCATGTCGAGGTGGTCGTAGTGGTCGTGCGAGATGGCGATCGCGTCGACCTGCGGCAGCTCGCCCAGCTCCACCGGCACCGGATGGTGCCGCTTCGGGCCGACGAGCTGCGAGGGAGAGGGCCGCCGGCTCCACACCGGGTCGAACAGCACCCGCTTGCCCTCGATCTCCACCAGCGTGGAGGCGTGGCCGTACCAGACGGCGCGCACCCCGTCGGCGGGCGGCGGGTCGGACGGCGGAACGCGCAGCGGCACGATCCCGCCCGGCCGGCGCCGCTCCCGGTCCTTGGCCAGCTCGCCGACCAGGCTCACGGGCGGCGTGGTCATCAAGGTCGTCGCCTCGGGCATCGTGTTGACGAACGTGCCGTTCCTGAACTGCGGCGAGCGGCGTATCCTGGCCGCCCGGTCCGGCCCCGACGTCAGCGGCCGCACGCCCAGCTCGGCGGGCACCTCGCGCAACACCCAGCCGGCCGCGGCGAGGGCCGCGCCGCCCGCGAGGATCCGCCGTGCCGTCCGCTTTCCTGCCATCGCCCACTCTCCCCTGGAATTCTCTGCGTCCCGCTCGGCCGAACGGGACTCCCCGGTAGTCCTCTTCTACGATATATCGCGATAGGTCAGACGGTTTTGATCGCTCCACCGTCGATGACGTAGTCGGCGCCGCTGACGCTTCCCGCGTGCGGCGATGCCAGCCACGTCACCAGCGCGGCGACCTCGTCCGGTTCGACGAACCTACCGGTCGTCATCCCGGCGTTCGACGGCAGCCCCGCCAGGAAGTGCTCGTGTTCCACGCCGTGGGCCGCCGCGACGGCGGCGCCGTACCCGTTCTCGGCCTCCCACATCGAGGTGCGGGTGGCGCCGGGCGAGACCGTGGTCACCCGCACCCCCTGCGGGCCGAACTCCTCCGCCAGCGCCTTGCCGAACGCGGTCAGCGCGGCCTTGGCGGTCGCGTACGCGACGGGCCCCGTGTGCGGGATCCGGGCGCTGTTGGAGGAGATGTTGATCACCGTGCCGCGCTGCCGGAGCAGGCTCGGGACGGCGGCGCGGGTGGCGCGTACGGCGCTGAGGAAGTTCAGGTCGTGGACCTGGCGCCACACCTCGTCGCCGGTGTCCAGGAACCCGCCGACGAGATCCCCGGCCGAGTCGCCGCCGCCCACGTTGTTGACCAGGAGGTCGATCTCGCCCAGCTCGGCCAGCGCCCGGCCGATCAGCTCCTCGGGCCCGTGAGCGGTGGACAGGTCGGCGGTCACCAGGGTGGCGCCGGTCTCCTTCAGCGCGGGCGAGATCGTCCGGGAGGCGGCAACGACGCGCATTCCCTCGCCGGTCAGCGCCCGTACGATCGCCAGCCCGATGCCTCTGCTCGCGCCCGTCACCACGGCGGTCTTGCCGGTCAGTCCCATGTCCATGGCATGTTCTCCCGTATTAGTCGCATCAGTCGTGATGCCATGACCCTACGACTTGCAACATCAGTGACGCAAGTTGAAGGTTAATGGGGACGATGCCGTACTCTGTGGGGCGTGAGTGACACGACCAGGGCACTGCGGTCCGACGCCGAGCGCACGGTGCGCACGATCCTGGAGGCCGCCGAGCGCGTGCTCAGCAGGAACCCGGCGGCCAGCATGGAGCAGATCGCCGAGGCGGCGGGGGTGGCGCGCACGACCGTGCACCGGCGCTTCGCCTCGCGCGAGGCGCTGGTGGACGCGATGGCGGCGTGGGCCACCCGGCAGTTCGCCGAGGCCGTGGAGGCCGCCAACCCCGACACCACGCCGCCGCTGGTCGCGCTCTACCAGGTCACGGCCAACGTGCTGCGGGTCAAGAGCGACTGGAACTTCGCGATGAGCCGCGCGCTGTCGGCCGACCCCGAGGTGGCCAGGGTGCACGCGGACGTCGAGGAGCGCTGCGAGCGGCTGTTCAGCAGGGCCCAGGAGGCCGGGGTGCTGCGCGGCGACGTGGACCCGCAGTGGGCCAAGCGCGTGTACTACGCGCTGATCCACGAGTCGGCGCAGGTCCGCGACGGCGAGCCGGACGCCCTGGCCGCGCGCCTGGTCGACACGCTGCTGCGCGGCGTCGGCACGGGGCGCGGCCTGGCCTGAAACCGGGCCCGCCGGAGCCTCCGCTCAGCGTTCCTCGTCCCGCCCGCGATGCGGGAAGGGCCACGGGTTCGGGCGGCACCGGCCCAGCGACTTCGACTGCTGCGTCATGACCGGGGCCAGGCGGCCGGGCCCCGGGCAGGGGCGATGCCGGTGCCCCAGGCCGTGGCCGACCTCGTGGCTGATGAGATAGCGGCGGTAGGCGACCAGGTCCGCGCCGTAGTGCGGGACGCCCGTCGCCCAGCGCAGGGCGTTGATGACCGAGCGGCGGCCGTTCCAGCAGGACAGCTCGCCTCCCGTGCGCAGCGGGCGGCACTGGCGGCTGGTGAGGCCGGGGCTGGACAGGGCGACGCGCACCCGTACCGGGCCGTGGTCGACCCGCTGGAAGCGGCCCCAGCCGCGTACGTCGTTGAGCGTCCTGTGCACCTCCGCGGCGAACTCGCCCGGATCGAACGGCAGCCCGCGCTCCACCTCGACCAGATACCGCACCACCGCCCCGCGGCCCCGCCGGGCGGGGGCGGTGCCGGGGACGACCGCGTACCGGCCCGAGGCCCTGTGCGGCACCTCGACCGGAGCCGGCTCCGGTGCCCGGGGCGCGAGCGGCTTCGGCGGCGACGTGGGCGGCGACGTGAGCGGCGACGTGAGCGGCGACGTCGGAGCCGCCGGTTTCGGTGGTGGTGGCGCGGCCGGCTCGGTGGTGGTGGCGCAGCCGGCGGCCGTGACGAGCAGGAGCAGGAGCAGCGGCGGCAGCGGCAGCGACCGTGGCAGCGACCGTGGCAGTGGCGGCGGCAGTGGCAGCGGCGGTGGCAGCGGCGGTGCGAGCAGCGGCAAGGCGGCCTCCCCACGACATCACGGTGGGGAGGTTTTCGATGTTACGTGGCTCCTTGTCGCGCTTGACGGGCAGGGTGTCTATCGTCCGCTTTAGGGCTTGGTGGGGGCATAGGGCGTGATGTCGATGGGCGGCGTCTCGCCGAGGGCGAGCGCGGCGGCGATCTGGCCGGTGAACGGGCCCGCCGTCAGGCCGTACGCGCTCAGGCCTGTCGCCACCACCACGCGACCCGTGAGGGGGCCGATGAGGGCGGAGCCGGGGGCGTACACGGGACGCAGGCCGACCCTCGCCTCCGCGACCGTCGCGTTGTACAGCCCCGGCGCCACCCGCAACCCCGCCTGGATCACCTCGTCCAGCCCGCCCATCGTGACGCGCGGGGCGAACCCCACGTCCTCGACCGTCGCGCCGATCACCACCCGGGAGTCGGGGAAGCCCAGCAGGTACGGGCCCATCCGGGGCAGGATCATGGGCCACCAGGCGGTGTCGACGCCCTCCATGGTGGCGTGCAGGATCTGCCCGCGCCTGGGGAAGACCGGCAACTCGACTCCCAGGGGCCGGCACACCTCCCCGGTCCAGGCCCCGGCCGCGACGATCACCATGTCGGCCTCGATCGGCACCCCTTCGCCGGAGAACCGCCGGGTTCCGGCGTCCATGGGAGGTGTGGGGGTGGGCGCGAGGGGCGCGGCCTGCCGCCAGGACGTGGTCTCACCGCCGGCCGGCTCCTGCCCCGCCGAACCAACCGGCCCGCCCCCGGCCCGCCTCTCTCCGCCAACCGCCCCCACCCCGGCCCCGCCAGCCGCCCCGGCCCCGGCACCACCGGTTTGTGCCCCGCCGGCCCCGGCGCCACCGGCAGCGCCAGCCGCACCGGCCCCGGCACCATCGGCTTCTGCCCCGCCGGCCCCGGCGCCACCGGCCCCTGTCCCGCCGGCTACATCCGCCCTGCCCGCGCCCGCTCCTGCGACCCCGCTACCCGCGTCGGCGCTGCCCGCTCCTGCGCCCGCGTTGCCCGCGCCCGGGGGCGGCTGGGGCGCCGGGGTTCCCTCCGGGGGCTGCACCTCCCACTCTCCGTTCCAGGTCGCGCCCGTGCCGGCCGGAGGGTGCACGAACACCTGGCCGTCCGGGCTGAGCGAGGCGGCGCCCGTACGTACCTCCGCGCCCCTGGCCACGGCGGCGCGCAGGAGCGCGTCGCGTACCGACCGGCCGTCCACCCGCGCCGCACCCGGCACGAGGATCGCGCTCAGCGTGTCCGACAGCGGCGGGAACAGCTCGGTCGGGTCGGGGACGTCGACGATGTCGCCCATCTCCGGCGCGTCGGGGTGGCGGCGGCGCAGCAGCGTCCGCACCGGTTCCAGATCGACCGGATCCTCGGCCACCAGCAGGGCGCCCACCTTGGCGTACCCGATGTCCTCGCCCAGTTCCTCCACCAGCCCGGGGTAGTGACGGGCGCCCTCGCGGGTCAGGCGGTACCAGTCGTCGTCCTCCGGATGGTCCACCCACGGGCACACGATTCCCGCGCCCGCCTGCGTCGCCTCGCCCGGGTACCCGCCGTCCACGACGGTCACCGTCGCGCCCCGGCGGGTGAGGTAGTAGGCCGCACCGGCCCCGACGATGCCATTTCCGATCACCACTACGCGCATGGTCACAATGTTCGCAGCCGAGGTGACCTGGGCCGATGACCGGGTTCGCCCACTTGCCATGCGGATACCTCACCACGGCCTTCTCCGTGCCTGAACGCGCCGCCTGGCCCGCTCGTGAAGGGCCGGCGGTCCGATGTGGCCGGGGGGTGGGGGTACCGCTCGGGGGCCGCGGGTTTAGGGTCGGCGCATGGACGTCGTGGTCACCAGGATCGACCTGCCGCGCCCCGTGCGCGCGGCCGCGTCGGACGGGACCACGGTCTGGTGCGCGGAGGCCGGTGGTGTGCGGGCCTACACGGCGTCCGGCGTCCCGCTGCCCGCCCGCCCTGACCCGGCACCGAACCCGCTGTCCCCGGGATCGGGTTCACGGCCCTCGCCACAAGCACCGGCATCCCGGTCACGGTCGTCGGCACCCGGCGGCCGGTCACCGTCATCCGGTCACCGGCCACCGCCATCCGGTCGACGGCCGCCGACGTCCGGTTCACGACCGTCGGCATCGGAGTCACCGTCGCGGGCGTCGGAACCGCGGCTCTCGACACCCCCACCGGCCTCGGATCCGCGGTTATCGGCGGCCGAGCTGTGGTCCCTGGCGGCGGTGCCGGGGACGGTGGCCGCCACGCCTGCGGGGGTGCCCGGCATGCTGGCCGAGACCGTGGTGGTGCCCAGGTCGTTCGCGGGGCCGTACCCGTCGAACTCGTTACCGAAAGGGACGCTGGCGGGCGCCTCCCGGGACCGCGTCCACTGGCTCGACCCGTACGGCGCACCGCTCGCGGACGTGCCCTTCGACGGGCGGGTGGTGGCGGGCGGCGGGGAGATCTGGGCGGTCGGCGACGACCTGGCCCGCCGGCTCGCCGAGCCCGGCCACCTGCGCGAGCCGCTGCACCTGCCCGCATTGGACCAGTGCGCCGTGGAGGGCGAGCGGCTGTGGTGGACGTCGAAGCGCGACAACCTGCTGCGCGGCGGCCCGAGAGAGGTGGACCTCGGGCGGAGGAAACGCGGCGCCATGACGGTGTGCGCCGGCTCCCTGTGGATCAGCGTGACCGGCGGGCTGCTGCGTGTGTCGGCCTGGTCGGGGGAGCCGGGGCGGTTCGTGGGGACGCCGGAGGGGCCGGTGCCGTTCCTGGTCTGCGCGAACGGGGTCCTGGCGGGTGGCGGCCGTGACCTGTTCGTCCTCGCCCCGGCCGCCGGTGCCCCTCTCCACGTGATCAGGCTGGGGCCGGACGCGCCGCTCGCGCTGGTGATCGCGGCGGGGAAGCACGTCTGGGCCTTCCCCGCCGACCGCCCCGAGGCGCTGATCGTCTCGGTGTGAGGCCGCGAGGCAACCCCACGAGGCGACGCCACGAGGCGACGCCACGAGGCGACCCCGCGAGGCGAGGCCACGAGGCGAGGCCGGGAGGGAGCCGCAGCCGGCCGAACCTCGGTGGCCTTCGACCCGTCGCCGCGAACCCCGACTCTGGAGGGTGAGCCGCCTTTGGTGAGCCGACTCCGGAGGCCGGCCGGTGAGATCGTCGCCCGTCCCTCAGGCGGCGACGACCGTGGGCTGCCCGCCTACCGCCCGGTGGTGCCGGTCCTGACCTGCGACGGCAGGAAGGACGACCGAGGCCCGGCCAGCGCCGCGTCCATCCGCTCGGCCTGGCCCTTCGTGAACATGAACATCGCCGCGTCCTCGACATAGTCCATGTAGTTCATGAACATGTCCCCATTGGGGCCGTTGTCGCAGCTCAGCTTGGGGAACGTGGGAGTGCCGCGGTTCTGCCCCGCCTGGTTCGGGGTGTCGTCGACGAAGTCGCTGCCCGAGCAGCCGTCGCCGTCGTCGCCCCAGATGTGGCGCAGGTTGAACCAGTGGCCGATCTCATGGGTGGCGGTGCGGCCCCCGTCGTAAGGTGCCTCCGCCGTGCCCGTCGTGCCGAACGCGCTGTGGCGGACGACGACCCCGTCGATGTCGGCGGGCCCTCCGGGGAACGTGGCGTACCCGAGCGCGTTCTTCAGCTCGCACACCCACAGGTTGAGGTAGCGGTCGGCGGGCCAGGCGTCGGAGCCGCCCTGGGCGTCGAACTTGACCTTGTCGTCCGGCTGGAACTCCCCGACGTCGGTCTGCCGGCGTACGACGCCCGAGGTCGGCTGCCCGTCAGGGTCCTTGTCGGCCAGCTTGAACTCCAGCCGCGCGTCGGCGGCCAGGTCCTTCCACACCTCGGGCACCTTGTCCGCGTCGGGGTTGGCCCGCCGGAAGTCCTCGTTCAGGACCTTGAGCTGGCTGTCGATCTGGTCCTGGCCGATGTTCTGCTCGGAGGTTTGGTAGACGACGTGGACCACGACGGGAATGGTGACGACCTCCTCGCGGGGGGCCGCCCGTGCGTTCTTCCTGGCGAACGTCTCGTTCTCGATGGCGGCGAGGGCGACGGCGTAGCGGGGCGAGGCGGCGAGGAGCCGGCGGTGGACGGGCATGGTGGCACAGCGATCGGAGCTGGACACGGGGGTTCCCTTTCGTACGCGGGGGAGGGAAATGGGGTTTCTGTACGCGTACCCGTACTGTAGCCGTTTAATCACTCACAGTTATGAGTTGAACCTACCGTGGCGGGAGGTCCTACCTTCGTACCGTGACCGAGAACGACGGCAGCGGGCGTCGCTGGAGCATCGGTGAGCTGGCCAAGGCCACCGGTGTCACCATCCGCACGCTCTACCACTACGAGGAGATCGGCCTCGTGCCGGCGAGCGAGCGGACCGCGTCCGGGCATCGCCGTTACACCGAGGCCGACCTGCGGCGGCTCTATCGCGTGCGGGCGCTGCGCGGGCTCGGGCTGTCCCTCGACGAGATCGCCCGCGTCCTCGACCGGCCGGGCGACGACCTGACGGCGCTGCGCGCCCTGCTCGGCGCCCAGCTCGCCGAGCTCGACCTGCGGGCCGCCCGCATCGTCCAGCTCAAGGAGCAGATCAGCGGGCTGCTGTGGCTGCTGGACAAGACGATCATGCCCGATGCCGAGAAGTTCATGGCCACGCTCGAGCTGCACTCGGTCTACGAGTCCTATTTCAGTCAGGAGCTGCGCGACCACCTGGCGAGACGGCGGGCCGAGCTCGGCGAGGAGCGCATGGAGGGCTTCCGCGCCCAATGGCTCGACCTGCTGCGCCAGGTCCATCGGCACATGCTCGACGGCACCCCCGTGGAGGATCCCCGGGTGCAGCACCTGACCACGCAGTGGGAGGCGATGGCGGCCGGCCTCCAGACCGGAGACCAGCAGGTCGACGACCGGCTCACGGAGGCGGGCATGGCGCTGTGGCGCGACTCGGGGCCCGAGCTCAGCGCGGAGCTCAGCCGCCAGATCGACTGGCTGGACGCAGGCGACCTGCCCGCCATCATGCATTACTTCGAGCGCGTCAGAAAGGTCCGCGACACCCCTGGCGCCCAGGGTGATGAGGAAACCCCGGGAGCGCCCTGATGCCTGGGAGATCAGGGCCGTAGCGAAAGCCGCCCGAAGACGCAGACGTCCAGGGCGGTGTGCAAACCCGCAGAAACGCCCCGTCACCCGGGACTGGGGAGCACGGAAGGCTGCCCGTGCGGAGGCAGACCAGGAAGAAGCAGCGCTCCCCGGGGACGGCGCCGAAGACCGGGGGACGTGTGGCCGCCGGGCCTGGAGCAGGAGAGCGGGAGAGGCCCGGGCACCTGGCTCGGAGCATGGGGCCGGGAGAGGTCCGGGCACCCCACCCGGAAAAGGACCGGCGGACGTATGCCGCCCGGCCTGGAGCAAGGGACCGGGAGGCCGTGAGACGGCGGCCCCGTGAGATCGCCTAGCCCTGAACACGGGGGCGCATTCCGTGAGACATCAACCAGCAAGGAGAGCACGAACGTGAGCGCGAGCATGCCCTATCCCGGCGCGCCGGTCCGGCCGGAGCGCAACGAGGTCGGCGGCCTGGTGTTCGACGACCCCTACCAATGGATGGAGGATGACGACGGCGAGGGCGTGGCGGAATGGCAGCGGGCCCAGGACGAGCTGGCCCGCTCCTACGTCCACGGCTGGCCGCATTACGACCGCCTCGCCGCCCGCGTCGGCGAGCTGGTCGAGCAGATGGACGCCCGCAACCTGGTGGTCCCGATGCGATGCGGCCCCCGGTGGTTCCGCGGCCGCATCCCCGAGGGCCGTGACCTCATGGTGCTGGAGACGGCCGACGACGTGACGGGGCCATGGCGTACGGTGATCGACCTCAACGAGCTGTCCAGCGACGGCGCACCACTGCGCATGAGCCCCCAGCCGTCCCCGGACGGCAGCCTGCTGGCCTACTCCCTCGACGCGTCCGGTCGCGAGCTGCCCGTGCTCAAGGTGATCGAGATCGACACGGGCAAGGTCCTGCTGGACGGCGTGCCACAGCAGCGGCCCGGCCTGGTGACCTGGCTCCCGGACGGCAGCGGCTTCTTCTACATGGCCAACGAAAGCACGGACCCCCGGGCACCGCTCCGCTGGCGGGTGTTCTTCCACCGCCTCGGCCAGCCGCCCCCCACCGAGCCGGAGCCCATCGACATCCCGCACATGTTCGCCATGCCCAAGATCTCCCGAGACGGACGCTGGGCACTGATCCAGGTCGATCACCTACGGCCCCGCCCCCACTACCTGGCCCGCCTCGAAACCCACCCGGCCCAGCGCCCTGGCACCCACCCACAAGAAGCCTCCGCAAAGACCGAGCGCGACCACCCGCACGGGCACCCGGCGGACCACCCGAACAGGCACCCAGCGAGCGGACACTCGGGGGTCGGAGATTCGGCGGGCGGAGGCCCGGAAGGGCTGCGTGCCGAACGCCCGGCCGAAAGCCCCAGCGCCGACCGTCCGCACCAACCCCAGGACGAACAACCAGGCGTCTCCTGGCAGTGGCGCGAGTTCATCACCGACTCCGACCACCTCTACAAGGGCGTGATCGTCGGCGACTCCTACGTGGCCGTCACCACGGCGGGCGCCGCGCGCGGACGGCTGGTACGCATCCCCCTCGACAGCCCCGGCGACCCGGCCACCTGGACCGAGCTGATCCCCGGGGGAGACACCGTCCTCACCGGTGTCACGCTGGTCGGCGATCGGCTGGTGCTGGGCGAGCTGGTGGACACCGTCTCCCGCGTACGAATCCTGGACCTTGACGGCAAGGAGCTCGGCGAGGTGCCGCTGCCGGGCCCCGGCTCGGTCAGCTCCGTCGCCCAGGGCGTCATCGCCCTCGGCGTGATGGACCAGGTCATCGGCTGCGAGGACGCCATCACCTTCGGCTACACCTCCTACACGCAGTCCCCGACGGTCTACCACTACGCGCTGGAGACCGGCGTCCTGACCCGGCTGCAGGGGGCCGGCCACACCCTGCCCGGGCTGGTGACCAGCCGTGTGTGGGCCACCTCGGCGGACGGCACCCGTGTGCCGTGCACCCTGGTCCACCGCGCCGACCTGGACCGCTCGCGCCCGCAGCCCACGCTCCTCCACGCGTATGGAGGCTTCAACATCGCCGAGCTGGCCTCCTACCTGGGCCCGCTGGCCGCGTTCGTCGAGGCGGGCGGCGTGTACGCGCACGCCCACGTACGCGGGGGCGGCGAGTTCGGCCTGCAGTGGTGGGAAGGCGGGCGGCTGCACGCCAAGCAGAACTCCTTCGACGACCTGTACGCCGTCGCCGAGCAGCTCATCGCCGACGGAGTCACCACACCCGACCGGCTGGCCGTCCAGGGTGCCTCCAACGGCGGCCTGCTCGCCGCCGTGGCCGTCACGCAGCGGCCCGATTTATGGCGGGCCGCGGTGTGCACGGCGCCGAAGCTGGACCTGATGCGTGTGGTCCGCGACCCGGTGGGCACCGCCGCGACCCTGCCCGAATACGGCAACCCGAACAATCCCGCCGACGCCCCCGTGCTCATGGCCTACTCGCCGTACCACCACGTGGAGCCCGATACCGCATACCCGGCGATCTTGCTCGACGCGGGCGCCAACGATCCGCGATGCCCCGTCTGGCACTCCCGCAAGTTCGCCGCCCGAGCCCAGGCCGCCACGACCTCCTCCCACCCGGTGCTGCTGCGGGTGTGGTCGGGTGCGGGGCACGGGGGCACCGGGTGGAGCACGATCGTTCAGCAGCAGACCTACTGGCTGGCGTTCGTCATGCACGAACTCGGGCTCACGCCACTACCGCCCGACCACACCACCGGATGACAGACACCGGGGGCCCTTACGACCAAGCCGCTCGGGGCACTGGCCAGCGCGCTTGTGTGGTTGCCTGCCTCCCTGGGCCCTGGGCCCTGGCGCTGGTGTGCCGCCAGGGGGTGGGCCAGTGCGGCTGCCGTCCCCAGGAGGTGGGCCCGTGCGGTTGTGTGCCTCCGGGGGGCGGCCCCTCGCGGTTGTGTGCCGGCGGAGGGGCCGCCGGGTGGCGTCAGCGAACGGGTGCCTGCGAGGCCGCTGTGCCGCCGCTGGGGGCCTGCCAGCCGACCACCACCGTAGGCCGGGCGGTCAGCGTGCGGGTCAGGGGGACGGTCACCGTCCTGGTGCCCTTGCCGGATACGGTCACCACGCGGCTGCCCGCCGTGCCGTCGGCGTCCCGTACGAACAGGTGGGCCTTGCCGGAGGCGGCGGTACGGAGGGTGACCTGGACCGTGTCCTGCCCGGCGGACGCCGAGAGTGCCCGGGCGCTCTCGGCGGCCGTCGCCGCGGGGCCGCCGGCCAGCGGGACGTGGACGCGCACGGCCTGCTCCAGGGACTGCGGCGAATCCAGGCTGGACAGTGCCGTGTCGGGGATCACCGCGTCGGGCGGGGTCGTCGGCCGGTCAGGTGGGGGCTGGTAGCCGGGCAGGGAGGCCACACCCCACCGGTACGGGTCGCCCTGCACCCCGCCCCAGGTCGACCAGCCGATCCGGGTCTGGCCGGTCTTGTCCTGGGTGTCGGAGTCGTAGACCAGGAAGTTCAACCCGAGGTGCGCGGGGTCGACGGCACCGGGCAGGACCTCCATCGGGATGGACATCTCCACCACGTACTCCCCGGCGGACACCTTCGAGGCCACCCGCATCCCCGGAGCCGTCTGGGCGCCCGGACCCTGCCGGTTGTCGGCGTCGCGCAGGTGGCAGGGCGGGCCTTCGGCCGTCACCGGCAGCACCGCGGCCTTGAACGTCGTGGAGGTGTTCTCGGAGGTGCCGCGCGGGTCGAGGGTGACCTCCACCGAGTCGGTACGCCAGTGCCGTTTGCAGTCGGACGCGGCCAGGCGCGTGCCCAGCACGTCGTCCTTGACGTGCACCAGCACGTACAGCGTGTCGTCGTGCCAGGTGACCTTGGCCGTGCCGGAGCAGTCGGCCGCCGACGAGCACGCGGTGCCCTCCCAGAGGCGGGAGATGTTCAGGGCGGTCGCGGCGTACTCGCCGTCACCGTCCGTCCCGTCCACGGCCGGGGCCGACGCCGCCCGTGGGACGGAGGCCGCCGGTACCAGCTCCAGGGCGGGGCGGCTGGTGCTGGTGCCGTCCTGGCTGGTGGTGGTGATGGTGTACGCGTAGTCGCCGCCCTCGTTGGAGGTCTTGAGCGAGGGGTCGGAGTTGGTGACGGTGAACGGCACCGTGGTGCTCGCGCCCGGGCTCAGATCGTTGTACCCGGCCTCCGTACGGTCGGCGGTGAACCCGGCCGGCAGGTCCAGCCGTACGTTGCCGGACCGCGCCGCGCCGCCCACGTTCGTGACCACGACGCCGATCTGCCGGGCGCCGCCCGACGGGAGGGTGAGCACGGGCGTGACCAGCCCGCGCAGCTGCGGCACGCCCACGTCCGTGGTCCACTTCTCGTACTGGGCCACCTGGGGGAGCGGCTGCTGCGCACCCCGTACGGACGGGCCGAGCTCGACCTGCCGGTCGGTGTGGCCGCCGCCCCGCTCCGTGGTGAGCGTGGCCGCGATGCGCACCCGGCCCCCGGCCCCGGCCCCGGTTCCGGACGGCGGGGTCACCGTGAACGTGGCCGAGCCGCCACGCCCGGCGCCGATCCTGCCGAGGTTCCGCTGATGCGGCTCTGCGACAGCGCCCTTGACCGCCGGGGAGTTGCTGCCGGACGCGAGGGAGCCGTCGGTTGTGGTGGGAGCGCCGGCGACCTGCCAGCCGTCAGGGACGCGGAGCGTTACCGATGATCGGCCGAGCGGCTCGCGGGGTGGGGCGGTGACGGTCACCTCGACCGTGAACGGCTTCCCCGGGTGCACGTCGAAGGCGCTGGTGCGCAGGCCGAGCTGGGTGCCGAGCGGGACAGCGCCCTTGGCCCTGGTCAGCGAGCCGTCGAGGACGGCCGTCGGGGCGGCGGCCGCCGGGGAGCCCGGCTCGGGGAACGGCACCCGCGCGTCCACCTGGGTGAAGAAGTCGCAGCCCAGCTGGGCAGGGTCGGACGGCACGTCGGGGAAGCCGGCCCAGCCCTGGGAGGCGTACGTGCGCTGCGCCTCCCGTTCCACGGCCGCCCACGTCTTGCCGCGTTCGGCGGAGGTGCGCCCGCTCCACACGCCGAACACGTTCTGCGCCGGATTGGCCGGGCGGAACGTCGAGCCGCACGCCTGCCCGGTCTGGGAGGTGCCGCGCGCGCCGCCGGTGAGCAGGCGGGCCGGGGCGAAGGGACGCAACCCCTCACGGGTGATCTGCTCGGGGAACGCCTTCGGGTCGGCCGCCGCGTAGTACGCCTCCACGGCCAGCCGCGCCGCTTCCTGGTGGTTGCCGTGGTTGCCGGGTGTGGGTGCCGGGTCCATGGTCAGCAGGACCTCGGGCCGGGTCTGGCGGACGAGTCTGACGACCTTCTCCAGCGTGTCGCCGCCCCACACCTGGTCGGTCAGCGGGGCACTGACCGTGTAGTAGAAGTCGACGTCGTCAAGGTTGAACACCTCGCTCACGCCGGCCTTCCCGACCGCCGACCGCTCCTCCGCCTCGCGCAGCAGCCCGAGCGCCGGCCCCTCCTCGGGCCTGACCGCGTTGCCGCCGCCCTCGCCCCGGGTGACGGTCACGACGCCGGTACGAACGTCGTGATCCTCGTTCCACTGGCCCAGCGTCGACAGCGTGAACGCCTCGTCGTCGGGGTGAGCGCCGACGAACAGCGCGTCGAGATCGACGGGGGTGGCGGCTCCGCTGGTCGATAGGGCGGCGTTGGGTGGGGCCGCGGTCGACAGAGCGGCGGCCCAACCGGCTGGGGCGTAGGTGGTGGCGCCCCAGGCCGGTGAGGCGGTCTGGGTGGCGGTGCCTCCAGTCGGCGCGGCCAGGGCGGGGGCGGTGGGCAGGAGTGCGAGTGCGGCTGTGGTGACGAGCGTCGCCACACGGCGTGGTGCCCGCCATGCTTCCCGCGTCGCGGCCCTGGTCGCGGGGCTGATCGCGCCGCCGGGCCGAGGGCTGGGCGCAGGGTCGGGTGCAGGGCTGGGCGGGGTGGTGGGCGCAGGGTCGATCACGGAGCCGGGCGTGGGGCCGGGCGCAGGGTTGGGTGCAGGGTTGGGTGCAGGGCTGATCGCGCTGCCGGGTGCAGGGCTGGGCGCGGCGGTGGGCGCAGGGTCGATCACTGAGCCGGGCGGGGGGCCGGGTGGGGAGCCGGGCTTGGGTGTGGCCGTGGGTCTGGTGCGCATCGGACCTCCGGAGTTAGTCGCGGACCGCTCCCTGGAGCAGTCCGCGGACGAAGTGGCGCTGGAGGAACAGGTAGAACAGCACGACAGGGGTGGCGACGATGACCGAGCCGGCCGCCAGGAGCGTGAAGCCGGAGGTGTACTGGCCCTGGAAGAAGGCCAGCCCCAGCGGCGCGGTGCGCAGCGACTCGCTGGTCACCATGATCAGCGGGATGAGGAACTCGTTCCACGTCCACATGAAGACCAGCACGGTCAGCGTGACAACGGCGGGCCGGGCGGGCGGGAGCAGCACCTGCCACAGGATGCGCCAGCTGGAGGCGCCGTCGATGCGGGCCGCCTCGACGATCGCCCGGTTCGAGGCCCGGAAATACGCCCGCATCCAGAAGGTCCCGAACGCGACCGACAGCGCCACCTGCGGCAGCGAGATCGACCAGAAGGTGTCGATCAGCCCGAGCGAGCGCAGGTCGAAGTAGAGCGGCACCGCCACGGCCTCGCTGGGCATCATGATCCCGAGCATGAACAGGTAGAACAGCACCGACTGCCCCCGGAAACGCATCGTGCCGAAGGCGTACCCGCTCAGGATCGACAACACCACGCTGACCACCACGACGAACGCCGACACCGCCAGGCTGCTGCGCAGGTACGTGCCGAACCGGCCCACCTCCCAGGCCGCCGCGAAGTTGGCGAGCCCGGCCGTGCCGCCGCTGTCGGCCGGCCCGAGCGCGGCGGACAGGATGACCACGATCGGGTAGAGCGCGAACGCGGCGAACACCGACAGGATGACGTAGTTGGCCACCCGCTCCCCGCGCGAGATCACGAGACCCTCCTGTCCGCGAACCGGTTGATCCCGAACGAGATCACGAAGATCACCACGGTGAGCGTGACGCCGATGGCCGCCGCCGAGCCGACCTGGCCCAGGCCGAAGGCGCGGTGGTAGACCTCGTACGACGGCACGGAGGTGGAGTCGCCGGGCCCGCCGCGCGTGGTGACGTACACCAGGTCGAACGTGCGCAGCGCGGCGATCACGGTCAGCGTCAGCGCCACCGCGATCTCCCCGCGCACCGACGGCAGCGTGACCGCGAAGAACTCCCGCACGGCTCCGGCCCCGTCCAGCCGCGCCGCCTCGTACAGTGACGTGGGGATGCGGCTCATCCCGGCCAGCAGCAGCACCGTCACCAGCCCCGTCTCGAACCAGGTGCCCACCACCCCGACCGCCGGCAGCGCGAACGTGTAGTCGCCCAGCCAGCCCCGCGTCAGCGAGTCCAGCCCGAGCGCGCCGAGCAGGGAGTTGAGCGAGCCGTCGGGGGCGTACACGCGCCGCCACGCCACCGCCACCACCACCATGGCGATCACCTGCGGCAGGAACACCACGGTGCGGAAGAACCCCAGCCCGCGCACCTTGGCGTGGTTGAGGATCGCGGCCAGTGCCAGCCCGATGGCCAGCGGAAAGACGGCGTAGAACGCCATGAGCACCAGGGCGTGCGCGAAGGCGGCGCGCAGCCCCTCGTCCGCGACGATGGCCACGTAGTTGTCCAGCCCGGCCCAGGTGCCCAGGGACAGCCCGTCCCAGTCGTACAGGGAGATCTGGAGGGCCCGGCCGATCGGATAGAGCAGGAACACCGCGTAGACGGCGAAGGCGGGCAGCAGGTAGAGGTAGGCGACGCGGCGGGGCTCGCCCGGAGGCCCCCCGGCTCGGGCTGCCATGCTCAGTCGTTGCTCTCGGCGAACGTCTGGTAATCCTTCTCCAAGGTGCCGAGGAACTCCTGCGGCGTGGCCTTCTTGGCGAGCAGATCCTGCAGCGCCGCGCCCAGCGTGTCGGCGAACGTCGGGGTGGCGTAGTCGAGGTAGGGCACCAGCCCGTCCTTCGCGCTCGCCGTGCCGAACGCCGTGAACACGTCCCGCTGCGGCCCCTCCGCCACCGTCTGCGCCCCGGTGTCGGCGACGGGCAGGTTGCCGGTGTCGGTGAGCACCTTCATGGCGTCGGCGTTCGTGATGAAGTCGATGTACGCCGCCGCCGCGTCCGGGTTGGGGCTCTTGGCGGTGATCGCGAACGGCAGCCCGGTGCCCCCGGTCGCCACCGGCGCGGCGCCGTCCGTGACGCCCGGCGGCAGCATGAACCCGAGGTCCGAGCCCAGCGCCTTCTGCAGGTCGGCCAGCAGCCAGGTGCCCGCGATCAGGAAGACGCCCTGCCCCTTGCCGAACGCCTGCCACGCCGCGTCGTAGCCCTGCCCGTTGAAGCCCTTGGCGAAGTAACCCTTGTCCACCCAGCTCACGAGCTGCTCGGCGGCCTTGACGTTCTCGGGCGTGTTCCAGGAGGCGCCCTTGCGGCCGAAGGCCAGCGCGCCGATCTGGTCCGGCGGGACGCTGCGCCCCTGTACGGTGCCGAAGACGTGCACCGCCGGCCACTTGTCGAGGTTGCCGAACTGCAGCGGCACCTCGCCGGCCGCCTTGGCCTTGTCCAGGGCGGACTCGAACTCGGCCCACGTCCTCGGCGGCGCCAGCCCCAGCTCGGTCAGCTTGGCGGCGTTGTAGAAGAGGCCGACGACCTCGCCGACCTGCGGCAGGCCGTACAGGTTGCCCTCGCCGAAGAGCTTGCCGTCGGCGCTGTAACGCGAGTACCGCAGCACCGACTCGGGATAGCGTCGCTGCCACCCGTACGCCTTGGCGTAGGCGTCCAGCGGGCGGAGCTGGCCCGCCTTGACGAACGCGCCCATCGAGGAGCGGCCGTTGTTGGCCTCCACCACGTCCGGCGGCTCGTTGCCGCTCAGCGCCAGGCGCAGCGTGGTGTTGAGGTCGTCGAACGAGCGGGACACCCGGTTCAGCTTGATGTTGGGGTATTTGGCCTGGAAGGCGGTGTTGAGTTTCTCCATCTGGGCGGCCTGACCGCCGCGTACCTCCTGGTCCCAGACGGTCAGGGTGACGTTGCCGAGGGAGGCGGCGTCGGTGCGCACCGGGGCGCCGCTCGGCTGCGCGGCGGGGGTGGTGGGGGGAGGGGCGGAGGAGCCGGGCGCGCACCCGGCCAGGACCACGGCGCTCGCGGCGAGCAGGGTGAGAGTCCTGGAACCGCGCGGCTGTCGCTTCATGGGGTCACTCCTTCTGCGCGGACACGCGGGGCGTGCCGGGGTCCTCGTCCGCGGGTGGGGGAGGGTTGTCGTCCCTGGGCGGGGGCGGGGTCTCGCCCGCGGACCGGGGCGGGGTGTGGTCCGGCTGCCTGCCCGTGGCGGGGGGCGGCATGCCCACGTCGGCGTGCCGGGCGATGGTGGCGACCGCGCGGCGCACCGCGCCCACCGGGTCCGAGGGCACCAGCCGGTCGAGGAAGGCGTAGCGGCGGGCCAGCGAGCTGCCGTACGCGCCGCTGTGATCGGCCGCCGCGCGCACCTCGTGCCACCAGTCGGCGATGTCGCCCCAGCCGGGCGCGGCCAGCGAGCCGCCGAACTGCTGCACCGCCAGCGCCGCGCACACCCCGGCGAACGCCAGCCGGTCGTTCAGCGGCCAGCGGCACAGCGTGCCGAGCACGATGCCCGCGCCGAAGACGTCGCCCGCGCCCGTCGGGTCGAGCGCCGTCACCCTCGGCGCCGGCACGAACGCCTCCTCGCCCGTGTCGGAGTCGATCGCCATGGCGCCGTTGGCCCCGTCGGTCACCACGGCCAGCGGCACCTTGTCGGCGATCGCGTACAGCGCGTCGCGCGGCGTCTCGGTGCGGGTGTAGGCCATGGCCTCGGTCGCGTTCGGCATGAACGCGTGGCAGACGCCGAGCTGGTCCAGCAGCGTGCGCGACCAGACGCCCGACGGGTCCCAGCCCACGTCCGCGAAGATGAGCGCGCCGTCGCGGTGGGCCAGCTCGGCCCAGTTGCACGCGCCGCCGGGCTTGCCGAGCGGCTCCTCCGCCGACAGCGTCACGATCACCGCGCGGGAGCGGGGCGGCTTGCCGATCATCTCGGCGGCCGGCATGGGCGACGGGTGCCCGTGGGTGACCATGCTGCGGTCCCGGTCGACCGCCATGGAGACGGTCACGGGGGAGTGCCAGTGCTCGAAGCGCCGCGACCGGGACAGGTCCACCGACTCCTGCTCCTCCAGGGTGCGCCAGCAGAAGTCGCCGTAGTCGTCGTCGCCGAACGCGGCCGCCAGCGACGTGCGCAGCCCCAGCCGGCTGGTGGCGATGGCCAGGTTGGCGATGCCTCCGGGGCACGAGCCCATGCCCTCGGCCCAGATCTCCGTGCCCGCCGCGGGCATCGCGGGCAGGCCCGTGAAGATGATGTCCAGGAAGACAGTTCCGGCCAGGAAGACGTCGAATTGCGGTCCCTCCGGGGTCCGCTCACCGGCGAGAGGGTCGTACGCCTGGACAGACACGGGAATAGGTCCTCCTCGACACACCGAGATGTGCGCAATCTTGCACGTTTACTCGCACACTTCAAGTGTTTCGCGTGATCGTTTGACGCAAGATGCTTACTTCTGCGCGATTTTGACTGATAGAATGCCGTCGTGCTCCAGCGCCTCCGGCATGCCGAGATCATGCGCCGCGTCCGCGCCTCGGGCGCCACCAGCGTGCGCGATCTCGCCAGCCAGCTCGGCGTGAGCCCGTCCACCATCCGCAGGGACCTCGAAGTGCTCGACCGCGACGGCACGCTGCGCCGCGTCCGCGGCGGCGCCCTGGCCGGCGTCCTGAACGGTGTCGACGCCGACGCCGACCGGCCCTTCGCCGAGGTGGCGGTCACTGACGAGCAGGACAAGGAGGCCGTGGCCGCGCGCGCCGCCGGGCTCGTCGGCGACGGCGACGTGGTGCTGCTCGACATCGGGACGACCACGATGCGGCTGGCCCGCCGGCTGCGCGGGCGCCGCGTCACCGTGGTGACCTCCAGCCTCGCCGTCCTCGACGTGCTGCGCTCCGATCCGCAGGTCGAGCTGCTGCTGCTCGGCGGCATGGTGCGCCGGACGTACCACTCGCTGGTCGGGGTGCTGACCGAGGCCGCGCTGAGCCAGGTGGTGGCCGACCGGGTGTTCCTGGGGGCCAGCGGCGTGCGCCCCGACGGGCAGCTCGTGGACACCACGCTCGCCGAGGTGCCGCTGAAGCGCGCCATGATCGCGGCGGCCGGGCAGGTGGTGCTGCTGGTGGACCGGCACAAGTTCCCCGGCACCGGCGCCCTGCGGGTGTGCGGGCCCGAGGACGTCGACGTGATCGTCACGAACGAGGGCGCCGACGCGGCGACGCTGCGCGCCTGCGCCGCCGCGGGCGCCGAGGTGCTGCTCGCGTGAAGGGACGACGATGAGACTGGCCGTTCTCGGCGGCGGGGGCTTCCGGGTCCCGCTCGTGTACGGCGCGCTGCTGCGCGACTCCGCCAAGCCCCGGGTGGAGGAGGTGGTGCTGTACGACGTGTCGCCCGAGCGGCTGGAGGCCATCTCGCACGTGCTGCGCGGGCTGGCCGCCGGGCACGACGACCCGCCTCGCGTACGCACCACGACCGACCTCGACACCGCGCTGCGCGACGCGGCGTTCGTCTTCTCGGCCGTCCGCGTCGGCGGGCTGGCCGGCCGCACCGCCGACGAGCGGGTGGCGCTGGACCTCGGACTGGTCGGCCAGGAGACGACCGGACCGGGGGGCATCGCGTTCGGCCTGCGTACCGTGCCGGTCGCGGTGCGCGTGGCGGAGCGGGTGGCCGCACTCGCGCCCCGGGCGTGGGTCATCAACTTCACCAACCCGGCCGGGATGATCACCGAGGCCATGCGGCGGGTGCTCGGCGACCGCGTGATCGGCATCTGCGACTCGCCGATCGGGCTGATCCGGCGGGCCGCCGCCGCCCTCGGGCTCGACCCGGCGCGCGTGGCGCCCGACTACGTGGGGCTCAACCATCTCGGCTGGCTGCGCGGTCTCTCCTACGAGGGGCGCGACGTGCTGCCCCGCCTGCTCGCCGACGACGCGGCGCTGCGGCAGGTCGAGGAGGCCCGGCTGCTCGGCGCCGACTGGGTGCGGGCGCTGGGGGCGCTGCCGAACGAGTACCTGTACTACTACTACTTCGCGCGGGAGGTCGTCGCGGCGAGCTCGGGGCGTACCCGCGGGGAGGCGCTGCTGGAGCAGCAGGACCGGTTCTACGCCGCCGTGGCCGCCCGGCCCGGCGACGCGCTGGCCGAGTGGCGGCGGGCACGCAGGGAGCGGGACGCGACGTACATGGCGGAGGCGCGCGGCGCCACCGACGCGGGCGAGCGCGACGCCGCCGATCTGGAGGCGGGCGGGTACGAGGGGATCGCGCTCGCGCTCATGGCCGCCATCGCGCGCGGGGAGCCGGCCACCATGATCCTCAACGTCCGCAACGGGGCCGCGGTGCCCGGGCTGCCCGAGGAGGCGGTCGTGGAGATCCCGTGCGCCGTCGACGGCTCCGGCGTGCGGCCCCTGGCCACCCGCCCGCTGCCGGGCTCCTTCCTGGGCCTGGCGCAGCAGGTCAAAGCGGTCGAGCAGACGGTCATCGAGGCCGCGCTGACGGGGTCGTCGCGGCTGGCGGTGGCGGCGTTCGCGCTGCATCCGCTGGTGGACTCGGTGACGACGGCGCGGCGGCTGCTCGACGGCTACCGCGCCCGCATCCCGGAACTGGCGGCCGTCCTCCCGGACTGACCACCGGGCGCGGCCCGCGCGGGCCCCTGCCTTGGACCATGCCTTGGACCCCGCCGTGCGCTCATCCGTCGTGCGCCTCCAGCCGTGCCGCCGCCGTGGCCTTGATCCCGCTCTCCAGGAACCGCCCGACGACCTGCCGTTCCTCGGGCGTGAACGCGTCGATCGCGGCCGACAGGTGCCGGGCCAGCGGGGCGAAGAACCGGCGGGCCAGCTCGGCGGCCTGCTCGTTGAGCACGACCTCGACCTTGCGGCGGTCGGTCGTGCTGCGCCGCCGCTCGACGTGCCCGGCGTGCTCCAGCCGGTCGATCAGGGCGGTGGTGGCGGGCGGGCTGAGGTTGAGCGCGCCGCCGAGCCCGCCCGGGGTGAGCGGCCGGCCGGCCCGCGCCGCGTCGAGGATGACCACCAGGGCGTTCAGGTCCGTACGGTGCAGCCGGTGCAGGGCCGCGAAGCGCTCGGCGAACCGGTCGCTCTCCACGTACAGCGCGCGGATCAGCACCATCAGCTCGAACGCGTCCGGTCGTTCCTCTCGGCTTGCTGCCATGCCGCTATTATTCCATAATCGAAACGTTCCATGATGGAAGCACTTTGAACGGAGCCCTTGTGCTGAGGAACGTGAGTGCGGGCCGCGCGCTTGTCCTCGGCGTGGTGGCCAGCGCCGCCATCACCGCGCTGATCTGGCTGCTGGGCCGGCGGCTGCACGGCATCGACCTGCTGCCCGACCAGGGCGCCTCCTGGTACTACTGGCAGCTCCCCGACCCCACCGTCTGGACCCGGGTGTCGGCCTGGACCGGCTACGCGGCCCACCAGCTCGCCTTCTGGTGGCTGATCCACCATGCCCAGACCAGGGTTCGCCGCTACACCTCGGGCCTGCACCGGGTCAACGTCGTCGCGCTGGCCGTCAACGCCGCCTTCATCGCCCTGCACACCCTGCAGACGCACCTGTTCTACGACGGGCTCGCCCAGGACGTGTCGATCTACAGCTCGCAGGGCTCGGTGATCCTGCTGCTCGTGGTCGTCCTGCTGATGGAGAACCGGCGGCGCGGGCTCTTCCTCGGCCGGCCCGCCCCCATCGGCCGGGCCGTCGTCGGCTTCGCCCGCCGCTACCACGGCTACCTGTTCAGCTGGGCGGCCGTCTACACCTTCTGGTACCACCCGGTGGAGGCCACCTCCGGCCACCTGATCGGCTTCTTCTACATGTTCCTGCTGCTCCTGCAGGGCTCCCTCTTCCTCACCAGGGCCCACACGAACCGCTGGTGGACGTTCACCCTGGAGGCCGCGGTCGCCGTGCACGGCACCCTGGTGGCCGTCATGACCTCCGGTCCGGACGGGGCGTGGCCGATGTTCCTGTTCGGCTTCCTGGGGGTCTTCGTCATCACCCAGATGCACGGCCTGGGCCTGTCGGCCGCCACCCGCTGGGTGCTGGCCGCCTGCTACGTGGGGGCGGCCATGGTCGTGTACGGACTGCGCGGCGACCTCGGCGGCGCGGCCCGGGAGGCGGTCAGGATCCCGGCGATCGAGTACGTCCTGGTCGGCCTGCTCGCCCTGCTGCTGTGGCTGGCCCTGCGCGCCGCCGCCAGGCTCCGCCCGGAGGCGGAGAGCCTCCGGTAGAGGATTTCCCCCGCCCGCGCCGACGAACGCACCAGCGCCAGCCCACCGGCCGGATTGGCCGGCCCCCACGCCAGGTTCACCCCCGGCCCCGGACGTCTTGCCGGCCGGCGGCCCGAGGTGCAGGGTGACCGGCGACGGCCGTGGCGATCGTTCCTCGCATACGAGTGCCGCTAGCCGGCGCCCCAGCCGTGGGTCTTCATCAGGCGGGCCGCGACCCGGGCGAAGCGATCGCCGTCCAGCACGGCGCCCTCTCGCCTGATGTCGTCCTCGTCCAGCACGAACACCCGGTCCAGGCGTACGTACGACACCCGGCCGTCACGCCCCCACGCGCCCAGCTCCAGCCAGTCGGGCCCGTCCTCGCCCCTGCTGGACAGCATCATGCCCAGGAGCCTGCGCCCCGTGCGGCCCACGATCAGCAACGGCCGGTCCTTGCCCCGGGACGGGTCCTCCTCGTACGGGACCCACGCCCAGACGATCTCGCCGGGGTCGGCCAGGCCGTCGAGGTCGGGGGAGTAGGCCAGGGTGGCGGGGCCGTGGAGGGAATGGATCTCGCGGACGGCGCCCCGGGCCGGGCGGGGGTCCTCACCTAGATCACGCATTGGGGGAGCTTATGGCGGCGGGTCGGTGAAAATCCACTCGGTCCCGCATTCCGGGCCGTGAGCAGGCGGCGCAGGGCGGTGGGGGTGTGGCAGACGTGGCGGCGGATCGTCCGGGTCAGGTGCGCCTGGTCGGCGAACCCCAGGTCGGCGGCCAGCACGGCCAGGCTCGGCTCGCCGAGCTCCAGCCGGTCCAGGGCCCGGCCCACGCGCACACGGTTGCGGTGGTGGGTCAGCGAGACGCCCAGCTCGCGGGTGAAGGCGCGGCTCAGCTGGAACGGCGACACGCCCAGGAGCCCGGCCGGCGAGACGAGGGCCCCCGCCTCGGGGACGTCGAGGCCGCCGCGAAGGAGCTCGCGGGGCTCGGTGCCACCGTGCCGAACGTCCAGCCGGGCGGTGCCGGCTGGACGGTGCTCGTCGACCCCGAAGGCCACCCCTTCTGCCTCATGCCCACCGGTCAGAGGGCGGAGAAGAACGCCCGGATGTCGGTCACGAGCAGGTCGGGGGCCTGAAGGGCGGCGTAGTGGCCGCCCCTCGGGAACTCCGACCAGTGCACCACGTGGTGAACCCGGTCGGCGTACCGCCGCACGGTCGTGTCGCCGGGGAAGATCGCGAAGCCGGTCGGCGTGGGGTCGGGCTCGGCGGGCGGGGCCCAGTCGGGGGCGCTCTCCTTGTACAGGCGGCCGGCCGAGCCCGCCGTGCCGGTGAACCAGTAGATGGCCACGTCGGTCAGGATGTCGTCGGGGGAGAGGCCGCCGATGTCCTGGCCCCAGGAGGCGAACGCGTCCAGGTTCCAGGCGAGCTGCCCGGCCGGCGAGTCCACCAGGGCGTACGCGAGGGTCTGCGGCCGGGTGCCCTGGATGACGGCGTACCCGGAGACCTCCTGCCACTCCTCCACCCCGGCGGCCCGCGCCCGCTCCTCCTCCGTCAGGCCGGACAGGTCGTCGGTGGGGAAGGCGGTGACGGAGGCGTTCAGGTGCACCCCGGCCACCCGGCCGGGGGCGGCCCGGCCCACCGCGGCCGAGATCAGCGAGCCGAAGTCGCCGCCCTGCACGCCGAACCGGTCGTACCCGAGCCGGTCCATCAGCGTGACCCACGCGGCGGCGATCCGCCGCACCCCCCAGCCCGGCGAGCGGGTGGGGCCGGAGAAGGCGAAGCCCGGGATGGAGGGGACGACCAGGTGGAAGTCCCGGCTGAGCGGCCCGGCCACGCGCGCGAAGTCGGCGAACGAGCTGGGCCACCCGTGCGTCAGCAGCAGCGGCAGCGCGCCGGGACGGTCCGAGCGGACGTGCGCGAAGTGCACCAGTTGCCCGTCGATCTCGGTCGTGTACTGCGGCAGCTCGTTCAGCCGGGCCTCGTGCGCCCGCCAGGAGTACCCGTCCAGCCAGTACGCCGCCAGCTCCCGCACCGCCTCCGGCGGCACCCCGTACGACCAGCCGGCCCCGTCGATCGCGTCCGGCCAGCGCGTCCTGGCCAGCCGCTCCCGCAGATCGTCGAGCCGGTCCTGGGATATGTCGATGACGAATTCGTCCATGCCGCCAAGCTAGGCACTATTGCGGCCAATATCGGGACACAATGGGAGGCGTGCTCGACACCTCAGCGAGACTGCTGCGCCTGCTGTCCCTCCTTCAGGCCCGGCGCGACTGGTCCAGCGCCGACCTGGCGGACCGGCTCGGGGTGGCCCCCAGGACGGTGCGCCGCGACGTCGAACGGCTGCGCAGCCTCGGCTACCCGGTCCACTCCACGCCCGGGGTGGCGGGCGGCTACCGGCTCGGCGCGGGTGCGGAGCTGCCGCCGCTGCTGCTCGACGACGAGGAGGCCGTGGCGGTGGCGGTCGGGCTGCGTACGGCCGCGAACGGCACGGTGACCGGCATCGAGGAGACCTCCCTGCGCGCGCTGGCCAAGCTCGAACAGGTCCTGCCCGCCCGCCTGCGCCACCGGGTGAACGCGCTGCAGACCCACACCGTACGGATCGACCACGGCGGCCCCACCGTGGACGCCGACGTGCTGACCCGCATCACCGCCGCCTGCCGCGACCACGAGCAGCTCCGCTTCGACTACACCGGCCACCAGGGCGAGCCCGCGCTCAGGAGGGCCGAGCCGCACAGCCTCGTCAGCCGGGGCAACCGCTGGTACCTGGTGGGCTGGGACGCCGATCGCGGCGACTGGCGCACCTACCGCGCCGACCGGATCCGCCTGCGCACCCCCAACGGCTCCCGCTTCACTCCCCGCGAGCCGCCCGGGCCCGACGTGGCCGCCTGGGTGCAGAACCGCCTGGCCCACGAGATGTGGCCGGTGGAGGCCCGCTTCCTGCTGCACGGCCCGGCCGAGCGGTTCGCCGGCCGCACCTCCGGGACGCTCGCACCCGTCGGCGACGACCGTTGCCTGCTCACCCTGCGCGGCGACGACCTGCACCTCATGGCCGTCGTCGTGGCCTTTCTCGACGTCGACTTCCAGGTGATCGAGCCGGTCGAGCTGAAGGAGCACCTGCGCGCGCTCGGTCGCCGCCTGCTCTCCTCTAGAATCTGATTCTGTGTCGTCGACGTCAGCGTTTTTCACCCGAAAGAGGGACGAGCTCGTCCCCGCGCCGCACGCCCGCGGCCCCTGGTCCCCCGACATGTTGCACGGCCGCCTGCTCGGCGGGCTGGCCGCCCGGGCCCTGGAGGAGCGCCATGCCGAGCCCGGCCTGCACTTCGCCCGGCTGACGGTCGACCTGTTCCGCAACAGCCCGATGCTGCCGGTCACCGTGGAGACGGCCCTGGTCCGTGACGGACGCAGGATCCGGGTGGCCGACGCCACCATCTCCACCGACCAGGGGGTGATCGCGCGGGCGAGTGCCGTGCTGCTGCGGCAGGGCGAGCAGCCGGAGGGGGAGCGGTCGATCGTCACGCCCGCCTGGGACGAGCCGGCGCCCTCCGGCCCGCCGGTGGAGGGGGGCGGGTGGACGCCGCCGTTCGACCTGTGGCGGGTGACGGAGTGGGGCGCGCCGGGGCCGGGCCGGGTGTGGATGCGGGAGAAGTACCCGCTGGTGGACGACGAGCCGCTGACCCCGTTCGTGCGGGTCGCGCTGGCCGCCGACTTCGCCAGCCCGCTCAGCAACGCCCAGGCCGACGGGCTGCGCTTCATCAACGCCGACTACACGCTCACGCTGGCCCGGCTGCCGGAGGGCGAGCTCGTCGGCGTGGAGTCCACCGGGCACGTCGGCGCCGGCGGCGTCGCGACAGGCCAGGTGACCGTGCACGACACCGCCGGGCCGATCGGCTTCTGCGTGGTGACGGCGGTCGCCAACGCGGTGGCGATGGGCGGCCCTCCACGCGGACAGGCCGGCGCCGCCCGCTGACAAGCTGGGGCGAGGGCTACGCCGGGCGCTCCGCGCGGTCGCCGGACCAGTCGGTGTGGAAGGCGCCCTCCTTGTCCACCCGGTGGTAGGTGTGCGCGCCGAAGAAGTCGCGCAGCCCCTGCACCAGCGCCGCCGGCAGCCGGTCCCGGCGCAGCCCGTCATAGTAGGCCAGGGCCGAGGAGAACCCGGGCGTCGGCACGCCGATCTGCACGGCCGTGGTCACCACCCGCCGCCACGACTCCTGCGCCGCGTCCAGGGCGGCCGCGAACGTCGGGTCGGCCAGCAGCGTCGGGAGCGCCGGGTTCGCGTCGTACGCGGTCCGGATCCGGTCGAGGAACTTGGCCCGGATGATGCACCCGCCCCGCCAGATGGTCGCCATCGCGCCCAGCTCGAGATCCCAGCCGTATTCCTTCGAGGCCGCCGCCATCTGGTCGAAGCCCTGGGCGTAGGCCACGATCTTGGAGGCGTACAGGGCCTGGCGTACGTCCTCCACCAGCTCGCGCCCGCCGACCCCGGACAGCTTCGGCCCGCTCAGCTGCGCCGCCGCGGCCCGCTGCTCCGGGTGGCCGGACAGGGCGCGGGCGAACGTCGCCTCCGCGATGCCCGTCACCGGCACGCCCAGGTCGAGGGCGCTCTGCACGGTCCAGCGGCCGGTGCCCTTCTGCTCGGCCTGGTCCACCACGACGTCCACGAACGGCTTGCCCGTCTCGGCGTCCACCTGGTCGAGCACCTCGGCGGTGATCTCGATCAGGTAGGAGTCGAGCTCGCCGCGGTTCCACTCCCGGAACACCTCGGCCAGCTCGGCCGGGGTCGCGCCCAGGGCCTGCCGCAGCAGGTCGTAGGACTCCGCGATGAGCTGCATGTCCGAATATTCGATGCCGTTGTGCACCATCTTCACGAAATGCCCGGCCCCGTCCGGGCCGACGTGCACCGAACACGGCACACCGTCCACCTTGGCCGCGATGTCCTGCAGGATCGGGCCGAGCGCCTCCCACGACTCCTTCGACCCGCCCGGCATGATGCTCGGGCCGTTCAGGGCGCCCTCCTCGCCACCGGAGATGCCGGTGCCGACGAAGTGCAGGCCCCGCTCGCGCAGCGCGGCCTCGCGCCGCCGCGTGTCCTCGAAGTGGGCGTTGCCGCCGTCGACGATCATGTCGCCCGGCTCCATCAGGTCGGCGAGCTGGTCGATCACCGCGTCGGTGCCCGCCCCCGCCTTCACCATGATGATCGCCCGCCGTGGCCGCTTCAGCGAGGCGACGAAGCCGGCGAGGTCCTCGGACGGCACGAACGTGCCCTCCCCGCCGAACTCCTTCACCAACTGCTGCGTACGGCCGTACGAGCGGTTGTGCACGGCCACCGCGTAGCCGTGCCTGGCCAGGTTCCTGGCCAGGTTGCGCCCCATGGTCGCCAGGCCGGTGACGCCGATGTCTGCCAAGTCCATCTCAGCTCCTCTTCGGGGAATACGCATGGTCCAGCTCGGAGGTTCGGTGGGATATTCCCACCTCAGTCGCCAGGTCAATCACTCTGCCGTACGCCGAGTTCGTCGAGCCGGTCCAGCATGTCGGCCGGATCGGCGTAGACCCTGAAGGCGCCCGCGCGCTCGAGCTCGTCCCTCCCGTACCCTCCGGACAGCAGCCCGATGCCCAGCGCGCCGGCCCGGCGGGCGGCCAGCAGGTCCCAGACGCTGTCGCCCACCACCATGGCGTGCGCCGGGTCCACCTGCACCAGTGCGGCACCGGCGAGGAACAGGTCGGGATCCGGCTTGGCCCGGCGCACCAGGTCGCGGGTGACCATCGGCGTGTCGTCCGGCAGGCCCAGCAGGCCCAGGGCGAGCCGGGCCGTGCGGGCGTAGCCGCTGGTGGCGATGGCCCACGGCACGCCGCGCGCGGTCAGCTCCGCCAGCAGCTCCGCCGCCCCCGGCAGCGGCCGGACCGATCCGGCCTGCCGCTCGTACCACTCCATGTGCGTGGTCTGCAGCTCCTCGATCTGCTCCCGGGTCAGCTTGAGCCCGGTCTCGCGCAGCAGCGCGCTGACGAACAGCCCGCCGCTCATGCCGATGCGGCGGTGGATGCGCCACACCGACAGGTCGATGCCCATCCCGGCCAGCGCCTGCCGCCAGGCCACCACGTGCTGGTAGACGCTGTCGATCAGGGTGCCGTCCAGGTCGAACAGGAACGCGGGCGTGGGCGCCTCCGGGAAGTCGTACATGTGTCCATGACACCATGGCGGTATGCGGATCATCATCGCGGGTGGACACGGGAAGATCGCGCTGCGGCTGGCCGCCCGGCTCAAATCGGGCGCGGTCGGGCTGGTGCGCAACCCGGCGCACGTCGCCGACGTCGAGGCCACCGGGGCCGAGGCCGTGGTGTGCGACCTGGAGAAGGCGAGCCTGGACGACGTCGTACGCGTCGTCGAGGGCGCCGACGCGGTCGTGTTCGCGGCCGGCGCGGGCCCCGGCAGCGGCGTGCCGCGCAAGGACACCGTCGACCGGGGCGCCTCCGTGCTGCTGGCCGAGGCGGCGGAACGGGCGGGCGTGGGGCGGTTCATCCAGATCTCGTCCATGGGTGCCGGCAAGCCGCCCGCACCCGGCACCGACGAGGTGTGGGCCGCCTACATCAAGGCCAAGACCGAGGCCGAGGACGACCTGCGCGCCCGCGACCTGGCCTGGACGATCCTGCGCCCGGGACGCCTCACCGACGAGCCCGGCACCGGTCTGGTGCGGCTGGCCCCGGAGGTCCCGAGGGGCGCGGTGCCGCGCGACGACGTGGCCGCCGTCATCGTCGCGCTGCTGGAAAACCCCGGCACCGCCCACCGGACGCTGGAACTCGTCTCCGGTGACACTCCCGTCATCGACCTCGTTGCGACAGAGTGAGAGCCGTGACGGAATATCGCGTACTCGGACGTACCGGTCTCAAAGTCAGCCCCCTCTGCCTCGGCGCGATGATGTTCGGGTGGTGGGGCGAGTCCGACCCGGAGGAGTCGGCCCGGATCATCGACCGGGCGCTCGACTCGGGCGTCAACTTCATCGACACCGCCGACGTCTACTCCCAGGGCCAGTCGGAGGAGTTCGTCGGCCAGGCGCTGGCCAAGTCGGGCAAGCGCGACGACGTGGTGCTGGCCACCAAGTGCCACGGCGTCATGGGCGAGGGTCCCAACCAGGGAGGCAACTCCCGCCGCTGGATCTTCCAGGCCGTCGAGAACAGCCTGCGCCGCCTCGGCACCGACTGGATCGACCTCTACCAGATCCACCGTCCCGACCCCGGCACCGACATCGACGAGACCCTCGGCGCGCTGACCGACCTCGTCCGGCAGGGCAAGGTCCGCTACATCGGCAGCTCCACCTTCCCCGCCCACCGCATGGTCGAGGCCCAGTGGGCGTCGGAGCGGCGCGCGCTGGAGCGGTTCGTGTGCGAGCAGCCTCCCTACTCGCCGCTCGTGCGCGGCATCGAGGCCGACGTGCTGCCCGTGGCCGAGAAGTACGGCATGGGCGTCATCGTCTGGAGCCCGCTCGCCGGCGGCTGGCTCACCGGCCGCTACCGCAAGGGCCAGGACCTGCCCCAGACGCGCCGCGCGGCCAACCTGCCGCAGCGCTACGACATGGCGCTCGAAGGCAACCAGCGCAAGCTGGACGCGGTCGAGCGGCTGGCCGTCCTGGCGGAGGAGGCCGGGATCACGCTGATCGAGCTGTCGCTGGCGTTCACGATCAGGCACCGGGCGGTGACCTCGGCCATCATCGGGCCGCGCACCATGGAGCACCTGGAGAGCCAGCTCAGCGCCGCGGAGGTGCGGCTGAGCGACGACGTGCTCGACCGCATCGACGAGATCGTCCCGCCCGGCGTCACGCTCAACCCGGCCGACGCGGGCTGGCAGCCTCCCGAGCTGGTGGAGGCGGCCCTGCGCCGCCGCCCGTGACCGAACGATCGGCGCCTGCCCGCGACCGGATGCTTTGCCGGCTCTTGGCTATGTTGTGCGGTGCTCGCGGCTAGATGTCCCCCTGAGCGCGAGGGGGACATGCGATGTCGGAAATGCCGTTCAGGTCGTTCTTTGGCGGGGACCCGTTCAGGGGGTTCGAGGAGCTCACGGGCCGGGTGTTCGGCGGCATGGAAGGCTGGCCGCCGTCCCGGCCCGGCGTCCAGCGGGTGGACGTCGGCCGGCTGCTCAGCGCCTCGGCCAGGGAGGCGCTGAGCCGGGCGCTGGAGGCCGCCGGCCGGCGCGGCGCGCCCGACCTGGACGTGCTCGACCTGCTCGACGCGCTGCTCGACGACGACGCCATCGGTAACCTGCTGCGCACGGCCGGGGCGGACGCCGGGCGGCTGCGCGACCGCATCGACGCGGTGGCCGGCCCCGGCGAGGCCACCGAGCCGCCCACGACGCTCTCCCCGGCGGCCAAGCGCGCCGTCCTGGACGCCCAGCGCATCTCCCGCGCCCTGCAGTCGTCGTACATCGGCCCCGAGCACCTCCTCCTCGCGCTGGCCGCCAACCCCGACTCCGTCGCCGCCCGCCTCCTGCAGGAGCAGGGCGTCTCGGCGAACGAGCTGCAGCAGGCCCTCATGTCCGGTGCGGGCAGGACCGGCGGCGACGGGCAGCGGCGGACGGACACGCCCTCGCTCGACGAGTACGGCCGCGACCTCACCGAGGAGGCCAGGCAGGGCCGCATCGACCCGGTCGTCGGCCGCGAGGACGAGATCGAGCAGTCCATCGAGGTGCTCTCGCGCCGCACCAAGAACAACCCGTGCCTCATCGGCGAGCCGGGCGTCGGCAAGACCGCGATCGTGGAGGGCATCGCCCAGCGCATCGTCAACGGCAGCGTCCCCGACACGCTCAAGGACCGCCGCGTCATCGGCCTCGACCTGACCGGGATGGTGGCCGGGTCCAAATACCGGGGCGAGTTCGAGGAGCGCATCAAGAAGGTCATCGACGAGGTACGCGCGCACGCCGACGAGGTCATCGTCTTCATCGACGAGGTGCACACGCTGGTCGGCGCGGGCTCGGCCGAGGGTGGCATGGACGCCGCGAACATCCTCAAGCCCGCCCTGGCCCGCGGCGAGCTGCACGTCATCGCCGCCACGACCATCGACGAGTACCGCAAGAACATCGAGAAGGACGCCGCCCTCGAACGCCGCTTCCAGCCGATCCTGGTCGCCGAGCCGAGCGTGGAGCAGACGGTCGAGATCCTGGCCGGGCTGCGCGACACGTACGAGGCCCACCACCAGGTCCGCATCACCGACGAGGCCCTCGACGCGGCGGCCAACCTGTCGGCCCGCTACATCTCCGACCGCTTCCTGCCCGACAAGGCCATCGACCTGATGGACCAGTCCGCGGCCCGGGTGCGGCTGCGCTCGCGCACGCCCGGCAGCGACGTGCGCGAGCTGGAGGAGCGCCTCGACGGGCTGCGCCGCGACAAGGACCAGGCCGTCGCCGCCGACGACTTCGACCGGGCCAAGGAGCTGGCCACGCAGATCGACAAGCTCCGGCCGGAGCTGGAGCGGGCCAGGCACGGCGCGGACACCGTCCCGCAGGTCATGGTCGAGGACATCGCCCAGGTCGTCTCCCGCCGCACCGGCATCCCGGTCACCCAGCTCACCGAGCAGGAGCGCGACCGGCTGATGCGCCTGGAGGAGCACCTGCACGAGCGCGTCATCGGCCAGGACGAGGCCGTCACCGCCATCGCCGAGGCCGTACGCAGGTCCAGGGCCGGCCTGTCGGACCCGAACCGCCCGATCGGCAGCTTCCTGTTCCTCGGCCCGACGGGCGTCGGCAAGACGGAGCTGGCCAGGGCCCTGGCGGCGGCCCTGTTCGGGGGCGAGGACCACATGGTGCGCATCGACATGAGCGAGTTCCAGGAGCGGCACACGGTCTCGCGCCTCATCGGGGCGCCGCCCGGATATGTCGGCTACGAGGAGGCGGGCCAGCTCACCGAGGCCGTACGCCGCCGCCCGCACGGCGTGATCCTGCTCGACGAGATCGAGAAGGCCCACCCCGACGTCATGAACATCCTGCTGCAGATGCTCGACGACGGCCGCCTGACCGACGGCCAGGGCCGCACCGTGGACTTCACGAACACGATCGTCATCATGACCAGCAACCTCGGCGCGGAGCTGATCCTGGAGGCCACCGGCGACGCCGGGCAGCTCGAGGACCGCCTGATGGACCTGCTGCGGCACTCGCTGCGGCCGGAGCTGCTCAACCGCATCGACGAGACCATCGTCTTCAAGCGGCTGGAGCGCGACCAACTCCGCCAGATCGTGGACCTGCTGCTGGACCGCACCCGGCAGCGCCTGCGCGGCCAGGACGTGGCGCTGGAGGTCACGGACGCGGCCAAGGACTGGCTGGCCGGGCGCGGCTACCAGCCCGAGTTCGGGGCCCGGCCGCTGCGGCGCACCGTGCAGCGGGAGCTGGACAACCGGCTGTCGGCGATGTTGCTGACCGGCGAGGTGCGCGAGGGCGGCAAGGTGACGGTGGACGTCGAGGGCGACCGGCTCCGGCTCAGCGCGCACAACCCCGAGCCGGTCGCCTGACGGTCACTCCAGGGCCGCGCGGGCGCGCTCGCGGCACTCCTCCAGGGTGAGCCGGGCCAGCGCCTCGCGGACCAGCGGCACGCACACGGGAGCCATGGACAGGCTGGTCACCCCCAGGCCCACCAGCAGGGGGGCCAGCAGCGGGTCGCCCGCCGCCTCCCCGCACACGCCCACCGGCTTGCCCGCCTCCAGGCCGGCCCGGGCGCACATGGCGACCAGTTCCAGCAGCGCCGGCTGGCTCGGGTCCAGGAGGTCTGCCAGGGCGGAGTGCTGGCGGTCGGCGGCGAAGGTGTACTGGGCCAGGTCGTTGGTGCCGATGCTGAGGAAGTCGACCTCCTGCAGCAGCCGCGCCGCCCGCAGGGCCGCCGCCGGGACCTCGACCATCACCCCGACCTGGGTGATGCCCCTGGCCCGGGCGCGGCGGGCGAAGCTGCTCGCCTCCGCCAGGGTGGTGACCATCGGCGCCATCACCCACGGCCGCGTGCCCGTCTGCCGCGCCGCCGCCGCTATCGCGTCGAGCTGGGTGTCCAGCACCTCCGGCAGCAGCCGGTCCACTCGCAGGCCGCGCACGCCCAGGGCGGGGTTCTGCTCCTCGGGGAGGCCGAGGAAGGGCAGCGGCTTGTCGGTGCCCGCGTCGAGCGTGCGCACGATCACGTGCCCGGCCTGGCCGAACACCTCCGCGTACGCGCTGACCTGCTCCTCGTACGACGGCGCCAGCTTGCGGTCCAGGAACAGGAACTCCGTCCTGAACAGGCCCACCCCCTCGGCGCCCGGTCGCAGGTCCGCCGCCGAGCCGACGTTGTGCAGCAGCTTGACCGGGTGCCCGTCGGCGGTCGTGCCCGGCCCCTCGCTCGCCGCCAGCCGTACCGCGCGGGCTCGGCCCTCCTCGGCGACCTCCGCCGCCTCCTGCGCGGTGAGGCCGACCGCGATCTCGCCGGTGCCGCCGTCCACGCCGATCACGGTGCCGTCGGGCACGGCCAGGGCGCCCGCGCACGCCACCACGGCGGGCAGGCCCCTGGCGCGCGCCAGGATCGCGGTGTGGCTGGTGGGGCCGCCGCGCTCGGTGACCAGCGCCAGGACGTCCGGCCCGAGGCCCGCGGTGTCGGCGGGGGAGAGGTCCTCGGCCACCAGCACGTAGGGGTGCCCGGGGGCGGGAAGGCCGGGCATGGGCAGGTCGAGCGCGAACGCCACCGCCCGGTGCTTGAGGTCGTCCAGGTCGGCGGCCCGCTCGGCCAGGTAGCCGCCGAGCGCCGCCAGCGCCTCGCGGTGCCGGCCGAAGGCGGCGTCCAGGGCGTGCGCGGCGTCCAGGCCCTCACGGGCCTGCGCCTCGGCGTCCTCGCGCAGGATCGGGTCGTCGGCGATCATGGCGAGGGCCTCGAGGATCTCCGCCGCCTCGCCCTCCGTGCCGGCGGCGCGCCGGTTGAGGTCGGCGGCCACGGCCTCCAGCGCCTTGCCGACCGCGGCCGCCTCCGCGCCGGGGTCGGTGACGCCGCGCGGCGCGGGCAGCGCGGGAGGTCCGGCCATCCGGACCAGCGGCCCGGCGGCCCGCCCCTGGCTGACCCCCAGCCCGGTGAGCCGCCCGGCCGTCCCCCTCCAGGGGCCCGCGCCCGGGTCAGCCATCGAGGGCCTCCTCCGCGTCCAGGTCGCGCGACAGCAGCGCCGCCAGCGCGTCCAGCGCCTCTTCCGCGCCCGGCCCGTCCGCCTCCAGCGTGACCTCCGTGCCGCGCACCGCCCCCAGCGACAGCACCCCCAGCATGCTCCTGGCGGGCACGGCCTTGTCCCCGGCCCGGATCGTCACCGGCACCGCCGCCTTCGCCGCCGCCTGCACGAACAGCTTGGCGGGACGGGCGTGCAGGCCGCTGGCCGAGGCCACCGTCACCGTTCGCTGAGCCATCACCATCTCCTAGGGTTCGATCGTGACCTTGATGGCCGTACCCCGGCTGACGAGGTCGATCCCGTCCAGCGCCCGGGGCAGCGGCAGCCGGTGCGTGATCAGGTCGGACACCACGACGGCCCCCTCGGCCACCAGCCGCAGCGCCTGCGCGTTGTGGGCGGGGCTGGAGCCGTTGGCGCCGACGACGGTCAGCTCGCGGTAGTGCACGAGATTCGAGTCGAGGGCGATGACCGGGTCGTCCTTGGGCAGCCCGCCGAAGAAGCTGATCCGGCCCTGCCGGGCGGCCATGCGCACCGCCTGTTCCTGCGCCGCGCCCGAGGCCGCCGCCGTGATCACCACGTCGGCGCCCCGGCCGCCGGTCAGCTTGAGCACCTGCTCCACGGGGTCGGAGTCGATGGCCGCGTCGGGGTTCACCAGCTCGGCGGCCATCGCCAGGCGCTGCGCGTTGACGTCCACGAGGAAGACCCGGGCCGCCCCGCGTGCCCGCGCCAGGCGTACGTGCAGGCAGCCGATCGGGCCCGCGCCCATCACCACCACGTCGTCGCCGGGGCCCACCCGCGCCAGCGTCTGGCCGTTCAGCACGCACGCCAGCGGCTCGGCCACCGACGCCTCCGCGAAGCCGACGCCGTCGGGGATGGCGTTGACGCCGTCCACGGCGAGCACCTTCGCCGGCACGATCATGTACTCGGCGAAGCCGCCGTCGTAGTGGTAGCCCATCGACTCCTGGTTCGGGCACACGGTCTGGCGACCCCGGCGGCACTCGGCGCAGGCGCCGCACGGGATGGCGGCGATCACCTGCACCCGCGCGCCGGTGTCCACGACCTCGCCGGCGATCTCGTGGCCCATCACGCGCGGCGGCACGATGTGGTGATGGCCGAACTTGAAGATCTTGGCGTCGGTGCCGCAGGTCGAGCAGTTGCGTACGCGGATCTTCAGCTCGCCCGGCCCGGCCACCGGCTCGGGCGCGTCCTCGATCCTGATGTCGCCTGGGGCGTGGAATCGGGCGACCTTCATGTGAGCTCCTGTACCACTTGGGAGACCTCGGTGGCCTCGCGCAGCGCTCGCGCCCGGTCCGGGTCGAGCAAGATCTCGGCCAGCGCCGCCAGCAACGGCACGTGACCGTCGTCCTTGGCGGCGATGCCGACGCACAAGGTGACCGGCTCGCCGTCCCAGTCGATACCCCCGGGGAAGCGCACCACGCAGATGGCGTCGCGCTTGACGTCCTCCTTGGAGGCCGCCGTCCCGTGCGGGATGGCCACGCCCTCGCCGACGTAGGTGGAGATCGTCCGCTCGCGTTCGAGCATTGCCTCGATGTACGGCTCCGCGACCGCACCCACGTCGACCAGCGCCCGCCCGCACCGGCGGATGGCCGCGGCGCGGTCGGGGGCGCTCTCGTGCAGCAGCACGGCCCGCGGGTCGAGCAGGCCCTCACGCATCGACCGTGCCACCGTTCTTGATCGTGTTCACCAGCCGGGTCACCGCCGGGTCGCCCAGGAAGATCTGGAACGACACCAGCACCTTCCCCGGCGCGGCTGCCCGGGCCCGGGCAGCCAGGCCCGAGTGGCACACGACCACGTCGGCGTCGTCGGGGATGGAGTTGACCGGGGTGTGCTCCACGGTCACGCCGGTCTCCTTGAGCTGCTTCTTGAGCGTGGAGGCGAGCATCACGCTGCTGCCCATGCCCGCGTCGCACGCCACGATGATCTTGCGGATGTCCTTGCTGTCGATGCCGGGCATGGCTCAGCCTTCCTTGGAAGCGGTTTCCGGGGTTTCGGTGGGCTCGGCGGGCTCCTCCGCGGGCTCGGCCTTCTCGCCCCTGCCGAACCCGAGCAGGATGGCGGCGACGGCGAACGACACGCCCGTCGCCACGAGGATCCCCAGGCTGGAGCCGAGCCAGCCGCCCTTGGGGGTGACCGCGAGGTAGGCGAAGATGCTGCCGGGCGACGGGGTGGCGACCAGGCCGGCCCCCGTGACCATGAACGTGAACACGCCGGCCGCGCCGCCCGCGATGACGGCCAGGATCAGCCGGGGCTTCATGAGCACGTACGGGAAGTAGATCTCGTGGATGCCGCCGAAGAAGTGGATGATCATCGCGGCGGGCGTGCTCGGCCGCATCGCGCGCGGCCCGAACAGCAGGTACGCCAGCAGCAGCCCCAGCCCGGGCCCGGGGTTCGACTCCAGCATGAACAGGATCGACTTGCCCTGCTCGGCGGCCTCGGCGACGCCCAGCGGGCTCAGCACGCCATGGTTGATGGCGTTGTTCAGGAACAGCACCTTGGCCGGCTCGATGAGCACGGAGGCGATCGGCAGCAGGTTGTTGACGATCAGCCACTCGACCGCGTTGCCGGCCGCCGTGGTGACGGACTGCACGACCGGGCCGATGCCCAGGAAGCCGACCACGGCCATCGCGGCGCCCACGATGCCGGCGGAGAAGTTGTCCACCAGCATCTCGAACCCGGCCTTGGTCCGCTGCTCCGTGAACCTGTCGACATATTTCAGGATCAGGGCGGTCAGCGGGCCGATGATCATGGCGCCGAGGAACATCGGAGCTTCCGTGCCCACCACGACGCCCATCACCGCCACCGCGCCGACGACCGCCCCGCGCTGCCCGTGCACCATCCGGCCGCCGGTATAGGCGATGAGGACCGGCAGCAGGGTCGAGATGATCGGGCCGACCATCTTCGCGAGCGTCTCGTTGGGCAGCCAGCCGGTCGGGATGAACAGGGCGGTGATCAGGCCCCAGGCGATGAACGCGCCGATGTTCGGCATGATCATGCCGGCCAGATGACCGCCGATGCGCTGGATGGTGGCCTTGACCCCGGTTCCGGTGACCGGGGGAGTGTACGTGTCGGCCATGGACTTGCTCCTTTGGGGGGACGAGCAGTAGATCAGCCGGTGGGCAGGGGGGAGGAGAGGGGGCGTTCGGGGTCGGGCGGGCGGACGGTGACGGAGTCCAGGCAGATGTCGGCGGGGCCGGGCATGCGGCTGCCGGGCAGGCTCACCGCGGCGGCGCCCCAGGCCAGCGCGCGCGCCAGGGCCTCGGGTCCGCGGCCGCCCGCGGCCAGGAAGCCCGCCAGCATGGCGTCGCCGGCGCCGACGGAGCTGCGCGGCTCGGTCACGGGGGCCTCGCCGTACCAGCTGCCGCCCTCCTCGACGAGTACGGCGCCGTCGGCGCCCAGGCTGGCCAGCACCGTACGCGCCCCGGCGGCCCGCAGCTTGCCCGCCGCCTCGGCCACGTCGCCCAGGTGGCGGAGCGGCATGCCGGTGGCCGCCGACAGCTCCTCGAGGTTGGGCTTGACCAGGGCGGGCGCGGCGCCGAGCGCGCAGGCGAACGCGGGGCCGCTGGTGTCGACCGCCACGTGGATGCCCGCGCCCGCGAACCTGCGGCAGAGCCGGGCGTAGACGTCGGCGGGCACCTCGGGCGGCAGGCTGCCGGAGGCGACCACCCAGTCGGCGCCCTGGTCGCCGGAGTGCGCGGCGGCCAGCACGGCGTCGGCGATCGTGTCGAGCTCAGCCGGCGACAGGGCGGTGCCCGGTTCGTTGATCTTGGTGGTTGTCCCGTCGGGCTCGGCGAGCGTGACGTTCGACCGGGTCGGGCCGGCGACGGGCACGGTGACCATGTCGAGCCCCTCGGCGGCCAGCAGGCGGACGAGCTGCCGGCCCTCGTCCCCGCCGTACGGCACCACCGCCCTGCTCGCCACCGAGTTGGCCAGCAGCGCGCGCGAGACGTTGACCCCCTTGCCGCCGGGGTCGAGGCGGGCGGCGGCGGCGCGGATGACCGCGCCCCGGTCGAGGGAGGCGATCTCGATCGTGCGGTCGAGGCTCGGGTTCAGGGTCAGGGTGAGGATCACGCCCTGATCACCTCCGGGCCGGCCGCCGCCAGATCGGCGGCCAGCGACGCGTCCAGCCCGGTGTCGGTGATCACCACGTCGATCTCGCTCAGCTCGGCGAACGTGGCCAGGTAGGTGTTGGTGAACTTCGTGTGGTCGGCCAGCAGCACGCTGCGCTGCGCGGCCTTGACCATCGCCCGCTTGATCGCCGCCTCGGCCGGGTCGGGCGTGGTCAGGCCGCGGGTCAGCGAGCAGCCGTTGGTCGCCATGAACGCCACGTCCACGTTGAGGCAGGCCAGCGGGCGCAGCGCCCAGTCGTCCACCGTGGCCAGGGTCTTGCCGCGCAGCCGCCCGCCCAGCATGATCACGTGCAGGTTGGCGCGGGCGGCCAGGGCGGTGGCCAGCGGCGGGGAGTTCACCACCACGGTCAGCTCCCGGTCGGCCGGCAGCACCTTGACCAGGCGGCCGGTGGTGGTGCCCGCGTCGATGATCACCGAGCCGTCCTCGGGCAGCTCGGCGAGCGCGGCCTTGGCGATGCGCTCCTTCTCGGCCGTCATGACCTCGTCGCGGGTGGCCAGCGCGGGCTCGAACCCCAGCCGCTCCACGGGGATCGCGCCCCCGTGCACGCGGCGCAGCACGCCGGCCCGCTCCAGCGACGTCAGGTCGCGGCGGATCGTCTCGGTGGTCACGTCGAGCTCGGCGGCCAGCGTCACCACGTCGACGCGGCCCGCGGCCCGCGCTCTCCGCAGGATCTCCTGCTGCCGTTCCTCGGCGTACATGATGTTGATTCACCGCCGTTTCGGGTTGGTTTCCTCTGTGTTTATACCCGTTTACGTTGGCTGGTCAAGGGTGTGCTGCCGGAATCTGGTAGTTATAGGCGGGTGCGAATCAAGCCCCTGGCCCCCCTGCTCCTCACCGGGCCCCTCCTCCTCGCCACGCTCGCGACGCCCGCCCGCGCCGCCGAGACCGCCGCGGGCCGGCCGCCCCGCGTCCCGGCCGGGACGACGGCGGCCTGGGTGGTGTTCGACCGGCAGGCCGGCAAGATCGTCGCGACGAAGAACGCGCACCGGAAATACCGCTCGGCCTCCGTCGTCAAGATCCTCATCGCGATCGACTACCTGGAGCGGCGCAAGAGCGTGCCGGCGGCCGACGCCAAGCTGCTGAAGGTCATGCTGCGCTCCAGCGACGACGACGCGGCCTCGGCCTTCTGGGACCGCCTGGGCAAGGGGCAGATCATCGTCAGGCAGGCGCGCAGGCTGGGCCTGTCCGACACCGCCCCGCCGCCGGCCTCCAAGCCGGGGTTCTGGGGCTACAGCTCGCTGAGCGCGTACGACATCGTGCGCACCTACCGCTACCTGCTCGACAAGGCCGACGCCCGGGTCCGCGACACGATCCTGGGCCACCTGCGGCGGGCCACGCCGTGCGGGACCGACGGTTTCGACCAGACCTTCGGCATCCCCGACGGGGTGCCCCGGCCGTGGGCGGTCAAGCAGGGCTGGTCGGGGTTCGGCACGACGCCGCCGGTCCGGTGCGGCGGCAACGCCAGGGCCGTGGGCGCGCCCATCTCGTGGATCGCGCAGCGGGCCACCGGCTCGGGCGTGCCCGACTACGGCCGCCCCGTGCTGTACACGACCGGGCTGGCCGGCCAGGGCGACCGCTACGTCATGGCCGTGCTGACCGCACACCCGGCCGGCGGCACGTGGAGCTCCTCCGTCAAGCGCATCACCACGCTGACCCGCGACCTCTACCGCAGCGTCACCGGCTGAGCCTCACTGGCCGACGAAGGCGAACATCCGCGTGCCGGGTTCCAGCGGCACGGGCGGGCCGGTGTAACGGTGCACGCCGACCCCGTAGTCGGTGCCCTCGACGCCGACCCGCTCGAACCCGGCGTCCTCGAACCAGTCGCAGATCACCGGCACCAGGTCGGGCTCGTGCCGCCCCCTGGTCCAGATGACCATCGCCCCGGGCGCGCAGAGCTGGGGCAGCGTGGCGACCGTGCGGCGGATGTCGTCGTCGGTGATGTTCCCGAACACCCCGCAGACGAGCACGAGGTCCGCCGGCACCGCGCCCTCGTACGCGCGCACCACGGCGGCGTCCCCGCACACCACCTCGGCCCCCTCCGGGGCGATGCTCCGGGCGGCGGCGGCGTTGCGCTCGTCGAGCTCGACCAGCCGCGCCCGCACCTGCCCGCGCCGGGGATGCCCGGCCAGCACGGGCAGTAGGTCGCGCCCCTGCCCGGCGCACAGGCTCACGACCCGCGACGCGCCCTCGTCGAGCGCCACCTCCACCCACTTGCGGACCGTACGCAACCGTCGTTCCAGGGAGGAACCCGGCTGATCGTAGAAGTCATGCCATTTAACCCAATCGCGCTCCGTCATGATCATTGATAGTTGTAGAGGATGGCGGAGCGAGCAAATGCTTTTGACCGGGTGCTCAGGCAGGCGGGCGGACAGGAGACCTTCGACGTCCTGGCCGGGCGGCTGCCCGGCGCCGACCTGACGACGCTGCTGCTGGAGGTGATGCGCCACCGCTCGCGCGCGCTCTCCCCGGCCGACGTCCTGCGCCGCTACGGCCACGACCGTTTCGTGGCGCCCGCGCAGGTCCCGTTCCGGCGGCTGCGGCGGGCCGAGGATGCCGTGCTGTCGGCCCTGCCGGACGAGTTCGAGCTGGTCACCCTGGCCCCGGTCGCGCCGCTGGGCACCCACTCGGCGCTGGCCCCGGTCGACCAGAACAACGTGATCTCCACGATCAGGAACAGCGAGGTCGCGGCCGACCCGACCAACGCCCTCGCCCTGGAGGCGGCGCTGCGCCGCCGCGCCGACCCCACCCGGCCGGTACGCCTGGCGGCCCTGCAACGCGTCGTGCGCGCCCAGCGCTTCGGAGGCGCCGCCAGCTACGCCCACTTCACCCTGTTCGCCGTGATCACCGCCGGTCGCGACACCGGCGACCTGGCCTTCGAGCGCGCACACGCGGCCGAGCACGTGGCCGTCCTGACCGCCGCCGTCCGCGCCTGCGGAGGCGCCGACGCCGAGACCCGGGTCACGGTCCTGGACGAGCGGTTCGAGCGGGTGGCGGCGGAGCTCGACGCCACCCCGGACCCGGACCGGCAGGGCGGGCGCGGCTACTACACCGGCCTCTGCTTCAAGATCTACGGCAAGGGCGTGGAGGTGGGCGACGGCGGCTTCGTCGACTGGACGGCCCGCCTGCTCGGCAACCGCAAGGAGCGCCTGCTCATCAGCGCCCTGGGCATCGACCGCCTGAGCTGAGGCCGGGCCCGCGCGGCTCTAAGGGGCCGCGCGCGCTCTAAGGGCTGGGCGGCTCTAAGGGCCGTGCGGTTCTAAAGGGTCGTGCGGGCGGCGGCGCGCTCCTGCTCCAGGCGCACCTTCTTGGGCACGCACATCCGCCAGGCCTCCAGCACCAGCTCCCGCATCTCCGCCACGTCGATGGCCGCCGTGCGCACCTCCACCCAGTTGAAGCGCATGTCGGACTCCCCCGGCAGGAGGAACTTGGCCGGCTCGGCGGCCACCAGCGCCGCACGCTCCTCCTTGGGGAAGCCGAACCCCATCTGCGTCTCGTCACGTGAGAACGCGACGTAGACGATCTGGCCCACGCGGAACTTCACGCGGTCTCGGATGAGGTGCTCCGACGAGCGGGGGAGCGTGCGCGCGAACTGTCGTACGTCGTCGACTGTGACCACACCGCCACGTTACCGGTTGCCCTCGGCGGCGGAAATGTCGGCGAGCGCGGAGTTCGGGTCGCGCTCGACGGCCAGGTCGCCCAGGCTCACCACGCCGACCGCGCGGCCGTCCTCGACCACCGGCAGGCGGCGTACGGCGTGCGTACGCATGAGCTGGACGGCCTGGTCGATGCTGGTGTCGGGGCCGACGGCCTCGACGGACGGGCTGCACGCCTCGCGTACCGGCGTGTCCGGGCCCCGGTCGTCGGCGACGACGCGGACGGCGATGTCACGGTCGGTGACGATGCCCTTGATGCGGCCGTTGTCGTTGACGATGATCGCCCCGGTGTCGTTGTCGCGCATGAGCGTCGCCGCGACGGACACCGGCTGGTCGGCCTCCACCGTCGCCGGGTGGGAAGTCATCACATCTGCCACGGTCTTCGCCATGGGAGCCTCCTGTGGATCGGTCCGGCCGACCCCCTACCCGGGCGGGTGCGCGATTCACGGGACCCGGCCGCTTCTCTTCGCCCGCCGTGCGTGCCGGGCCGGCGGGCCGCGCGTGTCGTCACCCGCCGTGACGAGCGCCGCATCGGCCCGCCGGGCCCGCTCCGGCGCCGGGGCCCCGATCGTGGGGTCAGAGGCTCTTGGCCGCCACCCGGATCTCGTCGAGCAGCATCGCCAGATCCCCCTCGGTCGTGTCCGGGTGCAGGAAGCACGCCCGCAGCGCCTCGTGCCCGCCCAGCCGGGTGCCGGTGAAGAAGACGTTGCCACGCGCCTGGACCGCACCGGGGATGGCCCGGTTGAGCGCGTCCAGGCCGTCGGGGCGCGGGATGTGGCGGAACGCGGTGATCGAGGTCGTGACCGGCGCGAGCAGCTCGAAGTCCGGGGCCTGCTCGACCATGGCGGCCAGGGTGCGGGCCAGCCCGGTCGTGTGGTCCACCAGGCGCTTGACGCCCGTCCGGCCCAGGTACGACAGGGTCGCCCAGGTCTTCAGCGCGCGGAACGGGCGGGTCTGCTCGGGGCCGTACTCGGCGAACCAGCCCAGGTCGTCCGCGTTGTCGTCGATCAGGTAGGAGGGCACCAGGCTGAACGCGGCCCGCGCGGCGGCCGGGTCGCGCAGCAGCGCGCAGCCGCAGCCCACCGGCACCCCGAGCCACTTGTGCGGGTCCAGGGCCAGCGAGTCGGCCCGCTCCAGCCCGGCGTAGTGCGGCGCGGCGCCGTCGGCCAGGACGCCGAGCGCGCCGTACGCGCCGTCCACGTGGAACCAGAGCCCGTACGAGCCGGCCACGTCGGCGATCTCGTCCAGGGGGTCCACCGCGCCGGAGTTGACGGTGCCCGCGCTGCCCGCCACGCAGAACGGCCGCAGCCCCGCGTCCAGGTCCTCGGCGATCATGGCGCGCAGCGCGCCCACGTCCATCCGGTACGCCGCGTCCACCGGCACCGTACGCACGTTCCGCGCCCCCAGGCCGAGCAGCTGCGCCGCCTTGTGCAGGCAGCTGTGCCCCTCCTCGGTCACGTACATGACCATGGGCGGCCGCCCGGCCAGCCCCTCCTCGCGGGCGTCCCACCCGTCGGCCAGCGCGGCCCGCTGGCGGGCGGTGGCCAGGCAGATCACGGTGGCCATGGACGCGCCGCTGGTCAGCAGCCCGCCACCGGGCGGGTGCGGGAAGCCGACGAGCCCGGCCAGCCAGCGCACCACCGTGCGCTCCAGGTGCGGCCCGGCGTGGTCGCCACCGGCGACGCTCGGGTTCAGGGCCGCGGCCAGCGGCTCGACGAGCACGCCCGCCGGGTTGGGCGGCGAGTTCACCCAGCCGAAGAAGCGCGGGTGCCCGTTGCCCATCGGGTACGGCAGCACGCGCGCCCGCGCGTCCTCCAGCAGCTCGTCCAGCGCGCGCCCCGTCTCGGGCAGCTCCTGGCCGGTGAGCCAGGCCAGGTCGCCGTCCGGCACCGGCCGCCACACCGGCCGGTCGCCGACGCCCTCGAGGTGGTCGGCCATGATCGCGGCCGCCTTCGCTCCGGCCAGGCGCAGCTCATCCATCGGGCGATTCCCTCCGTGGTTCGTGGTGCCCGACTGCCCCCGTCGTCTGGCCCAGCTCCATGGCCAGGTAGAAGACGCAGTCGGTGGTGCCGTCGTTGGCGAAGGCGTGGCGGCGGTCGCCCGGGTAGTACGCCGAGTCGCCCGCCGCCAGCGTGTGCGGCCTGCCGTCGATCGTCAGCCGCAGGCTGCCGCGCTCGACCGCGAGGTATTCCCGCGACCCCGGCGCGTGCGGCACGAACTCGCCCGCGTCCACGCCCGGCCCGATGGTGGTGCGCATGAACTCGAACTCCACCTCGCCCAGCACCGGCGACAGCACCCGCCGCTCCCAGCCGGACGGGTCGCGCAGGACCCGCTGCTCGGCGTGGCGCAGCACCCGCATCGCTCCGTGCGCGGGCTCGTCGAGCAGCCGGGAGATCGAGGTGCCCAGCGCCGTGGCCAGCCGGTCGAGCACCAGCACGGTCGGGGTCTTGGTGCCCCGCTCGACCTCGGAGACCATGCTCCTGCTGATGCCGCTCAGCCCGGCCAGCCGCTCGATGGACAGCCCGCGCGCCCGGCGCTCGCCCCGGATCCGCAGGCCCAGCTCGGCCATGGACAGCCCGCTGGACAGGACCCCTTCGCCTTCCATTCCTCCACTATAGCGATGCTTTATCCGCTTTAGTGGATTCCTGGTAGGCGGCCAGCACCTGCTTGCGGCGCTTGGCGGGCAGGCGGTCGATGTAGAGGTGGCCGTCGAGGTGGTCGGTCTCGTGCTGCAGGCAGCGGGACAGCAGGCCGGTGCCCTCGACCGTGACGGGCTCGCCGGCGGCGTCGAAGCCGCGCACGGTGGCGTGGTCGGCGCGGGGGAGCGGCGCGTACTGGCCGGGGACGGACAGGCAGCCCTCGTCGCCGGTGTCGAGCTGCCGCTCGCCGACGCCGGGCAGCTCCAGCTCGGGGTTGACGACCACGCCCTTGTGCCGCTGCCCGTCGGCGTCGGGGCAGTCGTAGACGAACACGCGCAGCGGCACGCCGATCTGGTTGGCGGCCAGGCCGACGCCCTCCGCCGCGTACATGCTCGCGAACATGTCCTCCACCAGCTCCGCCAGCTCGCCGTCGAACCGGGTCACCGGCTCGCACGGGTGGTGCAGCACCGGGTCGCCCACGTGCACGATCGGCCGGACCTCTCCCACGACCACGCCTTTCCTGTGGTTTGCGAATGTTTCGCGACAAGTTTACGAGGGGTTGCGGATGGGCGTCTCGTCTCGCTATGCAAGACGTTCTCTCTTGAATGCTGAGACAGCGCTAGGGTGATCCCATCGTCGCGAAACGAGGGAGTCTGCCGATGGACGCCGTCTACACCCATGGCCACCACGAGTCCGTGCTGCGCTCGCACCGCTGGCGCACCGCCGAGAACTCGGCCGCGTACCTGCTGCCCCACCTCAAGCCGCACATGAAGGTGCTGGACGTGGGCAGCGGCCCCGGCACGATCACCGCCGACCTGGCGGGCCTGGTCGGGCACGTGACGGCGTCCGAGGTGAGCGAGGAGGCGCTCGACCTGGCGAGGGCGGAGGTGACCGCCCGGGGGGTGGAGAACGTGGACTTCGCCGTGGCCGACGTGCACGCGCTGCGGTTCCCCGACGACACGTTCTGCGTGGTGCACGCGCACCAGGTGCTGCAGCACGTCGGCGACCCGGTGCTGGCCCTGCGGGAGATGGGCCGGGTCACCAAGCCGCGCGGGTTCGTGGCGGCGCGCGACAGCGACTACTCCGGCTTCACCTGGTATCCGCGGGTGCCGGCGCTGGACGACTGGATGGAGCTGTACCAGCAGGTCGCGCGGGGCAACGGGGGCGAGCCGGACGCCGGGCGGCGGCTGCTGTCGTGGGCCAGGGCGGCGGGCTTCGAGGACGTCACCGCCACCTCCTCCACCTGGTGCTTCGCCACGCCGGAGGACCGGGCCTGGTGGGGCGGGATGTGGGCGGAGCGGATCCAGCGCTCCGCCATGGCCGAGCGGGCCCTGGCCACCGGTGCCGCCACGGAGTCCGACCTGCGGCGCATCTCGGAGGGGTGGCTGGAGTGGGCGGCGGCCGGGGACGGCTGGCTGTCGATCCTGCACGGCGAGATCGTCTGCCGCGTCCGGGAGAGCTGATCCCGGCGGCCCGGCTCCACCGCCGCGCTGCCGGGCTCGGAATAGGGCGGTGACCGGCGCTGTTCTGGCCTGCTGTTCAGCTTCGAACTCCTGGTGAAGGAATCGACATGGCAATCGCCTTCATGCTCGTCGTGAGCGGCATCTTCGGCACCCTCCTCACCGGCGCGGTGACCGCCGGCGTGCTGCGCGGCATCAAGGGCCGGCAGTGGCCGGTGCTCCAGCGGCGGCGCGTCGTCTACCGCGGCTTCGTCCCCCGCTGACGGTCCCGATGACGGCCCCGATGACGGCAGGGCTGACGGCCGGGCCGACGGCAGGCGGTCACAGGCCGAGCGTGCGGGCGCGCTGCCACTGCGGGTCGCGGTAGAGGACCATGTCCGCGCCGACCATCTCGTCGGGCGCCGACAACATGGTGATCTCGCCCGCGGCCTGCAGCTGCAGGAGCAGGTCGCGCACCCGCGGGCCCACCGGGAGCCGCCCGGCGGGCAGGCCCAGCCCGTTCCTGACCGTGTCGGCGATCTCCGACAGGTGGAACGGGCCGTCGAACCCCGCCACGATCCCGCGTACGACGGTCATGGTGATGAGGTGCTCGGCCTCGGCGTGCGCGAGCTGCCAGGTGATCTGCTCCCGGCGCCGCCCGGTGCCGGCGCAGCTCGTGCAGCCGCGCGTCAGCCCCGGCGCCGCCTCCTCCTCGGCCGTGCCGAAGCAGGCCGAGCACAGCCCGTTCTCGGCGGCGTGCAGCTCGGCCGTCATCCGGCCGCCCAGCACGACGCCGCACTCACAGGCGAACGCGTCGCCCAGGATGCCGGTCTGAGGGAAGATCACATGCTTGGTCACCGAGCCGACTCTACCGGCGCTCTCCCGGGGTGGGTGTCGCGCCGCCGCCCCGGACCCGGCGGATCCCCGGGCTCTCGACGCTTTCGACCGTGCGGTTGAGGTGGGCGTACCGGTCCATGCCCGCGCGAAATTCCCGACGTTTCGTGATCGCGCGGTATTCCGCAATATTTTGCCGGACTGCGTGCTGGCGCGGTGGCGGTCGAGCACGTCGCAGACGGAGTGCCGCCGCAGGTTGCAGGGGGTACGGGCGGTTGCCGCGCAACTTCCACGCAACCCATGCGGCATGACAATGCTGCGGCATGAGACGAGATGTCGGCTCTGATAAGAGGATTTCTGTTTGCTCATATGGCGACGAGAAAAAGGAGTGCCCTCACCCCCGCGCGTCGGCCAGCCCGTGCAACCGCCGCAACGCCTTGCGGGCCGCCGCCGCCACACGCTCGTCCGGATGGTGCTCGATGAACACCCGCAGCACCTGCCCCGTCCAAGGATGATCCCCGAAGGCCAGGATGGCGATCGTCCCCGCCTGCTCCTCGGCCTCCATGCCCATGGCGATCGACTCGATCACCTCGCCGGTCTCGCCCCCGAACTCCAGCAGCGCCGCCGCCATGTCCACCAGCACCCAGGCGATCTCCTCGGGCGCCGGCTGCCGCTCCTCCCGGCCGGTCCTGGCCGCGATCACCGCTCCCAGCTTGGGCTCCTCCAGCAGCCGGGTCAGCGCCAGTCGGCCCTCGTCGCCCAGGCCCGTCGCCAGCACCTCCACGCCGACCGCGCGGCTCAGCGGGCTCACGGTGCCCAGGGCCGAGGCGATCTCGGCCGCCGCGGCCGCGGCGTCCCTGTCCTTGAGCCATCCGGCCAGCTCCTCGCCCCGCTCGCCCTCCGGGTACGACCGCAGCCCGTGCAGCAGCGCCGCCGCGTCGGCGTCCGCGAGCGAGCCCATCACGGGGATGTCCTGCCCGGTGGTCTCGGCGATGATCTGCCGCGCCACCCACAGGCCGAGCCAGCTCAGCGTGTACGGCTCCGCCTGCCGTACCAGGCCGAGATCCGTCAGCGTCCCGGGCCGCTCGCCCGTGACCGGCTCCCTGGACAGGAACATCCTGATCAGCTCCAGCAGCAGCCCCTCGTCCTCGGCCAGCCGCTCGCGGCAGTGCTCCGCCCAGACGGCCAGCACCTCCGCGTCGTCGCCTTCCGGCTTCAGCTCGTCGGCCAGGGGAGCGGTGCGTACGGCCGCGGCGAGCGTGGCCTCGCCGGGCAGCCGGATCGGCGGCTGCAGGGGCAGCGTGTCGTCGTAGGAGCTCACGAGCCCATCCTTTCGCGATATTTCCGATAGAGTGCCCGCTGACGCCGAAAAGTCGGAAGAAAGGAGGCGCTGAGATGTTCGGTACTTACCTGGGCGCTCTCCGCGCCCGCTTCTGCTTCTCGGAGGATTCATGCGTTTCCGTCCCGCCGTCGAGGACGATCTAGACCGCCTGCTCGGCTGCGTCGTCGACGAGTCCATCAGCTGGTCCCACCCCGACCGGCTGATGTCGTACCTGGAGAGCGGCAACTACCGCTTCGACCACATCTGGCTCGCCGAGGACGAGGAGAGCGGCGAGATCCTGGCCCGAGCCGTGTGGTGGGGCTTCCCGGACAGCACCGGCCCGCTCGCGCTCGACTGCCTGTACGTTCACCCGTCGGCCGGCGACCGCGTGAGCGTGGCCGCCGAGCTGCTGCGCCGGGCCCATGCCCGTTACGGGCAGGCGCCCGCCTATCACGTCTTCGTCCCCAACGGCTGGCGCGACGACCCCAGAGCCGGCGCAGCGGTGGCCTGGCGATGGGCGGCGGCGGGGCGCGCCGGGCTGACAGAGGAGCTGGAACGCCTGCGTTACGCCTGGACGGAGGGCGACGCCCCCGTGCCCGAGCCCTCGGAACGGCTCGTCTTCCGGGGCGATGACGACGACGGGGCGTTCGTGTCGGCGTTCCGGAGGGTGGCGGAGGGGACGCTCGACTTCCACACCCGCCAGGCCCTGGCCACCATGGACCCGGTGGCCCAGGCGCGGGAGGACGTCCGCGACTACCGGTCGATGCCGGGGGAGCGGGCCTGGTGGCGGCTGGCGTACGACAAGGGCGGTGCGCTCGTCGGGGTCGCGCTGCCGTCGGCCAACAGCGGCGGGCCCGTGGTGGGCTATCTCGGGGTGGTGCCGGAGCAGCGCGGCCACGGGTACGTCGACGACCTGCTCGCCGAGATCACCCGCTGCCACGCCGGGCGCGGGGTGCGGCGGATCGTGGCCGACACGGACGCGGGCAACGTGCCGATGGCCAGGGCGTTCGAGCGGGCCGGGTACCGAAATTTCGCCATCAGGCTGGTCTTGTCGGCGAATCCCGTGAACACGTGATGCGCGCCGGACCACGTACCGGCCATCGTCGATCCCATGACATGGGACATCGAGAAGCTCGACCTTGACGCCTATCTGAATCGCATCGGCCACGACGGGCCGCGTACCCCGACGGCGGAGACGCTGCGCGCCATCCACCTGGGGCACGTGCGCTCCATCCCGTTCGAGAACCTGGACGTGCTCCTCGGCCGGGGGATCCTCCTCGACCTGGGCAGCCTTCAGGACAAGCTGGTGACCGGCGGGCGCGGCGGCTACTGCCACGAGCACAACCTGCTGTTCGCCGCCGCCCTGGAACGCCTCGGCTTCCCCGTCACCCGGCACCTGGCCAGGATCCGGCTGGGCCGCCGCCACCTGCCCCGCTCGCACGCCACCCTCACCGTCCGGGCGGGCGGGCGCACGTGGCTGGCCGACGTCGGGTTCGGCGGGGAGGGGCTGGTGGAGCCGATCCCGTTCGAGGAGGGGGCGTCGCTGGAGTCGGGCGCGTGGCGGTGGCGGCTCGGGCGCGACGAGGAGTTCTGGGTTCTGTCGTCGGAGGAGACGGAGCTGTACGCGTTCCGGGCGGACGAGCCGCAGCTCCCGAGCGACTTCGAGGTGGCGAACTTCTACGTGGCCAACAGCCCGCATTCGCCGTTCGTCCGGCACGTGCTCGCCCAGCGGACGACGGCCGACGCCCGGATCCGGCTGGAGGGGATGACGTTCTCCGGGGCGGGGGAGCTGGCCGGGTGGCTGCGCGACGAGCTCGGGATCTCGCTCACGGAGCAGGACGCGCGAGCCCTGCTGCCATTGCTCCCGCCCTGACCGCCCCGCCGGTGTGATCGGCAGGTGTCACGGGCCGGGGGGCTCGTGGGTGAGCGCCTGGCGGGTCAGCTCCACCCTGCTGTTCACCCCGAGCTTGGCGAAGGCGTGGCGGAGGTGGGTGTCGATGGTGTGCGGGGACAGGAACAGGGCCGCCGCGGCCTCCCTGTTCGTCATGCCCTGGGCGACGAGCCGTACGACCCGCAACTCGGCCGCCGTCAACGCCGCCCACCCCTGCCCGGCCCCCGCCTCCCGGGCCCCCGGCCCTTGCCCCGGCCGGCCGGGGGATGTCGGCGGTCCAACCCCAGGCCGGCCGGGGGATGTCGGCGGTCCAAGCCCAGGCCGGTCGGGGGAGGCCGGCGGTCCTATGCCGGATTCGGCGGGAGATACCGCGCCACACGCCCGGTACACCGCGAGAGCCTCGGCCCGCCGCCCCGCCTCCTCCAGCGCCGCCGCCAGCCCGAGCGGCCTGGGACCGGCCCGATAGAGCCCGATCGCCTCCTCCAGCCTCCCCTCGGCGTGCGCGGCCCCCGCCGCCAGGGACAGGTGACCGGGATTGCGCCGAGCCAGGTCCCGCACGCACTCCACCACCCCGGCCACCCCCCGCCACCGCGCCGCCATCCACGGCTCCTGCACGATCAGGTACGCCATCGCCCCACTCACCGCGCCCCCGCCCACCGCAGCACCGAGCCCGGAAGGACCGGCACTAAGGAGCTCGCCCGCCGAAGGGTCGGGCACGGACCGGCGACCATCCGTGAGCGCGGCTGGTTGAGGCGCCGAGAGAGCGGGTGAACGCCATCGCAGTTCCTCGGCCACCAGCCCGGCCCCGTCGCCCGCCAGTTCCCGTCCCCGGTCCAGGAACTCCTGCGCCGTCTGCGGGTCACCGCGCAGGAGCGTCACGTGCCCGAGCACGCCCAGCAGCGCCGGGGCCAGCGCCATCGCCGAGAGCTGCTCCGCCACCCGCAGCCCCGTCTCCGCCTCGGCCGCCGCGTCGTCCAGCCGCCCCCATGCCAGCCACAGCTCGGCCCGGAACCGGTGCAGCAGCGGCAGCGCCCATGCCGTACCGAGCCGGCCGGACTCCCGCTCGACCACCGCGTACGTGTCCCGCGCCTCCTCGAACCGGTCCAGCGCCGTCAGCGCGGACCCCAGCCACAACCGCGGATGCCGGTGCGCCGTCTCCCCGCCCGCCGCGTCCGCCAGCCCCACCGCCCGCTCCGCGTGCCGCAGCGCGTCCCCCAGGTCGCCACGGAAGATCGCCACGGTGGAGCGTGCCTGCAACCCCACCACCTGGGCGAACACCTCGCCCTCCGCGACCGCCTCCATCGCTGCCGCGTCGGCCGCATCGATCCGGCCGGTCATCATCAGCGCGTGCGCCCGTACGGCCAGCAACCGCGCCCGCTCCCGCACCGGCACCCCGGGCAGCGCCAGCACCCGGCCGGTCCGCCGGATGACCCCCTCGTCGTCACCGGCGTGCTTGAGCGCCTCCGCCAGCCCGAGCGCGATCCCCGCCTCCTCCGCCACCCCCAGAGCCACGCCCTGCCCGTCGGCGATCTCCCGCGCCTCACCCAGCCGCCCCGCCGAAGCCAGCAACCGCACCACCCCAGCCACCAGCCCCCCACCCACCAGCCCGCCACCCACCAAGCCCTCCGGCTCATCGCCCGGCACGGCTTCCGGCACACCGCCTGGCACGGCTTCCGGCACACCGCCCGGTACGAGGCCCGGGCCACCGCCTGTGCCGGCGGCGGGCTCGTCAGGCTCGTGGGGCGCCTCGGACGCCGGACCGCCAGGCTGGCCGGGCATCGGGAGGTCACCTGGGCGGCCGGGCATCGGGCTGTAGGCGGTGGCGGGGGCGTGTCCCTCTTGGGGCGGGGTTGCCGCGACCGGGCGCCGGCCCGTCAGGTCGAGTGCTCGGAGCATCAGGTCGGCGGCGGCCGAGGGGGCGACGGCCTTCATCTCCTCCGCCGCCGCCCGTAGCTCCCGGACCGCCGCCAGGTCGCCCACCCGGGCCCCGTGCCGCAGGTGCTCGGCCAGTTCCGCCGGCGGGCGCCCCTCGCGCCGGAGTACGGTCGCCGCCTCCCGGTGCAGGGCGGTCCTGATCGCCGCCCCGAGACCCCCGTACACCGCCTCCCTGATGAGGTCGTGCCGGAACGCCAGCCGGTCACCCTCCCCGACGAGCGCGCCCGCGCGCACGGCACCGTCGACGTGCCCGAGCAGCGCCCCGGGCGGGACCCCCAGCATCCCGGCGGCCTCGTGCACGGAGAACGGCCGCCGCAGCACCGCCCCCACCTCCAGCAACCGCCGGGCCTCCGCCGACAGATCGCGCAACCGCCGCTCCACGGCCGCCACGAACCCCGCCGGCAGCGCCGACGCGCCGGACACCGAGGCGAGGCCGCCGCGCACCGAGGCGACACCGCCGCGCACCGTGATCCGGCCCTCCGCCAGCAGCCCGCTCAGGACCTCCTCCAGCAGGAACGGGTTCCCGCCGGCGGCCCGCGCCAGCTCCAGCACCGACGCCCCCGGCTCGGCCCCGAGCAGCCGCCCGCACAGCTCGGCCGCCTCGTCCGGGGCGAGCGGCGGCAGCGGCACCCTCCGCGCGCTGCCCTCGGCGATCAGCCGCTCCACCGCCTCCTGCTCCGGCAGCGGCCGCCGGGCCAGCAGCCACACGACCGGCGACCCGGCCAGCCCGGGCACGAGCTGCCGCAGCGCCAGGCACGTCAGCTCGTCCGCCCACTGGACGTCATCCAGGACGATCGCCAGCGGCCGGGACCGGGTGAACCGGTCGATCTCCTCCCCGAGCCGCTCGATCGCGCGGAAACCGCCGTCCGGCCCGCGCTCCGGAGCCGGCAGCGCGCCCTCCAAAGGGCCCGGCGCCCCCTCCGAAGGGCCCAGCGCCCGCCACAGCGTGGACAGCGGCGCCACCCGGTCCAGCTCGGTGGCCCGCCCGGCCGCCACCACCCGCCCGGCTGACCGCTCGAGTCCGGCCGGCCGCCCGAGTCCGGCTGACCGCCCGAGTCCGGCGGCCTCCTCCAGCAGGCGGCTCTTGCCGATCCCGGCTGGCCCCTCCACCACCACGCACCCGGACCCGGCCAGCAGGACCTCCTCGACGACCCCCAGCGCGTCCTTCCTGCCCACCAACGTCACATCACCGATTCTGCCCGCAGGCACCAAGGGACGGCGTCAGGCTCCCCCGGCGCGGAGCCGAGGAGGGGCGCCGGCGGGGCCGGGCACGGGTGACGGCAGGTTCTCCACGCGCACCCCGACCAGGAACTCCTCCACCCGCTCCCGATCCGGCAACTCCGGCAGCACGCTCGGCTCGGCGGCCAGCTCCGCCGACAGGGCGGCCCGCCAGGCGTCCACCTCGCCCCACGGCACCTCGCCGCGCCGGATCGCCAGCAGCCGCTCCCGGTGGGCCCCCACCCCGACGAGCGGCTCCCCCTCACGCACCAGGTGCTGGCCGCTGAGCAGCAGCCGCACCATGTGCATGGCCTGCTTCCCGTTCATCCGGTCGGGGTCGAGGCGGCGGAACTGGGCCTCGGCGTACCCGGTGAACGACCGGTGCGCCCGCTGCGACAGGAACGCCCCGCGCAGGTCCCGCAGCCGCCGCCCGGCCGGCGTGATCACCTCCACGATCGGGGACCACAGGCACTCCAGGACGGTGGGGTTGGCGTCGAGGGCCAGGGAGCAGAAGCGCTCCACCTCCCAGGAGAACTGCTCGGGCAGCGGCCCGTCCCGGTGCGTCGCCGGTTTGTCCAGCCGCCAGAACGCCGAGGTGGGCGCCACGAACACGCCCCGGCGGTCGGTGTCCGAGGCGTCGGTCTCCAGCCCGTACGCCCGGGACCCCACCACCACGGAAAGGATCACGTCATCGTTCACCCGCCCTATCTTGCGCCATGGGGGCAACGGCTGTTCTGATCGACAAGTGAGCGCTTATGACGAGGCATACCGGCGGAGCATCGAGCGGCCCGAGGAGTTCTGGGGTGAGGCGGCGCTCGGGATCGACTGGGACGTGGCGCCCGCCACCGTGTACGCCGAGGGCCGGTGGTTCCCCGACGGGCGGCTCAACACCTGCCACAACGCCCTCGACCGGCACGTCGCGGCCGGGCGGGGCGGGCAGGCGGCACTCATCCACGACAGCCCGGTCACCGGCTCCACGCGCACGTACACCTACGCCGAGCTGCGGGACCAGGTGGCCCGGACGGCGGGGATGTTGCGCGGCCTCGGCGTGGTGGCCGGGGACACCGTGGTGATCTACATGCCCATGGTGCCGGAGGCCGTGGTCGCGATGCTGGCCTGCGCGCGGCTCGGGGCGGTGCACTCGGTGGTGTTCGGCGGGTTCGCGGCCAGGGAGCTGGCGGTGCGGATCGACCATGCCCGGCCCAAGGTGGTGCTGTCGGCGTCCTGCGGGATCGAGCCGAACCGGGTGGTGGCGTACAAGCCGCTGCTGGACGCCGCGCTGGAGCAGGCCGGGCACCAGCCCGGCCGGTGCGTGGTCCTGCAGCGGCCCGAGTGCGTGGCGGAGCTGCGGGAGGGGCGCGACCTCGACTGGGCGGCGGCGGTGGGCGAGGCCGAGCCGGCCGAATGCGTGAGCGTGGCCGCGACCGACCCGCTCTACATCCTCTACACCTCCGGCACCACCGGCTCGCCCAAGGGCGTCGTGCGCGACAACGGCGGGCACGCGGTGGCGCTGCACTGGAGCATGGCCAACGTGTACGGCGCCGCCCCCGGCGAGGTCTACTGGGCCGCCTCCGACGTGGGCTGGGTGGTCGGCCACTCCTACATCGTCTACGCGCCGCTGCTGGCGGGCTGCACGACGGTGCTGTACGAGGGCAAGCCCGTCGGCACGCCCGACCCCGGCGCGTTCTGGCGGGTGGTGGCCACGCACGACGTGCGCACGCTGTTCACCGCGCCGACCGCGATCCGCGCCATCAAAAAAGAGGACCCATCCGGCAATTTCGCGAAAAAGTGGGACCTGTCCGGGCTGCGGTACCTGTTCCTGGCCGGCGAACGGCTCGACCCCGACACCTACCACTGGGCCTCCGACCTGCTCGGCATCCCCGTCATCGACCACTGGTGGCAGACCGAGACCGGCTGGCCCATCGCCGCGAACTGCGTCGGCGTCGAAGCCCTGCCGATCAAGCCCGGCTCGCCGACGAAACCCGTACCCGGCTGGGACGTGCACATCCTCGACGCCGACGGCAAAAACTGCCCGCCGGGCACGGAGGGCGCGGTCACCGTGAAGCTCCCGCTCCCGCCCGGCGCGCTGCCCACCCTCTACCGCGACGAGGCCCGCTTCACCCGCTCCTACCTCGAGCGCTACCCCGGCCACTACCTGACGGGCGACGGCGGCCACCTGGACGGCGACGGCTACCTCTACGTCATGGGCCGCATCGACGACGTGATCAACGTGGCCGGCCACCGGCTGTCGACCGGCTCGATGGAGGAGGTCATCGCCTCGCACCCCGACGTGGCCGAGTGCGCCGTGATCGGGGTGGCCGACGAGCTGAAGGGGCAGCTCCCGATGGGGTTCGTGGTGCTGAAGGCGGGCGCCGGGCGCGACCCGGAGGAGGTGGAGCGCGAGCTGACCGCCCTCGTACGCGAGCGCATCGGCCCCGTCGCCGCCTTCCGCCGCGCCGTCGTGGTGGCCCGGCTGCCGAAGACCCGCTCGGGCAAGATCCTGCGGGCCACGATGCGGGACATCGCCGACGGCAACCCGTACACGGCGCCGTCCACCATCGAGGATCCCGCTGCGCTGCCGGAGATCGCACAAGCCGTGAAGGGAACATGACGCGCAGGTAACGTTCAGATCGTCCTGGCGAAGGAGCCTGCGGAGATCGGGGCGTTCAGCGCATGATGGGACATCCCAGTCCCGGGAGAAGGCCATGATCGATACCCCGAGCTACGCCGACGCCCTGAGGATTCTCGGATGCAAGGACGGCAGGCTCGTCAAGGTGATCGGGCTCGCCTCGGCGGCGGAGCGTACCGGGTGGGCGCTGGCCGGCGGCCCTCGGCTCGCGACCAACCTGCGTGACATGCGCGACGGCATCATCGCCTACGGCGAGGACGTCGTACGCCGCATGCCGGAGCTGAGGAGCGGCGTCGACCGGTTCACGCGCACGCAGCGGCTGGCCGCGGCGCACGCCGCGATCGTCGTGGCGGCCTACTTCGAGGCGCTCGGCGAGGCGAAGCTGCCCTTCACGCTGGACCAGCTCGACCACGGCGGCAGCGCCCGCACGATCTCCCACGGCGTGCCGACGCAGGAGCGCTTCGCCAGGCTGATCGCGAGCCTGCTGCTGGAGCGGCTGCCCACGCCCGAGCCGCACGTGCCCTTCTCCGAGACCCGCACGGCCGTGGAACGTGCCTATCAGCGCATGTCCGAGGCCGTGGCGGGATACGTCGGCGGCCTGGCGGTCTGGGACGAGCTACCGGTCGACGACCAGCTCCTGCTGCCCCGGCTGCTCGCGGAGGGGCCGCCCGCGCACGCGCTGCGCATCTACGACGAGGACTACCGGTCGCTGGCCCTCGACAGCCACGAGTTCGGGGTGCGCAGCCTGGTGACCGAGCGGCCGCCATCGGCCACGGCGCTGTCGCGGGTGGCGTGGCTGCTGGCCGAGCTGGCCCCGCCCCGGGTCGGCGACCGCCCCATGATCCACCAGGTGCGGATGGCCGCGAACGCGCTCGACCAGCCGCTCCTGCTGGCCGGCAAGCACCCGGAGGACGTCTCGCTGCCGCTGCTGGGCGAGGGCTACCTGAGCCCGCGCTGCCGGGTGGCCGAGCTCAGGCGCGAGTCCGAGCCCGCGCAACGGAGCTGGTGGGAGCGCCAGCGGCTGCTGCCCGACGCCGAGGCGTTCCTCGCCGGGCACCTCACCTCGCTGCGCGCCACGCGGGCGCCGCTGCTCGTGCTCGGCGAGCCCGGCTCGGGCAAGACGAAGCTGACCGAGGTGCTGGCCGCGCGGCTGGCCAGGTCGGAGTTCCTGCCGATCAGGGTGGAGCTGCGCCAGGTGCGGGCCCGGGCGAGCCTGACCGAGCAGGTCGAGCAGGCCGTGGCGGCGGTGCTGGGGGAGGAGGTGTCCTACGCCGACCTGGTGGCGGCCGGGGACGGCGCGATGCCGGTGATCCTGCTGGACGGGTTCGACGAGCTGGTCCAGGGCGACACCGGCCGCTACGACTACCTGGAGCGCGTGCACGAGTTCCAGGCCAGGGAGGCCGGCCTCGGGCGGCCGGTCGCGGTGATCGTGACCAGCCGCACGGTGGTGGCCGACCGCGTCCGCTTCCCCGACGGGCTGCTGGCGCTGCAGCTGCAGCCGTTCGACGACGACCAGGTACGCCAGTGGCTCGACATCTGGGACCAGGCCAACCGCGCCCTGCTGGCCCGGCGCGACCTGAAGCCGCTGCCCGCCGAGGCGGCGCTCGTCCACGGCGACATGGCCCGGCACCCGCTGCTCCTGCTGCTGCTCGCCCTCTACGACGCCGGCGGCAACGCGCTGCAGCACGACCACGGCCCGCTCGGCCGGTCCCGCCTGTACGAGGTCCTGCTGCGCGACTACACCGAACGCGAGACCGGCGGGGCCCGCCGGGTGGCGATCGACCAGGAGCTCGTGCTGCTCGGCTCGGTGGCGCTGTCCATGCTGGCCCGCGGCAGCCAGGTCATCACCGACGAGGAGCTCGACCGGGACGTGCCGGCCCTGTGCCACGGCGGCGAGGAGGACCCCGGCGAGGAGCAGGAGCGGGTCGACTGGGCGCGCAAGGCCACCGAGCGGTTCTTCTTCGTCCGCAGGAAAGGCCACGCGTTCCTGCACTCCACGTTCGGCGAGTTCCTGGTGGCCTGGCTGACCATGTACGCGCTGCGCGACCTCGACCGGCGCCGCCACCTGCTGGGGGACGAGCCACTCGCCCTGGTGCAGGCCGTGGACGACGACCTGCTGTACGCCGTCATCTCCCACTCCTGCCTGGCCGAGCGGGGCCCGACGGTCGGGTTCATCCTGGAGCTGCTGGCCGAGGTGCCCTCGGAGGTGCGGGCCCGCTGCGTGGAGCAGCTGTCGGGGCTGCTGCGGCGCTCCCTGCACGAGCGGCCCAGGCGCCACTTCACCGGCTTCCGCCCGGTACGCCATACGATGACCCGCCGCCTGGCCGCCTACTCGGCGAACCTCACCCTCCTCATCGTCACCGCCTCGGAGGAGCCCGTCACGGTCTCCTCGCTCCTGCCCGGCCCCGACCACCTGGAGCAGTGGTCCTCGCTCACCCACCTGTGGAAGGGGCAGCTCGGGCAGGAGGGCTGGTCGGGGCTGGTCACCGCCCTGTCGGCGCACCGGGTGATGGACGGCGGCCGGGAGGACGTGGTGCTCGGGGCCGGCACGGAGCCCACGGGCATGGGCGACGTCGTCGTCGCCGTGGCCACCGGGCACGCGCCCCGCCACCGCCGGCTGCTCGACCTGCTGCTGCGGGCGCTGGGGGAGGGGCGCGCCCTGCCGTACCGGGATCGTGCCGCCATCCTGCAGGAGCTGCTGCGCACGGTGGCCGTCCGGTCTCCGGCCATGCACCAGGCGCTGGGCGCGATGTGGCACGAGGAGGGGGCCGACCGGGCCGAGCTGCGGCCGCTCCTGCACGCCCTGCTGGCCGACCCGGCGGACCGGATGGCGACCTGGGAGCAGCTGGTCAAGGCGGGCATCCCGGAGACCGCCCTGTGGGAGATCCACCAGAGCGCCCTGATGCCGGACGAAGGCTAGGGCACGACCAGGGCACGACCAGGGGACGGCTACGGCACGGCTACGGCACGGACTCGCCGGCGGGCAGCTCCACCGTGATCGTCAGCCCGCCCTCGTCCCGCGGCCGGGCCGTGACCGTGCCGCCGTGCGCCTCGGCGATCACCCGTACGATCGACAGGCCGAGCCCGCTGCCCCGCTCCGAGCGCAGCCGGTCGCCGTGCAGCCGCCGGAACGGCTCGAAGATCGTCTCGATCTCGTACGCCGGCACCTGCAGCCCCGTGTTGGCCACCACCAGCTCCACCTGGCCGGTCCGCCGCCGCGTCGTCACCCACACCTCGCCCTTGGGGTGGTTGTGCCGGACGGCGTTCTCCACCAGGTTCTGCACCATCCGCTCCACCAGCACCGCCTCGCCCGCCGTCGGGGCCGAGTCGAGCAGCCGGTGCATGCTCACCTCCCGCTCGGCCGCCTCGGCCGCGGCCTGGTCGAGGACGTGCTCGGCCACGTCCGTCAGGTCGAACGGCCGCCGGTCCAGCACCGCCTGCTCGCCCTCGGCCAGCGCCAGCAGGCCGTCGATGAGGCGCTCGTGACGGGTGTTGACCAGCAGCAGCGACTCGCCCAGCCGCTTGACGTCGTCGGTCGCGTCCGGCCGCCGCACGGCCACGTCCACCAGCGTGCGGTTGATCGTGAGCGGCGTGCGCAGCTCGTGGGAGGCGTTGGCGACGAACCTGCGCTGGCCGTCGAACGAGCGGGCCAGCCGGGCGAGCATGGCGTCGTAGCTGTCGGCCAGCTCCTTGAGCTCCTCCCGGGGGCCGTCGTAGCCGATGCGCTCGGTCAGGTCGTGGCTCTGCGCCACCCGCCGCGCCGTCTCGGTGACCCGCCTGAGCGGCCGCAGCACCAGCCCGGCCGACCACCAGCCCAGCCCGAACGCCCCCGCCGCGCCGGCCGGGATCCCGATGAGGCCGGCGGTGCGCACGTTGCCGAGCGTGTCGCGCTGGTAGACGGTGCGGACCTGCATGGCCCGCTGCCGCGCGATCTCGTACGGGTCGTCCAGCCGGCGGAAGGTCCGCCAGCCGTCGATGGTGATGCGCTCGGGGGTGAGCAGGCCCGTCCGGTATTCGAGGCTCTGGCGTACGACGAGGTAGACCCCGGCCGTGACCAGGCCGCCGAGCACCAGGAACACCCCGGCGCAGGCCAGGGCGAAACGCAGCCGGGCGCTCATGGGATGCGGTAGCCCGAACCGGGCACGGTCTCGATGACCTGGGGCTCGCCGAGCTTCTTGCGCAACTTCATCATCGTCGTACGCACCGTGTTCGTGAACGGGTCGATGTGCTCGTCCCACACCTTCTCCAGCAGCGTCTCGGCCGAGACCACCGCCCCCTGGGCGCGCAGCAGCTCCGCCAGCACGCCGAACTCCTTGCGGGCCAGCGGCACGTAGCGCCCGTCGCGGAACACCTGCCGGTGCGCCCAGTCCAGCCGCACCCCGGCCCGCTCCAGCATCGGCGGGTCGGCCTTGCGCGCCCGCCGCCCGAGCGCGTGCACGCGGGCCAGCAGCTCCTCGAACGCGAACGGCTTGGGCAGGTAGTCGTCGGCCCCCAGAGACAGCCCCGCCACCCGGGACCGCACGTCGGAGGCGGCGGTCAGCATGAGCACCCGCACCAGCCCGCCGCGCTCGACCACCGTCCTGCACACCTCGTCGCCGTGCGTGCCCGGCAGGTCGCGGTCGAGGATCAGCACGTCGTAGTCGTGCACGCCGAGCCGTTCGAGCGCCGCGTCCCCGTCGTAGGCGACGTCCACGGCCAGCGCCTCCCCGCGCAGCCCTTCGGCGATCGAGTCGGCGAGCATCCGCTCGTCCTCGGCGATCAGAACCCGCACCGCGCCCCCAAAAGATCTTGCATGCCGCCAGTCTGCTGCGAACGGCATAACGCGGGCATAACCACAGCGCCCCAGGCTAGCGCGCACCCGGGGGGTCACAGCCAGCCGCGCGACTCCGCCACGCGTACGGCCTCGGCGCGGTTGCGGGCTCCCGTCTTGCCGATGGCCGACGACAGGTAGTTGCGTACGGTGCCCTCGGTCAGGAACAGCCGCCGGGCGATGTCGGCCACGGTGGCCTCGCCGGCGGCGACGCGCAGCACCTCGGCCTCCCGCTGGGTGAGAGGGCTCGGGCCGGTGGTCATGGCGGCCACGGCCAGCTTGGGGTCGATGACGCGCTCGCCGGCCATCACCCTGCGCACGGCGGCGGCCAGCTCGGCGGCGGGGGTGTCCTTCACCACGTAACCGGCCACGCCCGCGGCCAGCGCCCGGCTGAGGTAGCCGGGGCGGCCGAACGTGGTCACGATGATCACCCGGTGGCCGGGCAGGCGCTCGGCGACCTCCAGGCCGGACAGGCCGGGCATCTCGATGTCGAGGAGGATCACGTCGGGGGCGTGCTCCCGGGTCGCCGCCATCACCTCGTCGCCGCGGCCGACCTCGGCCACGACCTCGATGTCGTCCTCCAGGCCGAGCAGCGCGGCCAGGCCGCCCCTGACGAGGTCCTGGTCGTCGGCGATCAGCACCCGGATCATGAGTCCGCCCCGGCGGGGTCCGGGGTGCTGGTCTCCAGCGGGACCCGCACGTAGAGACGGTAGCCGCCTTCGGGGCGCGCCCCCACCTCCAGGCGCCCCCCGGCGGCGCCGACGCGCTCGGCCAGCCCGGCCAGCCCGTTCCCGGCCCCTTCCGGCCCGGTTCGGGGCAGCGGGGTGGGGCGGCCGTCGTCGCGGACCTCCAGGGCGGCCGCCGTCCCGCTCACGCGCAGGTCGATCCAGCAGCGCCGGGCCCGGCTGTGGCGCAGGACGTTCGTGGCGGCCTCCCGTACGGCCCAGGCCAGGAGGGTCTCGGCGGCGGCGGGGACGGGCCCGTCGGCGGGGGAGACGGTCACCTCGATCCCGGCCACCCCCAGATTCCGGGTGGCGCTCTCCAGCTCCTCCGACAGCGACGGCGCCCGGTAGCCCGCGATCGCGTGCCGCACCTCGTCCAGGGCCCGCCGCGCGGCCTGCTCCACCTCGGTCATCTCGCGCCCCGCCCGGGCGGGGTCGGCGGTGGCGAGGCGGGCGGCGAGCTGGCTCCTGATCGTGATCGAGGTCAGCGTGTGCCCGAGGGTGTCGTGCAGGTCCCTGGCGAAGCGCAGCCGCTCGTTCTCCACGGCGAGCCGCGCGACCTCGGCCCGGGCGGTGTTCAGCCGGGCCACCAGCAGCCCCATGTGCTTCATGCTGTACACCGCCACGGCCTGCGCCGCGACGACGAGGGGCAACCACCAGACCTGGGTGAGCGGCACGCCGGCCGACAGCAGGGCCAGGCTCTCCCCGACGGCGGTCGCGGCCGACGCCGCCGCGAAGGCCGGGGTGCGCAGCGTCGCGGCGAACGCGCTGATCGCGAACACGAACGACGTGTACGCCCACGGCTCCCCGAACACCGGCAGCAGGGCCAGCCCCGCCCCGACCAGCCCGGCCAGCGCCCACCGCCGCGGCACCATGGCCCGGCCGCTCAGCATCCGCCACATGATCGCCACCCAGCAGGCCGCGAACACCGCCAGCGCGCCCAGCGCCGCCACCACGAGGAGCGGCTCCGGACCGGTGGCCAGGAACGACCACAGCGGCCAGCCGGTCAGCAGCAGCCAGGCGCAGGACCCGGCCCGCGCCGCCGTCCGGCCCCGGCTGAAGTCCGGATCCCGCACCCGTGTCATCGCAACGACCGTCACACTGCCCGACGGTAACGCCACACGGCCAGCGCGCAGAACAGCAGCGTCCAGGCGGCCAGCACGGCGAGCGAGGTCAGCGTTGGCGGCCGGCCCTCCAGCGCCCGCCACCCCAACGACCCTGCCTGGTAGGCCGGGCTGTACTCGGCCAGCGTCCGCATCCCCTCCGGCATGGCCCGCACCGGCAGCCACAGCCCGCCCAGCACCGACAGGCCGAAATAGACGGCCATCATGGCCAGGTTCGCGCTCTGCCCCTTCATCGTGTAGCCGAAGGCGATGCCCAGCGCCGCGAACGGCAGCACGCCCACCCAGATCAGCACCACCAGGGCCGGCCAGGTGCCGAACGGGAGCCGCACGCCGGACAGCAGCGCCCCGGCGGCGAGCATCACCAGGATGCTCGGCAGCACCCCCGTCGCGCCGCCCAGCAGCTTGGCCGTCACGTAGCCGTGCGCGGGCAGCGGCGTCACCGCGAGCTGCCCCAGCCAGCCCTTGCTCCGCTCCAGCGCGATGGCGCCCCCGACGAACAGCGCGCCGCCCATGGCGCCGTACGTGGCCATCGACACCATCGTGTACGCGGCGAAGTCGCCCACCTGCCCCTGCGGCACGACGTCGAGCACCTTGGTCCACAGCAGGTACAGCCCCAGCGGGAACACCGTCAGCATGACCAGCCCCACCGGGTTGCGGAAACCGCGCACCAGCTCCAGCCTCAGGTACGACCTCATCAGCCCCGCCCTCCCGTCAGGGTCACGAACGCGCTCTCCAGGTCCGTGCTCTCCAGGCGCACGTCCCTGACGTCGTCGTACATCGCGAACACGGCCCGCAACGTCGCGTCGGAGTCGCTCGTGCGCAGCGAGACCGCGCGCCCCTCCACGCTCACCTGCCGCACCCCGGGCAGCAGCTCCAGCTCGGCGGGGTCCGCGGCGTCGAGCACGCAGCGCACCTCGACGCCGCCGACCAGCGCCTTGACGGTGGCCACGGAGCCGTCGGCGACGACCTGGCCCGCCGCGAGCAGGACGACCCGGTCGGCGTAGTCGTCGGCCTCGGCGAGGTAGTGGGTGGCGAAGACGGCGGTGCGCCCCTGCGCGGTCCTGGCGCGGAGCTCCTGCCACAGGGCGCGGCGGCCCTCCACGTCCAGCCCGACGGTCGGCTCGTCCAGCACCAGCAGGTCCGGGTCCCCGACCACGCACAGCGCGAACCTGACCCGCTGCCGCTGCCCGCCCGACAGCCGCCCGATCCGCTGCCCGGCCAGCTCCTCGACGCGCGCGGCCCGCATCACCCGCTCCGGCGGCAGCGGGTCGGGGTACATCCCGGCCACCGCCGTCACCAGCTCCCCCACCCGTACGTCGTCCAGCAGGCCCGACTCCTGCAGCAGCACCCCGACCCGGCCCGCCCGCAGCGCCTCGACCGGCGGGCGGCCGAGCACCCTGGCGGTGCCCGAGCCGGGGGCGAGCAGGCCGAGCGCGACGGACAGCAGCGTGCTCTTGCCCGCCCCGTTGGGGCCGAGCACCGCCACCGTCTCACCCTCGCCGACCTCGAGGTCGACGCCGGCGAGCGCGGTGACCGGGCCGTAGGTCTTGGTGACGGCCCTGAGTTCCAGCGCGTTTCCAGTCATGCGATCACCCTGCTGGAGGGGGTGGGGGCGGGTGTAGTGCCGTACGTCAGCCGGGGCCGTATGACGTACGTCATGCGCTACCGCGTCCGGTGCAGCCCGGGTACCGCGTCGGCGGTATCGCGGAGGGCTGGAGGGGCGCACTAACGTGCACGTATGCGGACGATTGCCCTGGTATGCGGCATGGGGGTGGCCGTCTACACCTCCACCGTCATGGCGTACGGCAACCAGCCCGGCGCCCGGCCGCTCGACCTGCTCGGCCACGTGCTGCTGACCGTCGCGGCGCTCGGGCTGGCCTGGTGGCAGCGGCGGCCGGAGCTGGCTCTGGCCTTGTGCGCGGGGGCGGCGGCGGCCGTGTTCACGCTGGGGTACGCGCTCGCGCTGTGGCCGGTGCCCGCGCTGATCGCCGTGTTCTCGGCCATCGCCGCGGGGCGCCGGGTGGCCGGCTGGGCGGGGGCGGCGTTCCTGGTGGCGATGCCGGGGGCGGTGGCGGTCGTGCGGCCCGAGACCGACATCGTGCTGGCCGCGATCCTGTGGGCGCTGCTCGTGCTGGCGGCGGCGCAGCCGGCGGAGGTGTCGCGGGCCAGGCGGGCCTACACCGCCGAGGTGGAGCGGCGGGCGGCCGACGCCGAGCGTACCCGGGAGGAGGAGGCGCTGCGGCGGGCCCAGGAGGAGCGGCTGCGGGTGGCCAGGGAACTGCACGACGTCACCTCGCACACGGTGTCGGTGATCGCCCTGCACGCGGCCGTCGCCGCCGAGGCCGTCGAACGCGCCGGCGGCCCGTCCGAGGCCGCCGCCGCCCTCCAGGTGATCCGCTCCTCCAGCAGGCAGGCCCTGTCCGAGATGCGGGCCGTGCTCGGCGTGCTGCGCCCCGGGTCGGGTATCGCGCCGCCGCCGGGGTCGGCGCAGTTGCCCCGGCTGCTGGAGACGGCCGGGCTGCCCGTGCGGCTCGACGTCGAGGGCGAGCGCCGCCCGCTGCCGCCGGCCGCCGACCTGACCGTCTACCGTGTCGTGCAGGAGGCACTGACCAACACCATGCGCCACGCCGGAGCCACCGCGGCGACCGTGACGCTGACGTACGAGAGCGGGGCGGTGACCGTGCGGGTGGACGACGACGGGAAGGGCGCCCAGGCCCCGCGCGGGCACGGGCTGACCGGCATGGCCGAGCGCGTCGCCGCCGTGGGCGGCCGGCTGACCACCGCGAACGTCCCCGGCGGCGGCTTCCGCGTCACCGCCAGGCTGCCGGCGTGATCAGCGTCCTGCTGGCCGACGACCAGCCCCTCGTCCGGGCGGGCCTGCGGGCGCTGCTCGACACCGAGGACGACCTGACCGTGGTCGGCGAGGCCGCCGACGGCGCCGAGGCGGTACGCCTGACGCGGCGGCTGCGGCCCGACGTCGTCCTGATGGACATCCGCATGCCGGAGCTCGACGGCCTGGCGGCCACCCGCACCCTGGCCGCCACCGGCGTGCGCGTCGTCGTGGTCACCACCTTCGACCTCGACGAGTACGTGTACGAGGCGCTCCGCGCCGGCGCCAGCGGCTTCCTGGTCAAGGACGCGGAGCCGGCCGAGATCCGGCACGCCGTCCGGGTGGCCGCCCGGGGGGACGCGCTGCTGTCGCCCGGCGTCACCAGGCGGCTCATCGAGGAGTTCACGGCACGGCCCGCCGCCCCCGACGACGACCGGCTGGCCCCGCTGACCGGGCGCGAGCGGGAGGTCCTGGCCCGGGTCGCCCGCGGCCTGACGAACGCCCGGATCGCCGAGGAGCTCTTCATGAGCCCGCTCACGGTCAAGACGCACGTGAACCGGATGATGACCAAGCTGTCGGTGCACGACCGGGCCCAGCTCGTCGTCATCGCCTACGAAACCGGCCTGATCCGCCCCGGCAACCCCACCTGACGGGCGGCCCCCGACCCCCGCCTGCGGAGTACCGCCATCGATGTAGTCACTCGCCCGCGTCCGGACGACGACCGCGGGTGCCCGCCCTTTCTAGCGTCGCCGCATGATTCGTTTCTGCATCCGTCACCGGCGGCTGGTGGTCGTGCTGTGGGTGGCGCTGTCGGCCGCGCTCATCGCGGCGGCGGCCACCTGGCCGGGCCCCTCGGACGACGACTTCTCGCTGCCGGGCTCCGAGAGCCTCCGGGCCGCCGCCCTGCTGGACGGGGCCGCTCCGGAGGCACCGGGCGCGCTGGTCGTCTCCGCCCCGTCCGGCGTCGACTCCGCCCCCGTACGCGACTCCGTCGCCGCCCTCGTCACCCGCATGAACGCCGTCCCCGGCGTGCACGTGACCCCCGGCGCCCAGCGCGTCTCCGAGGACGGCACCATCGCCTCCATCCCGATCGACTACCCGGACCCGGCGGCCGCACGGCAGCTCGGGGAGCTGCGCGACGGCTTCCGGGCAGACGGTGTGACCGTGGAGCTGAGCGGGGACGACTTCGCCGACTTCACCCCGGGAGGCGTCACGGAGGGTGCCGGGCTGCTGGCCGCCGCGGTGGTGCTGCTGGTGGCGTTCCGCTCCCTGATCGGCGCCGCGATCCCGCTGGTCGTCGGCGTGGTCGGGGTGACCTGCGGCGTCGCGCTGCTCACCGTCCTGTCCAACGTGGTCGGCACGCCCAGCTTCGCCGTCTACCTGACGATCATGCTCGGCCTGGGCGTCGGCATCGACTACGCCCTGCTGATCGTCACCCGCTTCCGCACCGCGATGGCCGCCCGCCCGACGGTGGCCCGCCCGACGGTGGGGAGAGGCCCGAGCACCTTCGCGGCCCCGACCGGCGGCACGGCCTGGACCGCCGACACGGCCCCGGGCGACGGCGCGAGCGCGGGCATAGGCGCGGGCGCAGACGGTGGCACGGGCACTGGCAGTGGCACGGGCACGGGCAGTGGCACGGGCACGGGCAGTGGCGCGAGTGCGGGCGGGGGTGCGGTTCCTGCGGGTGGTACGGGGGTGGCGGTGGAGGAGGCCGTGCGGGAGGCGATGCGGACGGCGGGGCGGTCCGTGCTCTTCGCCGGGCTCATCGTGATCGCCACCGGTTCCGGCATCTTGTTCCTCGGCCCGTCGCTGGGCGGCGGGGTGGCGCTGGCGGCCGGGTGCGGCGTGCTCATGGTGATGCTCGCCGCCCTCACCCTCCTCCCCGCGCTGCTGCGGATGATCGGCCCGCGGATCGACAGGTTCGCGCTGCCGCGCCGGAAGGAGGGCGTACCGCTGTCGTACCGGTGGAGCCGGGTCGTGCAGCGCAGGCCGTGGCTGACCGGCGCGGTGGCGCTGGTGGCGCTCGGCGTGCTCGCCCTGCCCGCCGCGCACCTGCGCGTCGGCTGGTCGGACGCGGGCAACCGGCCGGTCACCGACACCACGCGCCGCGCCCACGACCTGCTCGCCGTCGGCTTCGGGCCGGGCATGGCGGGCCCGCTCGTCCTGGCCGCCGGCGGCGCGGCGCCGGGCGCGGACCTCGCCAGGGCGGTCGGCCAGGCGGCCGGCACGCCGGGTGTCGCGCGGGCCTTCCCCGCCGGGGAGCGCGCCGCGATCGTGATCCCCGCCACCGGCCCGCAGGACGAGCGCACGGAGGAGCTCATCCACCGGCTGCGTGCCGAGCTGCCGGGGCCGGTGCTCGTCACCGGCTCCACCGCCGCCGCCCTCGACTACTCCCGCCATTCCGCCGACCGCCTCCCGTGGGTGGTGGGGGCGGTGCTGCTGGCGGCGTTCGTGCTGCTCACGGCCGTGTTCCGGAGCCTGGTGCTGCCGTTGAAGGCGATCGCGGTGAACCTGCTGTCCATCGGCGCCGCGTACGGCGTGATCGTGGCCGTCTTCCAGTTCGACGTGCTCGGCCGGGGCACCGCGGGGCCGATCGACGCGTGGGTGCCGACAATGCTGTTCACGATCATGTTCGGCCTGTCCATGGACTACGAGGTGTTCCTGCTGTCCCGGATCAGGGAGGAGTATCTGCGGGACCGTGACAACGCCCGCGCGGTCGCCGCCGGGCTCGCCAAGACCGCCAGGGTCATTACCGCCGCGGCTACGATCATGTTTTGCGTGTTCGCCGCGTTCGGCGCTTTCGATGATCGCGCGCTGAGCACCATGGGGGTCGGTCTGGCCGCCGCGGTGCTGGTGGACGCCACGGTGGTGCGGCTGGTTCTGGTGCCTGCCGTCATGGAAGTGCTCGGCGAGCGTAACTGGTGGTTCCCCAGCCTGACCTTTCGGAGGCTGACACTCAGGCGGTTTACTACGTAATATCCGAACATCACGAGCGTTGGGGGCGCCAGGGTGCCAGGACAGAACGTGGGTGTGGTCGTCGATCCGGCGGTGCCGCCGGAGGTTGCCGGACTGTTGCGTGCCAACGCCCCGTTGTTGTCCAGGGTCAGAGCCGGGTGGGTGCCCCCCGCGGGCGTGGCCCCGTCGCGCCGCCGCAGCCCCTCCAGCGCGCTGCTGCTGGCCGCCACCCCGGTCGTGATCGCGCTCATGGCGGTGCTGCTGGCCTCGCCGATCGCGCCGGCCGGGTTCGTGCTCCTCGGCACGTACGTCTTCATCGTCCTGGTCAAGATCGCCTCCATGAGCGAGGTGGCCGAGAACGACCGGCCGCACGAGCGCGGCGTGTACGAGCAGGCCCGCTGGTACGACGGCCGCTTCCTGATCCCCGAGGACTTCGACCAGGACGCCAGGCTCGTCCTGACCAGGGCGCAGCGGGCGATCGGCTCCGTGCTGCGCTCCCACGTCAACGCCGAGGGCCTGCTCGACGACGCCCGCAACGCCATCATGCTGCCCGCCCAGGAGTGGGAGATCGCCCGCCTGCTGGCCAAGCTGTCGGCGCTGCGCCTGGAGCACCGCGAGCTGCTGTCCAGGGGCATCGCCCCCGAGGTGGCCGCGGTGATCGAGCCGCTCGAACGGGCCCTGGTCAACAGCGAGGCCGCCGTGGTCGCCCGGGTCGAGGCGCTGGAACGTTACGCCGGGCACGTGGCCGAGGCCGAGCGCGCCTACCACGCCCGCGGCCAGATCGAGGAGCTGCGCGCCAGGCTGCCCCGCTACGAGGAGCTGCTCGCCGAGTCGGGCGCCGACTCGCTGGCCGTGCCGGAGATCGAGCGGCTGGCCGAGGACGCCGACGTCCTCGAACGCACCTTACGCCGCAGCGTCGAGTCCGCCCACGAGGCGTTCCGGTACCTGGAAAGCTGACTCTCGGACAGACCGGCACATAGGATCGGTAACGTGCCCGGACGTCATGCCAAGGTGATAGTCGATCCGGCAGTGCCCGACGACGTCGCGGCCTTACTACGTGACCATCGCAAGCTCCTCCTGCGCATCCACACGGGCTGGGTTCCCGAGCACAGGCGCCGCCTGCCCGTGGTGGGGCTCGTGGGCCGGCTGGCGGCCACCGCGACGGCCCTGGTGGCGGCCGTGTACGGCCTGGGGCTCTTCGTCGCCGAGCGCTACCCGCCGTTCGTGGTGATCATGACGGGGGCGGCGCTGCTCATCGTCAGCGTCCTGCTCAGGCCCAGGCCCGACGCCGAGGTGGAGCGGCGGCACGCCCTGGAGCGGGAGGTGTACGAGGCCGCCCGCCGCCACGAGGGCCGCTACGTCCTGCGCGAGCGGCTCGACGAGCCCGCCAGGGCTCTCATGACCCGCGCCCAGGCCGCCATCGAGCAGGTCATGGACTCCAGGGTGAACGCCGAAGGGCTGCTCGACGGCGTACGCAACGGCGTGATGCTGCCCGCGCAGGAGTGGGAGATCGCCCGGCTGCTGGCCAAGCTGTCACAGCTGCGCGCCGAGCACCAGGAGGTGGTCGCCGAGGGCGTCACGCCCGAGGTGGCCGCCGTGGCCGAGCCCCTCGCCCACGTCCTCGACAGCAGCCAGCGGGCGGTGCTGGCGCGCGTCGAGGCGCTGGAACGTTACGCCGGCCACGTGGCCGACGCCGAGCGCGCCTACCGCGCCCGGCACCAGATCGAACAGCTCAGCGCCAGGCTGCCCCGCTACGAGGAGCTGCTCGCGGAGACCGGCGCGGACGGATCCGCGGTCCCGGAGCTGAGCCGATTGTCCGACGATGCCGACCGCCTGGAGCAGGCGTTACGCGACAGTGTCAGCTCCGCGCACGAGGCTTTTCGCCACCTTGGTGGCTGACTTCGCTTAGGATCCGGATTCGTGGCGGATGTGGTAGTAGACCCCGGGGTGCCGCCGGACGACGCCCAGCTGCTCAGGGAAAGCCGGCGGGTGTTGCTCAAGATGCGCCAGGGCTGGGTCCCCCAGCCGCGGCGGACGATCTCCGGCACGCACTACCGGATGATCGCGGCGTTCGGCACGGTGGCCTTCTTCGGCCTGTTACTCGGCGTCGGGGCCCTGGGCCGCGGGCTCGGCCTGCTGCTGCTCGTGCTGCTCGGCATCCCCATGATGATCGTCCTGTTCGTCCGCAACGACCTGCCCGAGGACGAGGAGGACGAGTACGAGCGGGAGGTCTACGAGCAACTCCGCTGGTACGAGGGCCGCTACGTGCTCACCGAGGACCTCGACGAGTCCTCCGCCCGCCTCCTGGCCCGCGCCCAGCGCGCCATCGCCACTGTGACCACCTCCCGCGTCAACGCCGAGGGCCTGCTCGACGACGTGCGCAACGGCGTGATGCTGCCCGCGCAGGAGTGGGAGATCGCCCGGTTGCTGGCCAAGCTGTCCGCCCTGCGCACCAAGCACAGGGAGACCGTCTCCCAGGGGCTCACGCCCGAGGTGGAGGCCGTGGCCGAGCCCCTGGCCCGGGCGCTGGACAGCAGCGAGGACGCCGTGCTGGCCCGGGTCGAGGCGCTGGAACGTTACGCGGCCAACGTCACCGAGGCCGAGCGCGCGTACCTGGCCCACCACCAGATCGAGGAGCTGCGCGGCCGGCTGCACCAGTACGAGGAGCTGGTGGCCGAGACCGGGGCCGACGGGTTCGCCATCCCGGAGCTGGAGCGCCTGGCCGAGGACGCCGACCGGCTGGAGCAGGCGCTGAGGCGGAGCGTGAGCTCCGCCCAGGAGGCCTTCCGCTACCTCGACCCGTAAGAGCCGTGAGGTCCCTGGGATCCATGGGATCCATGAGACCCCTGGGCCCCGGGGAAGCCCTGCCGGCCGGCGGTCTCCAGGAGCAGGTCGCACACCGCGTCTGCCGCGTCCACCCGGCCCAGCTTGCCCGCCGCCAGCCCCATCGCCTGCCGCAGCCCCGGATCGGCCAGCAGCGGCATCAGCTCCGCCAGCAGCATCTCGCCCGTCGGACGCGGCTCCAGCAGCGCCCGCGCCGCCCCGGCCGAGGCCAGGTAGCCGGCGTTCTTGCGCTGCTCGTCACCGCCGGTCGGGATGAGCGGGATCAGCACCGAGGGCTTGCCGATGGCGGTCAGCTCCGACACCGTCCCGGCCCCGCTGCGCGAGATCACCACGTCGGCCGCCGCGAACAGGTCGGCCAGCTCCGCCCCCACGTACGGCACCGGGTGGTAGCGGTCGGCCAGGTCGGGCGGCAGCGCCACGGCCCGCATCTGGTCGATCCACGCGGGCCCGCACTGGTGCACGATCTGCGCGTGCGGCAGCAGCACCGGCAGGATCTCCGCGATCAGCGTGTTGATCTGCTTGCTGCCCTGCGCACCGCCCGTCACGTAGATCAGCGGCACCTCGAACGTCAGCCCGAACAGGTCGTAGGCCGCCGCCCGGTTGCCCTGCAGCAGCTCCGGCCTGATCGGGTTGCCCGTCACCACGGCCTTCGACCGCGCCGAGGCGGGCAGATACTCCAGCGACGACTCGTGTGACAGCGCGATCCGGGTCGCCAGCCTCGACAGGATGCGGTTGGCCAGCCCCACCACGGTCGTCTGCTCGTGCATCACCAGCGGCCGGCGGATCAGCTTGGCCGCCACCCCGATGGGCACCGCCACGTAACCCCCGGTCGACAGCACCACGTCGGGCAGGTAGCGGGCCGCGTGACCGACCGCCTGGAACACCCCGATCGGGATGCGGAACACGTCGGCGATGTTCGTGCCCAGCTCCTTGAGGTTGGGGCGGCGGCGCAGCTTTCCCGTGGTGATCGCCTTGAACGGGATGCCGTGCTCGGCCGTGATCCGCGCCTCCAGGCCGTTGGCGGTGCCCACCCAGAGCACGTCGTGCGGCACCTGACGTCGCTGGACGGCCGAAAGGGTCGTCAGGGCCGGATAGGTGTGACCACCGGTGCCGCCGCCGGTGATCAACAGTCGCAGGGTTCGTGACATGCGATCAGAGTATGGCCGCACAGCGGAAGCCGGTGTGCCCGGTCGCCGAGTCGGGCGTGTTCGAGGTGCGCGCCGCCACGCGGTAGCGGTTGCAGTAGGAGTCGTGACACATGTACGAGCCGCCCCGGATCACCTTCGCCGTGCCCTCGGCGGGGCCGGTGGGGTTGTCGGCGTACGGCTCCCAGCCGGTGCCCCACCAGTCGGCCGTCCACTCCCAGACGTTGCCCGAGACGTTGTAGAGCCCGTAGCCGTTCGGCTGGAACGACTTGACCGGCATCGTCCCCTTGCTGGGCGCGGTCGGGAAGTGGCCCTGCCAGATGTTGCACCGCTGCCGCCCCTTGGGCTCCAGCTCGTCGCCCCACGGGTAACGCCTGCGCTCCAGCCCGCCCCTGGCCGCCATCTCCCACTCCGCCTCGGTGGGCAGCCGCTTGCCGGCCCACGTGGCGTACGTGGCGGCGTCGTTCCAGGACACGTGCACGACGGGATGGTTCTGCCGGTCGCCGATCGCCGAGCCGGGGCCCTCCGGCGAACGCCACGTGGCCCCCTCCACCCCCACCCACCAGGACGCGCCCGGCACGGTGGCGTCCATCACGCCGGCCGTGGCGAACTGGTGGAACACGAAAGACCAGCCGATCCGCTCGGCCTCGGTGACGTAGCCGGTCTCCTTGACGAACGTGGCGAACTGCGCGTTCGTCACGCACACCGGATCGATCATGAACGGGTCGAGCCGGACCTCCCGCACCGGCCCCTCGCCGTCCTCCGGACGCCCGTCGGGATCGTCCCCGCCCATGAAGAAGGTCCCGCCCGGAATGCGCACCATCCCGCGCGGCGCCGCCCGCCGCGCGGTGATCCGGACGCCCTCCTGGTACGGCCCGGCGGCGTCCCTGCTCGGGCCACAGCAAGCGCTCAAAGATCCCCCAAACGTGTCATGACACCAAGGAAGGGTAGTCCCTGGAGCATGCCCACGATCACGCGGGCGGCCCCGGTCACCGCAGCCCAGGCGCTGACCCTGGCCGCCGTGCTGGCGCTGCCGGCCCTGGCGCAGGGCGTCGTGGTGCGCCGCCCGTCCATGGTGCGCCTGGCGGCGCTGGCCGACGCCGACGGGCGCGCGATCCGGCTCCTGCGCCGGCTGCGGGCCGAGCACGGCGACGGGCCGCTGCTGGTCCCGATCCCGGGGCGCGGCCCGGCCCTGCTGCCGCTCGCCCCGCACGACGTGCGGGCGGTGCTGGAGGACCGGGCGTTCACCCCCGCCAGCAGGGAGAAGCGCGGCGCGCTGGCCCACTTCCAGCCCGACGGCGTGCTGATCACCCCCGAGCGGGAGCTGCGCGACCGGCGGCGCGAGCTGAACGAGCGGGTGCTGTGCTCGGAGTTCGCCCCGTTCACCCGGGTCGTCGAGGAGGAGGTCGCCACGCTGCCCCGCCACGGGGTGCTGACGTGGCCGCGCTTCCAGGCCGCGCACCGGCGGATCGTCCGCCGCGTCGTGCTCGGCGACGGCGCCCGCGACGACGTGACGCTCATCAGGCAGCTCGACCGGCTCCGCCGCGACGCCAACTGGTCCTGGCTGCGCGGGCGGCGCACCGACGTGCGCAACGCCTTCCGGCGCCGCCTGGCCGGACACCTGGCGCGGGCCGAGCCCGGCAGCCTGGCCGCCGTGCTCGCCGGCGCCCATGCGGCGGCCGACGTGCACGCCGAGGGGCAGGTGCCGCACTGGCTGTTCGCCTACGACGCGGCCGCCATGGCCTCCTACCGGGCCCTGGCCCTGCTGGCGTGCCACCCAGGGCCCCACGACCGGGACCGCCTGCGGGCGGCCGTGCTGGAGTCCGTGCGGCTCTGGCCCACCACGCTCGCCATCCTGCGCGACGTCACCGGCCCCACGCCGTGGGACGTCCCGGAGGGCACGACGGCGATCGTCCACAGCCCGTACGTCAACAGGGCCGAACCCGGCGACTCCTACCGGCCCGAGCTGTGGCTCGGCGGCGGCCAGGAGTGGGCGGGGGTGCCCTTCAGCGCCGGGTTCGCGCGCTGCCCGGGGGAGGAGCTGGTGCTGTTCACCTCGGTCGCGTTGCTGGACGCCTTCCTGCGTGAGCGCTCAGTCAGACCGTCCGTCACGTTGGAGGATCCGGTGCCCGCCTCGCTCGACCACTTCCGACTCCGTTTCGCCGTAAAAGCCGCATACCGGTAGCGTTTTCCCATGCGACTCGGCGTGCTGGACATCGGCTCGAACACCGTCCATTTACTGGTCGTCGACGCCCATCGCGGCGCCCGGCCCATGCCTGCCTACTCTCACAAGGTCGACCTGCGCCTGACCGAATACCTCGACAAGGACCACCGGTTGCGCAAGGAAGGCATCGAGCGGCTCGGCAACTTCGTCGAGGAGGCCGTCCACCTCGCGGAGGACAAGGGGGTGGAGGACCTGCTGGCCTTCGCCACCTCAGCCGTGCGCGAGGCCGCCAACGGCGAGCAGGTGCTGGCGGAGATCGACGAGCGCTGCGGTGTGCACATCGCGGTCCTCTCCGGGCGCGACGAGGCCAGGCTGACGTTCCTGGCGGTGCGGCGGTGGTTCGGCTGGTCGTCGGGGCGGCTGCTGGCGTTCGACATCGGGGGCGGGTCGCTGGAGATCGCCGCCGGGGTGGACGAGGAGCCCGACGTGGCCGTGTCGCTGCCGCTGGGCGCCGGGCGGCTGACGCGCGACTGGTTCACCGGTGACCCGCCGTCCGCCGACGAGGTGCGCAAGCTGCGCAAGCACGTACGCGCCGAGATCGCCCGCACCGTCGGCGACGTCGTCCGCTACGGCGAGCCCAACCGCGCGGTCGCCACGTCCAAGACGTTCAAGCAGCTCGCCAGGATCGCCGGGGCGGCGCCCTCCAGCGACGGCCCGTACGTCTCGCGCTCGCTGTCGCGCCAGGACATGGCCGACTGGGCCGTCAAGCTCACCACGATGGACTCGGCCGAGCGGGCCCAGCTCTCCGGCGTGTCCGAGGGCCGGGCGGCGCAGCTCGCGGCCGGTGCGCTGGTCGCCGACGCGGCCATGGACCTGTTCGAGGTGGACCGGCTCGACGTGTGCCCGTGGGCGCTACGCGAAGGAGTGATACTGCGCCGGCTCGACCTGCTGCCGGGACGGCTCGATCAGCTCAACGGCGGGGCGGAGTAAGCTCGATATAGCCCTATTTATTGGCATAAAGCACTGGTTGGCGGGCACTTTTCGCCGAATGATGACAGTGCTCGGCACGATCGGCTCCCTGGTGGTCGTCCTCCTCCTCGTCGTCCTGGCCGTGCTGCTCATCTCGGCCGTCGCGATGGTCACGCTGCTGGCGATGGCCGCCTCGATGACGCAGTGGAGGACGGTGTGGCGGCGGCTGACCCGGCGCCGGAGCGGGCTGGAGCTGAAGCTCAGCGGGCCGGCGGTGCCCGAACGCCTGCGGGCGGAGCTGCACGGGAGCGTGTCCCGGGTGCGCCGCCGCTTCCTGCTCGGGGATGCCCGGCCGGGGGAGCGCAGGGCCGCCGAACGGGGCGGAGGCCCCCCTCGGTCCCGGCTCCACCGGCGTGCGGTGGAGCGCCATACCAGGACCTAGGGGAGCCTCTCAGGTGGTCATGAGGTGCCGCCCGGCCGCCCCCGGCGCGTACCGCAGGCGTTTCTCCAGGCAGACCACCGCTCCGTGCTCTTGCCTATTGGTGAAGCGGATGTCGTCGGCGAGCGCGCGCATGATCTGCAGCCCGCGTCCGTGCTCTGAGCCGGGGTCGGGTATGACCAGCTTGCGCGGGTCGAACCCGTTGCCCGTGTCCACGACCTTGATGATGCAGAGGTGGTCGTGGACCGACGCGCTGACCGTGTAGTCGTCGCTGGGGGCCGCGTGCTTGATCACGTTGGAGCACGCTTCGGTGAGCATCAGTTCGATGTCGTCGCGGATCTGTGGCTCGACGCCGAGCGACCGCAGCGTGCCGTCCAGCATCTGCCTGATCAGCGGGACGCTCGCCGCATCCCTGGGCAGTCGGAGCGCTATCGTAGCCTCCACTGCGCCTCCTCCCGTTGGATGCGTGTCAGCCCCCTGCCCCCGATGCGGTGTCCCAATCGTCCGTTTCTGGAGGGGCGGGAGCGAAACCGCTACGGCTCCAGCAGGCGCATGGCGACCGCCAAGGTCGCCTTGTGGATCTCCTCCTCGGAGAGATCGTCCGCCTTCGTCAGCCATTTGCCGGCGTGCAGCGCGAACAGCGCCAGCGAGTGGCTGATCCGCTCCGTGGGCGTGGCGTCCGGCTCGCTCATCTCGGCCGTGAGCTCCATCATCCGCTCGCGGATCTTGATCATCGTGGGGTGGTCACGCAGCGCGGTCTGGTTGCGCTCCAGGAACCGGGCGATCCCGAGATGCCGGGTGGCGCGGATGCTCGCGGCGTAGCGCTCGACCAGCTCGCGGCGCATCTCCGGGGTCCTGGGCCGGCTCCTGACCCAGGCGAGCAGCTCCTCCAGGGCGGCCAGGCGCATCTCGACCAGGCTCGCCACGATGTCGTCCTTGGTCTTGAAGTGGTAATAAAGTGCGGCCTTCGTCACCCCGAGCTCCTCGGCGATCTCCCGCAGCGAGGTCGCCTCGTAGCCCTGCTCGGTGAAGAGCCTCAGCGCGATCTCCTGGATCCGGGTTCGCGTGTCTTCCCGCACTTCGCACCTATTTCGACTTGACGGCCGGCAAGTAAGTACCCGGCTCATTCTACGTTTGCCGGTCGGCGGCAAGCCGGAGGTGACCGGGTGCCGTCCCGCTGCGCGGCGCCGTCCCGAAAATGGGAGGCGCGCTCCCGGCGCGTTGTGGACAATCCCTCCCATGCACACCATCAGCCGGCCACGGGTGGACGACGCCGCCGCCATTCACGAACTCGTCGCGGCCTACGACACCTCGGTGATCGGCGGCCCCGACTCCACGCTCGACGACGTCGTCGACGAGCTGGTCGAACCGGGCTTCGATCGCGACAGGGACGGCTGGCTGGCGCACGACGCCGGCGGTCGGCTCGACGGCTACGCCTGGGTCTGCCGCAACGGCGAGAGCGACCTGGTGGACGTCGAGGTGATCGTCCGCCCCGGCGTGGACGGCCTGGCGGACGAGCTGTGGCGGGCCGTGCTCGACCGGGCGGCCGAGCTGGGCGGGGAGCACGGCCACGACTCCGTCACGCTGCACATCGGCGTCTACCGCGACGACACGGCCAAGCAGGCCAGGACGAAGGAGCTGGGCTTCGAGCCCGGCACCAGCTTCCACCGCATGCGCATCGACCACGACGGCCCGGTGCGGCCGCCCGCCGCGCCGCCCGGCCTCACCCTGCACACGGGCGAGCCCGAGGACGTGCGGCGCGAGGCGCACCGCGTGCACCAGGAGGGCTTCGCCGAGCACTTCGGCTTCGTCCCGAGCTCCTATGACCAGTGGTACGAGCGCAGGCAGGCGATGACCGTGACCGACTGGAGCCAGCTCACGCTGGCCCGCCTCGACGGCCGGCCGGCCGGGGTGCTGATCGGCAGCAACCAGTTCCTGCCGGACGAGGGCTGCGGCTACGTGGCCACGCTCGCCGTGCTGCCCGAGTTCAGGGGGCGGGGGCTGGGCCGGTTCCTGCTGCGGCACGCGTTCGCCGCCGACGCCGCCCGCGGGCGCAAGGGCACGATCCTGCACGTCGACTCCAACAACACCACGCCGGCCCTGGGCCTGTACGAGTCGGCGGGGATGCGCCAGGTCATGGCCATCGACGTCTGGCGCCGCCGCCTCTGACCGGGCCTCACACCCGGTGGCGGGACAGGTGCTCCAGCACCGACTGGTTGGCCTCCCACCCGTCGGGGAACTTCACCGGGACCCCCAGCTGCACCGGCTCCGCCGATGGATGGGCGTCCAGCAGCTCGGCGATGCCCGCCCTGGCCACCACCACGCACGCGTGCCGGTGCCGTGAGGCCAGCACGCACAGCCGGCCCGACTCCAGGTGGAAGGCCGTGGCGTCCCTGCGGCCCGACAGCGGGTGCAGCACGATCGTGACGTCGTACTCGCGGCCCTGCAGCCGGTTGGCGGTGTCCACGGTGATCTCCGGCGGCAGGCCCGCGGCCCGGATGGCGGCCACCTGGTCACGGTGCGCGGCCCCGACCGCGATCCGGTCCGCCGTCACCGGCCCCTCGCCCTGCTCGGAGCCGGCCACCGCGCCGCGCTGCAGCAGCCGCTCGGCCAGCAGCGCCACCGCCCGCACGGCTTCCGCGTCGGTGCGTACGGTGTGCCGGTTCGGCAGCTCCAGCAGCGCCCACCCTGACCGGGCCGCCTCCTCCAGCGCCCGGTCGTGCACGGTGCCCATGCCGCCGGTCGACAGCTCCATCCACCGGTCCCCGTGACCGGTGCCCGACCGGAACCCGGTGAACGGGTAGAACGCCTGCGACACCACCGGCGCCGCCGACGCCGGCAGCCGCCACGACACCGGCAGCCGGTGCACGGGCAGGTCCGGGTTGTGCCGCAGCAGCACCGACACGGCGCTCTGCAACGGGTCCCACGACAGCCCCGACCAGCGGTCGCCGTCCACGATCGAGAACGGGTCGAGCTGCCCGGGGTCGCCCACGAACAGCGCCCGCTCGAACAGCCCCGCGATCCGCAGCAGCTTGTCCGAGCGCATCTGGTACGCCTCGTCCACGATCGCCCACGGCCACACCCGGTCGCCGATCCACGCCCATTTGTCGGCCGTGGCGATGACGATGTCCGGGTCGCCCAGGTCCTGGATCCGGGTGCCGACCCGGACGCCGGGCAGCTCCAGCATGCGCAGCGGCGGGACGTACCCGCTCGCCGACAGCCGGCCCACGGTCAGGTGCGGGTGCTTGTCGCTGATCCGGGCCACCAGGTCGTCGACCTGCTCGTTGGTCTGGGCCACGATCATCAGCGGCTCGCCGGTGGCCGCGATGTGGGCGGCGGCTCGTACGACGAGGGTGGACTTGCCCGCCCCGGGCGGCGAGTCGACCACCACGCCGCGGTGCCGCGGCAGGTCGGCCAGGACGTTCCTGATGACCTGCTCCGGGCTGTCGGTCACGACCAGTCCTCCTGGGCGTCCTCGTCGTCGGGCACGTATGCCTGCTGTGGTTCCTGTGGCGGCCCGCCGTGCGTCCACGGCGTCGCCTCGGCCTCGGGCAGCGCCGGCGAGCCCTGGAAGTCGTCGGTCAGCGAGGTGTAGCAGACCCGCTCGCCGAGCTCCGGCACCGCTCCCGGGGCGGCCGTCCTGCCCCGGCCCATGCCTTTGGTGATCTTGAGCGTCACCAGGCCCTCGCCCGCCTCCACCAGCTCGGCGCCCTGGCCGCGGCGCTGCGGGGTGCCGAGCGACGTGCCGGGCGCGAGGTGCACGGGGTCGTCGGTCTTGATCACGACCAGCGGGCGGAGCTTGCGCGAGCGGCCCTCGCCCTCGGTGTTGTCCGGGACCGTCTCGACCACCTCGCCCGCGAACGCCTCGCCGGTCAGGCGGTATTCGGCCATCACCAGGGGGTCGTCGTAGGCGCGCTGCACGTCGTAGCCGGCCTGGGCGCGTTCCATCCGGGCCAGCTTGGCCGCCGCGGTGACGGCGCCGTCGCGGCGGGGCTGCGGCGGGGCGCCCTCGGCGATGTGCACCGCCATGCCGCTGAACGAGCCGCGGTCCTGCTCCCACCGCTGCGCCACGCTCGCGCCCTCCGGCAGGGCGGCGAGCAGGTCGATCGCCTGCCACATGAGCCGCCACGTGGGCTCCAGCTGGGTACGCAGCGCCTCGGTGATGCGCTCGGCCGACTCGCTCTCGATCGCCGGGGCGAGCACCTCGGCGTCGAACCCCGGATCGGTCGCGGGCCCGGCGGGCGGCCAGATCAGCGGGTCCTCCGCCTCGTCGCTCGGGCCCGTGGTGATCCAGGCGAGCAGCGCGGCCAGGTTGGCGTCCTCCAGCGAGCTCTGCCCGCTGGCCCAGTGCCGGCCCAGCTCCTCGGTGGCGGCCAGCATCAGCGACGAGCCCGGGTAGGCCGCCCGCTCCCCGAGATAGGTCAGCCACCGCCCGAGCAGCGGCACCCCCTCGGGCACCGGGTACGGCCCCTCGGTGCTGCGGAAGCGCGTCGAGCGCCCGAGCAGGCGGGTGAAGGCCACGCCGGCCGGGTTCGGGACGAGCAGCTGCGGCGCGTCTAGCGCGCGCTCGTAGGGGTCGGCGTTCCTGCGCTCCACGGTCTCGGTGTCGTTGAGGAAGCTCTCGACGTACGGCAGCAGCTCCCCGGCCAGGTCGGCGGCCCAGGCGAAGCGCAGGTCGCGGTTGCGCGGCTGGGTCACCACGAGCAGGCGCGGCCGGTCGCGGTCGGTGCCGAGCATCGCCGCCAGCGGCGCGGCGGCCTCGCCCGAGAGCTTGAGCGGGATGAACACCATCGGCCGCGCCGAGAGGTGGCAGTGCCTGACGGTCGCGACGGGCTGCGCGATGCCCTCGTCCAGGGCCCGCAGCCGGGCGAGCGAGGTCAGCAGGCTCATGTGGGGCTTCTCCGCGGCAGGCTCAGGTCGATCGGTCTCCGCGGCGGGGTGGTCGGCGGCGGGGTCATGTCAGGCACTCCCTGCGCAGGCGTTCGGCGTTGCGGAGCAGCCGGGCGATCTCCTCCTGGCCCTCAGCGGGGTCGCGGGCGCCGTCGGCCAGGCCCAGCGCCTCCGCCACGGAGGCGACGCCGCCGAGCTCGTCGCGCACCTGGCGGCCGAGCAGGTCGGAGGCGCCCTCCTGGCGGGCCTCGTCGCGGCAGAAGAAGCACAGGTCGCACGCGGACAGGCAGTCGGGCGCGTAGCGGGCCGTGGTCCTGCGCACCGCGTCGGCCAGGTCGGCGACCGGCCTGGTGGGCCGGCCGTCCTCGTCCGGCCGCAGGTCGAAGGTGAGGTCCTCGGGCAGCCCCTCCAGCAGCCGGTCGAGCGTGGTCATCCGGGTGAGCTGGCGGCGCAGCACGGCCAGCTGCTTGCGTACGTCGACCAGGGTCGCGACGGGCCGGTTGGCGAAGTTCTCCGGGCAGACCAGCACCACGTCGTGCGACACCTTCAGCGGGTCGTGGCCCAGGTCCTCCAGCAGGGTGCGCAGCGCCAGCACGTACACCGCCGCCTGCCGCGCCGCCGCCGCCACCGCCGACGGGTCGGCCTGCCCGTCGATCACCGCGAACGACTTGATCTCCACGATGTGGAACCGCCCGCCCAGCTGGAAGGCCACCACGTCGGGCTCCAGGTAGGCGGTGTGCCCGGCGATCTCCAGGCTGAGCAGCGGATGGTCGTAGAGCGTGCCGGCGTCCTGGCCCTCGCCCGCCGCCCGGTCGAACAGCGCCCTGGTGTGGGCGTGGCGCAGGTGGGCGCCGACGTTCTCGACGTCGTGGTAGGACACCTCGGCGATCGGCAGGCCGAGCAGCTCGCGCAGCATGCGCAGCAGCTCCGCGCACCCGTCGGCCTTGACCAGCGCCTCGAACATGTTGCCGCGGGTGATCGCGAACGGCGACTGCCCGAACGGCGCGGGGAACCCCAGGTGCCGGGCGGCGGCGTCCTTGTCGATGCCGGCGCCGTCCATGAGGGCGCGGCGGGTGCAGCCGGGGTTGGCGGCCAGGGCCGCGATGGCGCGGGCGTCGTGCGGCTGCTGGGGCGTGGTGCCCCGCAGCGCCTCCAGCCGGTGCACATGGTCGCCTTCGCGCTTCAAGCCGCTCACTTCGCGTTCTCCTTCTTGATCGTGCTCAGCGTAGCGGCGCCGAACAGGCGCGCGGCGTCACCGAGCTGCGCCGCGGCGCGTTCCGCCAGCTCGGCGCGATCCCGCGTGTCGCGATCGGCGTGCACGCGCAGCTCCGCGCGGGCCGCCTCGACCACCCTCCCGGGGTCCTGCGTGCCGAGCGTGCCGTCGGTGGCGCCCGGGATGTTCCTGGCCATGCGGACCAGTAAGCGGGCCCCCCGCCCGTTGCCCGCCTCGTTCCTCAGCTCCTGCTCGGCCACCGCGATGGCGCAGGTCAGGAAGTCGACGCGGGGGCTGAGCGGGCCGACCACGCGCCGCTCCAGCGGCCACGTGCTGAGCGTGAGCAGGCCCCGGGCGGGGGAGAGGCGGTCGGTGAGCGCGGCGCACAGGTAGTACGGCCGCCCGTGGGGGGAGGACCTGAACGAGCGCTCCTCGTCCCTGCGCAGGCTGGTGAGCTGGTTGCTGCGGATCGTGCCGCCGAAGAACGCCTCGCTGACGGCCACGACCAGCCTGGGCTGGGCGGCCGCGCCCAGGAGCCCCAGCCCCTGGTGCACCTGCTCCCGCACGGTGACCAGGCGCGGCGGCTCCTCCTTGGCGCCGCCCGCGGGCCGGGCCTGCTCGCCGCTCACGAGGGCGTCCCAGGCGCGCTCGGCACTGCGCAGCTCGGCCCGCAGGACGCGGGCGGTCGCGCCGTCCCGGGCGCGCATCGCCTTGCGCACGCCGGCCCGCAGCTCGTCGATCCGCCGCTCGAGATCGTCCAGCCGGTCACTCATGGCGCGACTGTACCAACAGTCCCAGCATTTTCCAGTAATTTGCCGACATTGACGCCATTGCGTGATCTACATCGTAAAGGCGCTTGCCCGGTCGCACTAGCCAAGTTTGGCTAGCGACGGTACGCTTCCCGGGAGCTAGCCAAATTTGGCTAGCCGTCTTTGGGGAGCTCGATGAAGTCGGTACGGCTACTGGTCCTGGGAGCGCTGCGCAGGCGCGGACGCGCACACGGCTACCAGGTCCGCGCGGATCTGGAGGCGTGGGGCGCGCACGAGTGGTCCACCGCCACGTCCGGCTCGGTGTACCACGCGCTCAGGAGCATGGCCGCCCAGGGCCTGCTGGTGACGCACGAGACGGTCCGCTCGGAGGCCGGGGGACCGCCGCGGATCGAGTACGAGCTGACCGGCAGGGGCGAACAGGAATACTTCACCCTGCTGGGCCGGGCCCTCACCGACCACGAGCCGGGCCTCGACGTGCTGGGCGCCGCCGTCGGCCTGATCGAGGACCTGCCCCGGGAGCGCGCCCTGGAGATGCTGCGCGAGCGGGCCAGCGCGATGCGCGAGTGGCGTACCAGCATCACCTCGCATCTACCGGCGGGCACCGATCTGGACACCTGGGGACCGGTGGGCGAGGTCCTGTCCCTGTGGCTGACCACCGCCGAGACCGGCGCCCGATGGACGCACCGGCTGATCCGCCGCCTGGAGGAGGGCGCGTTCACCATGGCCGGCGAGGACCCCGCACCCACGCAACCCGATGGAGGAACCCATGGCCAATGAGATCACCGTGCCGCTGCTTCCCTGCCGGTCCATCGACGAGATCGAAGATTTCTACACCATGCTCGGGTTCACCCGGACCTACCACCAGGTTCGCCCGAACCCGTACGTGGCCCTCGAACGCGAGGACCTCCAGCTGCACTTCTTCGGCATGCCGGGCTTCGACCCCGAGGACTCCTACGGGACCTGCCTGGTCATCGTGCCCGACACCAGGGAGCTCTTCGAGGCGTTCGCGGCGGGCATGCGCGCGGTCCACGGCAGGCTCCTGATCTCCGGGATCCCCCGGATGACCCGGCCCCGCAGGCGCAAGAACGCCGACGGCCATTCCGGGTTCGCCGTCATCGACCCCGGCGGGAACTGGATCAGGATCTCGTCCGCCAGGCCCGCGCCGGAGGGGGAGTCCCCCGGCAGGCTCACCACGACCCTGCACAGCGCGGTCGTGATGGGCGACTCCCACGGCAAGCACGTACGGGCGGCCCAGATCCTGGACGCGGCCCTGGAGCGCGACCGGGCCACCGCGACGCCCGCCGAGCTGCTCGAAGCGCTGGCCTACCGTGCCGAACTCGCCCTCCGCGCCGACGACTCCGCTGCCGCCGGCGACGCCCTCGCCCGAGCCCGCGCGCTCACCCTCTCCGACGCCGAGCGGGACAGGCTGGCCGAGAGCCTGGCCGCCCTCGACGACCTGGAGGCCGTCCTCCGGCCCGCCCCTCGCCCCTGACCGCGGGTCAGAGCGGGAGGGCCACCACCCAGCTGCGGTCCTCGGTGAGGAAGCGGTCCAGGCGCAGCCCCTCGGCGGCCAGCTCCGCGGCGAGGTCGTCGTCGGTGAGCCGCCTGGAGGAGAACGACTGCGTCCACACCTTGTCGTCGCCGTACGTGTAGCGCATGGTCGCTTCGTAGATCCCCGGCGACACCTCCTCGACGGCCGCCATCGTGATCGTGATGTCGCCGTCGTCGCGTCCCATGCCCGGGTGCCAGCGGTCGTGCGCGTCGGCGGGCATCCACTGGATCAGCACCGCGCCGGAGGGCTTGACGTGCCGCGCGCAGGTCGCCAGCAGGGCCTGCCGGGTGGCGTCGTGCACGGTGTTCACGAGCTGGGAGGCCAGCATGACGGTGTCGAAGCGCCGGTCGAGCCGCAGGTCCTGGACGCGGGCGAGCACGGTGCGGGTGCCGCGCACCCGGGCGAGCATCTCGGGCGACTCGTCCACGGCCACCACCGCGAAGCCGCGGTCGAGCAGCGGATGCGTCACCCGTCCGACGCCGGCGCCGAGCTCCAGGACGGAGCCTCCGGGCGGGGTCACCTGGGCGACGATCTCGGGCTCGTCGCCGGCGGCCAGCAGGCTGTAGAACTCGACAGGGGATCCGTCAGGGGTGATGGGGCCGGGGCCGGTACCTGATTCACGCATGTCTCGAAACTATCCCCGCGGATCAAGGCGGGTGGGGCCATCGCGCACGATCGGCCATCGGCTATGGCACGCCGACCGGTTGTGCGGGGTGGTGGTCGCTCCGGACGCGCTGGTCGGGCCGCTGGTCGGGCCGGTGGTCGGGCCGCTGGTCGGGCCGGTGGGGCACGGCGGGGTGGTGGCGGACGCCCAGCGTGAGCAGGGAGCCGTGGCCGGTCTGTTCGAGCGCGACCTCGTCGCACAGGTGCTGGATCACCCACAGGCCGTACCCGTGGGACCCGGCCGGGTCGACGCGGGCCGAGGCGAGGTGGTCGCGGGTCAGGCGGCCCGCGACGTCGAGGATCTCCACGACGATCCGGCCGACGGCGGTGCGGGCGGTGAGGGTGCCCGACCCGCCGCCGTGGTCGAACACGTTGGTGACGGCCTCGTTCACGGCCAGCACGAGGTCCTCCAGCCGCCCACGGGGCAGGCCGCTGTGGTGACCGTGGATGCGCACCAGGTCCCTCATCAGGCCGAGGTCGGCCGTGATGGGACAGCGCAGTTCGAACTCGAAAGTCATCATCGTCTCGCCGCCGGGGGCCAGGAGGAGTCCGTTGGCCCCTTTGGAGCTTTCCCCGCAGGAGATCGCCAAACGTCCGGATGGCGAGCCGGCCGCCGGGCGGGCCGTGGTTCCCCTGGCCCGCCAGGCCGGGGAGCGTATGACGATATTTACTGACCCGTAATTCTTCGTGAACACCTGGCAACACGCGCCCCATAAGCCCGCCGGCCACGAGAATTGAGGCAGCTTGACCCAAGGGGGCGTGGGTGGTCGTGCTGGAACTGCTGGGCCGGCTGGTGAACTTCCTCGGCGGCGTCGGTCCCGTGCTGTTCGGGATCGCGCTGCTGATGGCCGCGCCCTTCGTCGACCGGCTCGTCGTACGCCGCAAGCGCCTCACGTTCCGCGTCCTGTACAACTCCAAGATCGGCGTCGGCCCCGAGCGGCTCGACGGGGCGGATCCGGCCGAGGCGGGGCCGCCGCAGCTGAGCCGGGTCGTCCGGCTGCTCGACCGGATGAGCATCGTGGTGATCCGCATCCGCAACAGTGGCAGCTACGACATCGACCCCGACGACTTCGACAAGGCGCTGTCGTTCACGTTCGGCGGGCGCGTCGTGTGGAACGCCCGGGTCTCCGACGCCAGCACTCCCGAGCTGCGCCAGCGGTTACGGGACTCGCTGCGGTTCTTCCCCGACGAGGACAAGCCCGCCCGCGACAACCTGCTCACCGTACGCCGGCGCCTGTCCGACCGCATGGCGCGCTGGGTCGGCGGCGCCCAGAACCAGGAGGTCGCCGAGCCGAACTGGCACGGCGTCCGGCTGGACCGGCTCACCCTCAAACGCGGGCAGAAGGCCAAGCTCGTCGTCGTCCTGCGCGAGGCCGGCCCCGGCGGGGTGGACGACATCACCAAGGTCGTCGAGCACGCCGGCAAGCTCAAGGACGCCGGCCTGATCAAGGACGAGAGCAAGGCCCGCCGCGTCACCCTGCCGCGCGTCAGCGCCACGCTCGTCGTGCTGCTCACCCTGGTCCTGGTGCTCAGCCAGCTCGCCCGCCCGGTCGACAGTTCGGTCGCGTGCGCGTCCGGGGAGCTGAGCGTGGAGGGGTCGAGCGTGCTGATGGAGACCATGCGGGCGGTCGCCGCCGAGTACACCCGGGTGTGCGGGGACGACACCGAGATCGCCACCCGGGAGACCGGCTCGCTGAGCGGCGTGCGCGGCCTGCTGAACGCCGACGCGGCCCGGGCGGACGGGCGCATCGCGCTGTCGGACGGCAAGAGCCGCTATCACGACCGGCTGTACGGGGAACGGCTGGCGATCGTCGTCTACTTCGTGGTGGTCAACAGCGGGGTCGGGCTGACCACGCTGGGCGTCGAGGACCTCCAGAAGATCAACAGCGGCGTCTGGACCGACTGGAGGCAGGTCCGCGGCGAGGGCCCGTCGCTGCCCATCAGGATCGTCGGCCGCGGCCAGGACTCCGGCACCCGGCAGCTGTTCGAGGAGAGGGTGCTCGGCACCGGCGAGAACGTGCTCTCCTCCGAGGAGTGCCTGGAGAAGGACCGCAACCCGGACGCGCCCGTGATCCGCTGCGAGCGCGACGACAACGCGGAGGTCCTGGAGAAGATCAGCACGACCCCGGGCGCGATCGGGTACGCCGACGCCGCATCGGTGGCCGAGGCCCGCCGGGCGGGCAGCATCACGGCGCTGACCCTCGACGGCAAGGCGTTCGACGCCGCCACCGCCGTGGAGTCCGGCTACCCGTTCTGGACGGTGGAGTACCTCTACCTGAGGGCCCGGCCGCGGCCGGGCTCGGCGGCCGCGAACTTCCTGCAGTTCGTCCGCGGCCACAGCCTGGCGCGGGTGCGGCTGACGGAGGCGGGGTTCAGGCCGTGCACGGGGGCGGAGGGTCCCGTGGAGCTGTGCCATCTACGCTGAGCGTCCCCGGCGATCCGGCCACGGGCATCGGCACCTCCAGCACGTCGCGGTAGTGGGCGAGCAGCTCCTCGCACAACGCCGGCCAGGCGCGCCCGGCGACCGACGCCCGGGCCAGCCCCGCCAGGCGCGCCCGCAGTGAGGCGTCCACCACGAGCCGGGCCACGGCCGCCCGTAGCCCGGGCAGGTCGTCCGGCGGGTGGAGCAGGCCGTTGACCTCGGGCCGGACGAGGTCGAGCGGTCCCCCGGCGGCCGGCGCGACCACCGGCACGCCGCAGGCCAGCGCCTCCTGCACGGCCTGGCAGAACGTCTCGTTGCTGCCGGTGTGCACGAACACGTCGAACGACGCCACCGCCCGCGCCAGGTCGGGCCCGGTACGCAGGCCGAGGAACTCCGCCTCCGGCAGCCGGCGCCGCAGGCTCCTCTCCGAGGGCCCCGCCCCGACGACGGCCAGCCGCACCCCGGGCAGGTCCGCGACCGCGGCGAGCCGGTGCACCTGCTTCTCGGCGGCCAGGCGGCCCGCGTACCCCACCACGACCTCCCCGCCGGGGGCGAGCCGGCGGCGCAGGGCCGCGCAGCGGCGGCGCGGGTGGAACAGCTCCAGGTCGACGCCGCGCCCCCACAGGGCCAGGCGGGGGATGCCGCGGGCGGACAGCTCCCGCAGCGTCGCCCTGGAGGGGGCGAGGGTTCTGGCCGCGCCCCGGTGGACGCGGCGCAGCCAGGACCAGATGGCGCCGCCGGCCGCGCCCAGGCCGTACTGGCGGGCGAACCCCGCCAGATCGGTCTGGAACACCGCGACGGCGGGGACGCCGAGCCGGCGCGCGGCCGCCGCGCCCGAGGCGCCGAGCACGGCGGGGGAGGCGAGGTGGACGAGGTCGGGCTTGAACCCGCTCAGCGTGCGCCTGACGCGCCTGCCGGGCAGCCCCACCGAGACGGAACGGTAGAACGGCAGGGCGAGGCCGGGGATCGGATGGACGGGGAAACCGGCGTAGGCGGGCGGCGCGGGGGCGGGCGCGAGCACGATCGCCTCGTGCCCGGTCGCGGCCAGATGGTCAAGGATGTGGCAGACCGAGTTGACGACCCCGTTCACCTGCGGCAGGAACGACTCGGCCACGATGGCGACCCTCATGCTCCGGTACATCCCTGTCGCGGTCGACTCGCGGCTCACCAGCAGGCGCCCGGCAGGCGAATTCCACGGCAACGCGGGTCTGCCGCCGCTCCTCGGCGACGAGCCGGGCGAAGGCCGGCAGGAAGTCCCAGCAGCGCCTGGCCAGCCAGGCCGTGCCCGCCGTGGCCAGCCAGAACGCGCCGGCCCACGCCGTGGGCTCGGGAGCGGCCGGCTCGGGGTCCGGCAGGCGGACCGCCAGGCCCCGGGTCCCCAGCCGGGCGGCGAAGAGCCGGGCGAGCTGCCGGTGGCCGCGCTCGCTCGGGTGCAGCCGGTCCAGGCCCCACATGCGCGGGTCGGGCAGCGTGCTGGTGAGCACCGTGGCGCCCGTCTCGCTCAGTCGCGCCACCAGCTGCTCGTAGTCGGCCGCGAAGACGGCCGGGTCGAAGTCCCCGCGCAGGGTGTCGTTCACGCCGACGAGCACGGTGGCCAGCGACGGCCGCAGCTCCAGGGCGCGGGGGAGCTGGTCGCGCAGCACGTCGGCCACGCGCGCGCCGCAGACCGCGTAGTTGCCGAGCCCCACGGTGACCGAGTCGCCCAGCGCCGCCAGCCGGATCCCGGGGCGCCCCGGCCCGCCGCCCGTCCCGGGCTCGGGGGCGTGCCGATGGCCGCTCATCCGGGCCTCACCGGGGTGCCGGCCAGGCCGTGGGCGCGCAGGAAGCCCCGGACCGCGGCCGGCCAGCCGTACCGCTCGGCCTGGGCGCGCGCGACCACCGCGCGCGGCGGGTCCGACGGCGACAGGAGCAGCTCCACGGCCCGCGCGTACGCGGCGGGATCGTCCTCGATCGCGACCCCCGCCGCTCCGACGACCTCCGGCAGGGCGCTGTCACGGCTCGCCACGACCGGGGTGCCGCTGGCCAGCGCCTCCAGCGCGGCCAGCCCGAACGTCTCCACCGGACCGGGCGCGAGGGCCACGTCGGCGGTCGCCAGCAGCGCCGCCAGCCGGGCGCGCTCCGTGACGTGGCCGAGGAAGACCACCGGCAGCCCCGCCGCGCGCCTTTCGAGCGGGCGCCGCAACGGCCCGTCACCGGCCACCGCCAGCACGGCGGGTACGCCCGCGCGCCGCAGCTCGGCCAGGGCCAGGACGGAGCGGTCCGGCCGCTTCTCCGGGTACAGCCGGCCGCAGTGCACCAGCAGCGCCTCGCCCCCGGGGGCCAGCCGGGAGCGGAGCCGGGCGTCGTACCGGCCGGGGGCGAACGTGGTGAGGTCCACCCCGAGCGGCACGCGGGTCACGTTCGCCGCGCCCAGACGCCTGAACTCGGCCTCGGCCCACGCGGTCGTGCAGATGACGGTGTCGTAGCGGGCGGCCGTGGCGCGGTTGAGCGCGTCGGCGAGCCGCGCGGGCGGGCCGTACAGGCGGAACAGCGCCGACAGGCTCTCGTGGGAGACCATGACCGACGGGATCCCCTGGGCCCGCGCCCAGGCGCCGGTCCAGCGCAGGGTGGTGCGGTCCGAGACCTCCAGGCGGTCGGGCCGGAGCTCCTCCAGCAGCCGCCGCAGCGGGCGGCGGGCGGCGATGACCCGGTAACCGCCGAGCCCGGGGACGAGCGGGCCGGGCAGGGTGATGACCCGCCCGCCCGCCGTCTCCGCCTCCCGGGCCCGCTCACCGGGAACGACCAGTACGGGTTCGTGGCCCGACGCCGCGTACCCGGCGCCGAGCTCGTCGAGGGCGACCCGGAGGCCGCCCGAGGAAGGGGTGACGAAGTTCGCCAGCCGTACGATGCGCATGATCGGATGGTTGCCGCGCGGGCGACCTCCCCCGCTAATGAGGGATGAAGCGGCCACTAACGGTCGCCGGCGAATAACACGTGCCCGGCGGGTCGAAGGCGCCCTTCGCGGCCGCCGCGGCCGACGGCGCGAGCCCGAGCGCGCCCATGGCCGCGAAGAGCGCCCCTGCCCCGCCGGACACGCCGACGGCGGACAGGAAGTCGCGTCTGCTGTACCCCGACACCCACCTCCATGATCTGTTGGGCGGAGTCTGAGCATGCTCTGTTGCGACTGAGGTTTCCAGGCACTCACCAGGGCGCCCATGAAGGGTGAAACGTCAAGGAATGGGAATCCCTTGACGAACGGCGGAGCCCATCGTGCCGCCCGCCTGCATACGTTGGGGACATGCAGGCAGACACCCGTTACCTGCCGATCGGGGAACACGGGCTCATCGGCGACCTGCGCACCGTCGCGCTCGTTGGCACCAATGGCACCATCGACTGGTACTGCTGCCCGTCCTTCGACGCCCCCAGCGTGTTCGCCTCGATCCTGGACGCCGACCGGGGCGGGTCATTCGAGCTGGCCGCCGACACCCCGGCGACGACCAAGCAGTTCTACTTCCCCGACACCAACGTCCTGATCACCCGCTTCTTCGCCGACGACGGGGTGGGCGAGATCCAGGACTTCATGCCGATCGCGGACGATTCGCGCGAGGCCGACCGGCACCGGCTGATCCGGCGCGTCTCCTGCGTCCGCGGCACGCTCCCGTTCCGCGTCCGGGTGGCGCCCCGCTTCGACTACGCCAGGCAGGAGCACACCGTCCACCAGGACGGGTTCCGGACGACCTTCCAGTCGCCGTCCCTGGCGCTGGCCCTGTCGGCCAGCGTGCCGGTCGAGACCGACGGGCGGGACGTCTGGAGCGCGTTCGAGCTCAACGAGGGCGATCACGCGGTGTTCGCCCTCGACCGGGTCGGCTTGGGGATCACGCCGCGCGGCTGCCCGATGGAGGAGGCGGAGCGGGAGTTCGTCGCCACCGTGCGGTACTGGCGCCGGTGGCTGTCCGCCTCCCGCTACCGGGGCCGCTGGCGGGAGGTCGTCCACCGCTCGGCACTGACGCTGAAGCTGCTCACGTACGCCCCGACCGGCGGCATCGTCGCCGCCCCCACGACGAGCCTGCCCGAGCGGATCGCCGGCGGGCGCAACTGGGACTACCGGTACGTGTGGATACGCGACGCCGCGTTCTGCGTCTACGCCCTGCTCAGGCTCGGCTTCACCGAGGAGGCCGACGCGTTCATGGGCTTCCTGTCCAGGCACGTCCCGCTCAGCGGCGACGGCCCCAACGGGCCGCTGCAGATCATGTACGGCATCGACGGCCGCAGCGACCTGCCCGAGCACGAGCTGAACCACCTGGAGGGCTACCGGGCCTCCGCCCCCGTACGCATCGGGAACGCCGCCGCCGGCCAGCTCCAGCTCGACATCTACGGCGCCCTCATCGACTCCGTCTACCTCTACAACAAGTGGGGCGACCCCATCTCCAGCGACCGCTGGGACCAGGTGTGCACGCTGGTCAACTGGGTCTGCGACAACTGGGACCAGCCCGACGAGGGCATCTGGGAGACGCGCGGCGGGCGCAAGAACTTCGTCTACTCGCGGCTGATGTGCTGGGTCGCCATCGAGCGCGCCATGCGCATGGCCGCCCAGCGCGGCCTGCCCGCCGACATCCCCCGCTGGCGCGCCAACCGGGACACGATCTACCGCGACATCATGCGGCAGGGGTGGTCGGAGCGGGCGCGGGCGTTCGTGCAGCACTTCGACGAGGACGTGCTGGACGCGTCCATCCTGATGATGCCGCTGGCCAAGTTCGTCTCGCCCACCGATCCCAAGTGGCTGTCCACCCTCGACGCGCTCGGCCTCGGGCTGGTCTCGGACTCGCTGGTGTACCGCTACGACCCGGAGGTCAGCCCCGACGGCCTGGAGGGTCCCGAAGGCACGTTCTCGATCTGCTCGTTCTGGTACGTCGAGGCGCTGGCCCGCGCCGGCCGCGTCGACGAGGCCCGCCTGGCGTTCGAGAAGATGCTGACCTACGCCAACCACCTCGGGCTGTACGCGGAGGAGATCGGGCACACCGGGGAGCAGCTCGGCAACTTCCCGCAGGCCATCACCCACCTGGCGCTCATCAGCGCCGCCTTCAACCTCGACCACGCCCTCGGCTGACCCGGCGCCACCCGACCGCGGGACGGGAAGGCCCGGGCGTGCTACATTGAATAAACGTTTATTCAATGTAGGTGGGGCGATGGCCAGGACACGAAACGAGCAGGCGGTGTGGCGCCGGGAGCAACTGCTGGACGCGGCGCTGAAGGTGTTCGCCGCCAAGGGCGTGGACGGCGCCACGGTCAAGGACGTGGCGCAGGCGGCCGGCGTGACCCCCGGCCTGCTGTACCGCTACTTCGACAGCAAGGAGGCGATGGTGGCGACGCTGCTGTCGGAGCGGGGCTTCCTGCCCCGGCTGCGGGAGCTGCGGGCCGACGCCCTCGACAGCCGCCCGGCCACCGTCGTGCTGACCGAGCTGCTGGAGGCGTTCGATCGCCTGCTGGCCGGCCACGCCGACCTGATGGCGGTGTTCTTCAGCGCCGCCCAGGCTCGCGCGCCGCTGGCGACGCTGGTGAGCGAGGGCCAGCGGCTGATCGGCGACTTCCTGGCCGAGCGGGTCGCCGCCGGCGAGCTGCGCGCACATGACACCGCCACGGCGGCCAGGACCCTGTTCGCCACCGTGGCCGTCAACCGGCGGCTGGGCACCCCCATCGACGTCGCCGCCCTGGTCGGGCTGCTGTTTCCGGAAGAGGGATGAGATGCGCGCACAGTGCTGTGTCGTGGGCGGAGGGCCGGCGGGGATGATGGCCGGGCTGCTGCTGGCCCGCCAGGGCGTGGAGGTGATCGTGCTGGAGAAGCACGCGGACTTCCTCAGGGACTTCCGCGGCGACACCGTCCACCCCTCCACGCTGGAGGTGATCGCCGAGCTGGGGTGGATCGAGGAGTTCCTCGGCCTCCCGCACACCAGGATGCCCGAGGTCTCGGTGAACATGGGCGGCAAGGACGTCACCTTCGCCGACTTCAGCCGCCTGAGGGTGCGCTGCCCCTACATCGCCTTCATGCCGCAGTGGGACGTGCTGGACTTCCTGGCCGGCAAGGCCGCGGCCTTCCCCTCCTTCCGCCTCCTGCGCCGCGCCCGGGTGACGGAGCTGCGCACCGAGCGCGGGCGGGTGACCGGCGTCCTGGCCGACACCGAGGACGGCCCCGTGGAGGTGCGGGCGGATCTGGTGATCGGGGCGGACGGCCGCCACTCCACCGTACGGGCGCGGGCGGACCTGACTCCCGTGAGCGACTCGCCGCCCATGGACGTGCTGTGGTTCCACCTGCCCCGCAGGGCACCTGATCGGGTGCCCTTCTTCCAGGGCGGCAAGGGGGCCTTGATCTCCATCGACCGCGGCGACTACTGGCAGATCGCCTACGCGATCCCGGCGGCCGCCTTCGGCGAGCTCAAGACCGCCGGGCTGGAGGCGTTCCGGGAACGGGTGGCGGGCCTGGCGCCCGCCCTGCGCGACCGCGTCCACCAGCTCGACTGGGAGGCGGTGCACCACCTGACCGTCCGGGTGGACCGGCTGCCCCGGTGGCATCGGCCAGGGCTGCTGTGCATCGGTGACGCCGCCCACGCCATGTCACCCGCGGGCGGCGTGGGCATCAACCTGGCGGTGCAGGACGCGGTGGCCACCGCCAACCTCCTGGGCCCCTTACTCGCCGGGGGCGGCGTCCCCGGGGAGGCCGAGCTGGCCCGGGTGCAGTCGCGCCGGGAACGCGCCGCGAGGGTGACGCAGGCGTTCCAGCTCAGGATCCTGCGCGGCCTCTACCCCAAGGACCTGGGCGACGACACGACACAGCACGTGCCGCCGATCTTCACCGCGTTCCGGACGCTGCCGCCGCTGCGGCACCTCATGGGCCGCTTCATCGGCATGGGCGCCCGCCCGGAGCACATCGCCGCGTAGCTCCGGAGCCGGCCCTGTCTGTCGGCCCTGTCTGTCGGCCCTGTCTGTCGGCGCTGTCTGTCGGCGCATGGTGGGCAGGGGTGCGCTCGAAGCGGGGTGGGGAAGTTGCGAGCATATGTCGTGACAAGGCTTGGTCAAGCGAGGATAAACCCAGGTCAACCGCATTATTCTGGCCTGACGTAGGGCACTCTTGTCGAGACGCGGTTGGAAGGTGACATGGCCACACCCGCGGAAGAGACGACACCGGCAGTCGTCCTGATCGACGCCGAGGGCACCGTGATCGGCTGGACGCGGGCCGCCGAAGAGCTCTCCGGGTACCGCGCCCAGGACATCCTCGACCGCCCCGCCGCGACCCTGCTCCCGCAGGCCGATCGGGAGGACGCGGTCCGGCGGCTGGCCGCCCGGGAGCACTGGTCCGGGGTGGCCGAGATCCGCCACCGCGACGGCCACCGGGTCGTCGTGCGCGTGGAGGGGGCCCGGCTCGCCACCGCGCCGGGGAGGGACGCCTGGCTCGTGTCGGCGACGCCGGCGGTCGTGGACCTGTCGGGCGGGACGGGCACGCTGCTGGAGTCGCTCATCAGCCGCTTCCCCGTGGCCGTGGCCATCTGGGATCTCGACCTGCGCTGCGTCTGGCTGAACGCGGAGGCTGAGCGTCTCAGCGACGTCTTCCCCCACTACCGGCTCGGCCGATCGCTGAACGAGCTCATCCCGGGGGTGGACACCCGGTCCGCCAAGGAGGCGATGCGGAGGGTGCTCTCCGACGGCGAACCCATGATCGACCGTGAGGCGCGCTGGACCTCGGCGGACGGCCGCGAGGAACGTACGCTGTCGACCTCGCTCTTCCGCCTGGAAGGCACGGACGACCGGCCGCTGGGCGTGTGCTCGCTGGCGCTTGACATCAGCCACAGCCGCGCCCGCGACCGCCTGGCGCTGCTCCGCGAGGCGAGCATCCGGATCGGCACCACGCTCGACGTCGAGAAGACCGCGCAGGAGCTGGCGGATCTGGCCGTGCCGGTGCTCGCCGACTACGTCACCGTCGATCTCGCCGAGTCGGTCGTCCCCGGCGGTGAGCCCCTGCAGCGGCTGGCGTCCACGGAGGAGAGCATCCCCGTGTTCCGGCGGGCGGGGGTGGCCTCGGTCTACGGCGGGACCCCCGAATCCCTGTGGCCGCTCGGGCAGGCGGTCTTCGTCCCGCCGTCGTCGCCCTTCACCAGGGTCCTGGTCTCCGGCCGGTCCCATTTCGAGCCCGTCCTCGACACCTCGCCCGGCACCTGGCTCGACCAGGACCCCGATCGGGCGAGGGTCATCCACGGCACCGGGATGCACAGCCTGATCATCGTCCCGCTGCAGGCACGGGGCGACATCCTGGGCGTCGCCGTGTTCGTCCGCCACCACAACGCGGCGCGGTTCATGCGCGACGACCTGATCCTGGCCGAAGAGCTGGCCGCCCGAGCCGCGCTGAGCCTGGACAACGCCCGCCGGTACACCCGCGAGCGCACCGCCGCGCTGGCGCTGCAACGTGACCTGCTGCCGCGCAACCTGCGCGGTGGCGACGCGGTCGAGGTGGCCTCCCGCTACCTGCCCTCCGGCGTGGGCGTCGGAGTCGGCGGCGACTGGTTCGACGTGATCCCGCTGCCGGGCGCCGGGGTCGCCCTGGTCGTCGGCGACGTGACCGGGCACGGCATCAACGCCGCCGCGACGATGGGTCGCCTGCGCACCGCCGTACGCACCCTGGCGTACCTGGGCCTGCCGCCCGACGAGCTGCTCGCCAACCTCGACGACCTGGTCGTGCGCCTGGCGGAGGAGGACGCCGGCGCCGACGGCCTCCCGCTCGGCGCCACCGGCGCCACCTGCCTGTACGCGGTCTACGACCCGGCCACCCGCAGGTGCACCATGGCCACGGCCGGGCACCCGCCACCGGCGCTCCTGCGCCCCGGCGGAAGCGTGACCTACCCGTGCCTGCCCAGCGGCACCCCGATCGGCCTGGGCCTGAGCTCCTTCAAGTCCATCGACCTCGAGCTCGATCCCGGGACCGTGATCGCCCTCTACACCGACGGCCTGATCGAGACCCGCGAGGCGGACCTGGACGCGGGCATGGAGCGCCTCGCCGCCGCGCTGGCGCAGGGCGCGCTCCCGCTGGAGAGCCTGTGCTCCTCCGTGATCAGCGCCATCTTGGGTGACACGCCGGCCGAGGACGACATCGCCCTCCTCCTGGCCCGCACCCGGGCCACCGGCTGATCACCAGTTGAACATCGTCCCGTCCTCCAGGCGGCTGACCGGCAGGGCCGGGCACCCGGCGCCCGCCGCGGGTCGCGGGCGCCGTACCTGGCCGGCTTCGTGCCGCTCATGCAGATCTACCGCGACGCCTTCCTCCGCGACGACCTGCCGCTGGCCTCGGCCGCCTCGGTCGTGGGCCAGGATCCTGCCCACCCTCGTCCTGCTCGCCGGGGCCTTCTACTGCCTGGTGCCGGTCGCCTGGGTGGTCGTGGCCGCGACCAAGTCGAGCGCGGAGCTGTTCTCCACGTTCACGTTCGCCCCCGGGACGGGCCTGCTGGACAACCTGCGCGACCTGTTCGCCTACGGCGACGGCCGGTTCCTGCTCTGGGCCGCCAACAGCGCCCTGTACGCGGTCGCCGGCTCCGCGGCCTCGACCCTGATCTCGACGCTGGCCGGGTACGCCATGGCCAAGTACGACTTCCGCGGCCGGACCGTGCTGTTCTACGCGATCCTGGCCGGCGTGCTCCTGCCCGGCATGACGCTGGCGATCCCGCAGTATCTGATCATGTCGGAGACCGGCCTGGTCGGCGGCTACTGGTCGGTCCTGCTGCCGGGTCTCATCTCGCCGTTCGGCATCTACCTGGCCCGCGTGTACGCCACCGCCTCCGTGCCCGACGCCACGCTGGAGGCGGCCAGGATCGACGGCGCGAGCGAATATCGCATCCTGGGCGCCATCGGGCTGCGCATGATGCTCCCCGGCATGGTGACGATCTTCGTGCTGCAGTTCGTGGGCACGTGGAACAACTTCCTGCTGCCGTACATCATGTTGTCGGACGAGTCCACGTTCCCGATCACCGTGGGCCTGTACACCCTGCTGTCCAAGGGCTCCTCGGAGCCCGCCCTGTACGGCATCGCCATCGTCGGCGCCGCCGTGTCGGTGATCCCGCTCATCGCGCTGCTGCTGTTCCTGCAGCGGTTCTGGCGGCTCGACCTGCTCAGCGGCGGCCTGAAGGGCTGACCTCCGCACAAAACCCGCCCGCAGAACGTGAACAAGATTCGGCTCCTTCTTGAACGGCGGCGGTTTCCAGCGGATCCTGGTCTCTGAGCCCGATCATCACAAACGTCTTACGTCTCATGTTCACCCTCGACGTCCGGTGGCTGCCGGGGCACCGCCTCGGCCACGAGCAGACCTTCGCCCGCGAGGGGAAGGCTTCCTGGAAGCGATCGCCACCGGCACCGGCACCCGAGCCGCCTCTCCGGCGACGGCTCGCGGGTGCGGCGCGTGCCGGACCGCGGTCGGGAACGAGCGCGCGGTTCGCGGGAGCCGCCTGACCTCTGTGGAGGATGTGTGACGAGGCCGATCAGGCGATTCACCGGCCGGTGCGCCGGCCAGCGCGCGGAGGAGACCCCATGAGAACCGGAGCATGGCTGATCGGGGCACGCGGCTCGGTCGCCGTCACCAGCATGGTCGGAGCGCTCGCCATCCGGGCGGGCCTGGCCGCGCCCACCGGATGCGTCCTGGAGTCGCCCGGTCTGCGCGACCGGATCCGGCCCGGCATCGGGGACCTGGTCTTCGGCGGCCACGACATCACCTCCGTCCCGCTGGACAAGAAGGCCGCCGAGCTGGCCGAGGCGGGGGTCGTGCCGTCCTCCCTCGTCCTGGCCGTGCAGAGGGAGCTCCTCGCCGTCGACCAGCGCGTACGGCCGGTGCCCACCGCGCCGACGCAGGCCGAGGCCGCCAAGGCCATCGGCGCCGACCTCGACCGGTTCCGCCGCGTGCACGACCTGGACCGCGTCGTCGTCATCAACGTCTCGACCACCGAACCCGTCCCGCCGCCGCACCCCGCCCACGACGACCTCGACGCCCTGCGCGCCGCGCTGGCCGGCCCGGAGGCCATCCTGCCGCCCAGCGCGCTGGCCGCGTACGCCGCCCTGCTCGCCGGCTGCCCGTACGTCGACTTCACCCCCTCGACGGGCGCCCGCCTGCCCGCGCTCGACGCGCTCGCCCGCGAGCGCGGCCTGCCGTACGCCGGCCGCGACGGCAAGACCGGCGAGACCCTCGTCAAGTCGGTGCTCGCCCCGATGTTCGCCCAGCGCCACCTGAAGGTCCGCACCTGGTCCGGCGTCAACCTGCTGGGCGGCGGCGACGGTGCCAACCTCGCCCAGCCGGGCGCGAACGCGGCCAAGGCGGCCAGCAAGCAGCGCGTGCTGGCCGAGACGCTCGGCTACACGCCGCAGGGGGAGACGCGCATCGACTACCTGGAGGACCTCGGCGACTTCAAGACCGCCTGGGACCTCGTCACGTTCGAGGGCTTCCTCGGGACCGGCATGCGGATGGAGTTCACCTGGCACGGGTGCGACTCGGCGCTGGCCGCGCCGCTGATCCTCGACCTGGCCCGGCTCACCGCCGCCGCCCACCGCGCCGGACGGGCCGGCCCGCTGACGGAGCTGGCCTTCTTCTTCAAGGACCCCCTCGGAGAGGTACCGCACGGGCTGGCCGAGCAGTGGCGGGCCCTGCACGACCTCATCGCCACCCTCAGCCCCGAGGCCACGCCGTGACCCGGCGGTCCGCCGCGACGCCGCCCTCCGCCGTGACACCGCTCCGCCGTTACCCCGGCTCCCGCCGCGCCGCGGGCAGCGGCCCGAGCGTGGCAGAACGTCTCGCGGGGAAGTGGAAAGACGCGGCAGCGGCCCGGCACGGCAGGACCCGCGCGCCGGGGCCGGTGGCGAGGGACGGCGTGGCGTCGGGCCGGCACTGTCCGGGCTGGCACGGTGCGGGCCGGCACGGTCCCGGTCGGTGCTGTGCTGGTCGTGGTGCCCGAGCGGGTCGGCGTGGGAGGTCCTGGTGAGAGGAAAGTGCCGATGACGGCCCTGCGGGACCTGCTGGAGCTCGTCCGGGCGCCGGCCGCGTTGTCGGTCCCGGGCGACGTGGTGGCGGGGGCGGCGGCCGGGCGGGCGCTCGGCGGGCGCACGCTCGGCCTGGCCTGCTCCTCGGTCTGCCTGTACTGGGCGGGGATGGCCGCCAACGACTGGGCCGACCGGCACCTGGACGCCGTCGAGCGGCCCGAGCGTCCCATCCCGTCGGGCCGGGTGCCGCCGGGCACCGCCCTGACCCTGGCCGCCGGGCTCACCGTCGCGGGCGTCGCCATGGCGGGGCTCACCGGGGGGCGTCGCGCCCTGGCGGTCGCCGTACCGCTGGCGGCGGCCGTGTGGACGTACGACCTGGTCGCGAAGAACACCTCCGCCGGACCCCTCGCGATGGCCGCCTGCCGGGGCCTCGACGTGCTGCTGGGCGCCACCCCCGGCCGTCACCTCGCCGCCGCGCTGCCCTCGGCCCTCACCGTCTCCGCCCACACCTACCTCCTGACCGACCTGTCCCGTGGCGAGACGTCCGGCACCAGCCGCCTCCGCCCGGCCGCCACCCTGGCCGCCACGCTCGCCGTGGCCACCACCGCCGCGGCCCCCCCCCCCCCCCCCCGGCCCCCCCCCCCCCCCCCCCCCCCCCCCCCCCCCCCCCCCCCGCCCCCCCCCCCCCCCCGCCCCCACCGGAGCGCCCCTCTTCCGAGCCCTCAGCCAAGTCGCCCCCAGCCTCCTCCGAGGTTCCCGCCGCTCATCCGGCCCGGGACTACGCCCCGAAGCCCGTCACCCGTCCGGCCCGAGCCACCTCCCCGTCACCAGGCGGCCCGTGGCCGGCGCTGTCGCGCAGGCCGGGCTCGCCGGCTGGTACGCCGCGCAGTTCGGGTCCCCGCAAGCCCGTGCCGTCGCCGATCCCTCGGCGGCCCGGGTGCGCGCCGCCGTCACGGCCGGGATCGTCAGCCTGCCCGCACTCCAGGGCGCCCTGGCCGCACGCGCCGGCGCGCCCCGCATCGGTCTCGCCCTCGCCGCGGTGGTCCCGCTGGCCCGCCGCCTGGCCAGAAAGCTGTCCCCGACATGATCCGATTCGGCTACGGCACCAACGGCTTCGCCAACCACCGCCTCCCCGACGCCCTCGACGTCATCGCCGATCTCGGCTACACCGGAGTGGCCCTCACGCTCGACCACCACCACCTCGACCCCTACGCCGACGGGCTGGGGCAGCGGGTGGCCAAGGTGGCCGACCGCCTGCGCACGCTCGGCCTGGCCGTGGTGGTCGAGACCGGCGCCCGCTACCTGCTCGACCCGCGCCGCAAGCACGCCCCCACCCTGCTCGACGACGACCGCGACAAGCGGATCGACTTCCTGCTCCGGGCCGCCGCCATCGGTGCCGACCTGGGGGCCGAGGCGGTGTCGTTCTGGTCGGGGGTACGTCCCGCCCACGTGCGTCCCGAACTGGCCTGGGACCGGCTGGTGGAGGGGTGCGCGCGGGTCCTGGAGGGGGCGCGCGGCCTGCCGCTCGGGTTCGAGCCCGAGCCCGGGATGCTCGTCGACACGATCGCCGGCTGGCACGCGCTGCGCCGGGCACTCGGCGCGCCGGACGGGTTCGGCCTCACGCTGGACATCGGCCATTGCCGGTGCAACGAGCCCGAGCCGGTGCCCGACTGCGTCACGGCCGTCGCCGAGCACCTGGTCAACGTGCAGATCGACGACATGCGCCGGGGGACGCACGAGCACCTCGAGTTCGGGGAAGGGGAGATCGGCTTCCCGCCCGTGCTGCGGGCGCTGGCCGCCGCCGGCTACCGGGGCCTGGTCGCCGTCGAGCTGCCGCGCCACTCGCACGCCGCCCCCGACGTGGCCGCCCGCTCGCTGGCCTTCCTCCGCCACGCCGAGCGGGCGTCCCTCCACCCGGCCGAGGCACCCGCCTCCGCCGGTGGGGACGAGCGGGCGTCCGTGCGCCAGGCCGGGGTGCCTGCTTCCGCCCGTGAGGGTGAGCGGTCCGAGCGGGGTGCTGTCGAAGGTGGAGGTGCGTGATGTCGACCGAGGGGCTGCGGGCCGCGCTCCGGGACACGGCGCACTGGGCGTGGCTGGACGGCGCGCTCGTGGCCGCCGCCGAGCGGCCCGGGACGGTCGGCCGGGCGTTCGCCGCCGCCGGACGGCGTACCGGACGGGCGCCGCTGCCCGCCGCGCCCGGCTGGACGGCCGACGAGGCGGCGCGGACGCTGCTGCTGGCCGCGCTCCCGCCCGATCGGGCCGCCGCCGAGGCCGGCGACCTCTACCACCACGGCGACGCCGACGAGAAGCGGGCCGTGCTCAAGGCCCTGCCCATGCTGCCGGTCGGTACGCAGGCCGTCCCCCTCCTGCACGACGCCATCCGGACCAACGACGTCCGCCTGGTGGCCGCCGCCCTCGGCCCGTACGCCCGCCACCTCGACCAGGCCGCCTGGCGGCAGGCGGTGCTCAAGTGCGTGTTCATGGGCGTGCCGCTGGACGCCGTCGACCGGCTGGACGAGCGGGCCGACCCGGAGCTGGCCGGCATGCTGGCCGACTTCGCCGCCGAGCTCGCCGCGGCCGGGCGCCCCATGCCCGGCGACGCCGCCGACCTGCTCCGCCGTCTCACCCGCGAGGAGACCTGATGCGCATCTTCGACCCGCACATCCACATGACCTCACGCACCACCGACGACTACGCCCGCATGGCCGCCGCCGGGGTCCTGGCCGTGGTGGAGCCGGCCTTCTGGCTGGGGCAGCCGCGGACGAACCCGGGCTCGTTCACGGACTACTTCGACTCGCTCATCGGCTGGGAGCCGTACCGCGCCGCGCAGTTCGGCGTCGTCCACCACGCCACGATCGCGCTCAACCCCAAGGAGGCCAACGACCCCCGCTGCCGCCCCGTCCTGGACCTGCTGCCGCGATACCTGGACAAGGACCGCGTCGTCGCGGTCGGCGAGATCGGCTACGACTCGATGACGCCGGAGGAGGACGACGCCTTCGAGCGGCAGCTCGCCCTGGCCGTCGAGCACGAGCTGCCGGCGCTCGTGCACACGCCCCACCGCGACAAGGCCCGCGGCACCCGGCGCACGCTCGACGTCGTGGCCGCCTCCGGCATCGCGCCGGAACGGGTCGCCGTCGACCACCTCAACGAGGTGACCGTCGGGCTCGTGAAGGACTCCGGCTGCTGGATGGGGTTCTCCATCTACCCCGAGACCAAGATGTCGCCGCCGCGCATGGTGGAGATCCTGCGCGCGCACGGCCCGGAACGCGTGCTGATCAACTCCGCCGCCGACTGGGGCGTCTCCGACCCGCTCCTCACCCAGGAGACCGCCAGGGCGATGCTGGCGGCCGGGTTCGGCGAGGACGACGTGGACCGGGTGCTGTGGCGCAACCCTGTGGAGTTCTACGGCCAGTCCGGCCGCCTCGACCTGACCGCCGCCGGCCCGGGCGCCCGCGACACCGAGCCCGCGTTCGCCGAGCCGACGTTCGCCGGCAGCTCGATCCGGCGCGGCGGCGAGTGATGCGGCTGCGGCACCCGTCGGGGACACCGCTGCACCTGAGCTACTGCACCAACGTGCACCCGGCCGAGGACCTCGACGGCATCGTCGCCCAGTTCGACACGTACGCGGTCCCGGTCCGCGCCCTGCTCGGCACCGACGTCCTGGGGCTGGGGCTCTGGCTGGCCGCGCCCGTCGCCGCCGAGCTGGCCGCAGACCCCGCCGCGACCGGCCGGCTCGGCCGCGAGCTGGCCGCGCGGGGCCTGGAGGTCGTCACGCTCAACGGCTTCCCGTACCGCGCCTTCCACGACCCGGTGGTCAAGCGGGCCGTCTACCACCCCGACTGGACCACGCCGGCCCGGCTGGCGTACACGCTCGACCTGGCCCGCGTCCTGGCCGGCCTGCTGCCGGACGACGCGGCCCGCGGCTCGGTCTCCACCCTGCCGCTCGGCTGGCGCGAGCCGTGGGACGCCGCGATGGCGGACCTGGCCGCCCGCCGCCTGGACGAGCTCGCCACGGGCCTGGCCGCCGTCGAGTCCGCCACCGGCCGGGTCGTACGGGTGGCGTTCGAGCCCGAACCCGGCTGCGTCGTGGAGAGCACCGAACAGGCCGTCGCCCACCTGGCCGGCGCCGACACCGACCGGCTCGGCATCTGCCTGGACCTGGCGCACCTGGCCTGCGCGTGGGAGCGCCCGGCCGACGCGCTGGGCGCGCTGCGCGCGGCCGGTCTGCCCGTCGTGAAGGTCCAGCTCTCGGCCGCCCTGGAGACCACCCATCCGCCCGCGCTGGCCGAGTACGTGGAGCCGCGCTTCCTGCACCAGACCCGCACCCCCGCCGGGCACCGGGCCGACGACCTCGACGAGGCGCTCGACCGCCGGCTGCCCGGCCCGTGGCGGGTCCACTACCACGTGCCGCTGCACGCCGACCCGGCCCCGCCCCTGGCCACCACCGTCCCGGTGCTGCGCGAGGCGCTCGCGGAGCTGGCCGGCGGGCCTGATCCGCTGTGCGACCACTACGACGTGGAGACCTACACCTGGGGCGTGCTGCCGCCGGCGCTGCGGCCCACGACCTCCGCCGAACTGGCCGCCGGCATCGCCGGTGAGCTGGACTTCGCCCGTACCGAGCTGTGCGACCTGGGAGTGAAGGCATGACCTCGCTGTTGGTCCTGGACGTGGTCGGACTGACCCCGCGGCTGCTGGCCCACATGCCGCGCCTGCGCGCCGTCGCCGGGAGCGGTTTCCAGGCCGAGCTGGGCACCGTCCTGCCCGCCGTCACCTGCTCGGCGCAGTCCACGTTCCTCACCGGCCTGCCGCCGTCCGGCCACGGCGTCGTCGGCAACGGCTGGTACTTCCGCGACCTCGGCGAGGTCCTGCTGTGGCGCCAGCACAACGCGCTGGTCGGCGGCGAGAAGCTGTGGCACGCCGCCCGCCGCGAGCGGCCCGGCTTCACCGTGGCCAACGTGTGCTGGTGGTACGCCATGGGCGCCGACGTCGACTGGACCGTCACGCCCCGCCCGATCTACCGCGCCGACGGCCGCAAGGAGCCCGACTGCTACACCGACCCGCCCGAGCTGCACGACGAGCTGACCGCGAAGCTGGGCACGTTCCCCCTGTTCAGCTACTGGGGGCCGGGGGCCGGGATCGCCTCGTCGGCCTGGATCGCCCGGGCCACCGAGCACGTCATGGCCACCCGCGATCCCGACCTCACCCTGGCCTACCTCCCGCACCTCGACTACGACCTGCAGCGCTACGGCCCCTCCGACCCCCGGGCCGCCGCGGCCGCCGCCGAACTCGACGCCGTCCTGGCGCCCCTGCTGGACGCGGCGGGGGACCGGACCGTGGTGGTCCTGTCCGAGTACGGCATCACCGACGTCTCCCGCCCCGTGGACGTCAACCGGGCCCTGCGCGCGGAGGACCTGCTGCGGGTGCACACGCAGGACGGCATGGAGTACCTGGACCCGTGGACCTCCCGGGCGTTCGCCGTCGCCGACCACCAGGTGGCGCACGTCTACGTCCGCGACCCCGCCGACGTGCCCGCCGTGGCCAAGCTGTGCGCGTCGGTGCCCGGCGTGGCCACGGTGCTCGATCAGGAGGGGCAGGCGGCGCACGGGCTGGACCATCCCCGCTCCGGCGAGCTGGTCCTGCTGGCCGACCCCGACGCGTGGTTCACCTACTACTACTGGCTCGACGAGGCGCGGGCCCCCGACTTCGCCCGCCTGGTCGAGATCCACCGCAAACCGGGCTACGACCCGGCCGAGCTGTTCTTCGACCCGGCCGGCCCCGCCGCCGCCAAGCGCCGGGCCGGGCTGGCGCTGCTGCGCAAGAAGCTCGGCCTGCGCTACCTCATGAACGTCGTCGGCCTCGACCCCGGGGCGCGGGCGGTCCGCGGCTCCCACGGGCTGCTGCCCGCCGACCCCGCCGACGCGCCCGTCCTGCTCTGCTCCGACGCGTCCGCGGCCAGGGAACGGTACGCGGCCGTGGAGGTCAAGGACCTGCTCCTGAGCCTCGCCCGAACGCCGGTCAGGGGGTGAATCGGTAGCCCGTGCCGGGCTCGCTGATCAGGCCGGGATGCCGTTCGGCGGCCCGGCACGGCGCGGAGGAGCCGCCCGGGACGAGACCGGCAGCTTGACGATCATGGTGAGACCTCCGCCCGGTGTCTCCTCGGGTTCGAGGGTGCCGCCCATGGCCTCGGTCAGCCCGCGTGACAGCGCCAGCCCCAGGCCCACGCCGGTGCCGTTGTCGCGGTCGCCGAGCCGCTGGAACGGCAGGAAGACCCGGTCGCGGGCCTCGCGCGGGATGCCGGGCCCGCGGTCGACGACGCGGATCTCCACGTCGTCGCCGTGCGTGCTCGCGGTGACGAGCACGTTCCGGCCGGGCGGGCTGTGCCGCACGGCGTTGCTCATCAGGTTGACCAGCACCCGCTCCAGCAGCGCCGGGTCGGCGACGACGTCGGGCAGCTCGATGTCGACGTCGCCCTCGACGCGCTCGCGCAGCGAGCCGAGGTCGTCGATCGCGCGGGGCACGACGTCCTCCAGGGCGACCGGCTGGAGCGACAGGCCCAGCACCCCGGCCTGCAGGCGGCTCATGTCCAGCAGGTTCTCCACCAGCCGGTCCAGCCGGACGAGCGACTCGTCGGCGGTGGCCAGCAGCTCCTCCTGGTCGCGCGCCGACCAGGCGACGTCGTGGCTGCGCAGGCTCTCCACGGCGGCCTTGGCGGCCGACAGCGGCGTACGCAGGTCGTGGCTGACGGCGGTCAGCAGCGCGGTGCGCATCCGGTCGGCCTCGGCCAGCGGCCTGGCCTGCTCGGCCTCCTCCTGCAGCCGCTCCTGGCGCAGCGCGACGGCGGCCTCGGCGGCGAACGCCTCCAGCACCCGCCGGTCGCTGGCGTTCAGCAGGCCGCCCCGCGCGGCGAGCACCAGCCGCTCGTCGATCCGCACGTCGGTGTCGGCCACGCCGGGGCTGGTGCACGGGGTCGTGCCGGTGGTCGCCACGATGCGCCACGCCTCGGGCTGGGACCGGTCGTCCGGGGTGGGCTCGCCGGTGCGTTCGAGCAGCGTGACCGAGTCGAGGGAGAACGTCTCGCGCAGGCGGCCGAGCAGCGAGGAGAGCGCGGCCTCGCCGCGCAGCACGTGCCCGGCCAGCGTGGACAGCGCCTCCGCGTCCGCGCGGGCCCGGGCCGCCTCCCTGGTACGCCGGGCCGCCAGGTCGACGATCGCGCTGACCGCGGCGGCCACCAGCACGAACACCACGAGCGCGAGGAAGTTCTCCGGGTCGGCGATGGTCCAGGTGGCGAGCGGCGGCGTGAAGAACCAGTTGAGCAGGAGTGACCCGCCGACCGCCGCCGTGATCGCCGGCCAGGTCCCGCCGATCAGCGCGACGCCGACGACCAGGCACAGGAACAGCAGGATCTCGCTGGGCAGCGAGATCACGTCGCGGAAGGGCAGGAGGGCGGCCGTCAGCAGCGGCAGGCCGGCCGTCGCGACCGCCCAGCCGGCCAGCCGGCGCTTGGTCGTCAGCGCCGCCCGGGAGCGGTCGTGATGCCGGCGCCCCTTTTTGGCCTCCTCGTGCGTGATCATGTGGACGTCGATCGACCCGGACAGTGCCGTGGTCTCCACGCCGACGCCGCGCGAGAGGACCTGCGCGAACCGGCCGCGCCGGGAGGCGCCGAGGACGAGCTGGGTGGCGTTGACGCCGCGGGCGAAGTCGAGCAGCGCCCGCGGGATGTCGTCGCCCACGACCTGGTGGTAGGTGCCGCCCATGCTCTCCACCAGCGTGCGCTGGCGGGCCAGGTTGGCCGGATCGCCACCGGCCAGCCCGTCCGCGCTGGTGACGTGGACGGCCAGCAGGTCCGCGCCCGTGGTACGGGCGGCGATGCGGGCCGCCCGGCGGACCAGGGTGTCACCCTCCGGCCCGCCGGTCAGGGCGACGACCACCCGCTCGCGGGTCTCCCAGGTGCCGGCGATGCCGTGGTCGGCGCGGTAGCGGTCGAGCTGGTCGTCGACCTTGCCGGCGACCCACAGCAGGGCCAGCTCGCGCAGCGCGGTGAGGTTGCCGACGCGGAAGTAGTTCGACATGGCCGCGCTGACCTTCTCCGGCGCGTACACGTTGCCGTGCGCCATGCGGCGGCGCAGCGCCTCCGGCGACATGTCGACCAGCTCGACCTGGGTGGCCCGGCGCACCACCTCGTCCGGCACGGTCTCGCGCTGCGGGATGCCGGTGATCTGCTGCACGACGTCGTTGACGGACTCCAGGTGCTGGACGTTCACCGTGGAGATCACGTCGATGCCGGCGTCGAGGATCTCGTCGATGTCCTGCCAGCGCTTGGCGTTCTTCGAGCCGGGCACGTTGGTGTGGGCCAGCTCGTCGATCAGCGCCGCCGTGGGCGCGCGCTCGATGACGGCCTCGGCGTCCAGCTCGGTGAAGGTGGCCCCGCGGTGGACCAGCGTCCGGCGGGGGATCACCTCCATCCCCTCCAGCAGCGCGGCGGTGCGGGGGCGGCCGTGGGTCTCGACGAAGCCCACGACCACGTCCCGGCCGCGCTCGCGGGCGCGGCGGCCCTCGCTCAGCATCGCGTACGTCTTGCCCACCCCGGGGGCCGCCCCGAGGTAGACCCGCAGGCGGCCCCTCCTCACGACCGGTCCAGCGCCAGGTTGAGCTCGAGCACGTTGACGGCGGGCTCGCCCATGAAGCCGAGGGCGCGGCCGGTGGTGTGCTCGTCGATCAGTGCCCGCACCTGCTCGACGGGCATCCCGCGCTCCTTGGCGACGCGGGGCGCCTGGAGGCCGGCGTAGGCGACGGAGATGTGCGGGTCGAGGCCGGAGCCGCTGGCGGTGACCGCGTCCGCGGGGACCGCGGGCGTACCGGAGTTCCCGCGGACCGGAACGGTGCGGCCGGCCGCGTAGTCCTCGCCCGGCTTCGCGCACTCCACCGTCAGGCCCTGGTAGGTGGGGAGGAACGGGGCGGCGGGGCAGGCCTGGTTGACGCTGACGGCGCGGTCCGGGAAGACCTTCAGCACCGCGCCGACCCCGTCGGGGGTGCAGTACGGGCGGGCGCCGCTGACGCCCTCCAGCTCGCCGACCGCCCGGGAGCGGGCGCACACCTGGGTGAGCAGCGACAGCCTGCCCTCGTCCGCGCCGTGGGGCGGCACGTCGATGACGTCTTCGGGGCCGAGGTTGCCGGCGCTGGTGGAGGTGGGGTCGTAGCCGTCACCGGCCGCCGACGGGCGGGACTGGAAGTACGTCCTGACCGGCTTCCCGTCGGCGCCGGTGAAGGACTGGCCGATCAGCGAGCTGCCGACGGACTTGCCGTCCTTCTCGATGACCGAGCCGTTGGCGTTGCCGCTGAACAGCGCCTGGGCCACGCCGGTGGCGGCCAGGGGGTAGATGACGCCGGTGACCACCGTGAGCACGAGCAGCGCGCGCAGGGCGGCCACGTGCTGGCGGATCCAGCTGGGCATGCGGTTCATTTATGACATCCCCGGAAGGAACTGGATGATGAGGTCGATGATCTTGATGCCGATGAACGGCGCCACGATCCCGCCCAGGCCGTAGACGTAGAGGTTGCGGGACAGCAGCTTGGCGGCGCTGGAGGGCCGGTAGCGCACCCCGCGCAGGGCCAGCGGGATCAGCGCGATGATGACCAGCGCGTTGAAGACGACCGCCGCCAGGATCGCCGACTGCGGGCTGGACAGGCGCATGATGTTGAGCGCGTCCAGGCCCGGGTAGACGGCGGCGAACATGGCCGGGATGATCGCGAAGTATTTCGCGATGTCGTTGGCGATGGAGAACGTGGTCAGCGCGCCCCGGGTGATGAGCAGCTGCTTGCCGATCTCGACGATCTCGATGAGCTTGGTCGGGTTGGAGTCGAGGTCGACCATGTTCCCGGCCTCCTTGGCGGCGGAGGTGCCGGTGTTCATGGCCACGCCGACGTCGGACTGGGCCAGGGCGGGGGCGTCGTTGGTGCCGTCGCCGGTCATCGCGACCAGCCGGCCGCCCTCCTGCTCCTTCCTGATCAGCTCCAGCTTGTCCTCGGGGGTGGCCTCGGCCAGGAAGTCGTCCACCCCGGCCTCGTCCGCGATGGCCTTGGCGGTCAGCGGGTTGTCGCCGGTGATCATGACGGTGCGGATGCCCATCCGGCGCATCTCGTCGAAGCGCTCCCGCATGCCGGCCTTGACCACGTCCTTGAGGTGGATCACGCCGAGCACCCGGCCCTTCTCGGCCACGACCAGCGGGGTCCCGCCGGAGGCCGAGACGCCGTCCACGATGTGGCCGATCCCGTCGGTGGGGTGGCCGCCGGCGTCGCGGACCCACTTCATCACCGCCGTGGCCGCTCCCTTGCGCACCTCGCGGCCGGCCAGGTTCACCCCGGACATGCGGGTCTGGGCGGTGAACTGCACCCACTCGGCGCCGTGGATCTCCCGCTCGCGCAGGCCGTACCGCTCCTTGGCGAACACCACGATCGAGCGGCCCTCGGGCGTCTCGTCCGCCAGGCTCGACAGCTGGGCGGCCTCGGCGAGCTCCTGCTCGGTGACGCCGTCCACCGGGACGAACTCGGCCGCCTGCCGGTTGCCCAGGGTGATCGTGCCGGTCTTGTCCAGCAGTAGCGTGGACACGTCCCCGGCCGCTTCGACCGCCCGCCCGGACATCGCCAGCACGTTCCGCTGGACGAGGCGGTCCATGCCGGCGATGCCGATCGCCGACAGCAGCGCCCCGATCGTGGTCGGGATCAGGCACACGATCAGCGAGACCAGCACGATCCCGGTCACGCCGTCGGCGGTCAGCGCGAGCGAGTCGGGCACCCCGGGGTTGATGGACTTGGCGTAGACGGCCAGCGGCTGCATCGTGGCGGTGGCGACCAGGAAGATGATCGTCAGCGCGGCCAGCAGGATGTTGAGCGCGATCTCGTTCGGCGTCCGCTGCCGGTTCGCGCCCTCGACCAGGGCGATCATCCGGTCCACGAAGCTCTCGCCCGGTTTCTGGGTGATCCGCACGATGATGCGGTCGGACAGCACCTTGGTGCCGCCGGTCACCGCCGACCGGTCGCCGCCGGACTCGCGGATCACGGGCGCGGACTCGCCGGTGATGGCCGACTCGTCCACCGACGCGATGCCGTCGACCACGTCGCCGTCACCGGGGATGGTCTCCCCGGCCTCGACGACCACGAAGTCGCCCTGCCGCAGCTCGGGCGCGCCGACCGTGTCCCACTCCGGCGACGTGCGGCTCTTCAGCCGGCGCGCGGTGGTGTCCCGCTTGGCGGCGCGCAGCGTGGCGGCCTGGGCCTTGCCCCGGCCCTCGGCCACGGCCTCGGCCAGGTTGGCGAAGACGACGGTCAGCCACAGCCACACGACGATGGCCCAGGCGAACCAGGACGGGTCGGCGATCGCCAGCACGGTGGTGAACACCGCGCCGATCTCGACGATGAACATCACCGGGTTGCGCCACAGGCTCAGGGGATTGAGCTTCTTCAGCGCGTCCGGCAGGGATCTGAACATCTGCTCGGGGTCGAGCAGGCCGCCGCCGACCCGGCTCTTCTCCTTCGGGGTCGTTGACATGGTCAGAGAAGTCCTTCTGCGAGGGGTCCGAGCGCCAGTGCCGGGAGGAAGGTGAGGGCGACCAGGATGATCGTCACGCCGACCACCATGCCGACGAACTGCGGCCGGTGGGTGGGCAGCGTGCCGGCCGAGGCGGGCACCGGCGCCTGCCGGGCCAGCGAGCCGGCCAGCGCCAGCGCCAGCACGATCGGCAGGAACCGGCCGAAGGCCATGCACAGGCCGAGCGTGGTGTTGTGGAAGGTGGTGTTCACGCTGACGCCGGCGAAGGCGGAGCCGTTGTTGTTGGAGGCGCTGGTGTAGGCGTACAGGATCTCCGACAGGCCGTGCGGGCCGGAGTTCAGCATGGCCGAGCGGCCCACTTCGGTGCCCATGGCCAGCGCCGTGCCGATGAGCACCAGCACCGGGGTGACCAGGAAGTACAGCGAGGCGAGCTTGATCTCGCGGGCGCCGATCTTCTTGCCCAGGTATTCCGGCGTGCGGCCGACCATCAGGCCCGCCACGAAGACGGTGATGACGGCCAGGATCAGCATGCCGTACAGGCCCGCGCCGACGCCGCCCGGCGCCACCTCGCCGAGCAGCATGTTGAAGATCAGCATGCCGCCGCCGAGCGCGGTGTAGGAGTCGTGGAAGGAGTTCACCGATCCGGTGGAGGTCAGCGTGGTGGCGGAGGCGAACATGCCGGAGTTCGACACGCCGAAGCGCGACTCGCGGCCCTCCATCGCCTGCCCGATCGCCTGCGGCACGGTGCCGCCCGCGCTCAGCTCGGCCCAGTTCGTGACGCCGATGCTGATGACGGCGATGATCGCCATCACGCTCACGATCGCGTAGCCCTGGCGGTTGTCGCCGACCATGCGGCCGAACGTGCGCGGCAGGGCGGCGGCGATCACCACCAGCAGGAAGATCTCCACCCAGTTCGTCCACGACGTGGGGTTCTCGAACGGGTGGGCGGAGTTGACGTTGAAGATGCCGCCGCCGTTGGTGCCCAGGTCCTTGATCGCCTCCTGCGAGGCGGCCGCGGCCGGGGTGAACGTCTGCTCGCCGCCGGTCAGCGTCGTCCACGTGCTGTGGTCGGCGAAGGTCTGGATCACCCCGCCGGCGACCAGCACGATCGCCGCGACGAACGCGATCGGCAGCAGGATGCGGAGCGTGCCGCGTACGAGGTCCACCCAGAAGTTGCCGAGCGTGTCGGCCTTCCTGCGGGCGAAGCCGCGCACCAGGGCGATGGCCACCGCCATGCCGACCGCCGCGGAGACGAAGTTCTGCACCGCCAGGCCGGCCGTCTGGACGACGTGGCCCATGGTGGCCTCGCCCGAGTACGCCTGCCAGTTGGTGTTGGTGACGAAGCTGACCGCGGTGTTCCAGGCCAGCGCCGGCTCGACCGGCTCCATCCCGAGGGACAGGAACAGGTGGTTCTGCAGGCGCTGCAGCCCGTACAGGAACAGGATGGACAGCACCGAGAACGCCAGCACGCCGCGCGCGTAGACGCCCCACCGCTGCTCGCTGTCCGGCTGGACGCCGAGCAGCCGGTAGGTGACCCGCTCCACGGCGTTGTGCCTGGTGCCGGTGTAGACCCGGTACATGTAGTCGCCCAGCGGCCTGTAACAGACGGCCAGGGCGAGCAGCAGGGATGCGATGAACAGGATCCCGGCCATGGTCGATGACATCAGAACCGCTCCGGGAACAGCAGGGCCACGACCATGAAGATCACCAGACCGGTGGCCACGACCAACCCGATGGCGTTGACGGCGCTCACAGCCGCTCCACCGCCTTGACGACGTACCCCAGGACCACGAAGACCGCGATCGTCAGGGCGACGAAGATGACGTCGGCCATCCCCACTCCTCAACTCCGTGACAGGTGTTCCAGTCGCCCTTCGCGAGCGGCTGTAGACCCAGCCAATCCGGGTTTTTGGGTGGTTTTGACTTTCTTGACGGGTTCCATACGGGCGCGGCCGGATTCTTGATGCGGTCCCTACGCGCACGCCCGTTGGGCGGGGGCCGGGTCAGTCCCCGCGCAGCCGCCGCCGGGCGCCGCTGAACCAGGCCGGCACCTCACGCTCGTCGTCGAACCCGCGGGCGACCACGATGTCGGTGGAGGAGTGCAGCAGGATCGACAGCACGATGGTGACCGCGACGAGCTGGAAGACCTGCTGCGCGGTGGCGATGCCGGAGGCCAGGACGATCAGCCCGTACACGACGGACGCGAAGCCCTTGGGGCCGAACCAGGCCACGGCCGCCTGCTCGCGTACCGACAGGCCGGAGCGCAGGAAGGACAGCCAGATCGCGATCGGGCGGGCCAGCACCAGAGCCAGGATCGCGAACAGCCAGCCCCGCCAGCCGACCGCGCCGAGCAGGGCGGGGGTGATGAGGGCGCCGAACAGCAGCAGCGCGGCCAGCTTGAACAGCTCCGCGATGAGCTCGCCGAAGTGCTCGAACGACTCCCGCTGCCGCTCCCCGAACGTGGCCACCGTGATGCCCGCGGCGAACGCGGCCAGGAACAGGTTGCCGTGCGTGACCTTGCCCAGCGCCAGTACCAGCAGGCCGATGGCCAGGGCGTTGAGCGGCTCGTACTGGGTGGAGGCGGAGAACCAGCGGGTCTGCTCCAGCTTGATCGCCAGCCACGGCACGGCGACGCCGATCAGCACGCCCATCCCGAGCTCCAGACCGAGCTCGCCCAGGTGCAGGTCGTCGGAGCCGGCCGCGACGGCCAGGAACACCATCACGAAGGGCAGCGCCAGCCCGTCGTTGACGCCGGACTCGACGTTCAGCAGCTGCCGCAGCCGCGGCGGCACCTTCTCGTTGCCCACCAGCGCGGCGGCGAAGACCGGGTCGGTGGGCGCCAGGATCGCGCCGATCAGCAGCGACTCGATCCAGCCGAGCCCGACCAGGTAGTGCGCGCCGACCGCGGTGACGACCAGGGTGAGCGGCAGCCCCCAGCCCAGGGCGCGGCCCGGCAGCCGCCAGGCGGTGCGCAGGTCCTTCCAGCCCACCCGCATGCCGTCGGTGAACAGCACCGTGAACAGGGCCAGCTCGGCCAGCGTGCCCACCAGCTCGTCGCCCGGACGGACGGACACCACACCGAGCACGCCGTCGCCCAGCACGAACCCCGCCGCCAGGAACAGCGCCGCCGTGGACAGGATCGTGCGATGCGCCAGGCTGGACACGAGCACGGCGAGCAGCAGCACTCCGGCGAAAGCCGTGAGCAAGGTGACCATCGGGGAAGCCTCCGGTGGAACGTCGACAGGACCCTTGCCGACCAGGCTTCCCGGCACACCGGCCTATACCGTAACAGCTCGGCCGGAGCGGTGTTCTCTACGCATCCTTGACGCGTCCCGCGGCCGGTCGAGGGTCCGCCGGGCACGCGGCCGGCTCAGGTCGAGGCGGGGCGGGCGCTGCCGATGACGTGGGAGATGTGCCAGCGGGCGAAGCGGTCGAGCCGGTCGATGACGAATCCGGCCCGCTCGATGGCGGCGACCATGTCACGTGCCGGGTGACAGCCGCCGCACACGCGGGCCCACACCGGGGTGACCACCGCCTCGGCCAGCGCCATGGCCGGGTTGACCGAGCGCTGGTGCTCGTGGAAGCGCAGCTCGCCGCCCGGCCGCAGCACGCGGTGAATCTCGCCGAGCGCCGTGTCCAGGTGCGGGGCGCAGCACAGGGCGAGCGAGCAGACCACCGCGTCGCACGTGCCGGGTTCCACGGGGAGCTGGGAGGCGTTCCCGCCGAGGATCCGCACCCGCATCGGGACGTCGTCGAGGACGAGGCGGGCCGCCGCGCGCAGGAAGGGGTCGGACTCGACCAGGACGATCTCCTCGCAGGCGGCGGGATAGCAGGTCAGCTTGACGCCGTCGCCCGCGCCGATCTCCAGCACCCGTCCGGACAGGCCCTCCATCAGCCGCCGCCGCTGGGGGGTCATCGTCGCGCCCCAGCGCACCGGGCGGGGGTGGTGGAACTGCTCCATCCCCGAACCGACGCCTTCCCCGGCATCGGGGGGCACGCTGGGCTGCGGAACATGAACGACCATGGCTCCTCCTGAGGACGACGTCTCCCAGCCTGCGGCACCCGCTCATCCGGATGGAGCCATCTCTACACGATTCCTACGGTCCGCGCGCCAATAGTCACGCTTCCTTGACGAGCCGCGTTCCGATGCCGAATCCGTGATCTTTCAATCCGATACTGGTGCGACACGGAAGAGCACGGGAGGACCGGATGGAGACCAAGGGCCCCACGGCGGAGATCATGATCGCCGAAGCCCGCAAGGCGTTATGGGTGATGGTCGGGTTCCTGGCCGTCATCTGGATTCTCCAGGTCGTCAACTGGGCGACGGGCTACGCGCTGAGCTACGAGTTCGGGCGGCAGGCGTGGAACCCCGAGAGCCTGCCCGACATCGTCACCTCCCCGTTCCTGCACTGGAGCTGGGCGCACATCGAGGCCAACTCGGGGCCGCTGTTCATCTTCGGGTTCCTGTCCGCCTACCGGGGCGTCGCCAAGTTCTTCGGCGTGACGGGATTCATCATCCTGGTGAGCGGAGTGGGCGCCTGGCTCACCGGCGACCCGATGAGCACGAACGCCGGTGCGAGCGGCGTCGTCTTCGGCTATTTCGGCTACGTACTGGTGCGCGGCGCGTTCGACCGGCATCTGACCGACATCGTGGTGGGTGTCGTCATGGCCCTGTGCTTCGCCTACCAGTTCGCGGGGCTGCTGCCCCAGGAGGGCATCGGCTGGCAGAGCCACCTGTTCGGCTTCCTGGGCGGCCTGGTGGGCGGCTGGCTGTTCCGCGACCGCAAGCGCCTCGCGCCGGCCGCCCCGCAGCAGAGCCCCAGGTCCGCGCTGCTCAAGGAACTGGACGACCTCGGGCTCTGACCGGCGATCACCCCCATCTGTTGCCGTTGGGGCATGCATTATTACTTCCTCTGAGAAACGACGGCCTCAGCCGCCTGTTCGGGCCCCATCAGCGGGCGCGGCTGAGCCTCTTCGCCGTCGTGTCTCGTCTTTCACGGATTCCCGCCCGCATCACGTCCGCTCTGCCGGCCTGCGCGGGATCCGGTTCTCGGAGGAAGCATGTTCACCGCCATCTCCCTACCGGCCCGTGTCCGGGCCCATCTCAACGCCACCGATCTGCGCCTGGCCCGTGGCGGCCGCCCCGTCCTGGCCGGCGTCGACCTGACCGTCTCTCCCGGTGACCGGCTTGGGGTGGTCGGCGAGAACGGGCGCGGCAAGACCACCCTGCTGCGTGGTGCTCGCCGGGACGCTCGCCCCCGACTCCGGCAAGGTTCACCGGGCCGGTACGCTCGGCGTCGCCGACCAGGAGCTGCCCGCCGGCGACGGCCGTACCGTCGGCGACCTGATCGACCTCGAACTGGCCCGGGTGCGCGCCGCGCTGCGCGCGTTCGAGTCGGCCACCCTCGCGCTCGCCGACGGAGCCGCGCTGGACGCCGTCCACGACCGGGACCGTCCCCGAGGCGCTGGCCGAGACCGGCGCCGCCGTCGTGCTGGCCACCCACGACCGCCGGCTGCTCCGCGACACCGCCGGCTGGCCCCGCCTGGAGCTCTGACCGCGCTCCTGCCCGGGACGGTCACGGGGCCGTCCCCGGCAAGGCGCGGCCGTTTCGTGGCATCGGGTTCCATCCGCGGAGGCCTTACACGTACGACGGATCGATAACGTGTGTATGTCCAAGCGTCATCCATATACTCCTGATGTGACTGACGGTGAAGGGTCTGAGGCAGGAGACGTCGATCTTCCGCGCTTCCAGGTGGGCGCGCCTCCGCAACACCTGATCACGACGCTGCTGGGCGACTACTGGATCAGCCGGCCCGAGCAGCTGCCGTCGGCGGCGCTGGTGCGGTTGACGGAGGAGTTCGGCGTGTCGCCCGTGGCGGCGAGAGCCGCGCTCTCTCGCCTGGCCCGGCGGGATCTGCTGGAGTCGTCGAAGGTGGGGCGGCGTACCTACTACCGGCTGACCGACCGGGCCGCGGCGGTGCTGTCGGAGGGGCGGCAGCGGATCATGTCGTTCGGGCTGGAGCAGGGCGCGTGGGACGGGACCTGGGTGGTGGCGGCGTTCTCGATCTCCGAGGAGCAGCGCGATCTGCGTCACGCGCTGCGGACGCGGCTGCGCTGGCTGGGTTTCGCCCCGCTGTACGACGGGCTGTGGGTCTCGCCGACGGCGGACGCCGACGGTGCGGCGGCGGTGCTCGTCGAGCTGGAGGTGCCGACCTCCACGATCTTCCGTGCCCGGGCTGTGGACCTGGCGGGCACCCGCGCCCCGCAGGAGGCGTGGGACTTCGACCAGCTGCGGCGCACCTACGAGGGCTTCACCGCCCAGCACTCCCCGCTGCTGAGCCGGGTCCGCAAGGGCGCGGTCGGCGCGTCCGAGGCGCTGGTGGCGCGTACCGGGATCATGGACACCTGGCGCACCTTTCCCAGCCACGATCCCGACCTGCCGGCCGAGCTGCTGCCCGCCGGCTGGCCGCGGGCGGCGGCCAGGGACGTCTTCGTGGAGATCTACGACACCCTCGGCCCGCTCGCCGAGTTCCGGGTCAGGCAGATCGTCGCCGAGTTCGAGCCCGGCCTGGCCGAGCTGGTCGCCCACCACCGCACCAGCTCGATCCTCGCCCCCAGCTGACCCCCTGAGAGAAGACATCAGCCTGGACGATCGCAATGTCCCTTGCAGTGCACCAGTGAACCCGGCCCGGGGGGATCCGCGGTTCACGACCGCGGCGGGTCCGGGGTCACCGTCAGGAGACGGAGAAGTAGAAGGCGACGTCGCGCGTCTGGCCCTCCGGGTTGATGCTCCGCACGGCGATGGTGACGCCGCGGTCCGGCTTGCCGCACTCCTTGGCGTTGATGATCGACAGCCAGCGCGGGGCGGGATACACCCCGACCGGAGTGGCGTGGATCGCCTCCGGGCCGCGCAGCATGACGTTCTCGTTGAGGTTCACGCAGTAGATGCCCGTGCGCAGCCGGGAGGTGGAGATCACGTTAAGGGCGGCCCCCACCGTCCGGCCGTCCGAGGCGACCCGGACCGAGGCCTGCGCGTACGGCGTGTCGGCCTGCGCCACGGCGGTCGGTGCGAGGACGGCGGCCGCGGTGAGCGCGCCCGCGGCGAGGCTCTTGATGTTCTTCATGGACGTGTCCTTTCGGCCCGGTCAGAGGACGGCGACGTCGAAGCCGCCGTCAGCCAGGTGTCCGGTCGTGGGGTCATAGACGACTACGGCGAGAGTGTTCTCCGCCTTGTCGCAGAGGGCCGACGGGTTCCGGTAGGCGATGTACGGCAGCCTGTTCGGGACGCGCGGGGTGATCTGGATGAGCCCGCCCGTGACGTCCACCGAATGGCCGATCCGCACGCAGTAGTGGCCCTTGGCGACCCGGCGGGAGGCGGTGACGTTCTTGAAGTTGTTCAGCGTCCCGTCGGTGTCGACGATCGCCGCCGCCCGCGCGTACGGCGCGTAGATGTCGGCCTGCGCGACGGACCCCCCGGCCAGTACGCAGCCGGCGGCGGCGATGACGAGGCCGCCGGCCAGAGTATGACGCAACATGGAAACCCCCTTCGGTTACCCGCAGAAAGTGATCTGCAGCGGAAAAGTAAGTCAGGGGACAGCGCAGCGCCACGAACCACCCCGCACCATGAGGTTCAAGGAATCTTGACCGTCCGGCGCGAGGTCGATCCGGCCGTCGGTGGCGAAGGGCCGGATCGCCACCAGGCTCAGCGGACCCGGAGGTTTTGATATGCGTGACATAAACGTCTTCGCCGTAAAGAAATCTGCATCACGATGCCGGTTGCCGGGTGGCCGTCCCGTACAGGTGACACGCGACCTCGCCCCCGTCGGTGTCCGGCCACCCTGCGGTCCCTACTCCTCGCGGGCTCTCGGGTTCACCCGGCAGTTGGTGTGCAGGTATTGCGCGGCCCCGTCCCGGAAGTCGTAGATCGCGACCGTCTGCGTGTCCTCCAGCGGGTCGTCCGACGGCATCAGGAAGTGCGTGTCGCTGATCGGGAGCAGCTCGTACGGGATGCGCTCCGGCTTGCCGAGAAAGCTCGCCTGCCAGGGATCCAGGACGAACGTGAGCGAAAGCCGCCCGCCGTCGGCCGACACCTCGTACCGGGCCCCGGGCCGCTCGTAGACGCCCTCGTACCGGGACAGGTCGAGCGCCGGCGCCGGGTCGGGCTCCGGCAGCTCCGGGATCGTGACCGCGCCGAGCTCGGCCAGGATCTCGTTGAACACCTCCTTGTAGAAGCTCTCGCGCGGCCCTCCGTTCGTCATCAGGGAGAGGGCGAGCCCGGAGTCCGGCAGGATCCGCAGGCGGGCGTTCTGGCCGACGGTGCTGCCGTCGTGCGCGTAGACGGTCTCGCCGTGCCAGTCGCACACGATGAGCCCGAGGGCCCACTCCGGCCCGAACATGTACGGGTCGGGCACGGGAACGCGCGACCCCGTCATCTCGAGGACACTCCCGGCCGAGACGATCCGCGTCCCGTCCCCGGCCTTGCCCTCGCCGAGGACGACGTGCGCCATCGCGAGCACCTCCCGGGCCGTCGAGTTGACGTTCCCGCCGGGGCCGAACGCGCGCGGCAGGTGGGGCAGCGGCGAGGCGACGGGCCCCTCGTCGAGGGACCGGATCACGTGACCCGTCGCGGCCCGGCCGGGCTCCACCTGGTCGGGACGGCTGCTCGTGCCGGTCAGCCCCAGGGGACCGAACAGGCGGTCCCGCATGATGTCGTCCCAGCCCTTGCCGTCGATCACCTCCATGACGCGGGCGAGGATCGCGTAGCCGAGGGCGGCGCTGTAACCGTGGGTGTACCCCAGGGGATGGACCTGGGGCGCGTCGGCGATGTTGTCGACCATGCGCTCGTACACGTCGTCGCCCTCGCCGGGGGCGCCGAAGTCCTCCTCGATGCCGTTGGTGTGGTTGAGCAGGTGGCGGGGCGTGACCCGGGCGGTGACCTCGGGGTCGGCGACCCGGAAAGCGGGCAGGTAGGTCCGCACCGGCTCGTCCAGCGCGACCTTGCCCTCGTCCACGAGCTGCATGAAGGCGAGGGCGGTCCACGTCTTGCTCAGCGAGCCGCACTGGTAGATGGTGCCGGTCGTCGCGGGCTCGCCGGTCGAGACGTCCTTGACGCCGACCGCCAGGTCGGTGATCTCGCCGTCGTGGAGGATCCCGACGGTGGCGCCGGGGATGCGGTATTCGCCGAGGAGCTCGGCGGTCCGGGCCCGGATCCGCTCTATGTCCATGAGGCTCCCGCCTAGCGCAGGCCGACCGCGTTGGCGGCGTCGGCCTCGATGAACTCCGTGGTGGCGAAGGCTCCGGCGTGCTCCTCGAAGAAGCCCCTGACGCCGTCGACCGAGTCGTGGACGATGACGTTCACCGCCCTGGTGCCGTCGGTGCTGGACACCGCCAGGGTCCACTTCGCCCCCTTGGGCAGCCGGCCGTACGCCTGCTTCAGCGCGCCCCAGAACCCGTCTCCGTCGGAGATCGTGGAAATCGCCATGACGTGCATCGTCGTGTCCTTCCGTAACGTGTTTCCTGGCGCGAAAAGGCTACGTTGCGTTTGATGCAACGTCAACGAAAAATCAAGGATGTAAGCCTTTGAACAGGCAGTTCTCCGAGAATCGTTGCAACAACAATGTCGATAAACGCAATCTGCCGTTGCAATGTGCTGTCGATGAACGCACACTGGACCGGACCAGGACAGGAGGCGGACGATGCCCGGAGGCAGGCTGACCCACGAGGACCGCCGGCGGATCGCGGCCTGGCTCGCCGAAGGGCTCGGGTACGCCGAGATCGCCCGCCGGCTCGGCCGCCCGACCTCCACGATCAGCCGGGAGGTCGCCCGCAACGCCGCGGGCGGCGACTACCTGCCCGACCGGGCCCAGCAGGCCGCCGGGCGGCGCGCCCGGCGGCGCAGGCCCGCCCCGGCCACGGAGCCGCCGGACGACGGGCGGACGGCCGAGTCGGTGCGCGGCTACGTGGAGGAGTTCGCCGCCCTGCTGGCCGGGACCGGCCTGCCCCGGATGGTCTCCCGGGTCTTCGTCTGCCTGATCACCTCCGGCCGGGGGAGCCTGACGGCCGCCGAGCTCGTACGCGGGCTGCGGGTCAGCCCGGCCTCGGTGTCCAAGGCCATCGGCTACCTGGAGGCGATGGAGCTGGTCGGCCGCCGCCCCGACCCCGGCGGGCGGCGCGAGCGCTACGTCATCGACGACGACACCTGGCTCCGGGTGTGGCAGGCCGACACCGGGGCGCACGCCAGGGTCGCCGAGGCCGCGCGGCGCGGGATCGAGCTCTTCGGCGCCGGCACGCCCATCGGCGAGCGGCTGGGCCAGATGGGCCGGTTCTTCGCCCGGGTCAGCGATGAGATGAACAACAGCGGCCTGACCGACACCGCCGTCCGCGACGCGCTGACGGTGATCGCCGCGCTGGCGGACGCCGGCCGGCCGCTGACCGCCGGCGAGCTGGCCACGGCGCTGGGCCTGCCGGGGGGCCGCGTCGCCGACGCCCTGGAGGCCATCGAACACCGCCCGGTCATCGCCGACCCGCTCGCCCTGCGGGCCACCGGCTCCGGCGCGTACACCCTCGCCCCGAGGCCGGACCGCCTGAGCCCCGCGCAACGCCAGGCACTGCGCGCGATCGCCGGATAGTACGTTCTCCCCATGCCGACCCATGAACGGGAGATCACCGAGCCCGTGGACCTCTGCCTGCCCGACGGCCGCCTCGACCCCCGGGCGGTCGGCTGGACCCGGCGCCCCCTGCACCGGGCCAACCTGCGGGGCTGGGGCCGGGCCAAGCGCTGGGAATACTGGGGGATCGTCACCCCGTCCCACGTGATCGGGCTGGTGGCGTCGTCGCTCGACTACGCCGGCGTGCACGGCCTCTACGTGCTCGACCGCGCCTCACGGGCCGAGGTGAGCCACGACGCCGTGGTGCCGCTGGCGCGCGGTGCCGCCTTCCCGCCGCGCAGCGGGGAGGGGACCGCCCGGGTCGCGGGCGGCGGCGTGCGGATCGCCATCGACCAGCATCCCGGCGGCACCTCGATCGCGGCCCGCGCGCCCGGGGTGGTCGTGGAGCTGGAGGTCCCGCTGCCGGACGGGCACGAGTCGCTCGGGGTGGTGATCCCATGGGGCCCGCGCCGCTTCCAGTACACGGTCAAGGACGTCGGCCGTCCCGTGCACGGGCGCCTGGTGCTGGGCGCGGCCGAGCACCAGGTGGGCGACGGCGCCTTCGCGGTGCTCGACCACGGGCGGGGCAAGTGGCCGTACTCCGTCGTCTGGAACTGGGCCGCGGGCAGCGCTCCCGGCCTCGCCGTGCAGCTCGGCGGGAAGTGGACCGACGGCACCGGCCTGACCGAGAACGCGCTGTTCCTGGACGGGCGGCTGCACAAGATCGGCGCCTCGCTGGAGTGGGTGTACGACCGCTCCGACTGGCTGCGCCCGTGGCGCATCCAGGGGGACGGGGTCGAGGTGGAGTTCACGCCCTTCCACGAGAAGGTCTCGCGTACGGAGCTCGGCCTGGTCGGCTCGGAGACGCACCAGTGCTTCGGGCACTTCACCGGCCGGATACGCGCCGACGACGGGCAATGGGCCGACCTCGACGGCCTGACCGGCTGGGCGGAGGAGGCCCGCAACCGCTGGTGACCCGGGATTGTCGGGGCCGCCGGATAACGTCCCGGCCATGATCGCTGCCACGCGCGCGGGGTCCCACCCCCGCCCCGCCGGAGACGAGGTGCCGGCGTGAACCCATGGACAGAGGTTCTCGACCGCATCGACGCTGGTGACGACGAGGACCTGGCGAGGTTCCTCGACGGGCTGAGCGACCTCGGCAGGCAGGCGGTGGCCCGGCAACTGCCCGCCCACCTGGCCGAGGAGCTCGGCGGCGGGTTCCTGGCCCGCCGCGAGGTCGAGGCCCTGGCCACCGGCTACCGCCTGGCCGGTGCGGCCTGCCTGCCCGGGGCGGCCCAGGTGGCGGCCTGGCTGGACCGCAGGGAGCTGCGCCGCCCGCGCGACCCCGACGCCGACGCCGCCCGGATCGTCTCCGTGCTGCGCCGCCGCCCCGAGAAGTGGCGCCGCGTCCTGGCCGAGCGGCTGGTGGGCCGGCTGCGTATCCCGGCCGAGCGGGATTGGCGCAGGCTGTGGGGCCTGCCCGGCTGGGACGTGGCCGCCGCGCTGGCGATCGAGACCGGCCTCGGGCCGCCCGACGGCGACGCGTTCGTCGCCGGCTGGGTGTGGGCGCTGGCCGGGCGGAAGCGGCGGAGCGGCGGAGCGCCCGTCCTGGCCGCGGACCCGCTGCTCGACGACCTGCTCCCGCACCTGTTCCACGCCCAGGGCGTGGGCCGGGCGCTCGCCCTGGACGAGTGGTGGAACCCCGGCCGGACCATCGCCGGCGAGCTGGCCGGCCTGGCCGAGGCGGGCCGGGTGCCGCGGCAGGCGCTGATCGACGGCTGCGCCGGCCGTTTCCTGGCCGGGGGCGAGGCCGCGGAGATCACCCCGTTCGTGACGTTGTGGCGGTGGCTGCGCACGACGCCCGGCGAGATCCCGGTGCTCGACTTCGTCCGCCTGCTGCCGTCGGCCACCTCCCCGCTCGTGCGGCTGGCGCTGGACGAGCTGCACCGGGCCGAGGCCGCCGGAGCGCTGGACGCCGAGCTGTTCGCCGAGGCGGTCGGCGCGCTGGCGTTCCGGCCGGAGCCGGAGTTCGCCGGGGCCGCCGTGAAGTGGCTGGCGGACGCGCCCCCGTCCAGGAGCGGCGGCGCGGTGGCCGCGCTGGCGAGCGTGTTCGACGCCGGCACCCGGGCGCTGCGCGAGCGCGCGGTGCGGCTGGCGGTCAAGCTCGCCCCGCACGCCGGCGACGAAGGCCGCGAGGCGATCCGCGAGGCGGCCACCCGGTTGCCCGCCGACCTGCGCGAGCGCGTGGCCGCCGGCTACGGCGCGGTGCCGGAGCCGGACCCGGAGCCGTGGCCCGCCCCCGTCCTCGCCCCGTCCCCTCCGCCCGTCCTCGCGCCGCCCATCGGCACGGTGGCGGAGCTGGCCCGCGAGCTGACGGTGCTCAGCCGGGCGGCCGTCGAGCCACAGCTGTTGGAGCGGGTCCTCGCCGCCCTGGTCGAGCTGACCCACCACGACCGCGACGGCGTGGCGGCGGCGCTGCGGCCCTGGTGGCTCGAACAGTGGCACCAGCCGTTCGACGCCCGCTTCTACGCCCACGTCGCCAACGGCTACGACCGCGACCCCCGGTTCCTGCTGTTGCGCTGCGCGCTGGCGGTGGTCTCGCCCGAGCACGGCCGCGAGCTGAGCGCGCTGCCGGCCGGGCGATCCCATGACCACCCGCCCATCGACGTGCTGCCCCAGCGCCTCGTCCGGCGCCGCCTGCGGGAGGTGGTCGCCCTGTTCGAGCGGGGGGAGACCATCCCCGTGCTGCTGGCCACGCCGACCGCCGCCACCGGCCACGTCGGCGCGCGGACCCTGATCGAGCGGATGGAGCGGCTGGGGGAGACCGAGCCGCTGGAGGCGGACTTCCAGCAGGCGTTGTTACGGTTGCCGCGGCACGTCGACCCGGCCCTGCTCGTACGCGCGGAGAAGCTGCCGTCCCAGGCCGGCCGGCGGCTGGCGGCCTGGCTGCGCGACGGCGGCCTGCCCGACCCCGTCGTGGACTGGAAGCTGCGCAGGGTGCGGCACGACGGCGACCACCGCTGGGTGCCCTACGAGGTGCGGCCCAGCGTCGTGCCGCCCGAGGGCCTGCCCGACTGGCTGGCCGAGCTGTGCGCGGTGGAGCGCCGGTCCGGCTACCTCGCCTACCCGCGCGACGTGGTGTGGTGGCCGGCGATCATGCCCTCCCACCCCGAGGTCGTGGCCGCCCACCTCCTGCTGTGCCTGCCCAGGTTCCTCGACGGCTCCGATGCCCGGCTGGACGCCGTGACGGCACTCGCGCACGCCGACGGACCGGTGGGGGCGGCGACCGCGATCACGATCGCCGCCGCTCTGGGGCACCGGCGGCCCGCCCCGCGGGCGACCGCGGCCGACGCGCTGACCGTCCTCGCCGTCCGCGGCCGGCTACCGGCCGCGGAGCTGGGCCGGGCCATCGCCGAGCTGATCCGGGCCGAGCTCGTCGTCCTCGGGCGGATCACCCCCGCCCTCGCCGAGCTGGCCTCGGGCGGGGCGCACGCGGAGATCTGGCGGGCCCTCGCCGTGGCGCTCCCGTCCCTGCTGCCGGCCCCCGGCGAGCGGCCCCGGGCCGGGCTCGGCGAGCTGCTCGAGGTGGCCGTGCAGGCCGCCGCCCTCACCGGAGTGCGGTGCGAGATCCGCGGGCTGGCGGACCTGGCGGCCCGCAAGGGGTCCAGCCACGTGCTGAAGGAGGCGCGGCGCCTGCACCTGGCGATCTCCTGACCGGGCGGACCGTTCGTGCGGCGGCCCGGCTACCTGGCCGGCGCGCCGGCCCCGCCGATCAGCTACCGGCCGATCAGCTACCGGCCGATCACGTACAGGCCGAGCTCGGGCGGGCCCGTGCGGGCCGGGGTGAGGCCGTGCTCGGCGAGCTCCGCCTTGAGCCCGGGCTCGTCGAGGATCCACCAGTCGTAACTCGCCGTCACCTCCCCGGCGGGCCGCTCGTCGTGGTACGTGCGGTACGTCATGTGCCAGGTGATCCGGCCGGGCCCGGCCGGTACGGCGCGGCCCAGGCCCTCGTACCGGCGCCGCCCCACCCGCACGTCCGCGAACCGGGACTCCGGCACCGCCGTCGGCTCGGAGGGCGGCTGCAGGTTCAGCACCGCCCGGCCGCCGGGGGCGAGCCGGTCGGCGAGCAGGCGCCAGACCCGTCGCCGCCCGGGCGGGTCGAAGTGCCCGATGACGTTCATGGCGACGAGGGCGCCGAGCCGCTCCGGCAGCGTGGTCTTCAGGAAGCCCTCCGGCAGCACGGTCACCCGGTCGCGGAGCCCGGCGCTCTCGTTCACCCGCGCCAGCAGGACCGAGCGCAGCCCCGCCGACGGCTCGACGGCCACGATCTCGGCCCCGGGCACCGCCCGGGCGATGACCCGCGTGCCGTGCCCGCCGCCCGCGCCCACGTCCACGACCGGGCCGGCGAGCCCGGCCAGCGCCTGCGCCAGCGGTGGCCCCAGGGCGGCCCAGTGCGGGGCGAGCATCATGTCGACGAACTCCGCCGAGCGCTCGTATTCGTCGGCCATCCTCACCCCTTATTCACGATATTGATAATCATCATCATTTCGTGAGATTAGGGATTTCATGGGGCGATCGTCAAGAGGGTGATGATCCGCTGGAAAGGCGCGAATCTCACCCTCCGTGATGCTCGGGTTGGTCGATTCGTCCGCGCCGCCGTGATCGGTGCACCAGGATGGAGTCACGGACGTTGCTCACCGTGAGCCTCCAAAGACGGAACTTGCTGCCGTGTGACAGGGGTGTGCTGTGGCCATGGCCATACATCGTTTCGCCCAGCGGGCGGTGCTGTGGGTGCTGGCGTGCGCGGGCATCGGCGTCGCCCTCGCCGACCTGCTGGGCCTGCTCGACGCGATGACCTTGGGAACCGCCCTGCCCAAGATCACGCTGCTGATCCTGAGCACGGTGACCGTGTTCCTGCTGCTGGAGATCGACCGGCTGCGGGTGGTCGACCAGATCCACGAGCTGGTCCGGCGGCTCGACACGGACGCGATCGTCCGCGACCGCCTGCGCGATCACTACGGAGGCGTGGCGCGCGTGCACGAGGGCTTCCCGAAGGGCGAGTTCATCGAGCACCTCGGCACGGCGAGCCGGGAGGTGTCGATCCTGCAGACCTGGATCCCCAACCTGCCGGACTTCCAGAAGGAGCTGGCGGAGGCCATCGTGCGCCGCGGCATCCGGGTCCGCGTGCTGCTGCTGCACCCCGCCTCCCCGGTCGCGCGGCTGCGCGACGAGGCGCTCGGCAAGCACCGCGACCCCGGCGCCGAGGAGAACGTGCGCGAGAGCGTGGGGCGCTGCCTGGAGGCGTTCGCGTCCATGTACGCCGGCCTCGGCGCGAACCGCGAGCTCCTTCGGGTCCACGTCTACAACTCGCTGCCGTCGATCGCCGTCTACCAGGTGGACGAGCGCTATCTCGTCAGCTCCTTCCTGCACAACAAGCTCGCCATCAACTCGAGCCAGGTCGAGGTCCACGGCGCCGACACCGTGGTGGGCCGCGACGTGCGGCACGAGCTGACGAAGATCTGGGAGATCAGCCGCCCGGTCGATCTCGGGAACTGGCAGGTGTCGGTCAACAACATCTCTCTCTAGGGGCGAAAGGACTGATCCATGAAAGAGCTCGACTCCATGAAAGAGCCCGTCTCCATGAAAGAGCTCGACGACTTCGAGGACGGCCTGATCGAGGAGTTCAAGGCGCATCCCGTGCTCGCCCACGTGCCGCTGATCCCGGCGGACGACTTCGCCGCGCTGCTGCTCCAGCGGCGCTTCCTGTCGCTGTCGTTCACTCCGGCCTACGACCTGGCGATCGATCTGCTGACCGACGAGACCGGGCTGCGCATCGCCCGTACGATCCTGCGGGAGGAATATCCGGGAAGCGACGGCCGTACCCGGTCACACCGCGAGGACATGAAGGAGGACCTGCTCCAGCTCGGCGTCTCGCGGCGGGCCCTGGTCGAGGCGCGGCCCAGCGCGGCCACCACGGCCGCCATCACCGGCACCCTGGAGCTCATCGCCGACGCCGGCCGGTCCGAGCACGCCGACCTGCGGCTGCTGGCGATCCTGCGCTTCTGGGGGGAGATCCTGGTCTCCGTCGAATACGGCCGGTTCTGGCCCCGGATGGAGCCGCACCTCACGCGCGACGGCAAGAACCACTCCTACTTCTACTATCCCCACCTCCTTCACGACGCCAAGGCGCACCCGCTCGCGGCGACCTCGCGGCTGTCGGCGAGCCATTCGGACCAGCTCGGGGTACGGCTGAGCGAGCTGCTGGCCCGCGACGACGGGGCCGACGGGTTCCGGGAGGTCGAGCGGCGGGCCTACGAGCTGCGGGTGGACTTCTACGACCAGTTCCTGCCGATGGTGGCCGCCACCGGATCCCGGGCCGGCGCCTGAGGGCTCACGCCTCGCCGAGCGGCCGGTCGTCGAGGTGCGCGCCGTAGAACTCGGCCTGGCGGGCCATGATGTCGCGCATCGGCGTGCCACGGGGCACGCCGTAGACCGTGCCGGGGAAGTCGAGGCCGCGCTGCTTCTCCCACAGCTCCTCGTGCCGCTCGGGGGAGAACAGCTCGGCCGGGTCCCCCGCCGCGATCCAGCCGATGGGCACGACGGTGCCGGGTTCGAGCCTCGAGTTGACGTGCAGCACGCTGTTGATCCGCAGCTCGGAGCGGGCCCCGGCCACCGCGCCGGGGAAGAGCGACGCCCCCGTCGCCACGAAGACCTCGTCCTCGACGACCGCCCCGTTGACGTGCGCGTGCGGGCCGACCAGCACGGCGTCGCCGATGATCGCGTGGTGTCCCGCCCGGCCGCGGATCAGCGCGTTCTCCATCACCACCACGTCCGAGCCGGTACGCACCGCACCGTCCTCTCCGGTGAGGACGGCCCCGTGCAGGACGCGCGCCCGCTCACCCAGGACGACCTCGCCACAGAGGACGGCCGTCGGCGCCACGTAGGCGGACTCGGGGACCACGGGCCTCCTGCCGCGATGCTCAAGCAACATGGCTCCGATCCTAGGCATGAGCAGGGCACGACATATCGAAGTTCCGCGAATCATCGTTATCAGCCGTATACTCGGCCTGATCACCTATGACGACACATGCCCGTCCTTCCTCGGACACCTCCGCCGAACTGCTCGACGTGTTCAAGGCGCTCGCCAACCCGGTGCGCCTGCAGCTGCTCCAGTGGCTGCGCGACCCCGAGCGCCATTTCCCGGTGGCGGAGGGCATCGCCGATCCGCACGAGGTAGGCGTGTGCGTGAGCCACCTCCAGGCCAAGACCGGGCTCGCGCAGTCGACTGTCTCGGCGTACATGGCCTCCCTCGAACGCGCCGGGCTGGTCCGCTCGACCCGGGTGGGGAAGTGGACGCACTACCGGCGCGACGAGGAGCGCATCGCCGGGATCATCGACCTGCTCGGCCACTCCCTCTAGCCCGCGACCGCCCGGTACGCGGCCGGCCAGGCGGAATAAGATCGCTCGCCGGGGCCGTTTGGCACGGGGTGGCGCGAACGCCACGATGGTGGCGGATGATTCGGGATGCCGCGGCATCTGCCTTCCAGGCACCGACCGCCTGACTCAGGGAGCAGCGTTTGCGTAGCAACCCGGCTGAATTACGCCCCAGAACCGCGTCCGCGGTCTATCCCGCCGGCCCGCTGGCGCCGCCACCGCGCACGTTGCTCGACATCCTCGACGAGACCACGCGCCGCCATCCGGACGCGCCCGCGCTCGACGACGGCAGCACGCGTCTCGACTACCGCTCGTTGCGCGCCGAGGTGAACCGGCTGGCCGCCGAGCTCGCGGAGGCCGGGATCGGGCGCGGCGCCCGGGTGGGCGTGCGCATCCCGTCGGGGACCGCCGAGCTGTACGTGTCCATCCTGGCCGTGCTGGCGGCGGGCGCCGCGTACGTGCCGGTCGACGCCGACGACCCGGACGAGCGGGCCGAGCTGGTCTTCTCCGAGGCCGCCGTGGACGCCGTCCTCACGGACAAGCTGACCGTCCGCGACACGGCGGAAAGCGGCACTGCGGAAAGCGACACGGCGGGGAGTGGCAGCGCGGGAAGCGGCGCTTCGGGAAGCGGCAGCGCGGGGAGTGGCGGCCCCTGGGGTGGCGGTTCCTGGGGTGGCGAGGTGGCCGGGGAGGCCGTCGAGGCGCCCGCGCCGGGGGACGACGCGTGGATCATCTTCACGTCCGGCTCCACCGGACGGCCGAAGGGCGTGGCGGTGACGCATCGGTCGGCGGCCGCGTTCGCCGACGCCGAAGCGGGCCTCTTCCTGCGCGAGCGCCCCCTCGGCCCCGGCGATCGCGTGCTGGCCGGGCTCTCCGTGGCCTTCGACGCCTCGTGCGAGGAGATGTGGCTGGCCTGGCGCAACGGCGCCTGCCTCGTGCCCGCCCCCCGAGCCCTGGTGCGTACGGGGATCGACCTGGGCCCCTGGCTGGCCGCCCGGGGCATCACGGCCGTCTCGACCGTGCCGACGCTGGCCGCGCTCTGGCCGGTCGAGCACCTCGGCGGGGTCCGGCTGCTCGTCTTCGGCGGCGAGGCGTGCCCTCCCGAGCTGGTCGAGCGGCTCGCCGTGCCGGGGCGGGAGGTGTGGAACACCTACGGGCCCACCGAGGCGACGGTGGTGGCGTCCGCGGCGCGGCTCACCGGCGACGGGCCCGTACGCATCGGGCTGCCCCTCGACGGCTGGGACCTGGCCGTGGTCGGCGACGCCGGCGAGCCGGTGGCCATGGGGGAGACCGGCGAGCTGGTCATCGGCGGCGTCGGCCTGGCCCGCTACCTGGACCCGGTCAAGGACGCCGAGAAGTACGCGCCGCTGCCGTCGCTGGGCTGGGGCCGCGCCTACCGCAGCGGCGACCTCGTACGCGCCGACCCCGAGGGCCTCGTGTTCCTCGGCCGGGCCGACGACCAGGTGAAACTCGGCGGGCGCCGGATCGAGCTGGGCGAGGTGGACGCCGCGCTGCAGGCGTTGCCCGGCGTCACCGGAGCGGCCGCGGCCGTCCGCACCGCGGGCGGCGGCCATCAGCTGCTCGTGGGGTACGTCGTCGCCGGCCCCGGCTTCGACGCCGCTGAGGCGCGCGAGCTGCTCGCCGACTCGCTGCCCGCGGCCCTCGTGCCGCGCCTGGCAACGGTCGGCTCGCTCCCGACCAGGACCTCCGGCAAGATCGACCGCGACGCGCTGCCCTGGCCGCTCACGGAGCCCGGCGGCTCCTCCGCCGCGCTGACCCCGGCGGAGGCGCTGCTGGCCGAGCGGTGGACCGGCGTCCTCGGCGTGGCGCCGGACGGCCCCGGCGCCGACTTCTTCGCCGACGGAGGCACCAGCCTGGCCGCGGCCCGGCTGGTGTCCGTGCTGCGCCCCGACCACCCGGACGTGGCGGTCGGCGACGTGTACGCGCAGCCGACGCTCGCCGGGCTGGCGCGCATCCTGGCCGGCAGGGGCGAGAGCGAGCCCGAGCGGCCGCCCGTCGCGCCCATGCCCCGGCGGGCCGCGCTGGCCCAGTCGCTGCTCATGATCCCGCTGCTCACCGCCGGCGCGATGCGCTGGCTCGTGCCGCTGGCCGCGCTGGGCAACCTGCTCGCGCCGCCGTGGGCGCCGGCCCTGTCCTGGTGGTGGGTGACGCTGGGCGCGCTGGCTTTCCTGACCCCCATGGGGCGCATGAGCCTGTCCGCGGCGGTGGCCAGGCTGCTGCTGCGCGGCTTGCGGCCGGGCGCCCACCCGCGCGGCGGCGGCGTACACCTGAGACTGTGGTTCGCCGAGCAGTTCGCGGCCAGGCTCGGCGTCCCCGACCTGGCCAGCGCGCCCTGGATGACCTGGTACGCCCGGCTGCTCGGCGCCCAGGTGGGCGCGGACGCCGACCTGCACTCGCCCCCGCCCGTCACCGGCCTGCTCAAGGTGGGCAGGGGCGCGTCCGTCGAGCAGGAGGTCGACCTCAGCGGCCACTGGTACGACGGCGACCTCGTGCGCATCGGCGAGATCCGGATCGGCGCCGGCGCCACCGTCGGCTCCCGCTCGACGCTGCTGCCGGGCGCGCGCATCGGCAAGAACTCCCAGATAGCCCCGGGGTCGGCCGTCGCGGGCACCGTGCCCGCGGGCGAGCTCTGGGCCGGGGTGCCGGCGTTCCGGCAGGGCAAGTCGCGCCGGACGCGGCCTCCCGAGCGGGCCGGCCGCTCCCGGTTCTGGGCGACGCTGTACGCCGTGAGCGCCGTCGCGCTCAGCCTGCTCCCGGTGGTGGCGGCCGGGGCCGGGCTGGCGGTGGCGGCGGTGTTCGCCCGGGACGCCCGCACGCTCGGCGAGGCGGTCACCGCCGTCCTGCTGGCCGTGCCCCTGGCGACGATCGCCGGTATGGCCGCCTTCGCCCTGGTCACGCTGGTCAGCGTGCGGCTGCTCGGCCTTGGCCTGCACCCGGGCCACCACCCGGTGCACAGCCGGCAGGCGTGGCAGGCGTGGGCGACCGGACGGCTGATGGCCTCGGCCCGCGTCTGGCTGTTCCCCCTGTACGCGAGCGTCCTGACCCCCGCCTGGCTGCGGGCGCTGGGCATGAAGGTGGGCCGCGGCACCGAGCTGTCCACGGTCCTCGCGCTGCCCACGATGACCTCGGTCGGCGACGGCGCCTTCCTGGCCGACGACACGATGGTGGCCCCGTACGAGCTCGACGGCGGGTGGATGCGCATCGCGTCCGCGCGGATCGGCAAGCGCGCCTTCCTCGGCAACTCGGGCATGACCGCGCCCGGCCGCAAGGTGCCCAAGGACGGCCTGGTCGGCGTGCTGTCGGCGACGCCGAAGAAGGCCAAGTCCGGCTCCTCGTACGTGGGGATGCCGCCCATGGAGCTGCGCCGTACCGCGGAGGAGGGGGACCGGAGCCGCACCTACGACCCGCCCGCGCGGTACCGGGCGGCCCGGGCGGTCGTCGAGGCGTTCCGCGTGGTGCCCGCCATGTGCGCGGTCGCGCTGGCCGTCCTGGTCGCCGCCGCGTTCGAGGGGCTCGCCGCCCGGTACGGCTTCGCCGTGGCGGCCGCGCTCGGCGGCGTGGTCATGGCGTCCGCCGGGGCGGTCGCGGCGCTGGTCGCCACGGCCGCCAAGTGGGCCCTGGTCGGCCGGATCCGGGCCGGCAACCGGCCGCTGTGGAGCTCGTTCGTGTGGCGCAACGAGCTGGCGGACAACTTCGTCGAGGTGCTGGCGGCGCCCTGGTTCGCCCAGCCGTGGCTGGGGACCGCGCCGCTGAACGTGTGGCTGCGCTCGCTCGGGGCACGCATTGGACATGGGGTCACGTGTGACACGTACTGGCTGCCCGAGGCGGATCTGGTGACCCTGGGCGACGGGGCGTGCGTCAACCGGGGCTGCGTGCTGCAGACCCACCTCTTCCACGACCGCGTCATGAGCATCGACACCGTGACGCTCGGGGCCGGCGCGACGCTGGGCCCGCACGGCGTGGTCCTGCCGGCCGCGCGGGTGGGCGCCGACAGCACGATCGGCCCCGCCTCCCTGGTCATGCGCGGCGAGAGCGTGCCCGGGCGCACCCGGTGGTTCGGCAACCCCATCTCGGCGTGGCGATGATCCCCATCTCGACCCCGTACTTCCCCGCGCACGGTGACCACCGCTACGGCGTCACGCACTACGACCTGACGCTGGGCTACCGGGTCGCGGCCAACCGGCTCGACGGCACGGCCCGGCTGACGGTGGTCGCCACGGCGGCCGCCGCCGAGCCGCTCGGCGTGCTGGAGCTGGACCTCGGCAGGTTCCGGGTCTCGGGGGTCACCGTGGACGGCGTGGCCGCCCGGCACGCGCACGGCCAGGGCAAGCTGCGCGTGACCCTGCCCAGGCCGCTGCCCCCCGGGGCGAGCGCCGGGGTCGAGGTGCGCTACTCGGGCAACCCCGTACCGGTGCCGAGCCCCTGGGGCGGGCTCGGCTGGGAGGAGCTGAGCGACGGCGCGCTCGTCGCCGGGCAGCCGATCGGGGCGCCCTCCTGGTTCCCGTGCAACGACCGGCCCGGCGACAAGGCCTCCTACCGCATCGCCGTGACCACCGCCGCGCCGTACCAGGTGATCGCGAACGGCGTGCTCGTGGCCAGGCGGCGCGGGGCCGGGAGCACGACGTGGATCTACGACCAGGCCGAGCCCATGGCCAGCTACCTGGCGAGCGTGCAGATCGGCCGCTACCAGCTGTCCGAGGTCGCCGGGACCAGGCTGGCCCACCCGGCGCGGCTGGCCACCCGCGTACGCCACGACTTCGGCCGGCAGGGCGAGATGATGGCGCTGTTCACCGCCCTGTTCGGGCCCTACCCGTTCGCCGGCTACACCGTCGTGGTGACCGACGACGACCTGGACATCCCGGTCGAGGCGCAGGGCATGTCGATCTTCGGCCGGAACCACGTCGACGGCGTACGCGGGAGCGAGCGCCTGGTCGCGCACGAGCTGGCGCACCAGTGGTTCGGCAACAGCCTCACCGTGGCCTGCTGGCGGGACATCTGGCTGCAGGAGGGGTTCGCCACGTACGCCGAGTGGCTCTGGTCGGAGGAGTCGGGCGGCCCGCCCGCCGGCGAGCACGCCCGGCGCTGGCGGCACCGCCTCGCGCTGCTGCCGCAGGACTTCGCCCTGGCCGACCCCGGCCCGGCCGCGCTGTTCGACGACCGCGTCTACAAGCGGGGCGCGCTCACCCTGCACGCGCTGCGCCGGGCCGTCGGCGACCGGGCGTTCTTCCTCGCCCTGCGCGCCTGGACGGCCGAGCACCGGCACGGGAGCGTCACGACCCGGGAGTTCGCCGCCCACCTCCGGCGGCACGCCGCGCAGCCGGTGGACGCGCTGCTGTCCGCCTGGCTGTACGAGAAGCCGCTGCCGCCCCTGGACCCGCAGGACTGAGCAAGCGGCTGCCGCCCCTGGACCCCGCGGGACTGAGCGGATGCCCGCCCCGGACGGGGACGCCCGTCGTAGCCTCGGAAGGTGGACCCGGGAGGAGCGGCGATGGCGCAGAACCAGGGGACCGGACCGGCCGGCGGACCCGACGCGTTCGAGGACATGCTCGCGGAGCTGGCCCGCCGCCGCGGGGAGTTCGGGGAGCTGCGCTACGTCCCCAAGGACTTCGTCGACCGGCTCAAGCGGCTCGGCCTCTACCGGGCGGCCACACCGGAGCGGTTCGGCGGCGAGACGATGCCGCCCGCGGAGTTCCTCAGGAAGATCGAGCGGATCTCCGCCGTCGACGGCTCCACCGGCTGGGTCGCCGGCTTCGGCTCCCAGCTCGTCTACCTGGGCCCGCTGCCGCTGGAGAGCCAGGCCGAGCTGTACGCCGACGGCCCCGACGTCGTCTTCGCCGGCGCGCTGTTCCCCGTCCAGCCGGCCACCCCGACCGAGCGCGGCTTCCGCCTCAGCGGGCGGTGGAAGTTCGCCAGCGGCTGCATGGCCGCCGACATCGTCTGCGTCGGCATCCCCGGCGACGACTCGACCGCCGGCAAGCCGCGCGGGGTGCTGGTGCGCCCCGAGCGCCTGGAGATCGTGCGGGACTGGGACGTGGTCGGCATGCAGGGCACCGGCTCCTTCGACCTGGTGGCCGAGGACGTGGAGGTCGGCCGCGAGTGGTCCTTCATCCGGGGCGGCACGCCGGTGATCGACGAGCCGCTCTACCGCTATCCCGCGATCTCGTACGCCGCCCAGTCGCTGTCCGTCGTCTCCGCCGGCGTCGCCCGGGCCGCGCTCGACTTCGCCCAGGGAACCGGCGGCGACCGGGGGAGCATCACCGGCGCCCCGAAGCTCGCCGAGCGCGCCTACTACCGCGCCGGGATCGCCGAGGCGGAGGCCGCGCTCCGCTCGGCCCGGGCCTACTTCTACGAGGCCGCCGAGGAGGCGTGGCAGGCGGTGCTGGCCGGCGGGCTGGTCGGTGACGGGCAGAACGCGCACCTGCGCCTGTCCGCCGCCCACCTCGCCCGGACCGCCGCGGAGGTGGTCGGCAAGGTCGTCTCGCTGTCCGGCACCGCGGCGATCTACCGCGACCACCCGCTGCAGGCCCTGCTCGGGGACGCGATGGTGCCGCAGGAGCACGCCTTCCTCAGCCCGGCCATGTACGACGCCGCGGGCGCCGTCCTCATGGGCCTGCCACCCACCGTCCCGGCCTTCCGCTGACACCGCCGCCTGACCGGCGTCCGCCGTGCGATCCCTCTACACGGATAACGATCAAACAAAAGCCACAAATAGGGCAAGCGGCTTCCGAATAGGGCCTCCCCCCGAGTTTGCAAGTCGGTTAACATCAAGTCGGTCTAAATTCAGATTCATTGTGGCGAACTTACCCGGGTGGATGACGGGGTGGTTTCCGGTTGAGGCCCGACGCGGGGGATCAGTCACGGGAGTGGCCTGCCACCCTCGATGTCGATGAGTTGTCACGGGGCGGCTGGCGCCCGCATCCCTTCCGGCAATTCCTGCTCAAAGTACACAGCCGCTGCAATCTTTCCTGCGATTACTGCTACATGTACACGATGGCCGACCAGAGCTGGCGCTCCCGTCCGATGGTGATGGATCCGCAGCTCGTCACGGTCGCCGCGCAGCGCATCGCCGAGCACGCCGCCGAGCACCACCTCCCCTCGCTCCGCGTGGTCCTGCACGGGGGCGAGCCGCTGCTGGCCGGGCACGACTACCTCGCCAAGATCGTCGAAGTCGTCCGGAACGAGATCGGCGAGAGCGTCCGGCTGGACGCCGTGGTGCAGACCAACGCCGTGCTGCTGGGCGAGCCGGCCCTGCGCTCGTTCGACCAGCTGGGGGTCAAGGTGGGGGTGAGCCTCGACGGATATCCCCGCGGCAACGACCGCAACCGCAGGTTCGCCGACGGCCGGGGCAGCTACGACGCGGTGTCGGCGGGCCTGAGGCAGCTCATGCGCCCGGAGTTCCGGCACCTGTACGGCGGCCTGCTGTGCACGATCGACCTGGAGAACGACCCGGTCGAGACGTACGAGGCACTGATCGCGTTCGAGCCGCCGGCGCTGGACTTCCTGCTCCCGCACGCCACCTGGGACTCCCCGCCGCCGGGCCGGGGCCCGGACACCAGCCCGGCACCGTACGCCGACTGGTTGATCCCGATCTTCGACCGCTGGTACGACAGCAAGTCCGAGAGCACGGTGCGGCTGTTCCAGCAGATCGTCAACCTGCTGCTGGGCGGCAGCTCGGCGAGCGAGTCCGTCGGCCTGACCGCCTCCACGGTCGTGGTCATCGAGACGGACGGCACCATCGAGCAGACCGACTCGCTCAAGGTGGTCGGCCAGGGCGCCCCCGCCACCGGCCTGAACATCACCGACCACTCCTTCGACGAGGCCCTGCTGCACCCCGGCATGATCGCCCGCCAGCTCGGCTGGGACGCGCTCAGCGACACGTGCAAGGCGTGCACGTTCGGGCGGGTCTGCGGCGGCGGGCTCTACTCACATCGCTACCGGACGGGCACGGGGTTCGCCAACCCGTCCGTCTACTGCCCCGACCTCTACCGGTTGATCGAGCACATCCGATCCCGCCTGGTCGCCGAGCTCCGGCGCGCGGTGACATGAAGCGGTGGCATGAAAAGGAACGCCATGTCCCTCAGACGGCACCGGATCCCCGACGACGTCCTGGAGCGGCTCGCCGCGGGCGCCGGCGGCGCGCAGGCGGCCGCCTGGCTGGCCGCGATCGAGCGCAGCAGGAACCTGCTCCTGATCCGCGGGCTGCTGGACCACCGGCCGGGCAAGGCCGCCGAGCGGGCCTACGACCTGCTGGCCCGGCTCCACCGGCAGGCGCCCGCGGCGGTCGACGCCGTGATCCGCTACCCGTCCGTGGGCGTGTGGGCCAAGCGCACGTTGCGGGCCCTCATCGAGGGGACGGCGACCGGATGGGAGCCCGCCCAGCTCGGCGGCGTGGCGGCGGCCGCGGCGGTGCGGGCCGGGCTGCCGTGCTCGGCCGAGGCGCCCGCGCCCGGCGGGTCGCTCCTCCTGCCCTCGGTCGGCCTGATCGAGCTGGGCGCCGAGCCGGACGCGCTCGTCCGGCTCGAGATCGGCGGCGACGGCGTGATCCAGGTCTCCGGCGCCGGCCGGGAGCTGCGCCATCACTCCGGCGAGGCCCGGCCCGGCTGGTCCCCGCTGGAGCATCTCACCTCACCCGCCACCGGCCTCGACCTCGTCGTGGACGACGTGGATCCGTACCGCTGGGGCGAGGGCGACGTCCGCAAGGACCGCCTGTCCGCCGACGAGCTGGGCGTCTGGCGGGAACGTTTCGAGGAGTCCCAGTCGATCCTGCGGGCCCACCACTGGACGCTCGCCGCCGAGACGCGCGAGCTGATCTCGGTGCTGACCCCGGTCGAGGCCCCGCCCCACGGGGGGAACAGCGCGTCCGCCGGCGACCGGCCGGGCACCATCGCCCTCTCGACCCCGGTGGACGGCCGCTGGCTGGCTGTGACGTTCGCCCACGAGGTCCAGCACGCCAAGCTCAACGCGGTGCTGGCGGTGACGGAGCTGACGCTGCCGGACGACCGCCGCTACTACGCGCCCTGGCGCGAGGACCCGCGCCCGCTCCCCGGGCTGCTGCACGGCGCGTACGCCTTCCTCGGCGTCGCGGGATTCTGGCGCCGCCAGCGTGAGGCCGACGGCGACCTCCGGGCGCACGGGGAGTTCGCCCGCTGGCGCGGCTCGGCGCTGGAGGCGACGGAGACGCTGCTGTCCAGCGGACGGCTGACCACCGAGGGCCGGGCCTTCGTGACCGCCGCCCGGCGCACCCTCTCGGCCTGGTCGGCCGAGCCGGTGCCGCCGGCGGCGCTGGAGCAGGCCCGGTGGGAGCACGCCGAGCACCGGGCCGCCTTCGAGGCCAAGCACCCGCACGTCACAGCGGCGGCGGGTCGAAGTCCCACGAAGCCCGCTCGCCCTTGAGCGCGCGCAGCAGGTGCGGATGGTCGGGGTCGAACGCTTCCCGGTACGCCGACAGCGTCTCCCCGGTCAGCCGCTCAGCCTCCTCCTCCCGCCCGGACGCCCGCAGGTCGAGCGCGAGGTTCACGGTGGCCGACAGCGTCAGGTAGTGGCGCTCTCCGAACGACGACGCCAGCAGCTCCACGGTCTCGTGGTCCTGGCGGCAGGCGGCGGCGAAATCGCCGAGCGCGGCCAGGTCGCCGCCCCGGTTGACGGCCGCGGTGAAGGTGTAGATGTGCTTGGGGCCGAGCCGGTCGAGCAGGCCCTTGTAGGCGTCGGTGTCCTCCTCCAGCGCCCGCGCCGCGTTGCCGCGCAGCCGGTAGAGCAGCGCCAGGTTGCTCTGGCAGCCGTAGGTGTAGGGGTGCTGGTTGCCGTAGACGGTGCGATAACGCGTCATCGTCTCCTTGGCCAGCACGAACGCCTCGTCCAGGCGGCCCGCCTCGCGCAGCGTGTTCGACAGCGCCATCGCCGACGCCATCGTGTCGGGGTTGTTCGGCCCCAGCACCTTCTCGGTCCTGGAGTAGGTGTCCTGGATGAGCTCCAGCGAGGTGGACAGGTCACCGGCGGCCCGTTTCGCGATCGACAGCTCCTTGGACGCCTTCAGCGTCAGCGGATGCTCGGGCGACAGCTCCCGCAGGCCGTACGCGTAGGCGTCCTCGGCCAGGTCGCAGGCCTCCTCGAAGTCGCCGCACAGGCGCACCACCAGGGCCAGGCAGTTCCAGGCGTTCTGCACGTCCCACGGGCTGATGCCCTTCGTGGCGCTGCTCATCTCCAGATAGGTGAGCTTGAGCAGGTCCCTGGCCTTGAGGTGGTCGCTCAGCAGCGCGTGGTCCAGCCCGAGGTTGTGCAGCATGCGCAGCGCGCCCGGGTGGGTCGGCCCGAACTTGCTCTCGTAGGCCAGCAGCGACTCGTCGTCGCGACTGCGGGCGCGCTCGAACTCGCCCAGGGCGCGCAGGTTGCTGCCGTAGGAGTTGGCGACGGCGAGGGTCTCCTCGTGGTCGGCGCCGAACGTCTCCTGCATCAGCTCCAGCGTCTCCTCGTTCATCAGGCGGGACTCGGTGAACTCGCCGAGCTGCCACAAGGTGTTCGCCAGGTGCCGGCGCAGCCGCAGCACGTGCGGGTCCGCGACGCCGAGCTGCGCCGTCCACGCCGCCCGCAGCGCCTCGCCGAGGTTCCTGGCGGCACGGTAGTCGCCGACGCGGTAGAGGTAGCGGACGACGTCCAGACAGGTCCGCCTGGACGGCTCGGCGTAGCAGGAGCTCAGCCCGGACGGCTCCACGTGCGGCAGCAGCTCGCCGAAGGCCGGCCACTTGGCGGTGTCCTCGGGCGAGGTCGGGGCGCTCCCGGCGAGGAGCAGGTGGACCTCGTGCCGCAGGCTCTCGCGCTGGTCGGCGCTCACGGAGTCGCGCAGCAGGCTCTGGATCAGCCGGTGCACCGTGATCGTCCTGGTGCTCGGCTCCACCTTGATCAGGGCGAACCTGTTCAGCTCGCCGATCGCCTTGTTCAGCAGCAGGGGGTCGGCCAGGATCGGGGCCATGCTGGTGGCCTCGGACACCTTGTTGCCGCGGCGGAAGACGTCACGGGGGATGGGGTCGGGCCCGAAGAACGCCAGGCAGCGCAGCACGGTCGCGGCCTCCGGCATGCGCTCCTCGATCGCCTGCACCGACAGCTGCCAGGCCGCCGTCATGGAGTGCGGATATTCGGTCGCCTTGCCCAGCGCCAGCAGCGGGCGGGTCTGCTCCTCCAGCGCCTCGATGTACTCCTCAGTGGGCATCCCGGTCATCAGCTGCAGGGCGGCGGCCTGTTCCAGCGCCAGCGGGAGGTCGCCGAGCGCCTCCGCCAGCCGGTGCGCCTCGTCCCTCGGCAGCTCGCGCTCCAGCCGCTTGCGGAGGAAGGCCAGGCTCTCGTCGCGTTCGAAGACGTCGACGGCGACGCTCTCGCTGGTCGTGGTCCAGCGGTTGTTACGGGAGGTGATGAGGACCCGCCCGGGCCCGCCGTCGGGGATGAAGTCCTTGATGGACTCCGGTTCGTCGGCATTGTCGAAGATCAGCAGCCATTTGTCGTACGGGGTGCCCTGCTGCAGGGCCTTGCGCACGGCCACGGCGGCCTCGTCGATGCCCACCACGTTCGCCGAGGGCAGGCCGAGCTCGGGGGCGAGGGCGGCGAGCGTGGCCGGGACCAGGGCGGGCTGGTCGGAGGCGATCCACCAGACCACGTCGTACGAGCTGCGGAAGCGCCAGGCGTACTCGGTGACGAGCTGCGTCTTCCCCACACCGCCCAGGCCGTGCAAGGCCTGCGGCACGGGCGAGTGCGCCACCACGGCCGTGGTGGCACCGCCCGCCATGCTCTTGCCCAGGCGGCTGAGCAGCGCCTCGCGACCGGTGAAGTTCCTGTTGCGCGGGGGTACCCTGCCCCAGACCGGGGGCATCTTCGTCGCCCGCTCGTTCGCTCGCTCGTCCACGTGGGCCTCCGCCAGTCTCCGCCAGCCGTTTTCCCAGGAATTCCATCCTAGGATTGATTTAACGCACCTAGCGTCACAGAATCACATATAAGTTAGTAGGTCACACGCTCGGCCGGGCGTGCGGTTTCCGGATGTCCATAACTGACGGCGAGGGACACGGAATGGGCGAGAGAATCTGTGCGGAGCTCCTGGATATCAGCGACTTCGACCTCGAAGTTCTGAAGGACATGCAATCCCCCGCACTCAGAAGTGCCTACCGGCGGCTGGCCGAGGCATCGGATGAAACAGCGGTTCAGGGGTGGAATTCGGCCATCTGAAACCCGGTCACGAACCTGGTAATGATCGAAAGTAATCGCCATTCGCCTGCGAAAAGCGCGCGAATCGCTGGCTGAATCGCGGCGATGGGCGGGACAGTGATGGAGTCGAGGGGCAACCGGTTCCCCGGGGAGCGCGCCTTCCGCAGGGAGGACGCCGTCCGGTTCTTCGGGCGTGAGCGGGAGGCGAAGGAGCTGTCCCGCGCGTGGCGGACCCACCCTGTCACCATCCTGTACGGGTCCGCGGGATGCGGTAAGTCGTCGCTGCTGGCCGCCGGGGTGCTGCCGCTGCTCGACCCCGCCGGGAACGACGTACTGCCCGTCGGCGGCCTCCGGCACCGGCCCGGCGTGCCCGCCGCCCTCGTCCAGGAGAACGAGAACCCGTTCGTCCTCGCCCTGCTCTCCTCCTGGTCGCCCTACCAGGCGCCCACCGAGCTCGTCGGGCAGACGGTCGCCGGCTTCCTGGGCAAGCACCCGCCGAGACGGGTGCCCTCAGGAGACCCGCTGCCGCTGCTGGCCGCGATCGACCACGTGGACGACGCCTTCGCGGGGCCGGCGGCGTGGCAGCGGCACCGCGCGGAACTGCTGGCGCAACTCGCCGACGCGCTCGACAGCGAGCTGTCGCTGCGCCTGCTCGTCGTGGTGAACGAGGAGCATTTCGACGACCTCGTCCGGCATCCCGGCCTCGCGCGCGCCCGGCACTTCCGCCTGCCCCCGCTGCCGGTGGGGGCCGCGCTCGACGCGTGCCGCCTGCCGGTCGAGACCACGGGCGGCGGGTTCGCCCCCGGGGTGGCCGAGGCGCTCGTGGACGACCTGCGCACCGTACGCGGCGAGCGGCGCGTCCGGGTCCAGCCGCTCCTCCTCCAGCTCGCCTGCGCGGCCCTGCCCGACGGCACGGCGTACGTCACCCGCCCGCCCGACGTGGACCGGGTGATCGCCGACCACTGCGACCGGCTGCTCGGCGAGGTGGCCGCGGACTACTTTCACGGTGATACGGGCAAGCTCAGGGCCCAGGTACGGGAGACGTTCGCCGGGCCCGTGTCCCCGGGGGAGGGCGGGCTGCCCGAGTCCGTGATCGACGCCCTCGTCGAGCACCGCCTGCTGCGCACCGTGCCCGGCGACGGCGGCCCATGGCACCGGCTCTGGGACGACCGGCTGGCCGCCGCGCTGCTGCTGAGCGGGTCCGGCTCGCTCCCGCGCGGCCCCGCGGACGCCGCCGGGGAGCTGCGGGTCGCGGAAACGGCACTGCGGCTGGGGCACCTCGACGTGGCGGCCGGGCACGCCGGCGCGGCCCTCGCCGCGGCGCCCAGGGCCGGACCGCTGACGGCCGTCATCCGGTCGTTCCTCGGCGACGTGGCCTATCACGGCGGGGACCTGGACGCCGCGGTCGCTCACTACCGCCTGGCCGCCCAGAGCCACGCGACCGCGCGGGGCGGCGATGTCGCCGTCGCCACCCTGCTCACCGCCGCCGGCCGCGTCCTCATCCGGCAGGGTGCCTTCGGCGACGCGATCAAGGACCTGCGGGCGGCCTGCCGGCGCAGCCCTGACGACGCGACCATCCAGACCGAGCTCGCCTGGGCGCTGTACTACAGCGGGCACGAGAGCGGCGCGGTGGACGTGCTCGACGGCGTACTGGCCGTGGCGGGCAACGCCACGGAGGCGCTACGTGCCCGGGGCGAGATCATGTCCGACCTGCAGCGGCCCGAGCGCGCGCTGCGCGACCTGGAACGGGCCGGGCCGCTCCAGCAGCCTTCGGCGCAGGCCGCCTACGCGCTCGCGCTGGCCCAGAAGGGCGAGGTCTCGGAGGCCGTACGCGCCATCCCGCCCATGGACGCCGAACAGGACGGCCCGACCCTGCTGCGCGCGGCGCGGGTGATGGTGGCGGCGGGCAAGCACAGCGAGGCGGTCCGGCTGGCGCGGCGTGCGCGCGAGCCCGGCGCCCGAACGCACCTCCCACCCCGCCTCGCCGCCGAAGCCGACCGCCTGAGCGAATAACCGCCCCCTACCTACCCGCCGCCCCTCCCGCCGTCATTCGTGCGCCGCGCCCGGTGTGCCGCGACCCGTGTGCCGCGCTCGGCGCGTGCCGCGACCCGTGCGCCCATGCGCTCGGCCACCGAGGTGCGCGGCGGGTGCGGCGTGCGCCTGGGCGGGTGCCTTGCCGTATATATTTGAAGCCTCCCGCCGTCTCTCTCCTCAAAGGGAACGCGGAACACATTTCCCCAAGATCCAGCTGGCGGGAGCTGCGACGGTGGTGGCCTCTCAGGGTTTCGTGCGGTCATGGAGCGCTTCGGCGCTGTCCATGCTCGGCACCCGCACCCTGAGCGTCATCTACCCGCTGCTCGCGATGGCCCTCACCGGCTCGGCCGCCTGGGCGGGGTGGGTCGTGTTCGCCTCCATGCTGCCCGGTCTGCTGTGCTACCTCCCCGCCGGGACGATCAGTGACCGGCTCGGGCCGCGGCGCGTGATGTTGTGGAGCGAGGCGCTGCGGGCGCTGCTCATGGCCCTGCTGTGCGGCACGATGCTGGCCGGGATGTTGCGCATCGAGCACCTGCTCGCGGTCGCCTTCCTGGAGGGTGGTCTCGCGGTCGTCACCTCGGTGGCCGAGGCGGCGCTGGTGACCACGACGGCCAGGCAGGCCAGGCTGCACACCGCGCTGGCCATGCACGAGACCACCGTGCACGCCATCGCCCTGGCGGGACGTCCGCTCGGCGGCGCCCTGTACGCGCTCGGCCCGCTCACCGCGTTCCTGTCGAACGCGTTCTTCTTCGCCATGTCGGCGGGGGTTCTGGTACGCCCGCCCCGAGCGGCCCCGGAGACCGGGCCGCAGACCGGGCCGGAGACCGGGCCGGGTCCGGAGACCGGGGAGCGGCGGCCCATGTTGCGGGAGACCGTCATGGGTTTTCGCGAGGTCTGGCGGCACCCGTTCATCAGGTCGGCCACGATCCTGACCGCGCTCATCAATCTCATCGTGCAGTCGCTGACCGTGGTGTCCATTTCCCACATGACCGGCGGCGGGCTCAACCCGGCGGTCATCGGCACGATTCTGTCGGCTTCCGGCGTCGGCGGAATCATCGGCGGGCTCATTTCCCCGCGGCGCCGCAGGATTTCCCGGAAGATCCACGAGAAGGCGTCCCGCCGGATGTCGGCCGCGATATTCGCCGAATGGGTGGGGCTCACCCGGCACGGCAGGTCCATGCTGCTGGTCCACGCCTGGATGTGCTCCCTCGCGCTGCTCCTCACCGCCGTGACCGGGATCGCGCCGCTCGCGTTCGCGGTGGCGCTGTTGATGATCGGGCTGGCCGGCGGGCTGAGCAACGTCACCATCAGGACCGTGCTCAGCGACGTGCCCCACCATATGACGGCCCGGGTGGTCGGGGTGTCCCGGCTGGTGAGCTACGGGGTCGCGGCGCTCGGCCCGCCGCTGTTCACCGTGTTCTACGAGCGCGCCGGAGCCGGGCTCACCGTCGGCACGCTCGCCCTGGCCATGGTGGTCGTCGCATTGTCCATGACCGTGGTGCCGCCTTTCCGGAAAAGTCTGTCCCCCAACTGGGCCACAAGAAAGGTGACCGCCTGAATAATTGACGCATGGCGGCTGCGGGTTTGCTGCGCATGGTCCTGGTGACCATTCTCGTGCCGGTGCTCGCCGCGATGACCGCGGCGCCCGCGTTCCTCGACAGCGGCTCCCTGACCATTCCCGTGGGGGAGAAAGGGCCGTGGCGGGTCGCGGTGGCGAATCCCGGGCCCGCGGTGGACGCCCAGGTGCGCCTGACCGGGCCGGTCGCCAAGGTGCTGGCCGTCTCCGGGCCCGCCGTGGTGCGCCTGCCCGCCGGGGGCGTCACCGACATCGTCCTGCGCCGCGCCGGGCCGGGCCGCGCCGTGGCGGGAGAGCTGGTCCTGGTCGCCGAGAGCGGCCTGGCCAGGAAACAGGTGCGGATCACCGAGGCGTCGTGGCTCGCCCGCTACTGGGCCGTGCCGGTGGGCGGCGTCCTGCTGCTGCTCGTGGCGGCGGGGGTCGCCCTGGTGATGCGGCGGCGGCGTCTCGTGCCGGAGGCCACGCAGGGGGCGCCGGCCGCTCCGGGACAGGAGGAGTTCACCCACAGCGACGAGCCCGTGGAGGCCGACGGACTGGGCCGCGAGGAGTACGTCAGGGAGCTGGCCATGCTGGCCGGCTCGGCCGCGCCTCCTCTGGTCGTCGGTGTCTTCGGCGAGTGGGGGACGGGCAAGACGTCCCTCCTCAAACAGGTACGGAAGGTGGTGGAGACAGAGCATCCCCACTGCGCGCACGTGTGGTTCGATCCCTGGCCGCACCAGTACGACGGCAACCCCGTGCTGCCCCTGCTCCACGGCATGGTCACCCAGCTCGGGCTCACCCGGCGCGAGGATGTGCGCCGTACCCTCAGGACCATCTCCGAGGTGCTCGGCTCGCTCGTGCTCACCGCCTCCCTGCGGATCAGCGTCACCGACGTACGCAAGAGCCTCGATTCCTACGACGAGACGAACTTCCGCGTCCGCTCCGAGCGCACCCGCTTGGACGAGCACCTCGGCACGCTCATCGCGCAGGCCCTGCGGGCCCGGGGGAAGAGCAGGCTCGTCGTCTTCATCGACGACCTCGACCGGTGCGACGGCGAGCAGATCACGGCCCTGCTGGAGGCCCTCAAGCTGCACTTCAACCGCGACAACTGCGTGTTCTTCCTGGCAGTGGCGAAAGAGCCGCTGATCTCAGCCGTTCGCAGCAAATATCAGGACATGCCGGTCGACAACTACCTCGACAAGATCGTGCAGTTCCCCTTCGAGATGCCCCGGCTGCCGGACCCGGCCTTCCACGACTACCTGGACAGCCTCCTGCGCGAGCAGATCCGGCCCGCAAGAGACCTGCTCGCCATCGGGCTGCCGCGCAACCCGCGCACGGTCAAGCGCTTCGTCAACGTCCTGATCCTCCAGGACAGGGTGGCCAGGGCCAGGGGGCTGGCCGACTACGACCTGTGCATCCTGGCCGCCGTCCTGCTCATCCGGGACGCCGACAAGGACTTCTACGACCGGCTGAGCGGCGATTCGACCCTGCTCAACCGCATCGCCGAGGACCTGGAGACGGCCTCGACCGACCAGCTGCCCGACTGGAACCCGCTGCCGCTGGGGATCGTGCGCTGCCTGCTCGGCATGAAGCGGGCGGTGCCCGGGGACGTCAGTTCCTACATCGACCTGGTCAAGGCCTCGCCGCTGCCGCGGCAGAGCGACGAGGTCGCCCCGGAGGAGAGCCTGCCCCGGGACCCCGTCAGCGGGGCGGTCCCGTCGTCGGTGTTCCTGGAGCGGCTGGGCCGGCGCGTCGACCTGGTGGTGGGCGAGGAGGGCGAGCTACTGCCCTCGCTGGCGCGCGTCGGCCCGGAGCCGCAGGCCCGGCGGGTCACGCCGGAGGAGGTCATGGGCCTCTGGAGGAACGAAGGGCTGCTGCTCACGGGTGCGCGGGGGTCGGGCAAGACCACCTTCTGCGCGCGGATCATCCGGCGGCTGCTCGCGCAGGGCGGGGCCACCCCCGTCTACCTGCCCGTACGCTCCCTCAGAGAGCGGAGCGGCACCCTGGAGCTGCGGCTCACGCACGCGGTGGTGGACCAGTACCGCCTCTCACTTTCGGAGGCGTTCAGCCTGGTGATCAGGGAGAACGTGCTCTGCGTGCTCGACGGCCTGGACGAGCTGCCGAGCCCGTCCGCGCGGGCGAGCCTGGTGCAGGAACTGCTGATGTGGCAGGGACAGACCGGCACACGCGTCATCGTCACCGACACCGGCAGGATCGCGCACGACCGCCTGGTACGCGGCGGATTCACGGTCGTGGAGCTCCTCGGCGTGCCCGAGGTGGACGCCGCGGCCCGGCTGCGCCGGCATCTCACCGCGCACGGGGCCGACTACGGTCGGCTGCGCCTGCCGGAGGGGTTCATCCGCTCACCGGAGGCGCTGGCCATGCTGCTGGCCTCGTCCTCCTGGATCGACGACCTGCCGCCGGACCCGGTCGACTTCATCCCCTGGTACGTGAACCGCGCGCTGCGCCGCTGCGCCACCGAGGAGTTCACGGCCGACCAGCTCGCCGAGGCGCTGCGCGGGCTCGCCCGGGATCCCAAACACGGGCCGGGGGAGACCTTCTCCAGTGAGGCGGCGGGCGTCAGGAGCGTGTTCCGGCAGAGCGGCCTGCGCGGGATCGAGGTGACCGGCGCCCTGCGCGCGCTGGTCGAGGCGGGGCTGCTGAAGGAGGCCGGTGAGGACACCTACCGCTTCTGCCACGAACTCATCCTGGAGCACTTCGCGAGGCGGTCTCCTGCCTGATCTGCGGGGATGTCCCAATTATGGAGTCAAGACGAACTTGCCGATTTAATGCCCGAAATATCGATGCTCGTGTCAAAGTGCGACCAGAATCCCGCCATGGGCCGTCTTGCCGTGGACGCGGGCGCCTATCGTTGGCCGTATGACTGGTTCGTGGAAGGCCCTGTCGATGCCGGTGCGGAGTGGAGCCTGCTGAGCCGTGCCGAGCCAGGTCGAAGGGACCGCTGAACGGCATGCGTCCGCGCTGGACGAGGTGCTCTGCGACGCGGTCAGTGCCGCCGGTGCGCACATCGGCGCGATCTACCTCCTGAACGAGACCGACCAGGTGCTCCTCATGGAGGCGGAGATCGGGCTGCCCGCGCAGATCGTCCGGCCGTGGACCCGGGTCAGGCTGAACGCCTGCGTCCCGGCCGCTGCCGCCGTCCGCCAGCGGCACCTGATCTGGGTCCCCAGCCACCAGGACATGGCCCGCCGCTTCCCCGCGACGGCCCTCGCCCTGCCGTACTCGTTCGCGGCGGCCGCGGTGCCGATCCAGACCGGGGCCCGGGTCTGGGGCTGCTGGGTGCTGATGTGGCCCCCGTCGCACCCGCCCGACCTGAACGCCCAGGAGATGGACGTCATCGACCTGGCGAGCCGGAAGCTGGGCGACCTGCTGAGGCAGGCCGACAGCGAAGGACAGCCGCCGCACCCCTCCGGCGAACCGCGCGTCCTCACCCCCGCGCCGAAGCAGACCCCGGATCCCGAGCACGCCGCCGGAGCCTTCACCTATCTGGACCGCCTGCACGAGGGATGCGTCGCCCTCGACCTGGAGGGCCGCATCACCTTCGTCAGCGCCACGGCGGCCGAGCTCCTCGGGGGCGACGTGTCCGGGCTGCTGGGCAGGACGCTCTGGGACGTGATGGCCTGGCTGAAGGACCCGCTGTTCGAGGATCGCTGCCGGGCGGCGGTGGTCAGCCAGGAGATGGCCCGCTGCGTGGCCCGCCGCCCGGACGGCCGCGAGCTGGAGTGTCATCTCTATCCGGACTCGTCAGGCATCAGCCTGCGCCTCACGCTTGTTCCGCTGCGGGACCAGGAGCCGCCGGCGCACGAGACCGGCTCCCGCGCCCACGGCCTGCCCAGACCGGAGGTCTTCTACAATTTCGTGCACCTCGCGGCGGCCCTGACCCGGGCGCAGAAGGTACGGGAGATCATCGATCTGTTCGCCGATCACGTCATGCCCGTGTTCGAGGTCCAGGCGATGGCGGTGGTGATAGCCGAGTGCGGCAAGCTGAAGATCATCGGCAGCCGGGGGTACGACAGCGAGGTCCTCGACCGGTTCGACGGGCTGCCGCTGACCACGCCCACGCCCTCCGAACGCGTCCTGCGGACCGGCGTCCCCATGTTCTTCGCCAACCGGAGCGAGCTACGCCAGATGTACCCGTACGTCGCTCACTACGACCAGATGTCCGCCTGGGCCTTCCTGCCGCTCGCGGGTGCGGAGGGCCGGATCGGCAGCTGCGTGCTCGCCTTCGGCACCCCCCGCTCGTTCAGCGGTGAGGACCGCGCCGGCCTCACCACCCTGACCGGGCTGATGTCCCAGGCCCTCGACCGCGCCCTCCTCTACGACGCCAAGGAGCGGCTCGCCCAGAGCCTGCAGGAGGTGCTGCTCCCGAGGCGCCTGCCCGAGATCCCCGGCCTGGCGGCGGCGGCCCGCTACCTGCCCGCCACCCGCGGCGTGGGCATCGGCGGCGACTTCTACGACCTCATCCGCCTGAGCGACTCGCTGGCCATGGCGGTCATCGGCGACGTCCAGGGGCACAACATCACGGCCGCCGCCCTCATGGGGCAGGTGCGTACGTCCATCCGCGCCCACGCCGCGGCCGGCGCCGAGCCCGGGGAGGTGCTCACGCACACCAACCGGCTGCTCATCGAGACCGAGACCGACCTGTTCGCCAGCTGCCTGCTGGTCCAGGTCGACCTGCGGCTGCGCACCCTCAGCGCGGCCAGCGCCGGTCACCCGCCGCCCCTGTTGCGCCCGCCCAACGCGCCGGGCGAGATCATCGACGTGCCGGTGGGGCTGCTGCTCGGCGTGGAGGACAACATTCACTACCCCACCACGGAGGTGCCGTTCCCGCCGGGCGCCCTGCTGGCCCTCTACACCGACGGGCTCGTCGAAACCCCGGGCGTCGACCTCGACGAGGCCATCGGGGAGGTCGCCGACCACCTGACCCGAGCCTCGAACCAGCCGCTGTCGGAGCTCTGCGACAGTCTCCTGGACGACATCCCGCACGGCGCGCGACGGATCGACGACATCGCGTTGCTGCTCCTGGAACACCGGTCCGGCCACTCCTGACCGCGCCCCGGCAGGGGGGAGCGCGAGGGCCTGCGGTGGCCAGGGTGCGGAAGGACTCCGTGAGCCGGGTTCACCGGCCGTTTCCCCACGTCGTACCACTGGCTGCCTGATGTTCGCCCGAAGGCATTGGACGGCGCCGATCCGCCGTCGTCTCATGGAGGCATGATCGACAGGTCCCCCCACCGCCGATCCCGGCAGGAGACTCGCCATGCCCGATGACAGCACCCACGTGAGACGGCGTCCGCGGAGATTATCGTTCGCCCTGCGCGCCCTGGTGGCCGCGGCGGCGATCGTCGTGGCCGTCCCGGGAATCGCCCACGCCGCCCCGCCCACCGCCCTCGACGGGGTGGCGCCGCCGGAAGACCGTACGTACCAGCCGGCGTTCGACTACGACGGGGACGGCTGTTACCCCACGCCCGCCATCGGGCGCGACGGCACCATCGCACCGGGACTGGCGCTGGGCGGCGCGGTCAACGGGCAGTGCCACGACCTGTCCGACCTGGACAACACCAACTCCTACTCCCGCTCCAAGTGCAACAACGGCTGGTGCGCGTACGTGTACGCGCTCTACTTCGAGAAGGACCAGACGCTGCCCGGCTGCTGCGGGCACCGGCACGACTGGGAGCACGTCGTGGTCTGGGTCCAGGACGGCACCGCGCAGTACGTGGCGGCGTCCGCGCACGGGGCCTACAGCGTACGCGCGCGCTCGCAGCTGCCCTGGGACGAGACCGGCACCCACCCGAAGATCATCTACCACAAGGACGGGCTCTCCACCCACGCGTTCCGCTTCGCGAGCGCCACCGAGCAGCCGGAGAACCACAAGGGCACGTGGCAGTTCCCGCCGCTGGTCGGCTGGGACGGCTACCCGCCCGGGTTCCGCGACCGCCTGGTAGCGCACGACTTCGGCTCGGCGAGCTTCGGCCTCAAGGACTCCTCGTTCAACGGGGAGCTGGCGAAGGCCAAGCCGGCGGGGATCCCGTTCGATCCCTACGCCTGAGACGGCGCGGCCGGCCGGGGCTCCCCTCGGCCGGCCGGATCGGACACGAGCGCTAAACTGCCCGATATGCGGCGATTGACCAGTACGGTGGTCGTGGTGGCGGGGGACGCCGCCGGGGACGTGGTCGCGGGCCTGGACGGGCTGCACAACGTGCGGGCCATCCCGCGCGGCGAACGCGGGCCGGCCGAGGTGACGGAGCTCGCGGGACGGTCGGCGGCCACGTACGTGGTGCACGACGCCGACCCGCTGGCCGACGTGGCCGCGGCGTGGGCCGCCTACTTCGACGGCACCGGGATCACCGGCGGCCTGGAGGTGGCCGTCGAGGCCGCGCTGGGCGAGCTGCGCGCGGGCCGGCTGGTGCTGCCCGACTACTACCTGGTGCTGGACCCCGACGGGCTGGCCGAGACCTGGCGGCACTGGTGGCTCGGGGTGCTGGCGGGAGCCGCGCCCGTACGGGTCGTGCCGGTGCACGCCTCGTCGGCCGCGGTGGCGGCGGAGCTGGGCCGGCTGTCGGCGGGCCGGTGGTGGCCCGCCGACCTGGAGGGGTGGCTGCGCGGCCTCCCGCGGGTGGTGCCCGACCTGGCCGGACTGCCGGGCGGCGGCGGCGTGGTGGTGTAGGGGGCCTCAGTTGGGGTTGCCGGCGTGGGTGAGGGTCTCCCAGGCCACGAAGAGGTTGTTGGTGCCCGCCGGGCGCTGCCGCTCGGTGAGGGTCTGGGTGTTGGTCATCGCGATGCCCATGCGGTGGTGCAGGGCGTTGAAGCCGACCTCCGTGACCGGGCCCAGGCCCAGCGTGAGAGCGCCGTCGCACAGCCACGACGGGACGGCCGCGCCGAGCTGGTACTTGGCGTGCAGCCCGAGCGCGTGCCGCAGGCGGTCGGCGATTTCAGGGTAGAGGTCCTGGCCCTGGATCCGGGCCGTCTCGGCGATGTGCGCGATCGCCGCCAGCCCGTAGCCGGTGTGGGTGAGGTCGCGGCACGTCTCCTGGGACAGCCCGTCGACGAACGTCTCCTGGCCCTGCCAGTACGAGATGATCTCGGCCCGCGTGTCGATGCCGCTGCCGGCCGGTCCCCTGGGCAGGGCGCCGTCGGCGGTGAGGTAGATGTAGGCGGGCACGCGGGCCCGGAATGTGCTCACGGCCTTGTCGTAGGCGGCCCGGTCCTCCAGGAACACCGCGATCCCGATGGCCGCGTCCATCATGGACAGCTCCCAGTTGCCGTTCGTGCTCGGCCGGCCGTTGATGACCTCGGGGAGGTAGACGTTCCTGAGCATGGTCGCGAAGCGGCTGACGCCCGTGGCGGACCAGCCGGTGTAGGTGTAGCGGATGATCTCGGCCGCCCGGGGCCAGGACGAGCCGGCCCACCCGGTCTGCAGCGGCGCGTTGCTGTTGGTGTGGTCGGTGATCACGGCCGACCAGGCGTCCATCAGCTCGATGGCCTTCTGCGCGTACCGGCTGTCGCGGGAGATGTACCAGATCAGCGCGTCGGTGTAGGCCGCCAGCGCGTCCTGGCGCTCGTCGGTGCAGCCGTAGTTGGGGTTGGAGTACGAGCCGCACTCCACGACGGCGCGCGGCTTGGGGGTGCGCGACAACGAGGCCAGGCTGCTGGCCACCATCTGGTCGTAGGCGGCCTTCCACGGCTGGGCGCCGGCGTTGACCTTGGACCGGACGAAGTCGAGCTGGGCGCGGCTGACGAGCACGCCCGGATGCGCGAACGTGGCCGGCGCGCTGCGGGCCCCGGCGGTGGCGGGAGCGGACATGGCTGCGGTGATCAGGAGCAGGACCAGTAACAACAGGGTCCCGCGGGCGCGGGGACGGACCACGTGCTCAGCCTCCTTATTTAGGAAACTTTCCTAAAATGTGAGGAGATCGTAGTCCTGACACCACATCCTGACAAGAGCCATGCCCCTGCCGAAAACCGCCGGGTACGCCTATGCTCTTTCTTGATCGTCTCCAGGAGGAGTGGGCATCCGTGGCCGAACAGCCTGACGAGTGGACCGGCGCGATCGACACGACCAGGCCCAGCATCGCGCGGGCCTATGACGTCGTCCTGCACGGCAAGGACAACTACGAGGTCGACCGGGCGTTCGTCGCGGAGATCGTCAAGGTCGTCCCCGAGATCTACGACGTGGCGGCCTACAACCGCCAGATGCTGGGCCGCGGCGTACGGTTCCTGGCCGGCCAGGGCGTCACGCAGTTCCTCGATCTCGGCTCGGGCCTGCCCACGGTGGAGAACACCCACCAGGTCGCCCAGCGGGCGAACCCGGACTCGCGCGTGGTCTACGTCGACAACGACCCGATGGTGCCGGCCCAGGGCCGCGCCCTGCTGGCGGACAACGACCGCGCCGCGGTGGTCTCGGCCGACCTGCGGGACCCGGCGGCGGTCCTCGGCGACGAGGCCGTCAGGCGCCTCGTCGACCTCGGCCGCCCGGTCGGCGTCCTGCTGGTCGGCGTCCTGCACCACCTGCACGACGACGAGGACCCGCGGGGGATCGTCGAGGCGTACATGGCCGCGGTCCCGTCCGGCAGCTACCTGTTCATCACCCACTTCTGCGACTCCAGCCAGGACTCCCGGGACGCGGAGCGGAAGTATCTCGCGCTCCTCGGCACCGGCAGGTTCCGCACCGTCGCGGAGATCACCGGCTTCTTCGACGGGTTTGAGCTGGTGGAGCCGGGTGTGGTGCCCCTGCCGCGGTGGCGGCCGGACGCGGCCGTTCCCGAGGCGCTGACCGTGGGCCAGCGCCTCATGTTCGGCGGCGTCGCGCGCAAGCCCTGACCGCTACACGAGGGTGTTGTAGGAGGGCTTGCCCGTCCACTCGTAGGTGAGGTAGGCGACACCGGCGTCGGTGGCGGACGAGCCGGTGAGCTTCAGCCCGGCCGGGACGGTGCCCTCGGCGAACAGGCGCTTGCCCTCGCCGAGCACGACCGGGAAGACCAGCAGGTGGTACTCGTCGACCAGCTCGGCGCGCTGCAGCGTACCGATGAGGTCGCTGCTGCCCTGGACGAGGAGCACGCCGTCGGTGTCCCGCTTGAGGTCGGCGACCGTCTGGGCGGCATCGCCCACCAGCACCTGGGTGTTGCGCCACTTGGCCGCCATCGGCGTCCTCGTGGTGACGTACTTCGGCATGCTGTTGATCTTGGCGCCGCCCTCCTCGTCCGGCACGTCCGGCCAGTGCGAGGCGAGGATGTCGTACGACCTGCGGCCCAGGAGCAGGCCGTCGGCGCGGTCGAACAGCGGGCCCATGATGCGGTTGAAGCCCTCGTCCACGTGCGGCGGCAGCCAGCCGCCCTGCCGGAAGCCGTTGGAGTCGTCCTCGCCGGGGCCGCCGGGGGACTGCATGACCCCGTCCAGCGACACGAACGTCCCCACCACCAGCTTGCTCGCCATCTCGTTGCTCCCTGTCTCGGTCATCGCGTCTCTTTGATGTGCCTCCAGCGTGCCCGGGCGCGTTTAAGGATTCCTTACGGCATTCCTATGGGGCGCTACCGGCACACGGGAACCGGCCCGGGGCGGGTCGTCGGCACGGCGTGCGTCCGCTTCTCCGTGGAGCTGCCGGCGTGTCGAGTCGGCCCGTTCACCGGCCGCGTACGGGGACCTTTGGGCGACCACCTGAGGACCTTCGCCGCTACGGGGTGAGCCCGTCGTGCGGGACGGTGGAAGCGGATGAGAGGTGGAGACCATGCCGATGGAAGTCAAGGACGTCATGGGTCGTGTGGCGATCGCCGTGCTGGAGGAGGCGTCCTTCGCCGACATCGTGGCCGCGATGAAGCGGTTCGCGGTGGGCGCCGTCACCGTGATCGACGCCGACCGGCGACCGGTGGGCGTCGTCTCGGAGGACGACCTGCTGCTCAAGGAGGTCGACCCGGTGCGACACCCCGTGTCGATCTTCGAATCCCGCAAGCAGCGGCGCGAGCACGAGAAGGCCGCGGGGCTGACGGCGGCCCAGCTCATGACCTCTCCCGCCGTCACCGTCACGCCGGGCACCGGCCTGCGCGACGCGGCCCGGCTGATGCACGACCGGCGGATCAAGCAGCTGCCCGTGATCGACGTGGTCACCGGGCGGGTGGTCGGCACGCTGCACCAGCGCGACGTGCTGCGCGTCTACTCCCGTCCCGCCGACGAGCTGATCGCCGACATCATGGCCGCGCTCCCGGCGGCGGGCACGTACTCCGTCGAGATCGACAAGGGGGTCGTGACCCTCGGCGGGCGGGTGCGCCGGCGGTCGGAGGCCATCGCGGCCGCGGCCGCGGCGCGCGCGGTCGAGGGCGTCGTGGACGTGGTGTGCGCGGTGGTCTCCGAGCAGGACGACCTCGTGGCCGTCCCGCCGCTGCTGTAGGAGGCGGCCATGAGGGACGGCCCGGCGTCGTCGTGGGCTTGGAGGACTCGCCGTCCGCCGCCGTTCGCCGGAGCCGTGCGCGCGGCCGTGCGAGAGAACGGTTCCCGTGGATCGTGCCGATGAGGGCCGATGTACCCGGCGGAAGGGTCCTTCGGCCCTGACGGGGCGGGGGTACCGCGTGATGCTGTGGTGTGAGGACCCGTGGAGGGAGAGTCATGGCCACCCGTTCGGCAGAACACGTACTGGACGCCGCGGTGGAGGCCGCGCGCTGGGCACCGTCGGTGCACAACACGCAGCCCTGGACCTTCTCGATCTCGGAGGAGGAGATCTGCCTGCGGGCCGACACGGACCGGCAGCTGCGCGTCGGTGACGCCTCGGGCCGGGAGCTGCTGATCAGCTGTGGCGCCGCCCTGTTCACCATGCGTACGGTGCTGCGCCGCGAGGGGCTCGAACCCGTCGTGCGCGTCCTGCCCGACCCGGACCGCCCGTCGTTGCTGGCGACGTTGCGGGCCGGGGCCGGTGCCGCGGCCGACAACAGGGCCGACGACGCCACCAGGATGCTGGCGGGCGAGATCGAGCGCCGCCGTACGCACCGGGCGGGCTTCGCCGACGTGCCGGTGCCGGACAGGCTCGTGGAGCGGCTGGTCGGAGCGGCCCGCGGCGAGGGGGTCGACCTGACGCCCGTCCGCTCCCCGGAGGCGGCCGGCGTGCTCGCCGCGCTCACCCAGGCCGCGCAGGGCGTGCAGGCGCAGGACCGGCGCTTCAGCCTGGAGGTGATCCGATGGGCCCGGCCTCCCGGCAGCAGCCGCAAGGACGGCGTGCCCGCCGAGGGCTATCCCCGCCGGAGAGCGCGTACCGACCCGGACTTCCCGCAGCGCGACTACGCCTGGCGTCACGACTGGGGCAGCCGCGCGGACCAGAAGGGCGCGGTGGCGACCGGGGTCGTCGCGCTGCTCACCACGCCGGGCGACAGCCGCCGGGAATGGATCGACACCGGGCAGGCGCTCCAGCACGTCCTGCTGCACGCCTCGGCGTACGGGGTCAGCGCCGCCTTCCACACCCAGGCGCTGGAGATGGACCAGCTGCGCGAGTTCATCCGGCAGGAGGTCTGCTCGGGCCGGTACCCGCAGATGATCATGCGGTTGGGCGTCACCTTCGACGACAAGGGCTCGGTGCGCCGCCCCCTGTCCGAGCTCCTGGACTGAGGGCCCGCCGGCCGGCCCGGGCGGGCTAGACCGCCGCAGCGATGGGCCGGCCGGTCAGCCGGCGGCCGGACACCTGCTCGGCCTCGACCACGATGTAGTGGTCGTGGTCGCCGGTCACCCACGGGACCAGCGGCAGCGCGCTCAGCCGGGCGAGCTCGGCGGGATCGGTCACCGCGCGAGCATGCCCGACGGCCGTGACCGACCAGCCCGTCCGCAGCGCGGGGTCGAGGTCGTCGGCCTCGAACGCCACCACGCTGCGCCGGGTGGCGGCCGCCAGCTTCGACCCGGACGAGGTACGGATCACGATGCTCTCGCCGACGAGGCGGAAGTTGACCGGCTGAACGGCGGGCAGGGCGCGATCGGTGAACACGATCCGCCCGATCGGCACGGACGACAGCAGGTGCAGACACTCCTCGCGGGAGAGCACCTGAAGTCCGGACGTATCGAGTCGCATGGTTCCAGCATCACCCCGCCGCACCCTCCGCGAGCAGGGACGAAAGTCCCCTCGATCCCGCCGATCAGCCCGGGGCGGACGGGGAGAAGGACTCGGGCCGCAGCGGCTCGCCGGGACGACCCCGGCGCGGCCTGACCTGGGACTCAAGGGACCAAGGTCCTCCGTGGCCGGGCTACACCTGCGGGTACTGCGGGTACTGCGGCAGCGGCCGCGAGACCCTGTGCGAGCCGCAGCTGAACACCGGGTACGCGATCTTCGGCATCGGCGGGGCCGACGTGGCCGTCGTGCCCTTCTCACCCGCCAAGGTCGGGACCAAGGTCCCTAGGCCGGGGGACAGGCGCCGGAAATCATCGGACACATGACGACGATGCAGACCATCGATGCCTACTGGCGTGCCGCGAACTACCTGTCCGTGGGGCAGATCTACCTGCTGGACAACCCGCTGCTGACCGAGCCGCTGCGGCCCGAGCACGTCAAACCCCGCCTCCTCGGCCACTGGGGCACCACACCCGGACTGAACTTCTGCTTCGCCCACCTCAACCGGATCATCGCCGAACGCTCCCAGGACATGATCTACATCGCCGGCCCCGGCCACGGCGGCCCGGCGGCGGTGGCGCACGCGTGGCTGGAGGGGTCGTACTCCGAGCGGTATCCGGACGTGTCGCAGGACGTGGAGGGCATGCGGCGGCTGTTTCGGCAGTTCTCCTTCCCCGGCGGCATCCCGAGCCACGTCGCGCCGGAGACGCCCGGGTCGATTCACGAGGGCGGCGAGCTGGGATATTCGCTGGCACACGCGTACGGGGCGGCCTTCGACAACCCCAGGCTCGTGGTGGCCTGCGTCGTCGGCGACGGCGAGGCCGAGACGGGCCCGCTGGCCGCGAGCTGGCACTCCAACAAGCTCCTCGACCCCTTCCGGGACGGCGTCGTCCTGCCGATCCTGCACCTCAACGGCTACAAGATCGCCAACCCGACCGTCCTGGCCCGCATCCCCGAAGCCGAGCTGATCAAGCTCATGGAAGGGTACGGCTACCGCCCTCACGTGGTCGGCCCCGACCACGACGAGATGGCCGGCACCCCGGACGTGGTGTTCGACCAGATCGCCGCCTACAAGGACGGCCGCGCCGACCGCCTCCCCATGATCATCCTCCGGACGCCCAAGGGCTGGACCGGGCCCCGCGAGGTGGACGGCCTGCCGGTCGAGGGCACGTGGCGGGCCCACCAGGTGCCGCTGTCCGGGGTCCGGGACAACCCCGGGCACCTGGCGATGCTGGAGGAGTGGATGCGCTCGTACCGGCCGGACGAGCTGTTCGACGGAGACGGCCGGCCCGTGCCCGCCGTCCTGCACGGGGTGCCGGAGGGACCGCTGCGCATGAGCGCCAGCCCGCACGCCAACGGCGGCGAGCAGCTGCGCCCGCTGACGCTCCCGGACTTCCGCGACTACGCCGTCGACGTCAAGTCGCCCGCCGGGCAGACCAGCGAGCCGACCCGGATGCTGGGCGCCTTCCTGCGCGACGTCATCGCCGCGAACCCGCACGGCTTCCGGCTGATGGGGCCGGACGAGACGGCGTCCAACCGGCTGCAGGCCGTGTTCGAGACGACCGACCGGGCCTGGAACGCCGCCGTCGAGGAGACCGACGAGCACTTGGCCGCCGGCGGGCGGGTCATGGAGGTGCTGTCCGAGCATCTGTGCCAGGGCTGGCTGGAGGGCTACCTGCTGACCGGGCGGCACGGGCTGTTCAACTGCTACGAGGCCTTCATCCACATCATCGACGCGATGTTCAACCAGCACGCCAAGTGGCTGGCCTCGACGAAGCGGATCCCGTGGCGGCGGCCGATCGCCTCGCTCAACTACCTGCTGTCCTCGCACGTGTGGCGGCAGGACCACAACGGCTTCAGCCACCAGGACCCCGGCTTCCTCGACCTGGTGGTCAACAAGAAGGCCGAGGTCGTACGCGTCTACCTGCCGCCGGACGCCAACACCCTGCTCTCGGTCGGCGACCACTGCCTGCGCTCGCGCGACTACGTCAACGTGATCGTCGCCGGCAAGCAGCCGGTGCTCGACCTGTTCACCATGGACGAGGCCATCGCCCACTGCACGCACGGCCTGGGCATCCTGCCATGGGCCTCCACCGACCAGGGCAGCGAGCCGGACGTGGTGCTGGCCTGCGCGGGCGACGTGCCGACGCTGGAGACGCTGGCCGCCGCCGCGCTGCTGCGCGAGCACCTGCCCGAGCTGAAGGTACGCGTCGTCAACGTCGTGGACCTCATGCGCCTGCAACCGCCCTCGGAGCACCCTCATGGCATGCCGGACGCCGAGTTCGACACGATCTTCACCACCGACAGGCCGATCATCTTCAACTTCCACGGCTATCCCTGGCTGATCCACCGCCTCACCTACCGCCGGAACGGCCACGACAACCTGCACGTGCGCGGCTACAAGGAGGAGGGCACCACCACGACGCCGTTCGACATGGCCATGCTCAACGACATCGACCGCTACCACCTGGTCATGGACGTCATCGACCGCGTCCCGGGCCTCGGCACCACGGCCGCCCACCTCCGCCAGCACATGAGCGACGAGCGGCTGCGGGCGCGGGCGTACACGCGCGAGCACGGCGAGGACGCACCGGAGATCCGCGACTGGACCTGGACCTGACCGGCCCGTGCCGCACCCGACCCCACCATGCACGATCGATTGGGCTCAGGCCACCTGAGCCCCGGTGAGGGCCTCTGGCCGGCGTGAACGGCCCGCTGGCCAGGCTCGGCCTGCTGGGCCGGCTCCTCGATCACCAGCGGCTCATCCACACTGTGACCCGGGGGAACGTGACCGTCGCCTTCACGGTCCTGTCGTACGCGGGCCTCCTGACCGTGACCGGCGTTCCCGGACCACGTCGGCCGTCCGCGAACGGGCGGATCAGGACCAATGGCATCCCGGCCCGGGACTTCCTCCTCCGGTGCCGCGACGCCGCCTTCGGGAGAGTGGAAGCAGGAGGAACGAACGTCGTGAGCGAGGGCACGGCGTCCCGAACCACACGGCCCGTCCCGGTCGCGGTGGTCCGGCCACGTATCGAGGAGGCGTCATGACCGTCGAAACGCTGACCGCCGGACAGGTGATGAGCCGCATCCTGGTCGCCGTCAGACCGGACGAGTCACCGCTGATGGCCTGGGAGCTGATGCGCCGGGCCGGCGTGCACCACCTGCCGGTCGTGGACGGGCGGAACGTGGTGGGCATCCTGACCAGCGAGCGGCTGGCCGCCTCCTGGTCGGGCGGGCCGCAGGAGCAGTCGAGCCGCCAGGTCCACACCCTGCTCGAGCGCGGCCCGCGGCCACGCGTACGGCCGGACATGCCGCTGCCCCGGGTCGCGGCCGTGATGCTGGACGCCGGGTGCGACGCCGTGCCCGTGCTGTCCGGCGACGGGCTCATCGGCCTGGTCACGGCCCGCGACGTGCTGGCGGCGGTCGCCGGCCGCGCCCAGCCGGCCGCGGACACCGGTGAGGTGGTCACCGGGATGTTCCACCTCGAACCCGTCCTGCCATCCCGGACCCGATAGGAGACGAACGATGGACGCGCTGGTCGTCTACGAATCCATGTACGGCAACACGCGGCGGATCGCCGAGGCGGTGGCCCGGGGGCTGGCCGCCGGGATGGTGGCCGAGGCGCTGGAGGTCGGTGCCGCGCCGGCGCTCGTGGGGGAGGACGTGCGGCTGCTCGTGGTGGGCGGCCCGACGCACGCCTTCTCCATGAGCCGCGCCTCCACCCGGCAGTTCGCCGCCCAGCAGGCCGAAGGGGCGCTCGTCTCGCGCGGGGACGGCGTACGGGAATGGCTGGCGGCCCTGCGCACGTCGTCGGCCGGGCTCGGCTCGGCCGCCTTCGACACCCGCATCGCCAAGCCCCGCATGCCCGGCTCGGCCGCACACGGCATCGCCAGACGGCTCCGCCGCCACGGCGTCCGGGCCGTCGTCCCGGCGCAGAGCTTCTACGTCACGGGCACGCAGGGGCCGCTGGTGGAAGGCGAGCTGGAACGCGCCCGGCAGTGGGGCGAGATCCTGGCCGCCCTGTTCCCAACCCCAGCCACCTGACCGCCGTTGAAGCCCGGGGCGGGAGGCCCTGGGCGCGACGCGGGGCAGCGGGCCGGGTGCGGCGCCGGGGGTGCGAGGCGGGGTGCGAGGCGGGGCGGGGCGGCGGGTGTGACGGCGGGGACGTTTGCTTGTGGCGGGCTCCGGGGGACAAGCTGGGCGGATCGCTGATGACGATGGAGAGGAACCGCCCTCGTGACGACCGAGAGGCTGCGGCGCAAGCCGTACGAGAAGCAGCTCCTCCGCCTCCAGGCGGAGCTCGTGAAGCTGCAGGAGTGGGTGAAGGCCGAGGGGCAGCGGCTGGTCGTGATCTTCGAGGGGCGGGACGCCGCGGGCAAGGGGAGCACGATCAAGCGGGTCACCGAATACCTGAACCCGCGGGTGACCAAGATCGTCGCGCTGCCCGCCCCCACCGAGCGGCAGCGCACGCAGTGGTACTTCCAGCGCTACGTCGAGCACCTACCGGCCGCGGGGGAGATCGCGCTGTTCGACCGGAGCTGGTACAACCGGGCCGGGGTCGAGCGGGTGATGGGGTTCTGCTCCCAGGAGGAGTACACCCGGTTCCTTCACCAGTGCCCGATCTTCGAGCGGTTGCTGGTGGAGGACGGGATCATGCTGCGCAAATACTGGTTCTCGGTCAGCGACACCGAGCAGGAGCGGCGCTTCCGCGACCGGCTGGAGGATCCGATGCGGCGCTGGAAGCTGTCGGAGATGGACCTGGAGTCGATCACGCGCTGGGAGGAGTACTCGCGGGCCAAGGACGAGATGATGATCCACACGCACATCCCCGAGGCGCCGTGGTACGAGGTGGAGAGCGAGGACAAGCGGCGGGCCAGGATCAACATGATCTCCCACCTGCTGTCCACGATCCCGTACCAGGAGGTACGGCGCCCGCCGCTGAAGATCCCGCCCCGCCCCGCTTCCACGGGGTACCGCCGGCCGCCGAGGGTGGAGACGCTGGTGCCCGACGTCACCACCTGACGGCCACCGGTGAGGCCCCCGGCCGGATGATCCCGCAGAACGGGTCACGAGCCCGAGCCACGGGACCGCCGCCGGGCGCGCAGGAGGGCGGCGACGGCCGCCCCCGCCCCCGCGCCCGCAGCGGCGGCGACGGCGGCCACGACGAGCACGCCCATGCCCGCCCTCCGCCCGCCCCCAACGCCCCGCCCGCCCCTAACGCCCCGCCGGCCCTCAACGTCCCGCCCGCTCCGATCGGCCACCGGGCCTCTCACACTCCTGACGCCCTGCCTGCCCCGATCGGTCAGCCGGCCTCTGAGGCCCGCAAAGCCTCGCCTGACCCGACCGGCCCCCTTGCCCCCGTAGGGCCGCCTGCCCCGGTCAGGCCGTCTGCCCGGAAGGGGGAGGCCGTCGGCGATGGACGTGGCGGCCACGGTGGCGGTCTCGGTGGTGGCTTGGCGGTGGATCGCCCGGGATGCCCGCTCGACGTCCCCCGCCCCCACCCGCTGCCGTTCATGCGCTCTCATCCGGCCGTCCCACCTTTCCGTCAGAATCCGGCGGACCGGCGCCCGCCGCGCTGTCCGCGTGGCCCTACCCGGCGCCGCCCCCCGTATCCATCAGTACCTCCTGAGGGGACCGGCGGCTTCGGCCGTCGGGGGAATCGGGAGCGGGAGGGCCGCCAAGGCCCGAGCGTGCAGTGACCCGCCAGATTCGGGCATCAGAGATCTCCGTTCATCGCGCACTAGATATATGACGCTGTCATAAAGATCGGGTGACTCGTCAGGTGCGCACCTCCCCCGGTGTGGCGTATGAGCTCGGGTACCACGTCGTGTGGTGCCCGAAGTACCGCCGTCCCGTTCTGGGCGGCCGGGTGAAGGCCCGCTTGGAGGAGCTGATCCGCGTCAAGGCCGACGAGCACGGGTGGGAGATCGTGGCGCTTGAGGTGATGCCCGACCAGGTGCACCTGTTCGTCAAGCCGCATCCGAAGAACTCGCCGTCGTATGTGGCCAACCAGTTCAAAGGGTTCACCTCGCACCACCTGCGCGCGGAGTTCGCTCACCTGCGTTCCCGGTTGCCCACGCTGTGGTCGCGGTCCTATTTCGTGGCCACCGTCGGCGCCGTGTCCGCAGAGACGGTGCGGCGTTACATCGAGACGCAGTATGAGCGGGCGCCCCAGGCGGGTGGCCGTGCGTAGGTCTTACACGTTCCTCATGCGTCCGACCGCGCACCAGCAGGCCGCGCTCACCGCGTGCCTGGACGACCACCGCGCCCTGTACAACGCGGCGCTTGTGGAGCGGCGCGAGGCGTACAAGCGGTCCAAGGTGTCGATCCGGTACGGCGACCAGTCCGCCCAGCTGAAGGAGATCCGCGCCGACGACCCGATCAGGCGCACTGGTCGTTCTCCTCCCAGCAGGCCACCCTGCGCCGCCTGGACAAGGCGTTCCGCGCGTTCTTCGACCGCGTCAAGGCCGGTCGCACTCCGGGCTTCCCGCGTTTCAAGGGCCGGGGCTGGTTCGACACGGTTGAGTGGCCCAAGGACGGCGACGGCTGCCGGTGGGACTCCCAGCCCGAGCACCCGTCCGCCACGTTCGTCCGCCTTCAAGGCGTCGGGCATGTCCGCGTGCACCAGCACCGCCCGGTGCGGGGCCGGGTGAAGACGATCAGCGTAAAGCGGGAAGGCTCCCGCTGGTACGTCGTCCTGTCGTGCGACGACGTGCCCGTCGAGATCCTGCCCGCCACGGGTGCGGTCGTCGGCGTGGACATGGGCGTGGCGTCGTTCCTGACCACCTCGGACGGCGAGCAGGTCGGCAACCCGCGACACCTCGCGGCGTCCGCCGAGAAGCTGGCAGCCGCTCAGCAGGACCTCGCCCGTAAGAAGCGCGGGTCCAAGCGCCGCCGTAAGGCGGTCGCCCGCGTCGCAGCCCTGCACGGCAAGGTCCGGCGTCAACGGCTCGACGGCGCGCACAAGGCCGCGAACGCCCTGATCCGCGACTACGACATGATCGTGCACGAGGACCTGCGGATCGCGAACATGACCAAGAGCCCAGCCCCGAAACCGGACGGAGAAGGCGGCTACCTGCCCAACCGCGCGGCGGCCAAGGCCGGACTGAACAAGAGCATCCTGGACGCGGGTTGGGGGGTGTTCCTGGGCATCCTCGCGCACAAGGCTGAAAGCGCCGGTCGAGAGCTGATCTCCGTGGACCCCCGCAACACCTCCCGCACGTGCGCCCAATGCGGGCACATGGCGAAAGAGAACCGCGCCACCCAAGCCGAGTTCGCCTGTACGGCGTGCGGCCACACCGCGCACGCCGACGTCAACGCGGCGATCAACATTCTCGGGGCAGGGCTTGCCCTTCGCGAAGCCGCAGCGGCTTAGCGAGAAGCCGCCCTCTTCAGGGGGCGGAGGAGTCACGTGTTTGAGCACGTCATCGCGAGGCAGAGGACTCCTGTGACTGTGACGCTCGCGCTGGCGGGTGACACGATGCTCGGCCGTGGCGTCGCCGACCTGCTGGCCAGATCATCCGAACCGGAGGCGTACGTGTCGGACGGCGTCCGCGCGTGGCTCTCCGAGGCCGACCTGACCCTGCTGAACCTCGAATGTTGCGTCTCCGACCGGGGCAGCCCGTGGAGCGCTCCCGGCAAGCCGTTCCACTTCCGCGCCCCGTCGCACGCCGTGGAGCTGCTCGCCGAGCTCGGCGTCAGCTGTGTCACGCTGGCCAACAACCATGCCCTGGACTACGGCCACGAAGCGCTGCTGGACACCCGTGCCCTGCTCGAACGCGCCGAGATCCGCGTGGCGGGCGCGGGCGGCGACCTGGAGCGGGCGCGCGAGCCGGTCGTGCTGGTCGTGAACGGGCTGCGCATAGCCGTCATCTCCGTCACCGACCACCCCCCGGACTACGCCGCCACCCCCGACCGGCCCGGCGTGGCCTACGCCGACCTGCAGGCCGGCGTCCCGGCCTGGCTGACGGACACGGTGGCGCGAGCGCGTACGGAGGTGGACGTCGTGCTGGTCAGCCCCCACTGGGGCCCCAACATGACGAGCGGCCCGCTGCCGTACGTCCGCGCGGCGGCCACGATCCTGGCCGACGCGGGAGCCACGCTGATCGCCGGCCACTCCGCGCACGTCCCGCACGGAGTCGCCCCGCCCGTCCTGTACGACATGGGGGACTTCCTCGACGACTACCTGGTGGATCCGGACCTGCGCAACGATCTGTCGCTGCTGTTCCTGGTGACCATCGACGAGCTCGGCCCGGTACGGCTGCGCGCCGTGCCGCTCAAGCTGGACTACTGCCACACCCTCCTGGCCACCGGCGAGGAGCGCGACTGGCTCGGCCGGCGTTTCATCGGCGCGTGCGCCAGGCTCGGCACCACGGCGGCGTGGGAGGACGGCCTGCTCACCGTGGACATGCGCTGAGTGGACATGCGCTGAGTGGACATGCGCTGAGTGGACATGCGCTGAGATGGAGGGCCGGTCCGTGGGCCGGCCCTATTCTCACCGCCTTCGCGTCATGCCCATGCCGCACGTGACCAGGCCCAGAATGAGGATGATCGCGCCGACTATGACATTCGTGATGATTCCCGACGTGTTCGTCTCACCCCTGATCACCCAGGGCGCCAGGATGGTCCACACCCCGATGAGGGGTGCGGTCCACGCGATGCCGTAGGTGCGGCCGTACGCCGAGCTGAAGCCCAGCGCCAGCAGTGCCACGGCGATCCCGGTGACCAGGTTGTTCACGGTGAGCGCCCCGAGGTTGGTGAATCCCACGATCCACGGCGACAGCGCCAGGAAGAGCCCGGCCAGCAGGGTCAGCCCGTCCGCCGCTTGAACCGCCGGATTGGCCGCGGCTACCTCGTACCTCTCCCGCATGCTGATGATGTCGGGATGCCGCTCCATCTCGCGGGTCATCGGTGACATCACCTCCCGATTGCGTTGACGGGACCTTCTCCCGTCGCCCGCCTCCCACTACCCACTTCCGGCCGTCTCACACCAGCGGCGGGTGCGTTGACCTGCGACGACGGGCGTGGCGCAGGACGGCGGCCCCGGCGAAGTAGGCGACCAGTGCCGGGGTGGGCAGCCCGGCCACGCCGTGGTCGCCCGGACCGGCCGACGCGGCGCCGAGCAGCCCGCCCAGCACCCCCGCCGTCCCGGCCAGCGCCGGCACGACCGGCGCGGCGCGGGGATCGGGCAGCGGACCGGAGCGCTGCTCGATGGGCCCGAACACCGCCACCAGCACCCCGAGGATCAGGGCCAGCACGACGATCCACGGCACCCGCAGCAGCACCCAGGCCGTCGAACCGGCCGGCGGGTCCGGCAGCACCCCCGTCGGATACAGCGCCAGCACCCCCAGCACGGCGGCCGTCATGTGCCACAGGAACAACGTCATGATCACGGAGTTGACCGCGACCACCACCGTCCACGGGCGCAGCCGCCGCAGCCACCGGTTGACCGGGTCCTGCAGCCACATGGCCAGACCCGTCTGCGCGACGGCCAGCGCCAGCAGCGCCAGGCTGGGCGGAGAGGTGTTCACCCCCACCATGCTGATCGGGTACGGGCCGGGCACGGTCAGCGCCACCAGCGCGGCGAGCCCGCCGAGGACGAGCGGCAGCGCGACGGATCGCCGGGCGGGCAGGCGCCCGTCCTGCCAGGCGAAGCCGGCCTGGTGGACGGCCAGCCAGGCGAACAGGAAGTTCCCCTGGTCGACGTACGGAATGTGCCACACCATCCGCGCCGCGTCACCCACGCCGACGAGGACGGCCAGCACGACCGGCACGACCAGGCCGTACCGGCGGTGCAGGGCATGCGTGAGCGGGGTCAGCACCACGACGGCCAGGTAGACCACGAGGAACCACAGCGGGATCGCCGCCGCCCAGACGCCCATCCCGATCAGCGCGGAATCGGCGCCCAGCGTCCGCGCCGACAGGGCGGCCACGGTCAGCACGCCGAGCAGCGCCGTGGTGGGCCGGACGAGCCGGTCGGTACGCCGCAGGATCCAGCTCGACGCGGTGCCGCCGCCGTCCCGATGGGAGGTGAAGGAGGCCGCGTTGGCGAAGCCGCCGACCAGGAAGAAGATCGGCATGACCTGGAACAGCCAGGTCAGCGGCCGGGTCCAGGGCACGGTCTCGAGGGCGCTGCCGCCGTGCAGGCCGCCGTCGTCGCTCACGTACACGACCAGCCAGTGGCCCATGACCACGGCCGCGATCGCGACCGCGCGCAGCAGGTCGACCTGGCGATCCCGGCGCGCCGGCGTGTCCGCGGCCAGCCGGCGGATCCGCCGCAGAGTTCCCATGAGCGTCGTCAACGAGGCCGGTCACAGGTAGGGGCCGGTCAGGTCCGGCTGGTCCTCCTCGGGGAGGCGCGGTTCGGGCCGGGCCACGACGTGCGGCTCGACGTCCGGCCCGGGCTCGGTCCCCGGGTCGAGCACGGTGATGGCGAGATCGCCGTCCCTGACGCCGATGTGCGCGCGCTGGTCCCGCCTCAGCGTGCCGTCCAGCAGCAGCCGCGACAGCGTGTTGTCGAGCTTGCGCTGGATCGTCCGGCGCAGCGGCCGGGCCCCGAAGTGCGGCTGGTACCCCTCGTGCGCCAGCCAGTCCACGGCCGCCGGCTCGAGCTCCAGCACGACGCCCTGGGCGTGCAGCCGTCGCCGGGTGTCCTCCAGCAGCAGGACGGTGATCTGCCGGAGCTGCTCGGCGTCGAGGCCGCGGAAGACGATGATCTCGTCGACCCGGTTGAGGAACTCCGGCCTGAACCGCATCTGCAGCAGCCGCATGAGCTGGCCGCGCAGCCCCCGGGCGGCCTCGCCCGGATGGGACATGATGAGGTCCGCGCCCAGGTTGGAGGTCATGATCAGCACGGTGTTCCGGAAGTCCACCGTACGGCCCTGCGCGTCGGTCAGCCGCCCGTCGTCCAGCACCTGCAGCAGCAGGTTGAACACGTCGGGGTGGGCCTTCTCGATCTCGTCCAGCAGCAGGACCGAGTACGGCTTGCGCCGCACCTGCTCGGTGAGCTGGCCCGCCTCCTCGTAGCCGACGTATCCCGGCGGGGCGCCGACCAGCCGGGAGACGGTGTGCCGCTCCTGGAACTCGCTCATGTCGAGCCGGATCATCCGCTCCTGCTCGCCGAACAGCGACTCGGCCAGCGCGCGGGCCAGCTCCGTCTTGCCGACCCCGGTGGGCCCGAGGAACAGGAAGGAGCCGATGGGCCGGTCGGGGTCGCTCATCCCGGCCCGGGAGCGGCGTACCGCCTCGGACACCGCCGCGACCGCCTCGTCCTGGCCGATCACCCGCTGGTGCAGGTGCTCCTCCAGGGCCAGCAGCCGGTCCTTCTCCTCCTGGGTGAGCTGGGAGACGGGGATGCCGGTGGCGCGGGAGACCACCTCGGCGATCTCGTTCGGGGTGACCTCGGCGACCCCGCGCCGGCAGCCGCGGGCCTGCCCGACGCGGGACTGCAGGCCGGCGATCTCGTCGCGCAGCTCGCGGGCGCGTTCGTAGTCCTCGGACTCCACCGCCTGCTGCTTCTCCCGCTGCCGGTGCTCCAGCTCCTCCTCCAGCTCGCGGGTGCCGGCCGGGGTGGTCCTGGTCTGCAGCGCCACCCGGGCGCCCGCCTGGTCCATCAGGTCGATGGCCTTGTCGGGCAGGAACCGGTCGGAGACGTAGCGGTCGGACAGCTCGGCCGCGGCGACGAGCGCGTCGTCGGTGAACTTGACCTGGTGGTGGGCCTCGTACCGGTCGCGCAGGCCGCGCAGGATCTCGATGGCGTCGGCGACGCTCGGCTCGGGCACCAGGATGGGCTGGAAGCGCCGCTCCAGCGCGGCGTCCTTCTCGACGTGCCGGCGATACTCCTCCAGCGTGGTGGCGCCGATCACGTGCAGCTCGCCGCGGGACAGGGCGGGCTTGAGCATGTTCGCGGCGTCGATGGAGCCCTCCCCGCCGCCCGCGCCCACGACGGTGTGCAGCTCGTCGATGAAGATGACGAGCTCCTCGCGGTTCGCGCGGATCTCCTCCATGACCTTGGTCAGGCGCTCCTCGAACTCGCCGCGGTACTTCGTGCCCGCCACCATCCCGGCCAGGTCCACCTGGACCACGCGCTTGTCCTTGAGCGTGTCGGGCACCTCGCCGTCCACGATGTGCTGCGCCAGCCCCTCGACGATCGCGGTCTTGCCGACGCCCGGCTCGCCCAGCAGGGCCGGGTTGTTCTTGGTCCGCCTCGACAGCACCTCCACCGCCTGCATGATCTCGTTGTCGCGGCCGACCACGGGGTCGATCGCGCCCTCCCGGGCGACGGCCGTCAGATCCCGGCCGTACTGGTCGAGGGTGGGGGTGCTGCTGGGCGGCGGCTGCTGGCCCGCCAGCGGCTCGGCGCTCCCCGTGCCCTCCGGCGCGAACGACTGCGGGGTGACGCGCGCCCCGCGCAGCAGCCGGCCCGCCGTCGACTGGGGGTTGGCCGCCAGGGCGAGCACCAGGTGCTGCGCCCCGATGTACGACGCGCCGGTGGCGTGCGCCACCTGCCGGGCGTCCAGCAGCGCCCGCTTGGCCGCCGGGGCCAGCGGCATGGGGCCCTGGCGCGGCTCGCCCTGCTCGACGGCCTGCTCAACCTCTCCCGCCAGCGCCGCCGGATCGGCTCCCGCCTGCTCCAGCTGCCTCCGGGTCGCCTCCACCTGCGTGGCGGCCCACAAAAGATGCTCGGTGTCGAGGTAGTCGGCGCCCCACTCGGCCGCCTTCTCCGCCGCCGTCCGCAGCAACTCGATCGCGTCCTCGCTGAGCAACCGCCCGATGTCCACGCGACGGGGGAACGCCGGTGGGCCGAGCCCGAAGAACCTGGCCAGCAGATCATCCATCGGGCCGTAGCCGTAATGCCAATAATCACCCGTAGTCATCGATCCTCCCCTCAGGTATCGCCCGTCACGCCCGTCTACCCATGACATCAATGGACAACCACGGCAATTCCGGAGCTATCGGTCAGGAGTCTGGATAGCGGGCACAAGAAGCCGCTGCCGGCGGCGCCTCCCGGCGAGGCGCACTGACCGTGGAGAAACCGCCCGAGTGACGAGAAACACCCGACCATCCGCGTGACCAGGGGCGATGCGCGGGTAAGGGAGGGCGGACATCCATCCGCAGGAGGAAAGATGCGCTCCTCCATCTCTCTGGGCCGCATCGGCGGAGTCCAGGTCGGGCTCAACGTCAGCGTGCTGGTCATCGTCGTCATCCTGGTCGTGGGGCTGGCCTACGGGCGCTTCCCCGCGGTCTTCCCCGGCCGCTCCCCCGTGGAGTACCTGCTGGCCGGGCTGACCTCGGCCGTGCTGTTCCTGGGGTCCCTGCTCGCCCACGAGCTGGCCCACGCCGTGACGGCCCGCCGCCACGGCATCGAGGTGGCGCACATCACCCTGTGGCTGCTCGGCGGCGTCGCCGAACTGCGCGGCCAGCCCCGCACGCCCGGCGCCGACCTGAGGATCGCCGCCGTGGGCCCCGTGACGAGCCTGCTGGTGGGGGTGCTGTTCGGCGCCATGGCGGTGCTGCTCTCCGCCATGACGGGGACGTCGCTGCCCGCCGGCGTGTTCCTGTACCTGGCCGGGGTGAACGTGCTGCTCGCGGTGTTCAACCTCATCCCGGCCGCGCCGCTGGACGGCGGGCGGGTCCTGCGCGCGGCCCTGTGGGCGCGCTGGCGGGACCGCGCCAGGGCGGCGATCGCCGCGGCCCGCGCCGGCCGGGTCTTCGGGTACGTGCTCATCGCCCTGGGCTTCCTGCAGGTCGTCACCGGCCTCGGCTTCGAAGGGCTGTGGCTGGTCCTGATCGGCCTGTTCCTGGTCAACGCCGCCACCGCCGAGGAGCAGCAGACCCGGCTCGGCACCCTGCTGTACGGCCTGCGGGTCGGCGACGTGATGTCGGCCCGGCCCGTCGTCGCGCACCCCGGCCAGACCGTGGCGGAGCTGATCGACCAGGTCGTGATGCACCGGCGGCTGTCCACGTACCCGCTGGTGGACGACGACGGCGTGTTCACCGGGCTGGTGACGCTCAACCGCATCCGCAGGGTGCCCCCGCAGGACCGCGCCGCGAAGAGGCTGAGCGACATCGCCTGCCCGCCGGACGAGGTGCCGCGCTCCGGCCCGGACGAGCCGCTGACGGACTTGCTGGGCCGGATGGGCGGCTGCACGGACGGGCGCGCGGTCGTCCTCGACGGGAGCGGGCACCTGATCGGCCTGCTGACCCCCACCGACATCAGCCGGGTGGTCGCGACCGCCGGCCTGCGCGGCGCCGGCCACACTCTCCACCGGGAACGCCACAACGCCTGAACAGGGCGGACCTTCCCCCGTTCCCGCGTGCGGCGCGGACCGGACGGCTAAGGTGGGCGTCCGAAACTCGCGATCTCCCCGGCACGCACGGGCCCGGGCGCGGGCGAGCACAGGGGAGGGGAGCATGCGCGACCGGCGAGCCCGCCACCTCATGGGAGCCGCCGCCGGCCTCGCGGCGATCGTCCCCGTCTACTACCTCACCGAGGCCGCCGCCAGGGCGCTGCGCACGGGCGCCGCCGCGTTCGGCCCCGCGCCCGCCGGCCTGGGCTACCTGGCGGCGGTGGCCGTGCTCGTCACCCTCCTCACCGCCTGGCCCGCGGCCGCCCTCGGCTGCGGGGTGCCCCTGGCCGCGGCGGGCGTGCTGTTCGCCCTCGACCTGGACGCCGCGGTCGGCGTGGCCGCCACCCTGCCCTGGGCGCGGACCGGCGGGCTGCCGTGGTCCCCGCCGGACGGCGTGCCGTGGGCGGAGCTGGGCGAGCCGCCCGGCACCCTGGCCGGGACGGGCGGCCTGTACGCGCTCATCGGCGCCGTCCTGGTGCTCTCGGCGGTGCTCCCGGCCCGCCTGCGATCTATCCTGGACAGGTGAACGGGCGGGATCCGGATCGGCGCAGTGCGCTGCTCGACGCGGCCGACCGGGTCATCATGAAGGAGGGCCCCGGCGTCTCGATGGCGGCCATCGCCGCCGAGGCGGGCATCACCAAGCCCATCCTCTACCGCCACTTCGGCGACAAGCACGGCCTCTACCAGGCCCTGGCCGACCGGCACGTGCGCAAGGTCATCGCCCAGCTCCGGCCCGAGTTCGCCGCGGCGGGGCCCGACCTGCGCGAGCGGGCCAGGTCGGCCATCGACGTCTACCTCGACCTGGTCTCGGCCAACCTCAACCTCTACCGGTTCCTGTTCCACCGGGCCGGCGCCGAGGACAGCAGGGTCCGCTCCCACATGACCTCGCTGGTGCGCAGCCTGGGGGAGGAGCTCGGCGGCATGCTGGCCGCCGAGCGGGTGGTGCCCGACCCGGTGCGCGCCCAGGTGCTCGGGCACGCCTTCGTCGGCATGGTGCAGACGACCGGCGACTGGTGGCTCGACCACCGGGAGGTGGACCGGGCGCAGGTGGTGGAGGGCCTGGTGGACGTGATCGCCGCCGCGGTCGCTCCCCGGCCGGAAGGGCCGGCGCCCCGGCGGGTCACTCCCCGAAGCGCGACAGCCGCCCGCGGCGCCGGGCATAGCTGAGGGCCCACGCGAACAACCCCAGCGTCCCGGCCAGATAGCCGACGTTGATGGCGCTCGCCCAGGCCAGCCGGTCCCACGGCACCGCCCCGCCCGCCATGACCGTGCGCATGCCCTCGAACACGTGCGAGGCCGGCAGGAACCAGGCCGCCGTCTGCAGCGGCGCCGGCAGCACCGAGATCGGGTAGAAGATCCCGGCCAGCGGCTGCACCACGAACACCAGCGACCAGGCGATCACCTGCGCCTTCTCGCCGAAGCGGAGCACCGCCGCGATGCCGACCAGCCCCAGCGACCAGCCCAGCATGAGCAGCACCCCCATGAACGGCACCAGCCCCACCCCCATGGCGTTCACCCCGAACCCGTACAGGGCGTAGGCCAGCCCGGCCATCACCGCCACCGCGAAGGCCACCTTGCCCAGCGAGAACAGCACCAGCCCCACCAGGTATTCGACGCTGGACAGCGGGCTGACCTGCACGTTGAGCAGGTTGCGCGACCAGATGTCCTCGAGGAAGGCGATCGAGATCTCGTTGCTGGCCTTCTGCAGGACCTGCCACAGCAGCACCGCGCCGAGCAGGAACGACACCACGAACGGCACCCGCTGCGTCTGCAGGAACGACGTGACGAACCCCCACAGCACCAGCTCGACCGTCGGCCAGAACAGGATCTCGAATACCCGGACCGGGCTGCGCCGCAGCGCCGCGAAGTCACGGCGGACCACGCCCAGCACCCGGGTGCGCCGGGCGGCCAGGCTCAACGGGGGCAGGGTCAGGTACGTCATCCGCGGGCCACCTTGAGAAACACCTCTTCCAGGTCCTCGGCACCGTAGTGCCCGGCCAGCTCCGCCGCGCTGCCGGCCGCCACGATCTCGCCCCCGGACAGGAAGTGGATCCGGTGGCACATGCGCTCGACCTCCCGCATGTTGTGCGAGGTGATCAGCATGGAGCTGCCGCTCTCCCCGGCCACGCGGGACAGCAGGCCCCGGATCCGGTCGCCGGCGTCGGGGTCGAGGTTGGCCGTGGGCTCGTCGAGCACCAGCAGCCGGGGCGCGTTGAGCAGAGCCTTTGCCAGCTGCACGCGGGTGCGCTGGCCGGACGACAGCGCCATCACCTGCCGCCTGCTGATCGGGCCCAGCTCGAACAGCTCGATCAGCTCGTCCACCCGCAGGCGGGGGCGGCGCACCGCGTACAGGCGGGCGAAGGCGTCGAGCACCTCGTGCACGCGCAGCACCCCGGGCAGGTCCACGTAGCTCGCGGCGAAGTTGACCTGGCTCAGGACCTCGACCCGGTGCCGGGCCAGCTCCATGCCGAACATCTCGATGGTGCCCGCGTCGGGGGTGATCAGGCCGAGCAGCATGTGCAGGGTGGTCGACTTGCCCGCGCCGTTGGGGCCGAGCAGCGCGACGACCTCGCCCTCACCGACGGTCAGGCTCACGTCGCGAACGGCCGTGACCGCCCCGAACCGCTTGACCAGATGGGAAGCTCGCAGGATGGTCACCGACCAAGCGTGCGGTCAGGAGGGGCGGCCAGGCAACGGGTTTTCCCGCAGCAGCCGCAGCAGGTCCCACTCGTTCTCGCACACCCGCCGCCCGATCGCGGCCAGCTCGACCGACCGAGCGCCGCCGCGCAGGTGCCGCATGGTCTGCATGACGCAGATGATGCCCCACTTCAGCACGCCGAACGTCTCCCACCAGCGCAGCGCGTCACGGTCGACCGCCTGCCCGCCGGCCTCCTCGTAGGCGTGGATGAGGTCGCTGTAGTCGCCGAACCCGCCCACCGGCAGCTCGGAGCCGAACCGCCACGCCTTCACGCACAGCCAGCCCAGGTCCTCCAGCGGGTCGCCGGTGTGCGCCAGCTCCCAGTCGAGCACCGCCCTGATCCCCTCGGGCCCGACGATGAGGTTGCCGTTGCGGAAGTCGCCGTGCACGACCGTCGGCCGCCGGCTGCGCGGGCGGGTTGCGGCCAGCCGCCGCAACGCCAGCTCGAACACCGGATGCGGCTCGCCGAGCTGGTCCAGCACGTCCCGCCAGCGCAGCAGCGGGTCCTGCCCCTGATCCTCCGTCACCGGGACCGCCGACAGCGGCATGCGGTGGATGGCGGCCAGCGCCTGCCCGCACTGCCGGGCCAGCCGGGGCCGCGCCGCCGCGTAGGCGTCGTCGCGCAGGATCTTGCGCGGGATCGTCTCGCCGGGGACGCGGGTCATGAGGATGTACGACTCCCCGCAGGCGATGATTCGCGGCACCGGCACGCCGGCCCCGGCGGCGGCCCGCATCAGCCCCGCCTCGGCGGCCAGGCCGGAACCCGCCTCCGTGGGGGCGCCGGGCGAGTCGAGCCGCAGGATCAGCTCGTGCCTGCCGCCGTCCTGGGTGACGACGTCGAGGGCCCAGGTCTCCCGCGAGGCCCCGCCGGGCAGCCGGGCGCAGGACCCGATCGCCGCCCCGGCCCCGAACACCTCGCGGGTGATCGTTCGCGGGTCGGTCATCGGCGGCCGAACTCCCAGGTGCCGCCCGCCGCGTACGAGCCCAGGATCCGCCGCCCCACCGAGTCGATGTGCACCTCGTCGGGCCCGTCGTAGATGCGCCCCGCCCGCGCGTGCCGGTACATCCGGTCCAGCGGCGTGTCGGGGGTCAGGCCGGCGGCGCCGTACACCTGGATGGCCCGGTCGATCACGTTGTGCAGCATCCGCGCGCCCACCACCTTGATCGCCCCGATCTCCACCCGGGCCTGCGAGCCCGCGTCGATCGCCTCGGCGGCGTGCAGCGTGAGGAGGCGGGCGGACTGGATCTCGGCGTAGGAGTCGAACACGTGCTGGCGCATGAGCTGCTTGGCGGCCAGCGGCTCCCCGAAGGCGGTGCGCTCGTGCAGCCGCCGGCACATCAGGTCGAAGGCCCGCTGCGCCTGCCCCAGCCACCGCATGCAGTGGAAGATCCGCCCGGGCCCGAGCCGCCTCTGCGCGATGACGAACCCCTGCCCGCGCGGCCCGAGCAGGTTGGACGCCGGCACGCGGACGTCCTCGTAGCGCACCTCGCAGTGCGCCCCGTCGAGGCCCAGCACCGGCGTCTCGCGCACGATCGTGTAGCCGGGGGTGTCCGTCGGCACCAGGATCATGGAGAAGGCCAGGTGGGGTGGCGCGTCCGGCTCGGTCCTGCACATCACGGTCGTGTACGCCGCCCGCGACGCCCCGGTCGTGAACCACTTGTGGCCGTTGATCACCCACTCGTCCCCGTCGAGCACCGCGGCCGTGCCGATCTGCGTCGGGTCGCTGCTGGAGACGCTCGGCTCGGTCATCGCGAAGCTCGGCGAGATGTCGCCGCGCACCAGCGGTTCCAGGTAGCGCTCCCGCTGCTCGGGCGAGGCGTGCTCGTGCAGCATCAGGGAGTCCTGGAGGGTGTAGGTGCCCAGCGCGAGCTGGCCGTACTCGCTGCGGCCCTGCACCTCGTTGACGTAGACGTAGTCGAGGAACGGCAGCCCGCCGCCGCCCAGCTCGCGGGGGTGGCCGAGCGCCCACAGGCCCTCCTTCCTGGCCTCCGCCCGCAGCTCCTCCAGCGCCGTCGCGGCCGCCGGCCCGCCCGCGTGCAGGACGGGCTCGGCGGGCTCGACCCGCTCGGTCATGAACGCGTACACGGCATCGCGGATCGGGCGTACGCCGTCGGGGATGGCGAAGGTCATGAAACGATCCCATCCCGAAACCCCGGCGGCGGTCAACGGTGGCGCGGCGGCCGATCAGGGCAGCCAGCTGACCCGGCCGTGCAGGAAGGCGTACCCGACGAAGGCGACGGCGTCGATGAGCGTGTGCGCGACCACCAGCGGCATGGCCCGCCCCCACCGCTGGTACAGCCGCCCGAACACCAGCCCCATCACCACGTTCCCGACGAACCCGCCGAACCCCTGGTACAGGTGGTACGACCCGCGCAGCAGCGACGACACCACCACGGCCTTCCACGGCGACCACCCGGCCTGCCCGAGCCGGTGCAGCAGGTAGCCGGCGACCAGCACCTCCTCCAGCACGCCGTTCTGCGCCGCCGCCAGCAGCAGCACCGGCACCTGCCACCACACCTCGGGCAGCTGCCCGGGCACGACGGTCAGGTTCACCCCCGCCGCCCACACCGCCAGGTAGAACGCCAGCCCGGAGCCGCCGATCGCGGCCGCCAGCGCCGCCCCGCGCGCCAGGTCGCCCCCGGGCCGGCGCAGGTCGGCGCCGATCGTCCGCAGCGACTCCCCGGAGCGCACCAGCAGGTACGCCACCAGCCCCACCGGCGCCACCGAGATCGCGATCTGGACGAGCTGCAGCGCCAGGTCCAGCCAGGGCCGGTCGGGCGCCATCGATCCGACGAGCACCGCCTGCTGGCCCTTGAGCTCCCGCGGCGCCGTGAGCGCACCGATCAGCCGCACGAGCGCCACCAGAGCGCTGGCGCCGAGCGAGACCGAGAACACGACGAGGACCTCGGCCCGGATGAGCCTCGGCCCGAGCACCGGGGCGGGTGCGGCGGGGGACTGAGTGTGCATGTGCGCAGATTAGTCGGTACATGATCGGATGCCGATAAAAGCGACATTCCGCCTGGTAGCCGGATCCGCTTGGGGAGCGGGGTCCCGGTCTGCTAAGGAGGTGCTGTGAGGCGTACCGATCCGCACGACGTCCCCACCGCGGCCGAGCTCGTGGCCGCCGTGCGCGACTTCCTCCAGACCGATGTGCTCCCGGCGGTCGACGGCCGGGTCCGCTACCACACGCGCGTCGCCATCAACGTGCTCGGCATGGTGGAGCGGGAGATCGAGCTCGGCCCCGAGCAGGCCGAGCGGCACGCCGCCCGCCTGGCGGAGCTGGGCGTGGCGGGCGACGCCGAGCTGGCCGCCGCCATCCGGGAGGGCCGCGTCGCGGACGACGCGGCCCTCGTGACCGCCCTCGAACAGGCGGTACGCGCGAAGCTGGAGGTGGCCAACCCCGCCTATCCGGGTGAGGTCAGTGGGAGCCGGTCAGATCCAGGTCCTTGACCTCCGGGTCGCCCTCGTCGGCGAAGTAGTCGTTCCGGGCGGTCGCGTCCTTCCCGTCGGCCACCTTGGCGGCCCGGAAGATCAGCGTGCCCACGGCCGCCACGATCAGGTTGACGCCCAGCGCCAGGAACCCGGCGTAGATCGTCATCTTGGTGTCGAAGCCCAGGTTCGCCAGCCCGAACGCCGAGCCGCCGAAGTGCTGCTTGCCGTTGGCCGGGTTCGGGATGAGGTAGAGCATCCACATGCCCGCCGCCAGGCCGGCCGCCCAGCCCGCGATCAGGCCGCCCTTGTGGAACCAGCGGGTGTAGAGGCCCAGACCCACCGACGGCAGCGTCTGCAGGATGATCACGCCGCCGATGAGCTGCAGGTCGATCGAGAACTGCGGGTCGAGCAGCAGGATGCACAGCACCGCGCCCACCTTGACCACCAGCGACACCAGCTTGGAGACCTTGGCCTCCTGGGCGTCGGTGGCGTCCTTGTTGAGGTATTCGCGGTAGATGTTGCGGGTGAACAGGTTCGCCGCGGCGATCGACATGATCGCCGCCGGGACGAGCGCGCCGATGCCGATGGCGGCGTAGGCCACGCCGGTGAACCAGTCGGGGAACATCTGGTCGAACAGCACCGGCACGATCGTGTTCGTGTCGGTCTTGCCGCCGGCCGTGACCGGCTTGGTGCCCGCCGCGATCGCCATGAAGCCGAGCAGCGCGATCAGGCCCAGCACGAGGCTGTAGGCGGGCAGCGCCGACATGTTGCGCTTGATGACGTTGCGGTTCTTGGAGGCCAGCACGCCGGTGAGGCTGTGCGGGTAGAGGAACAGCGCCAGCGCCGAGCCGAAGGCCAGCGTGATGTACTGCAGCTGGTTGTTGGCGTTCAGGATGACGCCGTCCGCCGGATTGGGGCTGGCGTCGAACTTGGCCTTGGCCGCGTCGAAGATCGAGTCCCAGCCCCCCAGCTTGGCCGGGATGTAGATGATCGCCGCCAGGATCACGATGTAGATCAGCGCGTCCTTCACGAACGCGATCAGCGCGGGGGCGCGCAGGCCGGACTGGTAGGTGTACGCCGCCAGGATCGCGAACGCGATGATGATCGGCAGGTGCCCGGTGATGCCCATCGCCTTGAGCACCGCCTCGATGCCGACGAGCTGCAGCGCGATGTACGGCATCGTGGCCACCAGACCGGTGATCGCGATGACCAGCGCCAGCGTCGGCGACCCGAACCGGGCCCGGACGAAGTCGGCCGGCGTGACGAACCCGTGCACGTGCGACACCGACCACATCCGCGCCAGCACCAGGAACACCAGCGGGTAGACCACCACGGTGTACGGCAGCGCGTAGAAGCCGAGCGCCCCGGAGCTGAACACCAGCGCCGGCACCGCCACGAAGGTGTAGGCGGTGTACAGGTCGCCGCCGATCAGGAACCAGGTGATCCACGAGCCGAAGCTGCGACCGCCGAGCCCCCACTCGTTGAGGCTGGCCAGGTCGTTGGGCCGCCGCCAGCGGGCGGCCACGAAGCCCATGCCGCTGACCAGCAGGAACAGCAGGATGAAGACGACCAGCTCGGTCGTGTGCCCGCTCACTTGGTCATCCTGTAGACGATGGTCGTGGACACGACGCCGACGACGATGAAGGCGATCTGCAGCCAGTAGAAGAGCGGGAAGCCCATCAGGCGCGGCTCGTCGGCGTTGAACAGGAACGTCAACAGCGGCAGCACGATAGGCAGGACCAGCAGCCAGTTCCACGGGCTGCGGTCGGTGCGCGGCTGCCCGGGTTCCCCGGTAGTCATCGACCCTCCGATAGGTGGATCAGGAGCCGGTTGTGACCGGGCCCTGACATCTAGTCAATGGAGGGAGATTAGCTTTACGGGAGTATTAAACCCAATGTCCGCAATGTTACGGTTTGGCCTAAATGTCGAGATGGTGTCTCGGCATGTGAGACCAGGGTCAGGGGTCGCCGGATGCACAGTAACGACGGTCACGGGGTGAACGGGATCGCCGATCGGCGAATGGTCGATTACTCGCGCCCAATGGTCGCGTCGCCGGTGGGGTCGCCGGCGAGCTCGTCGGCGATGTCCTGGGTGCCGTACCCCTCGGGCGCGGGCACCTCGACGATGGGTTCCGGCCGGTCGTCGAACTCCAGCCGCAGCGCCCGCGACATGGTGGCGTGCATCTCGTACAGGCAGATCGCGTAGGTCAGCTCCAGGATCTGCTCGTCCGGCAGATGCGCCTTGAGCACGGCGAACACCGCGTCGTGCACCCGCCCGCCGTCCAGCGCCAGCGCGTCGGCGTAGGCCAGCACGGCCCGCTCCAGCTCGCCGAACAGGTCGCTGACCGCCCAGTGCTCGACCGCCCGCACCTTCTCCTCCGGGACGCCGAGCGCCCGCAGCTGCTTGCAGTGCTGGGAGAAGACGAACTGGCTCTGCCTCGCCCAGCCCGCCCTGGTCTGGCCCAGCTCGCGCAGCACGGGGTCGAGCGTCATCTCCCGGTAGAGCCGGAAACCCTTAACGCAGTGCCGGAAGATCTTCGGATCGAGCGCGAACACCGTCCACCAGTCGCCCGGCGAGCCGGTGGCCGTGCCCTGCCGGCCGGGGGAGAGCAGGCGGTCGTGGAAGAACGTGACGACCGGGTCGGTCATCTCCTCCCGCGGCACCTGGCGCAGCCGCGGCATCACACGGTCCGGTCGGCGGCGGTCTTCGGCTCGTGCGTGACGTCGCCCGGCCGCCCGACCCGGCGCGTCCAGGCGGCGAACTCGACCAGCACGCCGTCGGGGTCCTTGAAGTAGATCGACCTGACGAACACGCCGTCGTGCATCTCGGGGGCCACGCCGAACTCGCTGTCGTCGTGGTTGAGCAGCACGCCCACGTCGATGCCCTTGGCGACGAGCCGCTCGCGGTATTCCTCGATCCTCTCCGGCGGCACGTCGAAGGCGATGTGGTTCATGGAGCCGACGGCCGACAGCAGCTCGCCGCGGTCGGGCAGGTTCTTCGGCGCCGACACGCCGGGCACCCCGTCGGGAGCGTCGGGGAACCAGAAGAAGGCCAGCGCGTTGCCGCCCCCGCAGTCGAAGAAGAAGTGCTGCCCCCAGCCCATGGGCAGCTCGATGGTCTTGATCAGCGGCATGCCCAGCACGCCGGAGTAGAAGTCGACGGTCTGCTTCATGTCCGAGCAGACCAGCGCGACGTGGTTGACCCCGCGAAGCTCGAATTCGCTGTTCATAGTAACTCCCTACTTATCACAGGGTTTCACCGAAAAACATGACACGAGATGTCGGCTTTCGCGGGCACGATCGGTCGCATGATTGCTTTGGTGGCGGGCGCGACCCGCGGAACGGGACGGGGCATCGCGGTGGCCCTGGGGGAGGCCGGCGCGACGGTCTACTGCGCGGGCAGGAGCACGCGGGAGCGGCGCTCGGAGATGGACCGGCCGGAGACCATCGAGGAGACGGCCGAGCTGGTCACCGCGGCCGGCGGGACGGGCATCCCCGCCCCCTGCGACTTCCTCGACCCGGCCCAGGTGGAGGCGCTGGCCACGCGCGTGGAGGCCGCGCACGGGCGGCTCGACGTGCTGGTCAACGACGTGTGGGGCGCCGACGGCCTCTGGGAGTGGGACACGCCGGTCTGGAAACACGACATGGACAAGGGGCTGCGGCTGCTCCGGCTGGCGATCGACACGCACCTCATCAGCGCCCGGCACCTGCTGCCGCTGGTGATCAAGGAGAAGGGCGGCCTCGTGGTCGAGGTCACCGACGGAACCTGGTCGTTCAACGAGACCCGCTACCGGGAGAACGTCTACTACGACCTGGCCAAGATGTCGGTGAACCGGCTGGCGTTCGCCTGGTCGAACGAGCTGCGCCCGCACGGCGGCACCGGCGTGGCCGTGACGCCGGGCTTCCTGCGCTCGGAGGCCATGCTCGACAACTTCGGCGTCACCGAGGACAACTGGCGCGAGGCCAAGGTGGACATCGCCTGGATGGTCTCCGAGACGCCGCTCTACGTCGGCCGGGGCGTGGCCGCCCTGGCCCAGGACCCGGACCGGCAGCGCTGGTCGGGCAGGTCGGTCAGCAGCGAGGAGCTGGCCGTGGCGTACGGGCTGACGGACGTGGACGGCAGCCGCCCGCGCGTGTGGAGCTTCATCACCGAGGTGCGCGAGAAGGACGGCCAGACCGGCTGGGAGTCCTACCGGTAGAGGCGCGCCATGCGGGCGGCGGCCTCGGCGACCATCGCCCGCAGCTCCGGCGGATCGAGCACCTCCGCCTCCGGCCCGAACCGCAGCACCTGCGAGTACGCCACCGGCACCGACTCCACCGCCAGCCGCACGGTGCCGTCCGGCCCGAGCGAGGCCAGCGCGTCGTCGAGCGCGGCCGGGTCGGCGATGTGCCGCAACATCCGCAGGCCGCGCTCGCTGAGCCGCAGCGTGATCACCTCCCGCAGCAGCGACCGGCTGAACTCCGCCGACTGCCCCGCCCAGAAGGCGGCCAGGTCGAAGTCGGCGTCGCGGACGAACGGCTCGTCCAGCACGGAGATCTCGCCGAACCGGTGCAGCCGGAAGATCAGGAACCGCGTCCCGAGGCGGGCGGCCAGGTACCAGACCCCCGCCTTGAGCACCAGCCCGTACGGCTCCAGCGTGCGCGCGTTGCCCTTGTAGACGGCCGAGACGCGCCGGTCGCTCCACACGGCCCTGGCCAGCGGCGCCAGCGCGGCCGGCGGCGGGTCACCGCCGGCGAACCACCCCGGCGCGTCCAGGTGGAAGCGCTGCGCCGCGGTAGACGGCGCGTCCTGCAGCGCGGGGGAGAGCGCGGCGGCGGCCTTCAGCCGGGCCGTGGCCGCCACCTCCTGCAGCCCCATCTCGCGCAGCGCGGCCGGCACCCCCGACAGGAACAGCGCCTCCGCCTCGGCCCGGTCCAGCCCGGTCAGCCGGGTCCGGTAGCCGTCGACCAGCCGGTAGCCGCCGCCCCGCCCCCGGTCGGCGTAGACCGGCACGCCCGCCTCCGACAGCGCGAGCACGTCCCGGTGCACCGTGCGCTCGGAGACCTCCAGCTCCTTGGCCAGCTCGGCCGCCGTCATCCCGCCCCGGCCCTGCAGCAGCAGGACCAGCGACATCAGCCTCGAGGCGCGCACAGCGGCAGCACCACGGCCGAGGGGCGGTCGGGGGAGTGGAACACCTCGACGTCGGCGGGCACCATCGCGCCGCCCGCGCCGAGGGGGTCGCCGGTGCCGTGGTTGCGGGCGATCGTCGGGTACGCCCCCGCCGCCACGTGCACCCGGATCCGGTGGTCGCGCCGGAACCGGTGCCCCATCGGCCACAGGTCGACGCCGACCCGGCGCACGCCCTCACCGTCGGGTCCGGGTCCGGAGCCCGGCCGCAGGCGGCGCACGCCCTCGCACACGTTGAGCGAGCGCCCGTCCGGGTGCACGTCGCACACCCGCACCACCACGTCCACGGACGGGGTGCTGGAGCGCACGAACAGCTCCGCGCGTACCGGGCCGATCATCTCCACGTCCGAGTCCAGCGCGGCCGAGCTGTAGACCAGCACGTCGCGGCGCTGCTCCAGCCGCCGCTGGTCGCGCGGCCTGGAGTCGCCCAGCAGCACCGGCCCGCCGATCACCGGCGTCGGATGGGCCGGGTGGTAGCGGAAGCGGTCCGGCTCCGCCTCCAGCGGCCCCTCGGTCCCGAGCCCGAAGCCGTGCTGCAGGTGCCAGCGCTGCTCCCGCATGCCGGGCACCGGCCAGTCGGGATGGTCGCGCCACTCCCCGGCGCCCGTCACGTAGATCCGCACGGGGTCCGGCCGCAGCAGGGAGTGGTCGCCGAGCAGGTGCGCGCGGAACCACGCCGACGCCTCGGCCATCGTGGGCCGGCCGTGCCGGCTGTCGATGTGGTACCAGGGCCCGATCGTCAGGTACGGCCGCCGCCCCGCCGCCCGCAGCGCCGCGTAGTCCTTGAGCTGCCACGGCAGGAACACGTCGTACCAGCCGCCCAGCATCGTGACCGCCGCCTCCACCTCGCCGACCTTCGGGGAGAAGTCGCGCCGGTCCCAGTAGGGGACGGCCGGGTCGGCGTGGTGGGTGAGCAGGTCCTGGTAGAACGGCAGCGGACGCCCGGCCGAGGCGAGGTCGAGCTCCGCCACCGGGCGGCCCGACAGGACCGCCCTGCGGGTGAGCCGGGGCGCGGTGAGCACGGAGGCGCCGCCGAAGCGGCGGGACATGCCGTCGGTGAGCGTGGTCCAGCTCAGCGCCGACTCCAGCGCGAACGCGCCGCCCACGTAGGCCGCGTCCCTGAACTGGGAGGCGGTGATCTGCGTGGCCATGGCCTTGAGCTCCGATCCGGCGTACGGCGCGATGGCCCACTGGGTGTAGCCGAGGTAGGAGGGGCCGAACATCGCGAACGAGCCACCGTACCAGGGTTGCTTGCGCAGCCACGCCACGGTGGCCAGGCCGTCGTCGTGCTCGTCGCCGAGGGGGTCGAGCAGGCCGCCGGAGCCGAAGCCGCCGCGGCAGCTCTGGATGACGACGTGGAAGCCCTGGCGGGCGAAGCCGCGGCCGTAGAACCAGCCGAGCAGGCCGCGCCGGCCGTACGGGGAGCGCATCAGGATGACGGGGGCCCGCCCGCCTCCGGCGGGGGCGTAGTGATCGGCCAGGAGCGTGACGCCGTCGGGCATCGGCACCGGTAGGTCACGCTGGAGCCGCACACGTCTCATGTACTAACGAGTAACATATGCCGCCGGGGTGCGGTAGCCCGGGGGCATACGTTGCGCAATCAGCTGAGCTGGACGGCGATGTCACTCACCTGACGGTTGGACGGGAACGTTCCAACCACCTCCGCCTTGCCGGTCAGCACGTTCACCGTGTGGAAGCGGTACGCGCCGCCGGCCTTGAGCGTGGCGTAGGCGGTGTTCGACACCGTCACGCCATCGCGGAGCCGGCTGTGGACGTCGAACCCGGCGTCGGTCGCCGCGTCCACGCCCAGCTTGCCGGTGGGGGCCAGGTTGCCGGCGTTGGCGGGGGACTGCGCCGAGACCTGGTCGGCCATGGTGTCCACGTCGAACAGCGTCGTCGCGGTGGTGGCGTCCAGGTCGTTGTTGGTGTAGCCGGCGCCGGTCACGCCGGTCGCGGTCGCCCCGGCCGTGGCGGGGGGCACGGGCGGGTTGGTGAGCGCGCCGTCGTTGGCCGTCATGCCCGCTGCGGGGGCGCCGTTCGGGTCGTCGAGGTTGTGCCGCAGGTTCTGGCCGGCGTCGCTGATGACGCGCAGCCGGTTGGCGGCGGGGTTGAAGTCGACACCGAAGGTCTTGCCGTTGAGCGCGACCGTGAGCTGGGACACCTTGGTGGCCCTGGCCCGGTTGTCCAGCGTGTAGATGCCGCCCTTGTCGCCGACCGCGTACAGCCTGCCGTTCTGTACCCGGTAGTCGATGCCGACGACCTTCATGTCGTCCTTGAGGCCGCTGATCCGGCCGATCCGGTTGACGTCGCGCGGGTCGCCCGCGTCGAAGGTGACCAGGTCGCCCGCGGTGGTCAGGCCGGTGACGCGGGGGCCGTCGTCACGGTGGTGAGCCTGCGCGGGCGAGGCCAGGACCGCGCCCGCGCCGAGCACGGCGGCGGCGAGCGCCAGTTGCTTACGCATCAGATCTCCTTGTGTGGGTGTTGCCTTGCCCCTTTCTTCGCCCGCCGCCCGGTTCTGGATGAAGGGCCCGATGAAGGGCCCGAGGGTGGGCCCGCCCCGCGTGACGGCGAGGCGGGCCCGGGGGTCACGGGGCGGCCCGGTCCGGGCGCTCCGAGATGCGCAGCGCGTTGACGATCGTCGCGCCCTGCCGGGTCGCGAACCGCACGTTGAGCTGCCCGTCGGTCACCTTCACCGTGTACTGCCTGCTCACGGCGGTGTACGTGCCCGCCTCCAGGGCCAGGTCGAGCGCCGGGATCGCCAGCTGCCCCTCGACCAGCACGTCGAAGACCCGCTTGCCCATCGCGGTGTTCCTGATCTCGGCGAAGTCCAGCTCCACGGTGTACGTCCCGGCGGGGACGTTGTCGAACCGGTACTCCAGCATCGACTCCCTGGCGGTCCGGAACAGGGCCTGGTCGGCGGTCCCCGCGATGGTCCTGGACGTGCTCTGCGTCCGGTTCTGGGTGGCCAGGTAGCCGTAGCCGCCCTGGACGTACTTCCTGTCCGGCGTCCAGGTGTCACCGGCGGCGTCCACGGAGTTCCTGGTCGCGCCGGCGTCCACGGCCACCTGGTGCTTCGGCACCACGACCGTCACCTTGATCTCGATGGTGGGCTGCCGCCCGCTGGCGGACTTGACGAGCAGCTTGCCCTCGCGGAACGTGCCGGGCGCGACCCCGGCGCTCGACACCGCCAGCTCCAGGCGCACCGCCTGCCCCTTGGCCAGCTCGCCGGCGGCCGGCGTCACCGTGAACCAGGAATCCCCGGTCGCCGTGTACGGCGTCGGCGTGCCCAGGTTCGTCAGCTCCACCGTGCGCCTGCGGCTGGACTCGGCCGGCAGCACCACGGTCACCTCCGCCACCGACGCGCTCACCCGGCCGGTGACCAGCGCCGTGTCGATCCGGGTCACCGTCGTGGGCGCCACCGTGACGGGCTGGGTGAAGGTGCCGTAGTGCTCCTTGGACACCACGACGTCGTAGTCCCCGGCCGGCACCTGCCCGTAGAAGGCGCCGTCCGCGCCGGTCGTGAGCGTGGCCACCTCGCCCACCTTCACCGTCGCCCCGGCGATGGGCTCGCCGTCGTTGGCGTCGGTGACGGCACCGGTGACCAGGCCGTGCCGGCTGGCGGTGAACGTCACGCCCTGCCCGGTGCTCAGCGCCGCCTGCTCGTAGGAGTAGAGCAGCGCGTCGTCGCCGGCCGCGTTCTCGACCCCGATCGTGGCGCTGACGCCCTGGTCGCGCGTGCTCTCGATGTCCTTGTACCGGAACCCGATCGAGCCGTCCTCGCCCAGCAGCGCCGCGAACGACACCCGCTGCGCCGCCTCGTTGTAGAAGGTGACGTTGCGCCACTCGACCACGAACGTCCGGTGCGGCGCCGTGCCGGTCACCGCCGTGTAGATCCCGGCCTGGGCGTCCACGATGAGGTCGTCCCAGTACGGGTACACCGCGTTGTTCGGCGTGCCCGACGTCGGCAGCCGGCCGTTGCTGCCGGTCGTGATCCGGTCGGCGGCGAACGTGACGAACCCGTTCGTGCCGATCCACGCCCGGCCCTGGCCGGTGCCGTAGAACGGGACCGGGAACGGCAGGGTCACCTGCACGGCCTCGTCGTCGCCGGTCAGCGCCAGCTTCTCGGTGCCCGCCACGTACGCCTGCGCGCCGCTCCGGCAGGTGTAGCCGAAGTTGTCGCCGCGCAGCGGCAGCTCGACGTCCTTGACCAGGTCCCCGGCCACCGTGACGGCCGAGGTCGCGGCGCTGGAGCAGCGGGACGCCGGCGTGACCCGCAGCTCGTACGAGCCGTGCGGCAGCGTCATGGTGTAGCGGCCCGAGGCGTCGGTCACCGCGCTCACCGGCGTGCCGGCGGCGGCCACCGTCGCGCCCGGCTCCGGCGTGCCGGCCGTGGTGACCGTGCCGGACACCACGCCCGTCGGCTGGACGGTCATGGGCACGTCTGCGGTCGTGGCCTGCTCGGCGGTGATCGTGACGGCCGCGGTGGCCCGGTCGTGGCCGAACTTCTGCGCGCTGAGCTCGTAGGCGCCGGGCAGCAGGCGCGGGATGGCGTACGTGCCGTCCGCGCCCGTCGTCACGGTGCGGGTCAGCGGGCCGGTGACGGTGACCGTCGCGCCGGAGACCGGCGTGCCGCCTGCGGTCACCGTGCCGGACAGGTCGCCCAGGCCCTCGTCGGGGGCGGCCCGCACGGCGGCGTAGGTGTCGAGCCTGCCCTCGCCCCAGATGTTGTTGTCGGCCGCGGTGCCGCCGCACGCGGTGTCGGAGACGTCCGTGGCGGTGGTGTCCAGCAGCGGCCGGGTGGCCGCCACGTCACCGGCCAGGCCCGGGGCCGCCGACCAGATCAGCGCCACCGTGGCCGCCACGTGCGGCGAGGCCATCGACGTGCCGGTGTAGACGTCGTAGTCGTCGCCGGGGGTCGAGGAGCGCACGTTGACGCCGGGGGCGGCGATGTTCGGCTTGATCTCGCCGTTCTCGCCCTCGCCCTTGCTGGAGCGGGTGTACAGGGCGTTGTTGACGTCGAAGCCGCCCGCGCTGTACGCGGTCACGTACTGGCCGGGCGAGCCGCTGCTGCGGCAGGCGGGGCCCTCGTTGCCGTTGGAGAAGGCCGGGAAGATCCCGGCCGCCAGCCACGCCTCGACGACGTCCTGGTAGAAGGGGTCGAACCCGGTGCCGCCCCAGGAGTTGTTGACGATGTCCGGCGCCAGGTCGGGGCGCGGGTTCTGGCCGTTGAGGTCGGTGGGCCGCACCATCCACTGCCCGGCCGCCAGCAGGGAGGCGTCGGTGCAGGTGTTGACCTCGCAGCCCTTGGCGGCGATCCACCTGGCGCCCGGCGCCACGCCGATGCCGTTCGCGCCGACCATCGTGCCCATGGTGTGCGTGCCGTGACCGTTGTTGTCGCACGGCGCCGCGGTCGGGCAGACGCGCGCCGGGTCGAACCAGTTGTAGTCGTGGGTGTAGGAACCGTCCGGGTTCCGGCCCCGGTAACTGGCGGCCAGCTCGGGGTGGTCGAACTGGGCGCCGGAGTCGATGTGGGCGATCACGATGCCCTCGCCGCGGTTGCCGAGCTCGTTCCACACGCGCGGCGCGTTGACCCGGTCGATGTTCCACTCGACCGCGTCGACCTTCTCCTCGGCCGTCCCCCGGACAGGCTTCGGCAGCGAGAGGATGCGGATCGGGTCGATGCGCTCGACCTCGGGCAGCGTCGCGATCTCGGCGGCGAGCTTCTCGCCCGCGGTCACCTTGACCGCGTTGACGATCCAGTACGGGGTGTAGTCGGCGTGGTGGGAGTCGAGCAGCTTGCGCAGGCCCTCCTGGGAGGTCCTGGCGCGCGCGTTCTTGGCCTCGAAGACCTGCTCGGCCTTGGCTTCCTTGGTCGCGGCCCGGCGGGCGCCGCTCAGGTCGGCACTGCCCTTCATCCGGACCCAGAACGTGGCCTTGTCATCCTGCGCGAGCTGCGCCTGGACGCCCGCGTCGATCTTGCCTGGGTCGGGTGCGGCCTGCGCCGCGGCCTGCGGTGCTAACAGTCCGGCGACGGTCACGATCCCGGTCAGGATCGCACGCCAGCGGGGGGTGTGGGGCACTGGCTCTCCTTCAGGACAAAGGGAGAGGTGATCTTTACGCCTCTGTCGAGAAGGGTGAAGAGATCGTGTCGGGAAAGCAAGAGCCGACCTGAAAAGTTACTTTGCGAGCTGAAATGTAATCTGGTCAGCTGAAATGTCGCCACGCGGGCCATAAGGCCGACCACGGCTCCCGCAGGCCCCGGCACAGGAAGACCGGCATGTCCTGCTCCTCGTTGTCGATGCCGTAGCCGTTGTCCACCCGGCCCCGCTGCTCGCAGGAGTCGAACAGGCCGCGGCCGCGCGGGCCGACGTTCACCAGGATCGCGGTCGTGCCGTCCTCGGGCGGCGGGCCGTAGTGCCAGAGCTGGTTGTGCCCGGAGTAGACGCGCGGCACCCCGGCCAGGTCGAGCGCGCCGTGCTCGCCGTAGCTGCCGGTCACGACCACCGCCCGCTCGCGCTCGCCGGGCGGTATGGAGTCGCGTACCTCCTGGATCTTCGCCGTGAACTGCGGCCAGCCCACGGACTCGCGCGCCACCTCGCTGATCGCCGGCACCGGGGTCGCGGCCAGCGCGGACACCGGGATGAGCGGCAGCCCGATCACCGCCGACACCATCGCGCTGAGCGCCAGGCCCACGCCCGCCAGCCGCACGCGCGCGGCCGCCGCCGCGCTCACGCAACCCGCCGCGAACAACATCAGGAGCAGCCCGCCCGTGTAGTCGAACCGGCCGCCGCTGATCATCGTCAGCGCCCCCGCCACCGGGTACGCGATCGCCAGCGCCCGCACCCGCCGGTCCCGCCACAGCCGGACGAACCCGAACACCGCGATCACCGACACGATCGGGCCGAACAGGATCAGCTGCATCGGCACGTACAACATCCGGAACTCGGCGCCGTTCTCCTCGCTGAGCGCCGCCGCCATCTCCAGCTGCGGCCAGCCGTTGGCGATCTGGTAGATCAGGTTGGGGGCGGCGATCACCCCGGCCAGCAGCGCCCCCGCCCACAACCACGGGCTCGCCAGCACCCGCCGCGGCCCCGCGACCAGCAGCCCCACCGCCAGCCCCAGCACCAGCAGCGCGATCAGGTGCTTGTTGTAGGTGGCCACCCCGATGACCGCCCCCGCCGCCACCCACCAGCGCGGCTGCTCCCGCATCAGCGCCTTCAGCAGGAACAGGATGGCCGCCGCCCACAGCGGCAGGTCGAAGGTGACCGTCATCAGCGAGTGGCCCGCGACCAGGCAGTACGTCCCCGTCGCCGTGCCCAGCGCCGTCAGCACCTGCGCCGCCCGGCTGCCGTCCAGCTCCCTGGCGATCAGGGCCATGAGCACGACCAGGAGCGCGATGGAAAGCGCGGGGAACACCCGGAGCCCGGTGATCGTGTCGCCGAACAGCGCGATGCCGGCCTTGCCGATCATGGGGGTCAGCGGTGGCTGGTCGACGTATCCCCAGGCGGGATGCTCCGACAGCACGCGGAAGTACAGCTCGTCACGGTGGTAGCCGTAACCGGGGGTCAACGCCAGCAGCACCCCGAAGAGCACGACCGCGATCACGGTGACCGGCCGCCAGGCCAAGGGCCGTTCCATGAACGCTGAGGCTAGATCCCTTTACGCTCCCTTGTCACGGGTTGATAGCCCACTTGTTTCATGATCGCCATGAACCAGGCCGCGATCCGCCCGGCGTCGTCCTCGTCCGGATGGGCGCTGACCTGGTTGAGCACCGCGCCCGTCAGCATCTCCCGCACCACGTCCACGTCCACGTCGCCGGGCAGGTGTCCGAGATCGCGGGTGCGGCACAACATCTCGCGCACCATCGCCGCCCGCCGGCCCCTGGCGACCAGCCGGTAGGCGGCCATCAGCTCGGGGTAGTCGTCGATGCTGCCGTAGAGGCGGCGCAGCAGCAGCCGGTTGCGCGGCACCGCCAGATACGCCGCCCAGTCGCCGAACATGTGCTCGATGTCGCGCCAGCCGGTGAAACCCGGGTCGTTGTCGTGGTCGGCCCACTCCAGGGCGCGCACCAGCAGCGCCGTCTTGTCGGCGAACCTGCGGTAGACCGTCGCCCGCGTCACGCCGGCCCGCCGGGCCACCTGCTCGATGCTGGTCTGCTGCGCGCCCTGCTCGATCAGCAGGTCGAGCGCCGCGGCCAGGATCGCCAGGTCCGCCTCCTGGCTGCGCGGGCGGCCCGCCGGGCGCGGGGCGATCGTCGGCCCCCCGGCCGTCCCGTCGGCCGTCACGGCGCCTCCCGGGTGATGGGCCAGGTGACGGGCCAGGTGACGGGCAGGCGGTGCACGCCGTGGATGAGCATGTCGGTACGCAGCGGCACCTCGCCGGGCGCCACGGCCAGGCGCAGCGACGGGAGGCGGCCGAACAGCGCCGGGTAGGCCGCCAGCATCTCCACGCGGGCCAGCTGCCGGCCCAGGCACTGGTGCACGCCGTGACCGAACGCCACGTGCCCGCCGCCGGCCCGGCGCGCGTCGAGGCGGTCGGGGCGGGGGAAGCGCTCCGGGTCGCGGTTGGCCGCCGCGATCGAGACGGTGACCGTCTCCCCGGCCCTGACCAGCTCGCCGCCCAGCTCGACGTCCTCCAGCGCGGTCCGTACGAGGAAGGGGACGATGCTGAGGTAGCGCAGCAGCTCCTCCACCACCAGCTCCACGCCTCCCGGCCCCGCGCGCAGCACCTCGAGCTGATCGGGATGGAGCAGCAGCGCGAAGGTGCCCAGAGCGAGCATGTTGGCGGTGGTGTCCAGCCCGGCGCCCAGCAGCACGAAGCCGATGCCGGCCAGCTCCTCGTCGGTGAGGTCGCTCCCGGTCAGCCCGCTGAGCAGGTCGTCGCCCGGCCGGGCCCGCCTGGCGAGCACCAGCTCCTCCATGTGGCCCCGCATCGCGAGGAAGGCCGGGACCTTCTCCTCCTGCGGCAGATCGGCCCGCATGAGCGTGGCGCCCTGGGCCATGAACCGCTCGCGGTCCTCCTCCGGCACGCCGAGCAGCTCGCAGATCACCACCGCCGGGATCGGCGCCGCGAACGCCTCGACCAGGTCGGCGGGCGGGCCCTGACGCTCCATGGCGTCCAGGTAGGCGTGCGTGACCTCCCCGATCCGCTCGGTGAGCCGCCGCATCCTGCGCACGGTGAACTCGCCGGTCAGCAGGTGGCGGTAGCGGGTGTGCACCGGCGGATCGGTGGCGACGAACATCCCGGGCGGCGCCGGCTGCCCGGACGGCCCCCCGGGCCGGGTGGGCAGGTGCCGCAGCTCGGGGCGGGCGCTGAACCGCCGATCGGCCAGCACCTCGCGCACGAGCGCGTGGCTGGTGACCAGCCAGCCTCGATGCCCGTCGGGGTAGGCCAGCCGGGCGACGGGCCGCGTCTCACGCAGCTCGGCCAGGCCGGTGGGCGGGTCGAACGGCGTGGGCCGCTCGGTGGGCAGGGTGATCGCCTCGGTCTCCGCCATCTCGGGGATCTCCTTCCGACCGATGCCAACACAAATACAGTACAGACCTGTATTCGAATTCCGTCCCTGGCCCCCTGCCGATCGGGCCGGTGGGTCGCGTTGCGCGATCATGGTCGGGCGGTTACCCTTGGCGTCATGCGAAATCACGCTCAGCTCCTGTGGTGGCGCCGCTCCTAGGCGGCGCGTGTTTCGCATTCCTCAACGGACGGCCGCCCCGGATGGCGGCCTTTCTCGTGTCCGCCCCCGGGGCTCGATCATTTGACGTGGTGAAGGGGCAGGAAGTGGAGAAGAGCGGATATACCACCGCCGGGGGCATCGGTGTCGAACGCGAGACACGCGAGGTGGACGAGGCCGCCCTCGAAGAGATCGTGACGGCCCTCGGGGACCGGCGCGGGGGCGCCTTCTCCTCCGGCATGGACTACCCGGGCCGCTACAGCCGATGGGCCTTCGGCTACGTCGACCCGTGCCTCGAACTCGTCGCCAGGGGCCGCAACATCGCGGCCGTCGCGCTCAACGAGCGCGGCCGGATCGTGCTGCCCGCCATCGCCTCCTGCCTGCTGGCCGCGGGCAAGCCGGTCACCGAGCCCACGGCCGACCGCGTCGAGGTGCACGTGCCCGAATCGGAGGACCTGCTGCCGGAGGAGATGCGCAGCCGCAGGCCCACCGTCTTCACCGCGATCCGCGAGGTCATCGCCGCCTTCCAGGGCGACGACCCGCACCTCGGCCTCTACGGCGCCTTCGGCTACGACCTGGCCTTCCAGTTCGAGCCCATCAGGCAGGAGCTCGTCCGCCCCGACGACCAGCGCGACCTCGTGCTGCACCTGCCCGACCGGCTGGTGGTGATCGACCGGCAGCGCGAGAGCTGCGTCGAATACCGCTACGAGTTCACCGTCGACGGCGCCACCACCCGCGGCCTCGACCGGGCCGGCGACACCGCCGCCCCCGTCATCCCGGGCGAGCTGCCGGCGAACCCGCCGAAGGGCGAATACGCCAAGGTCGTGGCCGCCGCCAAGGAGAAGTTCAAGCGCGGCGACCTGTTCGAGGTCGTGCCCGGCCAGGTCTTCCACGCCGCCTGCGCCGACCCGTCCGCCTTCTACCGCGGCCTGCGCAAGAGCAACCCGGCCCCGTACGAGTTCATCATCAGCCTCGGCGAGGGCGAGCACCTGGTCGGAGCCTCGCCCGAGATGTACGTACGCGTCAGCGGCGACCGCGTCGAGACCTGCCCCATCTCCGGCACGATCGCCCGCGGCAGCAACCCCGTCGAGGACGCCGAGGCCATCCGCACGCTGCTGTCGAGCGTGAAGGAGGAGTCGGAGCTGACCATGTGCACCGACGTGGACCGCAACGACAAGTCGCGCATCTGCGTCCCGGGCACCGTCAAGGTCATCGGCCGCCGCCAGATCGAGCTCTACTCCCGCCTGATCCACACCGTCGACCACATCGAGGGCCGCCTGCGCCCCGAGTTCGACGCCCTCGACGCCTTCCTCACCCACATGTGGGCGGTCACCGTCACCGGGGCGCCCAAGACGTGGGCCATGCAGTTCATCGAGGACCACGAGGCCACCACCCGCAGGTGGTACGGCGGCGCCATCGGCTTCATCGGCTTCGACGGCTCCATGAACACCGGCCTGACCCTGCGTACCGCCCAGATCAAGAACGGCGTGGCGACCGTCAGGGCGGGGGCCACGCTGCTGTTCGACTCCGACCCCGAGGCGGAGGAGCGCGAGACCGAGCTCAAGGCCAGCGCCCTGCTCGGCGCCCTGGCCGCGGTCAACCAGCCCGACGCCGTGCCGGTCGCCGAGGCCCGGCAGCAGCCGGGCCTGGGCATGAAGGTGCTGCTCGTCGACCACGAAGACTCCTTCGTCAACACGCTGGCCGACTACTTCCGCCAGGAGGGCGCGGACGTGGTGACGCTGCGCCACGGCTTCCCGGCCCACCTGATCGACGAGATCGGGCCCGACCTGGTGGTGCTCTCGCCCGGCCCCGGCTGGCCGACCGACTTCGGCATGTCGGCCCTGCTCGACCAGATCTACGCCCGCGACCTGCCGGTGTTCGGCGTCTGCCTGGGCCTGCAGGCCATGGTGGAGCAGGCCGGCGGCACGCTGGAGCTGCTCGACTATCCCGAGCACGGCAAGCGCGGCCAGGTCGCGCGGCTGGGCGACAGCGCGCTGCTCCACGGGCTGCCCGAGGAGTTCACCGCGGCCCGCTACCACTCGCTGCACGCCAAGCGGCCCGGCGTGGTCGGCTTCACCCCGACCGCGCTCACGCCCGACGGCAACGTCATGGCCATCGAGGACACCGAGCGGCGGCGCTTCGCCGTGCAGTTCCACCCGGAGTCGATCCTGACCCAGGAGGGCGGCGCGGGCGCGAAGATCATCGCGAACGTGCTGCGTCTGGCCCGCAGGTAGGTAAAACCCGCGCGGGAGCGTGCGGAGCTCCCCTAGAGTCTCCGCATGCTCCCCGTAGACCTGCCCGGCACGGTGCGTGACGCGCTGCTCGCCCCGCTCGTCGACCACCACTGTCACGGGGTGCGGCGAGACGAGCTGAGCAGAGCCCGCTTCGAGCTGCTCATCAGCGAGGGCGGCGGCCCGGCCCCGCCCGGCACCACCCACTTCGACACGCCGTTCGGCGCGGCCGTGCGCCGCTGGTGCGCGCCGCTGCTCGACCTGGAGCCGCACGCGCCGCCGGCCGTCTACCTGGCCCGCCGGGCCGAGCTCGGGGCGGGCGAGGTCAACCGGCGGCTGCTGGCGGGCGCCGGGGTGGTGGCGTTCCTGGTGGACTCCTCGCCGGAGGACGCCGAGATGCTGAGCGCCGCCGAGATGGGCCGGCACGGCGGGGCGGCGGCCGACGAGCTCGTACGGATCGAGCAGATCGAGCGGGACGTGGCCGAGACCGCGCAGATCGCCGTCGACTACCTCGACACCCTGGGCGAGGAGCTGGCCGCCAGGGCCGCCAGGGCGGTCGGGCTCAAGACGGTCATCGGCTCCCTGTGCGGCCTCGACTTCGACCCGGCCAGGCCGGCCCGGGGAGCGGTGATCGCGGCGGCCAACCGGCGGCTGGCCGACCCCAAGGAGCCGCTGACGGACCCGGTCCTGCTGCGTTACCTGCTCTGGAGCGCGGTCGACGTGGCCAGGGAGCGGGGGCTGCCGGTGCAGTTCCACAGCGGTTTCGGCGGCCCCGCGGAGTTCGGCGGGGACGTGCTCGGGGCCGAGCCGCATCGCGCCGACCCGGCCAGGCTGAGCGTGTTCGTCAGGGCGCTGCAGCCGCTCGGCGTGCCGGTCATCCTGCTGCACTGCTACCCGTTCCACCGCCAGGCCGCCCACCTCGCCGGGCTCTTCCCGCACGTCTACGTGGACGTCGGTCTCGCCCTGCCGCACCTGGCCGCCTCCGCCCGGGTCATGGACGAGCTGCTGGAGCTGGCGCCGTTCCACAAGCAGCTGTTCAGCTCCGGCTGCCGCGGCGTGGCCGAGAGCGGCTACCTGGGCGCCCTCCACTACCGGCAGGCCCTGGCGGCGGCGCTGCGCACCAGGCTGGCGACGGGGGAGTGGAGCGCGCCGGACGCCGCCCGCGTCGCCCACATGATCGGCTCCGGCAACGCCCGCCGGATATACCGCCTGTGAACTCCTCCTTGCGGAGGAGGTGTGACCTGGGTCTCATTGCGGATAATCGGCGCACCATGAGTGCTATCGAGATACGAGACCTTTCCAAGTCGTTCGGTCCGGTACGCGCGGTGGACGGGGTTTCCTTCACGGTCGAGGCCGGCACGATCACGGGCTACTTGGGCCCGAACGGCGCCGGCAAGACCACGACCCTGCGCAGCCTGCTCGGGCTGGTCACCGCAGACTCCGGCAGCGCGCTGGTCGACGGCCGCCGCTACGTCGAGCTCGAACGCCCCCTCACCGAGGTGGGCGCCGTGCTCGAAGCCACGAACTTCCATCCCGGGCGCACCGCGTACAACCACCTGAAGGTGCTGTGCACGGCGGCCCGCCTGCCGCTCGCGCGCGCCGGGGACGCGCTGGAGCGGGTGGGGCTGGCCGAGGTGGCGGGCAAGCGGGTGCTCGGCTTCTCCATGGGCATGCGGCAGCGGCTCGCGCTGGCCACCGCCCTGATCGGCGACCCCAAGGTGTACATCCTGGACGAGCCCGCCAACGGCCTCGACCCGGCGGGCATCCAGTGGCTGCGCGGCTTCATGCGCCACCTCGCCCACGAGCGGGGGGCCGCCGTGCTGGTCTCCAGCCACGTGCTGGCCGAGGTCGAGCAGACCGTGGACAACGTCGTGATCATCGCCAGGGGGCGGCTGGTGCGCCAGGGCAGCCTGGCCGAGCTCGTCTCCAACGGCGGCGCGCCCGTCATCAGGGTGCGCACGGCCAAGCCCGAGGAGTTGCGGCCCGCCCTGGAGCGGCAGGGAGGCCGGGTCGAGCTGACGGACGGGGTGCTCCGGGTCCGCGACCTCGACGTCGAGGCCATCGGCAACATCGCGCTGGAGGAGCGCGTCGTGCTGACCGAGATGACCGAGGAACGCGGCGACCTGCAACAGGTCTTCCTGCAGCTGACAGGGGAGCCGGCGGGGGAGGTGCGGGGCTGATGGCGCTCATCCGCGCGGAACTGCTCAAGGTCGCCACCACCCGGCTGTGGTGGGTGATACTGCTGGTCATGCTGGCGTACGTGGCCCTGTCGGTCGGCTTCACCATCTTCGCCGCCGGCCAGACGACGCCCACCGGCCAGGTCATCATCCCCGGCCGCGACACGGCGGGCTTCCAGGAGATCCTCTGGGGGATGGGCACGGGCGGCACGCTCTTCGCGGCCGTGCTCGGCGTGGTCATGATGACCGGCGAATACCGCTACCAGACGATCACCACCACGCTCCTCGCCACGCCGAAGCGGGTGCGGGTGGTGGCCGCCAAGCTCGGCGCGAGCTTCGTGGTGGGGGTGCTGCTCGGGGCGGCGGCGCTGGTGCTGACCGGGGCGGCGCTGGTCGTGACCGTGCTCGCCGCCGGGGGCGACCTGGTGTTCTCGGGGACGGTCCTGCGGGTGATCGTGAGCGTGCTGGTCGTGCTGGGGCTCTACACGCTGTTCGGGCTCGGGCTCGGGGCGCTGGTGAAGAACCAGGTCGGGGCGCTGGTCGCGGTCATCGTCTGGGTGTACGTCGTCGACACGGTGGTCAACGCGATCCCCGCGCTGCAGCCGCTGGGCAAGTGGACTCCCGCGGGCGCCACCACGGCGCTGACCAGCACGGGGGTGGGGTTCGGGCTGGACCTGTCGTATCTGCTGCCGCCGTGGGCGGGCGCGCTGGTGCTGCTCGGCTACGCGCTGGCCTTCTCAGCCCTCGCCTCGGTCACCACGCTGCGCCGCGACATCACCTGACCGCCCGCCACCGGGTGGGCGGCCGTCCATGCAGGCGCCCAGCTTGGTGCCGACGACCTGCATGGCGTCGGCCAGCGCGAGCGTCTGCTCCGGGGTCAGGTGGTCGAACAGCACCTCGCGCAGCGCCTGGGCGTGATGGGGGGCGATCGCGGCGATGACCGCGCGCCCCTCGTCGGTGATCTCGGCCACGCTGGCCCGCCCGTCGCTGGCGTCGGGCCGCAGGCGTACGTAGCCGCGGTCCACGAGCTTGCTCACCCGGTGGCTGAGCCGGCTGATCGACACGTTGCCCACGCTCGCCAGGTCGCTCAGCCGCAACGGCCGCGAGACGAGCGCGTTGAGCAGGCCGTATTCGATGTGCACCAGGCCGTGCGCCCGGAACGTACGCTCGACCTGCGGGATGCCCACCAGCATGACCGCGAGCAGGCCCTGCCACGCCCGCTGCTCGTCCTCACCGAGCCCGTCGACCAAGGAACCCCCAGGGTCAGATGCGTCCCGCCACGACGATGACCGCCATCGCCAGCAGCACCAGATTAACCGCGATGCCCTCCTTCCGCCTCCGGTGCACCAGGGCGGCACCGATCATGAGGAGGCCGAGCCCGGCGGCGGCGAGCGGGGTGAGGATCGGCGCGACGCCGGTGGCCCAGGGCAGCACGACCCCCGCGCCGCCGAGCACCTCCAGCGCGCCGACGGCTCTGAGCTGCGCGGGGCTGAAGTCCTCCCGGTAGGCCTGCTGCTCGCGGAAACGCGGGCCGAGGTCGGCGAACTTGCCGAGGCCCGAGACGACGAAGGCGACGGCGAGCAGGATCTGCAGGATCCAGAGGATGACATCCATAAGCTTGACCCTTCAAGTATCAGTGGAATCATGACTGTAGACCTGAAAACTTGAAGCAACAAGTATCGTGGCGAAATCAGAAATGGATATTTCCGAATTCGATTGATCGAATTGTGATTTGTCTCCTTGTCAATTCTGCTGTGATGATCGGCGGTGTCGTGTCCCGGCGTCCTTCGCCGCGGGCGGGGGCGGCACGCTCGTCCGGCTCGCCGGGACCGGCGCCGCTGACCCGGACCGAGCCAGGTCGGCACCCCCGCTGACCTGCCGGGGCGCCCGCCGTACCACTGTGAGGGGGACGGCGGGCGCCGACTCGCGCACGGCCTCGGGACCTGGTTTGCTGGAACCGACACATCATCGAGCGGAGTGGGGTTCTGCATGGGCAAGGTCGAACCGGAGGTCGAGGTCAAGTTCCGTAGCGACATGGACGTGGAGCTGATCAAGTCCGCCGCCTCGGACGCCGACGTGTTGTGGGCGGCACGCGTCTCCACCAAGGGCGAGAGCTCCTTGGCCGAGATCGAGGCCGACCCGCAGCGCTCCAAGGGTTTGATCAACTTCCTGATGCGCGACCGGCACGGCACACCGTTCGAGCACTCGTCGATGACCTTCTACGTCAGCGCGCCGATCTTCGTGTTCCGCGAGTTCATGCGGCACCGGACGTTCTCCTACAACGAGGAGTCCGGGAGATACCGGCAGCTCGTGCCGGTGTTCTACGTGCCGGGGCCGGACCGCCAGCTGGTCCAGGAGGGCAAGCCCGGCAAATACGTGTTCACCGACGGCACCGCCGAGCAGCACAAGCTGGTGACCGAGGCGACCCAGGAGAGCTACCGGCAGTCCTACCGGGCCTACCTGGAGATGCTCGAGGCGGGCGTGGCCCGGGAGGTGGCCCGCACCGTGCTCCCGGTCGGCCTCTACTCCTCGATGTACGCCACCTGCAACGCGCGGGCGCTGATGAACTTCCTGTCGCTGCGGGTCAAGCGTGAAGACTCCGCGTTCCCCTCGTTCCCGCAGCGCGAGATCGAGATGGTCGCCGAGAAGATGGAGGAGCTGTGGGCGGGGCTCATGCCGCTGACCCACGCGGCCTTCGAGGCCAACGGCCGCGTCTGTCCCTGAGCCGCCCATCGCCGCCGCGGCGGCCGGCCGGCCACATCCGCCTCCGGCTTCGGCGCGGATGGCCGGCGCCGCGGCGGCCGGTTGCCGGAAGAGAGGCCGGCAACCGGCCGCGTCCGCGAGCGAGCCGGCGCGGCGCGGGTCAGGCGAGCGCCGGGAGCACGTAGACCTCGGCGCCCGGGGGCAGCGCGCAGTCGAGGCCGCCGAGGCCCCGGGCGTTCTCCCCGCACACGATCATGCTGATGTGCCGGCGGATGCGCCCGTAGTCGTCGCGCAGCCGCTCCTCCAGCATCGGATGCGTGCGCCGCAGCATGTCGAGGGCCGAGCCCAGGGTGGGCGGGGAGTCGCGGTCGGCGCCGATGGCGAAGACCTTGACCTCCGTCCGCCCGCTCACCCATCTCCGCAGCGAGCTGGGCAGCACGAACACGACCATCGTGACCGGTTTCGTCATCGACTAGAGCACCGCCGCGCGCACGGTGAGCACGTCGGGCATGTGCCGGCCGACCAGCGACCAGGTCTCGCCGTCGTCGCGCGAGCAGTAGACCTCGCCGTCGCGCGTGCCGAAGAACACCCCCGCCTCCGACGCCGTCATCGCGTCGCGCAGCACGCTCGAGTGGACCGGCCCCTCGGGCAGCCCCTGCGAGAACGGCTGCCAGTTCTTGCCCCCGTCGTCGCTGCGGTAGATCCGGTAGCGGTGGTCGACCGGCGTGCGGTCCATGTCGGCCGTCAGCGGCAGCACGTAGATCGTGTCGGGCCGCGACGGGTGCACCGCGATCGGGAAGCCGAAGTCGGACGGCAGCGGCGAGCCGATGTCGTGCCAGCTCCCGCCGAAGTCGTCGCTGCGGTAGACGCCGAAGTGGTGCTGCAGGTAGAGCCGCTCGGGCCGGGACGGGTGCATGGACACCTTGTGCACGCACTGCCCGTACTCGGGATATTGCTGCCCCTCCGGCATGAACGGGGCCCGGATGTTCTTGTTGGCCGCCTCCCACGACAGGCCGCCGTCGGTCGTGCGATAGAAGCCGGCGGCCGAGACGGCGATCGCCATGACGTCGGGGTCGGTGGGATGGTTGACGATCGTGTGCAGGCACAGGCCGCCGCCGCCCGGCTGCCAGTGCTCGCGGTGCGGGTGCTCCCACAGGCCCTCGACGAGCCGGTAGGTGACGCCGCGATCCTCGGAGCGGAAGAGGGCGGCCGGCTCGACGCCCGCCCACACCACCTCGGGCTCCGACGGGGACGGGGCGAGCTGCCAGACCCGGGTCAGCGTCGCCTCGGTCTTCTCGGGGAAGGCGATGGGCGGCTGCTCCGCCTCCTTCCAGGTCTGGCCGAGGTCATCCGAATACATGACGGATGGACCGAAGTGGCCGTATTCGATGCCGGCCAGGAGCCGGGGTGTGGTGCCGCGCGTGTCGATCGCCACCGAGGGCACCGCGACCGTGGAGAACTGGATCGGCTGGATCTCGAAGGGGCCGCCGTCCGTCGAACGGGCGAGGAACAGACCCTTGCGGGTGCCGATCGCGAGCATTGCGTCACTCATAGCATCGCTCCCATGTTCGCTTGCGGCCATCGTGCCACGCGGCACCGACAGTCGCCGAAGACTGGGAGATTCCCCGCGCAAGGATGGCGTTTCGCGTCCCGCATTACCTCCCGGGTAATCGAGGCCCTTCCCTCCACTCGATAACGTGTGCGGCATGGGAGCGGTCGCCGTACATGAAGAGGTCTTTGGTGAGTTGTTGCGTTCGTGGCGGCAGCGGCGGCGGGTGAGCCAGCTCGACCTGGCCATCGGGGCCGACGTCTCGGCCCGCCACATCAGTTTCCTGGAGACCGGGCGCGCCAGGCCGAGCCGCGAGATGGTGATGCGGCTGGCCGAGGAGCTGGGGGTGCCGCTGCGGCACCGCAACAGGCTGCTGGTGGCGGCGGGGTTCGCCCCGGTCTATCCCGAACGGGAAGTACGCGCCCCCGAGGGCGAGGTGGTCCGGCGGGCGCTGGACAAGATCCTGGCCGGGCACGAGCCCTACCCGGCGGTCGTGGTGGACGCGGTGTGGAACCTGGTCGCGGCCAACTCGGCGGCCGCCATGTTCATGGAAGGGGTGCCGGAGGAGCTGCTGCGGGAGCCGATCAACGTGATGCGGCTGTCGCTGCACCCGCAGGCCATGGGCGGGCGGCTGCTCAACCTGGCCGAGGTGCGGGCCCACCTGCTGCAGCAGCTGCGCAGGCAGGCCGAGGTGTCCGGCGACGGGCGGCTGGCCGAGCTGCACGACGAGCTGGCGTCCTACACCTACCCGGGGGTGGATCTGAACGTCGCGCACGTTCCCGGGCCGGGCGACATCCTGGTGCCGTTGCGGATCGCGGCGGGCGACCGGGTGCTGTCGATGTTCACGACGATCGCGACGTTCGGCACGCCGGTGGACGTGACGGTGTCCGAGCTGGCCATCGAGACGTTCTGGCCCAGCGACGAGGAGACCGCCGCCGTGCTGCGCGGATAGCCGCCGATGCCCACGCCGACGCTCACGCCAACGCCGACGGTTCCGGCGCGGTGCGGGGTCAGCGGGCGGTCGGTGGGGTGGTGGGCGGGGGGTCGCCGGTGGCGATGGCGGCCTCGATGGCGATCGAGGGCGGGTCGCCGCCCAGGATCGGTAAGCCGCCCGTGACCGTGTGGGTGCGCACGTCGTACGCCCCGCCCCTGGGCGCCCGGGCGATCGCGAACGCCGGGAAGGCGCTGCCGCCGGGGACGACCGAGGTGGAGATGTAGTCGCCCACCGTGCGGCCCTGCGCGCTGCCGGCCAGCCAGTCCACGGACATCGGCCCGTGCAGCTCCGTCGGCGCCGACCAGCTGGCCCCGCCGTTGGTCGAGGAGGTGTACGCGACCGTCAGGCGGCACGTGGCGGCCGTGCAGGCGGCCTCCGGGTACCGGTAGTAGGCCAGCGCCAGCCGGGCCCTGCCGCCCGCGCTCTCGCGGTCCACGCCGAGGCCGGGGATGAAGTGGTCGCCGCCGTCGCCGGTGACCCGGATGACGTCGCCCCACGAGGCCCCCGTGGCCGACCGGCTCAGCACGATGTCGTTGCCGGCGCAGCCGATCTGGAAGCGGCAGTCGTGCCAGACGACGTACACGGTGCCGGCCGCGTCGACCTCCGCCGACGGCAGCGGCGCGGCCCGCAACCCGCCCGCCACCGTGTGCCGCTGCACCCGCGAGACCGGCACGCTCCCGCTCCAGCTCGCGCCGCCGTCACGGGAGCGGAAGGAGCGGATCTCGCCGTCGTCGCCCAGGTACGGGACCACCACGGCCCCGTTCGGCCGCACCACCGGCTGCCCGCCCAGCCCGGTGGCCGAGGTGCCGGTCACGGCCCAGGTCAGCCCGCCGTCGGAGGATCGGGCCACCTTGATCGCGTTGGCCGCGCCGTGGTCGTCGAACACCACGTAGCAGCGGCCGCGGTACGGGCTCTCCGCGCCGTTGTCGCAGGCCACCCAGCTCTTGTCCAGGTCGCCCCCGACGGCGGTCGCGATCGGCTCGTCCCAGGTCACCCCGTCGGTGGAGCGGCTGGTCAGCACCGCCGCCCCGGCGACCCCGCCCACGTCGGTGAGCGCCAGCGAGGAGATCAGCCACACCCCGTGACCGGCGTCGAACGCCACCGACGGATCGCTGACCCGCGCGTACGCCCCGTCCCCGAAACCGGTCAGCCCCGGCAGCACGCCCTTGGCCCACGTGGCGCCGTTGTCCGCGGACGTCGCGAACGCGATGCCGGACGCCCCTCCGTCGTGGAAGCGGCCCGCCTGCTGCGCGGTCACGATGGTCGAGCCCCACTGGTAGGTGTCGGGCCCGGCCTGGGTGCCGTGCTGGCTGGTGGCGTTGGCGTAGGCGTCGGACCCGATCTCGGTCAGCGGCACGGCCTCCTCGGCAAGGGCGGGGGAGGGGGCGAGGAGGAGCATCGCGGTGACGACGGTCACGAATCCGCCGATTCCTCGGCACCGGGCGGGGGATGGCACAGTCCACCTCCACTTGGCGGGTCAAGTTCCAGATGGCACCGTCCGATCCCCGCTGTCAACCTCCTGATCTGGAAAATCAGCGTTCCCCCTGGATGATGTCCCGGTGGATGCGGGCCAGGGGCACGCCGTCGATCTGCAGGCGGCGTACGGTCTCGTTGACCATGGAGGTCGGGCCGCACACGTACACGTCGTGCTCGGCCCAGGAGTGGAAGCGCTGCGTCACCTCGGGCAGGTGGCCGCGCATGCCCTCGTAGGAGGGCTGGTCCGACACCACCGGCAGCACCCGCAGCCAGGGGAACGACGACTCCATCCTGATCAGGTCCGGCAGGTCGTACAGCTCGTCGGCGGTGCGGGCGCCGTACAGCAGGTGGATGTTGGGCCGGCGGCCGGAGGCGATGATGGACTCGATGATCGCCTTCAGCGGCGCCAGGCCCGTGCCGCCGGCCACGCACAGGACGTCGCGCACGCTCTGCTCGCGCGGCGCCATCGTGCCCATCGGCGGGCCCAGCATGAGCGTGTCGCCGATGCGGGTGTGCCTGATCAGCGTGGTCGACACCCAGCCGCCGGGGACCGAGCGCACGTGCAGCCTGATCGTGTTGTCCGGGCGCGGCGCGTTGGCGATGGAGAACGTCCGCCACACGCGCGGCCAGCGCGCGGTCTGCACGTTGACGTACTGCCCCGGCGTGTACGGCAGCCGCTGCGTCGGCCGCAGCGTGAGGACCGCGATGTCCCGGTGACGCTGCTCGTGGTCGATGACCTCGGCCAGCCACCAGGCGGGGGAGACCCCCGAGTCCGACTCGGCCGACTCGATCATCAGGTTCGCGGCGGCGGTGTACGCCGACACCCAGGCCGCCTCGATCTCGTGGTTCCACACGTCCGCGGCGAAGCGGCGGATCGTGGCGAGCAGCGCGTTGCCCACGGCCGTGTAGTGCTCGGCGATCACGCCGTACTTGCGGTGGTCCCGCCCGAGCTGCCCGAGGAAGGCCGCCAGGCTGTCCGGGCTGTCCAGGCTCCACACGATCCGGGTCAACGCGCTGAACAGCCGGTCGCGCTGCACGTCCATGGCCGGCGGGAACATCCCTCGCAAGTGCGGGTTCTCCGCGAACAGCCGGCCGTAGAAGTAGGCCGTGGCCTTGTCGGCCAGCGGCTCCACGACGGAGAAACTCTCTTTCACCAGGCGCGGATTCAACGACATATATCCAACCCCACCCTTTGACCGGAAACGCATTCCGGTCTCGCCGTTCACCTCCCTGACGGTTCCGGGTCATGAGCGCCGGGGCCTGCCCCGGCGTACCCGAGCGCTCGAAATTGAGTCTTACACCACCGATGACGCGTCACAACCGTTTCCCCTCAATACGGTGCGAAGCAGAACTATCCGTAGCGTTCTTGTGATTCTCCGCAGGCAATCCCCATGCGATTTCGGTCAGCAAATGCGAAAATTATTTATTTTCGCATTTCATTCGCGGGAGTTCCGCGACCGGCCCGCCCGGAGCCCCTCGCGGGCGGGTCGCTCGGGGTGGCTCGCGAACGTCCGTCTCGGGACCGGCGCGTGGCGGGCACGGCTGACGAAGGCGGAGAAGGGGGCGAAACCCGGAAAGTCCGGCTCCCCGGGAGGCAAGCGGTGGGAGGGGATCTTTGGGAGGGGTGACATATCGGAAAGAGAGTGCGCCATGATGGCATGGGGCCGTCACCTTGACGGGCTGGCGCCCGCACGACTCCACCATGCCCCCTGGAGATCGCATGTCCCGACCGCTGATCGGCATCACCGCCTACTTCGAAGCTGCCCGCTGGGGCGACTGGGTCCGGGAGGCCGTGCTGTCTCCCCCCTCGTACGCCAAGGCGGTCGGACGGGCGGGGGGCGCGCCCGTGATGCTGCCGCCACTCGGCCCGCACGCCATCGAGGACTACGTACGCGGCCTGCAGGGCATCGTCCTGGCCGGCGGTGTGGAGGTGGGGGCCGACACCTACAACGGCGATCCGGACGAGCGCGTCGCCGAGCCGCAGGTGCACCGCGACCGGTTCGAGCTGGCCATCGCCAGGGCCGCCATCCGCGCCGACGTGCCCGTCCTGGCCGTCGCCAGGGGCATGCACGTGCTCAACGTCGCCCAGGGCGGCACGCTCATCCCCTGGCTGCCGGAGGTGCTCGACAGCGACCGCCACGCCGAGCCGGACGGCGGCCACACGATCCAGGTCAGCGTCTCCAGCAAGCTCGGCAAGGCGATCGGCGACCGGGTCGAGGTGAACGCGCCGCACCACCAGTCCGTACGCCGCCTCGGCAGCGGCCTGCTGGCCGTGGCCTGGGCCGAGGACCAGATCGTCGAGGGCATCGAGCTGCAGGGACACCGGTTCGGCGTCGGGGTGCAGTGGCACCCGGAACGCGGTCAGGACAATCGGCTCTTCGATGCGTTCGTCGAGGCGGCCCGCTAGGCTTCGATCATGCCGCTGCACCCCCAGGCGCGGGACTACGTCGCCCAGTATCCGTCGGATCTGACCACCGACCTGGCCACGCTCGACCTGGCCGCGATCCAGGAAATGCGCGCGCAGGACGCCCTGGCGGCCCACCGAGGGCCGCTGACGAAGCTGCCGTTCGTCCGCGACGAGCTGGCCGAGGGCGTGCCGATCCGCATCTACCGGGCCGATCCCGGCGACGGCCTGCTGCCCGTGGTGGTCTACTTCCACGGCGGCGGCTGGGTCTTCGGCAGCGTCAGGCGCAACGACGCGGCCGGCCGCGACCTGGCCATCCGCACCGGCGCGGTGGTGGTGTCGGTCGACTACCGGCTGGCCCCCGAGCACCCCTTCCCGGCCGCCGCCGACGACGCCTGGACCGTGGTGCGCGACATCTTCGCCAGGCCCGCCTTCTACCAGAGCAACGGCAGCGTCGCCGTGATCGGCGACAGCGCGGGCGGCAACCTGGCCGCCGTCGCCGCCTGGCAGGCCCGCGACGCCGGGTTGCGGCTGGCCCACCAGGTGCTCGTCTACCCGGTGCTCGACGTGGCCATGGACACGCCCAGCTACGTGCAGCACGCCAAGGGCTTCGGGCTGGACGCCGAGGAGATGGCCTGGTTCACCCGCCAATACGCTCCCGACGCCGACCCGGCCGACCCGCGGCTGTCCCCGCTGCGCCTGCCCGACGTGTCGGGCCTGGCGCCGGCGACCGTCGTGACCGCCGAATACGACGTGCTGAGAGACGAGGGCGAGCGCTACGCCGCCCGCCTGGCCGAGGCGGGCGTGCCGGCCGAGCTGCGCAGGTTCGACGGCGCCGTGCACAGCTTCTTCGTCCTGCCCGGCCTGTTCGACCAGGCCGTCGAGGCCCGCGACTACGTGGCGGAGCGGCTGCGGGAGTCGCTCTGATGGACTCCTACGCGAAGCTGAAGCTCGACACCCCGGCCGACGGCGTGCTGCGCATCACGATCAGCGAGCCCGCCCGGCTCAACGCCGTGGACGCCGTCGCCCACCGCGAGCTGGGCGAGATCTGGCGCGACGCCGACCGCGACGACGGCGTCAGGGCCATCCTCGTCAGGGGAGAGGGCCGGGCGTTCTCCGCGGGCGGCGACCGGACCATGATCGAGGAGATGACGCGCGACCACGCCACCAGGCTGCGCGTGTTCGCCGAGGCCCGCGACATCGTCTACAACGTGCTCAACTGCTCCAAGCCCGTCGTCTCGGCCATCCAGGGCCCGGCCGTCGGCGCGGGCCTCGCGGTGGCCCTGCTGGCCGACATCTCCGTCGCCGGCCGCACCGCGCGGATCATCGACGGCCACACCAGGCTCGGCGTCGCGGCCGGCGACCACGCCGCGATCATCTGGCCGCTGCTGTGCGGGATGGCCAAGGCCAAATACCACCTGCTGCTGTGCGAGCCCGTCACGGGCGAGCAGGCCGAGCGGATGGGCCTCGTCAGCCTGTGCGTGGACGACGACCAGGTGCACGACAGGGCCCTGGAGATCGCCGTCCGGCTCGCGGCCGGGGCCCAGGAGGCGATCAGGCTCACCAAATACTCGCTCAACAACTGGCTGCGCCTGGCCGGTCCGACCTTCGACGCCTCGCTCGCCATGGAGTTCCTCGGCTTCACCGGCCCCGACGTGGCCGAGGGCGTTCGCGCGCTGCGCGAGAAGCGGCCCCCGTCATTCGGCTGAGCGCCAGGCGTGTGCTTCCCCGGGCCTCGGGTAGGCGGGCCTCGTGGAGGACCAGGTGGAGGACAACGAGCTGGAGGAGGTGCCACCGACGCACCCGTACGCCGGCCGCGAGATCTCGGGCAGGCCGGCTTGAAGCCACCGCAAGCCGCGGGGGCAGTCCGGGAAGCCGCGCCGCGAGGGGGTTGAGCAGAAGCTCCCCCGCCACAGGTGCGGTACCGCCCGAATTCGGTACCGATCGGGCGGCCGGACACCCCGCTTCACCCAGCCGGGCTCACCGGGGCCGGCGCGCGTGGAACACGAAGGCCGGGGGAGTGTTACGCCACACCGTACGCCCGGGGACGACCTCCTCGAAGCGCTCGGCCAGCAGCGCGCGGAACCGCCGCGCCGAGCTGAGCGGGATGGCGTGGATGTAGGAGAACGTGGTGAACGCCGCCCCCGGGCTCATCGCCCCCGTCACCGCGGTCAGCAGTTCGCGCTGCAACTCGTCCGGGAAGGCCGCCCACGGCAGCCCGCTCACCACCACGTCGGCCATCCGCAGCCCGCGCTCGCCAAGGAGTTCGCCCAGGCGGGTCGCGTCGTCGTGCACCACGTCCACCGTGGGGAAGCGCTCGGCCAGCAATTGCGCCAGCGGTTCGTTGAGCTCCACGGCCATATGGTGGCCGCGCCCGGCCAGCCGCTCCTGGATCTCCACCGTGAACGCACCCGTACCCGGGCCGAGCTCGGCCACGACGGGCTCGCCCCGCTCGGGGATCGGCGCGCAGACGGCCGCGGCCAGCCGCCGCGAGCTTGGCGCGAACGCGCCGATCGTGGCGGGGGAGCGCAGGAACTGGCCGAGAAAAACCGCGGTGTCGTTGGACATGATCAGAATCTAGGGGAGCGACCGGGCCCGATCGCTCCCCCGTCCGGGCGGATGTCCGGCCACTTGGAGGAGGCGGGGTCGCCCGTACGGAGGATCAGCAGTTCACGCTCGGCGGATACGGTGTGTGCATGCGTTGGCGTGGTGTGCCGCTGGATGTCCTCCTCGCGGCTTCTGGAGTGGGCCTGGATCTGCTGACCACGGCGCACGCCGGTGACACCGAATACCTGCCCGCCGAGATGAACATCCCCATGGCGCTGCTCGTCGGCCTGCCCATGGGCCTGGTACGCCGCTGGCCGGTGCCCGTCACCCTCTACCTGGCGGCCTTCCTGGCCATCACCGACCAGCTCGGCTCGTTCACCTCCAACACCGCCCAGATCCTCGTCTGCGTGGCACTGGGCGTGGCCGGGCACACCTCGAGGGCGCGGTCCACCGCCCTCGCCGTGACCGCCACGATCTTCGCGACCGCCCTCAACATCGCCGATCCGGGCATCGCGCTCACCGGCAACATGTGGATGTACTCCGTGCTGCTGCCCGTCTTCCCCGCCGTACTCGGCGCCTACCTGCGCAGCTCCGCCGAGCGCCTCGACGAGCGCGACGTCACCCCTGACGCGCTGCTCGCGGCGGGCGGCGTGGCGATCACCGTGCTCAGCACGTGGACCTCCTGGCACGCGGGCGCGCAGCCCGTCTGGGTGGTCGGGCTGCTCGCCGTGGTGGGCGGCCTGTCGCTGGGCATCGCCAGGCGGCTGCCCGGCCTGGTGTTCCTGCTGCAGGGCGTGCTGCTCGTCTCGGCCGACACCTATCTCAACCAGGCCGTCAACACGTGCGTGATCCTCACGCTCATCGCGATCGGCGTCTTCGCCATGCGGGTGGTGTCCTGGGCCTGGACGGTGGCCGCGTACATGACCGGCTGCCTGCTGACCTCCATCGCCGTCGTCGGCGACGACACCGAGATCACCGGGTTCCGCGTCGGCGTGCTGATGACGCTGGTGGCCACGCCCATCGCCATCGGCCGCTACCTGGGCATGCGCCGCGCCGCCGTGGCCTCCGAACGCCTGCGCGCCGAGGAGGCCGCCCGCGCGGCGGTCGCGCAGGTGCGGGCCGACCAGCTCGCCGAGCGCGAGCGCATCGCCCGCGACGTGCACGACATCGTGGCCCACCACGTCGGCGCCATGGTGCTGCGGGCCAGCGCCGCCCGCTACACCGCCCCCGACGGCCCCGTGGCCGACGCGCTCAACGACATCCGCGAGACCGGCCACCAGGTGCTGCAGGACCTGCGCGACCTGCTCGACCTGCTGCGCGACCCCGAACGCCAGCCCGACCTGCTGGCCAACCCCGCCGACGTCGTACGCGAGTCCGCCGAGCGCATGTCCGCCGCCGGCCTCGTCGTCGACCTCGACCTCGACCCGGCCACGGATCAGGCCCCGCTCATCGCCCGCACCTCCGCCGCCAGAATCGTCCAGGAAGGACTCACCAACGTGCTCAAACACGCAGGTCCCGGCACCCGGGTCCGCGTATCCGTGACCCCGGCGGACGAAGGGCTTGCCGTGGAGATCCGCAACGGCCGGCCGCCCACGGCCATCGAACGCCTGCCCTCCTCCGGGCGCGGCCTGGCCGGCATGCGCGAGCGCGTACGCACCGTCGGGGGCACCCTCAGCGCGGGGCCCGACGGCGAGGGCGGCTGGCTGCTGGCCGCCCACCTGCCCACCCGCCTGTCCTCGGGGAGTGCGGCATGATCCGCGTGCTGGTGGCCGACGACCAGGCGCTCGTCCGCGCGGGCGTGCGCATGCTGCTGCAGGCCACGGGCGACATGGAGGTCGTGGGCGAGGCCGAGGACGGCGCCGAGGCCGTGCGCCTGGCCGAGCGTCACCTGCCCGACGTGGTCCTCATGGATCTGCGCATGCCCAGGGTCGACGGCCTGGAGGCCATCAAGCGGGTGCTCGCGGCCCGGCCCGGCGCCAGGATCGTGGTGCTGACCACCTTCGCCGAGGACGGCAACGTCTACGCCGCCCTGCGCGCCGGCGCGGTCGGCTTCCTGGTCAAGGACGACGAGCCGGAGCGCATGGTGGACGCCGTTCGCAGGGCCGCGGCCGGCGAGCAGCTCCTCGCGCCCTCGGTGCTGCGCCGGGTCGTGGAGCGCTTCCTGGCCGCCGAGGAGCAGGCCGCCGGGCCGGCCGCGCCTCCCGGGCTGACCGAGCGCGAGATCGAGGTGCTCGCCCTGGTCGGCACGGGTCTGTCCAACGCGGAGATCGCCGAGGAGCTGCACGTCGGCGTCACCACGGTCAAGACCCACATCGCCGCCGCCATGGACAAGCTGGGCCTGCGCAACCGCATCCAGGCCGCCGTCGTCGCCCACCGCACCGGCCTCGTGGACGCCTCCTTCCGCCCCGTACGCCAGCCACGCGGCGGATCCTCCGGCTGAGCCGCGTCACCCCCGCCGCCGGGGCCGGATCCGCCCGGCGGCGGACCCGCGAGTCACCCCGCAGGCTGACGACCCGCCCCGCCCCTCGCCGCGACCATGTGGTCCTTCACCCGTCGTACGACCGGAAGGACCACTGATCACCATGTCGGAAACCGTCACCATGCCCCGGCCCCAGCGCGCGGGCCGGGTCTCCGCCGGCCTCCTCTACAGCCTGCGCGTCGCCGTCTCCGCCCAGGCGGCGGCGCTGCTCGTGGCCGCCTCGTTCGCCGGCCAGGCGGTGGAGTCGGACTCCATGATCGAGACCCACGTCATGGCCGGCATGGTCGTCCACCTCGTGGCCCTCGTCCAGATCGTCCTGGCCGTGCTCGTCTGGCGACCCGGCCGCGGGGCGGGCTGGCCCGCGCTGGCCAGCGTGGCGCTGTTCGTCGTCGGCGCGGCCCAGCACTTCACCTGGCTGTGGCTGGGGGCGCACCTGCCCAACGGCGTGCTGCTGTTCGGCCTCACCAGCGCCGTGCTGATCTGGGCGTGGTCCCCGGCAGCCGCCCGCCGCCGCTAAGGTCGGAGATGTGTATGTGAAGATCTGCGGGCTGAGCGAGCCGGAGCACGTGGCCACCGCCGTCGGGGCCGGGGCCGACGCCATCGGGTTCGTCATGACCCGGAGCCCGCGCCGGATCACGCCCGAGCGGGCGGCCGAGCTGGCCGCGCTCGTCCCCGAGCACGTGCTCACCGTCGGCGTGTTCCGGGGCGAGGACCCGGAGACGGTGCGGGCGGCGGCGCTGGCCTCCGGGGTGCGGGCCGTCCAGCTGCACGGCCGGCACCCGCACGGCGACTTCACCGCGCTGAAAGACCTCGGCGTCCGCCTGGTCAGGGCCGTCGACGCGCAGGCCGACCTGCGCTGCGGGGCCTTCGACGAGGACCTGCTCCTGGTGGACGCGCCGCACGCGGGCTCGGGCGAGCCGTGGGACTGGGCCGCCGTACGCGGGCGGCCCTCCGGGCAGTGGATGCTCGCGGGCGGCCTCGACCCGGCCAACGTCGCCGAGGCCATCGCGGCCGCTCGCCCGTGGGGCGTGGACGTCTCCAGCGGCGTCGAGACCGCGCCCGGGGTCAAGGACTCGGCCCTGATCGAGGCGTTCCTCCGCGCGGCCCGCCAGACCCATGCCTGACCCCGTCCCACCTTCGCAAGCGCCCGCCATTTCGGAAGCGGCCACCTCAGAAGCGTCCGTCACTTCGGAAGCGCTCGCCACGGAGCGGCACGTCCGGGACGGAGCCGCCCTGGTGCGCGCGCTGGACTTCCTGCACGCCTTCGCCCGCCGCAGGGCGCCGCGCGAGGTCCCGGTGCCCGGCGGGTTCGCGGTGCTCGACGATCGCTTCCCCGGCTCGTACGACGACAACAAGCTGATCGTCCGCACGGCGCCCGACGACGATCCCGCCGCGGCGGTGGCGCGGCTCCTGGCGGCGGCCGACGAGGCGCTCGGGAGCCACGGTCACCGGCTGGTGTGCGTGGACGACGACCGGCTCGGCACGGCGTACGCACCCGCGTTCGCCGCCGCCGGCTACGAGCACGAGACGAACCTCCTCATGGCCTTCCGCGGCCCGGTCCCGAGAGATCCGGCCCCGGCCGAGCGGCTCGAACTGCCGGAACTGATTCCCGTGCTGCGCCGCGACTGGCGCCGTACCCTGCCGCAGGCCCCCGACGCGGTGATCGACGGGCTGGCCAGGCGCGTGGAGTCCCGGCTGCGCGGGGCCGGCTCGGTGGGCTTCCACGGCGTACGCGCCCCGGACGGGGAGATCGCCACCAGGGCCGACCTGTACGCGCACGACGGGGTCGCCCAGATCGAGAGCGTCTTCACCGGCGAGCCGTACCGGGGCAAGGGGTACGCGCGTGCCCTGATGACCGCGCTGCTGGCGGAGTCGGCGGGGGCCGAGCTGATCTTCCTGGTGGCCGACGCGGACGACTGGCCGCGCCACTTCTACTCCCGCCTCGGCTTCGAGCAACTCGGCCGCACCCACGCCTTCCTCCGCACCTGACCCCACCCACCCCCGCCTCCGGCCTCCCGCCCCTGCCCCCGCCTCCCGGGGTGGGCGCTGAAACGCCTGGAAAAGCCGGGCCCAGGTGGGGCCGCTGTGTTGGAGTTCCACGCAGTAGGGTCTCCTGCGTGAGCGAAACTTCCGCCGAGGACCGGATCTGGACGGTTCCTAACCTGCTGAGCTTCCTGCGCCTCCTGGGTGTGCCCGTGTTCCTCTGGCTGGTTCTCGGGCCCAAGGCGGACGGGTGGGCCATCGGGATCCTCGCGGTCGCCGGGTTCACCGACTGGCTCGACGGAAAGATCGCCCGGGCGTTCAACCAGACCAGCAAGCTCGGCCGGATCATCGACCCCGCCGCCGACAAGCTGTACGTCTTCGCCACCATCCTGGCTCTCCTGCTGCGCGACGTGATCCCCTGGTGGCTGGTCGCGGTCATCGTCGCACGGGAACTCTTCGTCGGAAGTTTCATCCCCGTACTTCGCAAACATGGCTATAAGGCACTTCAGGTGCATTTCCTGGGCAAGGCCGCCATGTTCAACCTCATGTACGCTTTCCCTCTCCTCTTCCTTGCCTCCCACACGGGGTGGTATGCCGATATAGCCCGCATTGTCGGATGGGCGTTCGCGCTTTGGGGAACGGGCCTGTACTGGTGGGCGGGGGTGCTGTATGTGGTACAGGTGCGCCAACTCGTAACCGCGGCCAAGAAGGGGTGATCGGGTGAAGGCGGTCGTCATGGCAGGCGGGGAGGGCACTCGGCTGCGTCCGATGACCGCCAACCAGCCCAAACCCCTGCTCCCCGTGGTCAACCGCCCGATCATGGAGCACGTCCTGCGCCTGCTCAAGCGGCACGGCGTCACCGAGACGGTGGTGACCCTCCAGTTCCTGGCCGCCCTGGTGCGCAACTACTTCGGCGACGGCGACGAGCTGGGCATGAGCCTGCAGTACGCCACCGAGGACATCCCTCTCGGCACCGCCGGCAGCGTCAAGAACGCCGCCGACCGCCTCCGCGACGACCGATTTCTAGTGATCTCCGGCGATGCCCTAACGGATATTGATTTATCCGACATGATCCGTTTTCACCGTGAAAATCAGGCACTTGTGACAATTGGCCTGAAAAGGGTCCCCAATCCTCTCGAATTCGGGATCATCATCGTGGACGAGGAGGGCCGCGTACAGCGCTTCCTGGAGAAGCCCACCTGGGGTCAGGTCTTCTCCGACACCGTCAACACCGGCATCTACGTCATGGAGCCCGAGGTCCTCGAGGCCGTCGCCGCCGGAGAGCCCGTCGACTGGTCCTCGGATGTCTTCCCCGCCCTCCTCGAACGTGGCGCCGCCATCTACGGCTACGTGGCCGACGGCTACTGGGAGGACGTCGGCACCCACGACAGCTACCTCAAGGCCCAGGCCGACGCCCTGTCCGGCAAGGTCGAGCTGGACATCGGCGGCTTCGAGGTCTCGCCGGGCGTCTGGGTCGCCGACTCGGCCTCGGTGGACCCCGACGCCGTGCTCAAGGGCCCGCTGCTGATCGGCGAGTACGCCAAGGTCGAGGCGGGCGCCGAACTGCGTGAATACACCGTGCTCGGCAACAACGTCGTCGTCCGCGAGGGCGCCTTCCTGCACCGCGCGATCGTCCACGACAACGTCTACCTCGGCCCCGGCGCCCACCTGCGCGGCTGCGTCATCGGCAAGAGCACCGACGTGATGGCCGGCGCCCGCATCGAGGAGAACGCCGTCATCGGCGACGAATGCGTCATCGAGGCGGAGGCGTACGTCTCCAGCGGCGTCCGGGTCTACCCGTTCAAGACCATCGAGGCCGGCGCGGTCGTCAACACCAGCGTCATCTGGGAGTCGCGCGGCCAGCGCAACCTGTTCGGCCCCCGGGGGGTCAGCGGCCTGGTCAACGTCGAGATCACCGCCGAGCTGTGCGTCCGCCTGGCCAGCGCGTACGCCACCACCCTGAAGAAGGGCGAGTACGTCGTCACCTCCCGCGACTGCTCCCTGGCCGCCAGGGCGCTCAAGCGGGCCGTCATCGGCGCGCTCACCGCGGGCGCCATCAACGTCCTCGACCTCGAGGCGGCCCCGCTGCCGGTCACCCGCTTCCACACGGCCCGCGAGTCGGCCGCCGGCGGCATCGTGCTGCGCACCACCCCCGGCGACCCGCAGAGCGTGGACATCGTCATCATGGACGACCGCGGCGCCGACCTGCCCCCGGCCGCGCAGCGCAAGCTGGAGCGGGTCTTCTCCCGCCAGGAGTTCCGCCGCGCCTTCCCCGGCGAGATCGCCGAGCTCGCCTACCCGGCCAGGGCCGTCGAGGACTACACCCACGAGCTGCTGCGCCACGTCGGCGTGAGCGGCGTCAGGGACATGAAGGTCGTCGTCGACTGCGCCGGGGGCACCTCCTCGCTGGTGCTGCCCACGCTGCTCGGCCGGGTCGGCGTCGAGGTGCTCACCGTCAACGCCCGCCTCGACGACGTCTCGCCCACCGAGACGCTCGCCGAGCGCCGCCGCGACCTGCAGCGCCTGTCCGAGCTCGTCAGCTCCTCGCGGGCGGCCTTCGGCGTGCGGTTCGACCCGGTCGGCGAGCGCATCGCCCTGGTGGACGAGAAGGGCCAGCTCATCAACGAGGAACGCGCCCTGCTCGTCGTGCTCGACCTGGTCGCCGCCGAGCGCCGGGGCGGCCAGGTGGCCCTGCCCGTCACCACGACCAGGGTCGCCGAGCAGGTCTGCCGCTTCCACGGCGTACAGGTGCAGTGGACCTCCACCGCGCTCGACGCCCTCACCTCGGCCGCCGCGAGCCCCGACATGATCTTCGCGGCCGACGGGCGCGGCGGGTTCGTGGTCCCGGAGTTCAGCCCCGCCATCGACGGGCTGGCCGCGTTCATGCGCCTGCTCGGCCTGGTCGCCCGCACCCGGCTGTCGCTCAGCCAGATCGACGCCAGGATCCCCGAGGTCAAGCTGCTCAAGCGCACCGTGCCCACGCCGTGGGCGGCCAAGGGCGCCGTCATGCGCTCGGTCATCGAGGCCGCCGAGTCCGAGCCGGAGGGCCACCGCGTCGACACCACCGACGGCGTGCGGGTGGCCCGCGAGGACGGGAGCTGGGTGCTGGTCCTGCCCGCCGCCGCCGAGCCGGTCACCGACCTGTGGGCCGAAGCGTCGGACGTCGACAGCGCCCAGGCGCTGCTCGAACGGTGGGCGCGCATCGTGGAGCAGGCCGCCGGCTGACCTCGTCGCACACGCGTCACACGCCGTCACGCACAGCGACCGGAGACGATCGGGAAAGGCTTTGCCGATGACGTGCACAGAGAGTGCCGCAAGATCGTAATGTAGAAACGCGCGGCGGCATGGACCACGGGGCGGGGGCGACGGTAACTTTGTCTGCGTCCAAACCAAAGTGCAGCGCCCCGCCTTGACCTTTGCCGCTGATCAGCGTAAGTTGCGGCATTCGCAAACTTGAAAAAGCGAAGCGAGGCGCGCCCTGAGCACCGTCGCCGCGTCTTCGCGGTAGGAGGCCGAGCCGATCGATGCCGAGCGTCTACTGCACGCAGTGCGGGCACGCCAACCCCGAGGATGCCCGTTTCTGTTCCCGCTGTGGGTCACCGCTGACCAGACCCGAGGTCTCCGGGGACACCACATCGACGATCTCCGTCGCGGGAATCGAGGCGTACGAGGCTGAGACGGGCGACATGCTCCTGGCCGAGCGGGCTCTGGTCGAGCAACTGCCCCCGGGCACGGCGTTGCTCACGGTGACCAGGGGTCCCAACCAGGGGAGTCGCTTCCGGCTCGACAAGGAGCTGACCACGACGGGGCGCCATCCGGAGAGCGACATCTTCCTCGACGACATCACGGTCTCCCGCCGCCACGTCGAGTTCTACCGCCACCGCGGCGGCCAGTTCTCCGTGCGCGACGTGGGCAGCCTCAACGGCACCTACGTCAACCGGGAGCGGATCGAGGAGGTTCCCCTGCACTCCGGAGACGAGGTGCAGATCGGCAAATTCCGCCTCGTCTTCCTGATGCGGGGCACCGCCGGCGTATGAGTGAGCGACCCTTGGACATGGCTCAGCACCCCGGGTTCACGGGGCCGGAGGCGCCGTGAGCTCCCAGGCGGCGCGGTCGCACATGAGCATCGGGGAGGTGCTCGCGCTCCTGCAGGGCGAGTTCCCCGATGTCACGATCTCCAAGATCAGGTTCTTGGAGGGCGAGGGGCTGATCGAGCCCGAGCGCAGCCCCTCCGGCTACCGCAAGTTCACGCACCTGCACGTGGAGCAACTGCGCTTCATCCTCACCGAGCAGCGTGACCACTACCTGCCGCTGCGGGTGATCAAGGACCGGATGGCGGAGAGCTTCGGCCGCCCGCGTGAGGTCCGGCAGGCGCAGGAGGTCCGGTTCAGCCGGGCGGAGCTGCTCGAGGCCGCGGGGATCGACGACGAGACGCTCACCGAGCTGGAGGACTACGGCCTGCTCGCCCCGGTGGCCCGGCGCTACGACGAGGAGGCGCTCAAGGTGGCGCGCACGGTCGGGGCGCTGGCCCGGTTCGGCCTGCACGCCCGCCACCTGCGGGCGGTCAAGGCGGCGGCCGAGCGCGAGGCGGGGCTGGTCGAGCAGACCGTCGCGCCGATCCTCAAGCGGCGCGCCCCCGGCGCCATCGGTGAGGCGGACGAGGTCGCCAGGGAGCTTTCCACGCTTCTGCTCGACCTGCACGCATCCCTTGTGCGCACGGGTGTCCGTTCGGTCCTGGGACGTTGAGACCGTAGCGAGCTGGGAGGCGGGGGCACATTCCAGGCCCGCTGGGTGTTACGTTGAATTGCAGAAGCCAGTCAGCAGAAGCGATGATCGAAGAGCTGTGCCGGGTGACCGGTCAGGAATACGGAGCAGCCCGTGTTGCAGATGGAGGTCGTGGGCGTTCGCGTTGAAATGCCCACTAATCAGCCGATCGTCTTGCTCAAGGAGGCTCACGGGGAACGGTTCCTTCCTATATGGATCGGCATGACGGAGGCCACGGCGATCGCCCTGGCCCAGGCTGAGGAGCCGCCGCCGCGGCCGCTCACCCATGACCTTTTCCGTGACGTGCTGAGCGCCCTGGGTGTCGGCCTGCGGGCGGTCAACATCGTCGCGCTGCGCGACGGCATCTTCTTCGCCGATCTGGTCTTCTCCAACGGCGTGGAGGTGAGCGCCCGGCCGTCCGACTCGATCGCGCTCGCCCTGCGCACCGGGGCCCGGATCTTCGCCAGCGAGGAGGTCGTCCAGGAGGCCGGAGTGATCATCCCGGACGACCAGGAGGACGAGGTGGAGAAGTTCAGGGAGTTCCTTGACACGATCACTCCCGAAGACTTCGGCAGGGCGGGGTAGGTATTTCAGTGCATTTACGCTTCACGACGCGCCGAGCCGGATCGTTGACTGAGCATGGTCACGGTCCTACGGTGCAAGTGAAACCCGTGGTCGCCCTTTACGAACCCCCAGATCAGGCCACGGGATGAGAGAAAGCCGGAGGTCCGCGTGGCGGTCAGCAGCGGCGAGGGAAAGACGGCCGGCCAGGAAGATCCGGTGCGGCGCGAGAGCGCGCGGCAGCGTGCCGGGGAGCAGGGTCTGCTCTTCGACGAGCAGCCGTCGGCGTTGCCGGGCGACATCGGATACCGCGGGCCGACGGCCTGCGCCGCGGCCGGCATCACCTACAGGCAGCTCGACTACTGGGCGCGCACGGGCCTGGTGGAGCCGACGATAAGAGCCGCGCAGGGCTCCGGCTCCCAGAGGCTCTACAGCTTCCGCGACATCCTCGTACTCAAAGTCGTCAAGCGGCTCCTGGACACCGGGGTGTCGCTGCAGCAGATCCGCACGGCCGTGCAGCATCTGCGTGACCGCGGGGTCGCCGACCTCGCGCAGATCACGCTCATGAGCGACGGCGTCAGCGTCTACGAGTGCACCTCGGCCGACGAGGTGATCGACCTGCTCCAGGGCGGCCAGGGCGTGTTCGGCATCGCGCTCGGGCGAGTCTGGCGAGAGGTCGAGGGCTCCCTCGCGGAGCTGCCGGGGGAACGCGCGGCGGTCGAGGACAACGTCCCGGCCGACCATCCCGCTGACGAGCTGGCTCGCAGGCGCCGCGCGCGCCGCACCGGCTGAACACTTCGAAGACCGTCGGGGCAGGCCGGTGAACGGCAAACGGGGCTTAGCGTAGTAATCTGGGACAGCAAGGCTGACGACCCCGTGCGGGAGAGTCCTCGGGCCCCCTGGGCCCCGGGGCGCCGAAGGAGCAACCCTCCCCGGAATCTCTCAGGCATCCTGTACCGCTCGGGTGAGGCAACTCTGGAAAGCAGGTGCGCCCGCCAGGCGCGTCTCACCGACGGTGCAAGCCCCCGCAGGGGTGAAGCTCTCAGGTCGCGGCACCGCGCAGGTCGTGGATCGCGCTGACAGAGGGGGAGATCCGGCACTCGTCCGCGCCCTGGCGCCGGTCTCCATAGCCTCGGGAGGCACACCCCATGACCGATCTGTCCGCTCCGCCGTTCTCGTCAAGGCACATCGGCCCATCGGAGTCCGAGCAGCAGCGCATGCTCGAGGCCGTCGGCTTCGAGTCCGTGGCGGACCTGGTGGCGGTGGCCGTCCCGGAGGCCATCAGGGCCAAGGACCGGCTCAAGCTGCCCGCCGCGATCGGCGAGGCCGAGGCCATCGCCGAGCTGCGCGCCCTGGCCGGGCGCAACCGGGTGCTCACCTCCATGATCGGCCTGGGCTACTACGACACCGTCACGCCCGCGGTCATCCGCCGCAACCTGCTGGAGAACCCGGGCTGGTACACCGCCTACACGCCGTACCAGCCGGAGATCTCGCAGGGGCGCCTGGAGGCGCTGCTGAACTTCCAGACGGTCGTCTCCGACCTCACCGGCCTGCCCGTCTCCGGCGCGTCGCTGCTGGACGAGGCCACGGCCGCGGCCGAGGCCATGACGCTGGCGCGCCGGGCCGGCAAGTCCAGGAGCGACGTGTTCGTGGTGGACGCCGACGCGCTGCCCCAGACCAAGTCCGTGCTCGCCACCCGGGCCGAGCCGCTCGGCATCACGCTGGTGGAGCACTCCCTGGAGGGCGAGCTGCCCGAGTGCTTCGGCGTGCTCGTCCAGTACCCGGGCGCGTCGGGCCTGCTGCGCGACTTCCGTGCCCTGGCCGCCGCCGCGCACGAGGCGGGCGCCCTCGTCGTGGCCGCCGCCGACCTGCTGGCCCTGACGCTGGTCACCGCCCCCGGCGAGCTGGGCGCCGACATCGCGATCGGCTCCTCGCAGCGGTTCGGGGTGCCGTTCGGGTTCGGCGGGCCGCACGCCGCGTACATGTCCGTACGCGAGGGCCTGCAGCGCCAGCTCCCGGGCCGGCTCGTGGGCGTGTCCGTCGACGCCGACGGCGACCCCGCCTACCGCCTGGCCCTGCAGACCCGCGAGCAGCACATCCGCCGCGAGAAGGCCACCAGCAACATCTGCACCGCGCAGGTGCTGCTCGCCGTCATCGCCGGCATGTACGCCGTCTACCACGGCCCCGAGGGACTGCGCGGCATCGCCCACCGGGTGCACCGCCACGCCACCGCCCTGGCCGAGGGGCTGCGCGGCGCCGGCGTGGAGGTCGTGCACGGCGAGTTCTTCGACACCGTGCTCGCCCGCGTGCCCGGCCGGGCCGGCTCCGTCGTGGCCGCCGCCGCCGAGCGGGGCGTCAACCTCTGGCAGGTGGACGCCGACCACGTCTCCGTCGCCTGCGACGAGCAGACCGGCGTCGCCGAGGTGGCCAAGGTGCTGGCGGCCTTCGGAGTGGAAGGCACGGAGCCCGACCCCGAGGCCGCCGCCGACGCGCTGCCCTCCTCGCTGCTGCGCGAGACCCCGTACCTGACCCACCCGGTCTTCCACGCCCACCGCTCCGAGACCGCGATGCTGCGTTACCTGCGCAGGCTGCAGGACAAGGACATCGCGCTCGACCGTTCGATGATCCCGCTCGGCTCCTGCACGATGAAGCTGAACGCGACCACCGAGATGGAGCCCATCACCTGGCCCGAGTTCGCCGCCGTCCACCCGTACGCGCCGGCCGACCAGACCGAGGGCTACCGCGAGCTGATCGGCACGCTGGAGGGCTGGCTGGCCGAGGTGACCGGCTACGACGCCGTCTCCATCCAGCCGAACGCCGGCTCGCAGGGCGAGTTCGCCGGGCTGCTGGCCATCCGCGCCTACCACCGCGCCAACGGCCAGGGCGAGCGGGACGTCTGCCTCATCCCGTCCTCCGCCCACGGCACGAACGCCGCCAGCGCCGTCATGGCCGGCATGCGCGTCGTGGTCGTGGCCTGCGACACCGACGGCAACGTGGACCTGGCCGACCTCGACGCCAAGATCGACAAGCACCGTGACGCGCTGGCCGCGATCATGGTGACGTACCCGTCCACGCACGGCGTGTACGAGGAGACGATCACCGAGGTGTGCGCCAAGGTGCACGAGGCCGGCGGCCAGGTGTACGTGGACGGCGCCAACCTCAACGCCCTGGTCGGCCTGGCCAAGCCCGGCGAGTTCGGGGCCGACGTCTCCCACCTCAACCTGCACAAGACCTTCTGCATCCCGCACGGCGGCGGCGGCCCGGGTGTCGGCCCCGTCGCGGTGCGCGGCCACCTGGCCTCCTACCTGCCCGGCCACCCCCTGCACAACGGCACGCCGGTCGGCCCCGTCTCGGCCGCCCCGTACGGGTCGGCGGGGATCCTGCCGATCTCGTGGGCGTACATCAGGATGATGGGCTCCGAGGGCCTCACGGCCGCGACCGAGCAGGCCATCCTGTCGGCGAACTACCTGGCCCGGCGGCTGGCCCCGCACTACCCCGTGCTGTACACCGGCCGCGGCGGCCTGGTCGCGCACGAGTGCATCGTCGACCTGCGCCAGATCACCAAGGAGACCGGCGTCACCGTGGACGACGTGGCCAAGCGCCTCATCGACTACGGCTTCCACGCGCCGACGATGTCGTTCCCCGTGGCCGGGACGCTCATGATCGAGCCGACCGAGAGCGAGGACCTCGGCGAGCTCGACCGGTTCGTGGACGCGATGGTCGCCATCCGCGGGGAGATCGCGAAGGTGGCCTCCGGCGACTACGACAAGACCGACAACCCGCTGCGGAACGCGCCGCACACGGCGGAGTCGGTCAGCGCGGACGAGTGGCCGCACCCGTACGCGCGCAGCGAGGCGGCCTACCCGCTGCCCTCCCTGCGCGACGGCAAGTACTGGGTGCCGGTGCGCCGTATCGACCAGGCCTACGGCGACCGCAACCTCGTGTGCTCCTGCCCTCCCCTGGAGGCGTACGAGGACTGAGGCGTGCGGGGGCGGGCGCCGTCAGGCGTCCGCCAGTCCTTCGGTGTCAAGTGAGCAGACATGATCGCCAGAAGTGGTTAGGCTCGGTCCGACCGTCGCCACAAGGAGCTCTCTTGACGTCCTCAGAGCTGGAGACCCCGCCCCTCGACACCGCCCGCCTCCTGGCCGAGCGCGGTGACCTCGATGCCGCCGCCGCCATCCTGGGCGAGCTCGCCGCCGACCCCGAGCAGCCCGACCGGGCGCAGGCCGCCGTCGGGCTCGCCGTGGTGCTGGAGCAGCGCGGCGACATGGAGGCGGCCCGGGCCGCCGCCAGGACCGCCCTGGCCACGGGGCATCCCGAATACGCCGCGCAGGCCGCCTGCCACCTGGCCCAGGGGTTCGAGCGTGAGGGCCGGGCCGACCAGGCCAGGGCCGCCTGGCAGGCGGTGCTGGGGGTGGGCACGGCCGCGTACCTGCCGCTGGCGCATCTCGCGCTGGCCCGGCTGGCCGTGGGCGCCGACGACCTGGGGGAGGCGGAGAAGGAGCTGCGGGCCGCCGTGCGGACCGGCATGGACGCGGGTGACGACCGGATCGGTGCGCACGCCGCCCAGCGGCTCGCCGACCTGATGCTGGAGCACGGGGAGCCCGGCGCGGCGGCCGAGGTGCTCCTGGACGCCCTGGAGTTCGCCCCCGAGGACGAGGTGCCCGGGCTGCGGGTCCAGCTCGGGATCGCGCATCTGGAGCTGGCGTGCGCGGAGTTCGCCGAGAGCGTCGAGGGCGGGGCCGACGCGCCGACCAGCGCGCTGGCCATCGAGCTGCTCGCCCGCACCCTGCCCCTGCGCGGGCGCGGCGAGGACGCGGACCGGGTCTGGTCGTACGGGCTGGAGCACGAGGACGAGACCCTGGCCGCCGAGGTCCGGCTGCGCTACCACCGCGAAGCCTGAACCCCTGCCGTCAGTTGCGGCGCCCGATGGCTGCGGCGGCCGCCAGGTTGATGATCACGATCGCCAGCCACGCGATCACCAGCCCGACCGGCCCCGCCTCGTGCGCCGCGATGCCGGTCAGGGGGATGCCGATGCCCAGGGAGCCCAGGACGATCGGGATCATCGGCGCGCCCGGCATCGGCCGCTTGGCTGGCGCCACGCCGTGCCGGCCCAGCTCGGCCCGGACACGCGCGGCGATCGTGGCGTCGAGGCGCTCGACGAACGAGTCGGCGAGCGCGGCATCGTAGTCGGGGCCGAGATCGCGGCGGGCGTCGAGCGTGGCCTGCAGATCGTCTCTGAGACTTTTGTCTGGCATAACGGAAATCATCCCTGCTCGGCGCCGCGCCGTCATCCGTCCTGAGAGCTAGGGCCGGATCCTCCCCAGGTACGGTGCTGCCATGCAGGTGATGACCCCGAGAGGGCCGGCGCTGGTCCAGCTCGACGACGTGCCGGATCCGCGGCTGTTGCTGGTGCTCACGCACGGGTCGGCCGGGTCGGTGGAGGCGCCCGATCTGCTGGCCGTGCGCGACGCCGCCCTCGCGGCCGGGGCCTGTGTGGCCAGGGTGACGCAGGCGTTCAGGGTGGCGGGGGCGCGGGCGCCCGGCTCGGCGGTCAAGCAGGACGAGGCCTGGGAGATCGTCCTGCGGAAGCTGCGTGCCCGGCGGCCCGGGCTGCCGATCGTGCAGGGCGGGCGGAGCAACGGGGCGCGGGTGGCGTGCCGTACGGCCAAGGCGGTCGGGGCGGCGGCGGTGGTGGCGCTGGCCTTCCCGCTGCACCCGCCGGGGAAGCCGGAGCGCTCCCGGGCCGACGAGCTGCGCGGCGCCGGGGTCGACGTGCTGGTGGTGAACGGGGATCGTGACCCGTTCGGTGTGCCCGACGCCGCGGACGCCGCACGGCTGGTGGTGCTGCCGGGGGAGGGGCACGACCTGAAACGTGACCCCGCCCGGGTGGGCGAGGTCGTGGCGGAATGGATCATCCGCTACGCGTAGGCCCGGAAGGCCGAGCGGGCGCGGGGCGCCCGCCGGAGCGGCTCAGGCCGCGCCGACCACGGGCCGGTGCGGGGCGATGACGGTGCCGCTGGGCAGGAGCTCACCGGTGTCCTCGAACAGGACGACTCCGTTGCAGAGCAGGCTCCACCCCTGTTCGGGGTGACAGGCGAGGGTGCGTGCCGCCTCGCGGTCAGGCGCCTCGGCATCCGGACAGGCCGGGTCGTGCGGGCACATCGGCGTGCCTCCGATATCTCGTGGGATGCTCCCGTTCTGGAGGGGCGGGAGCCGGCTCGGGTAGTTGTGCTGGCAAGTGTGCGACGTGTGTCACACGTTCCGACATAGTCCGTTCGGACTGTTACAGGAGGGTCCCCGGATCGTGTGACCTTCGACACAGCGTGCCTTATGCAGGATAACGGTCCAAGCGCGACACGCGCATCACGTTTGCAATCCCTTGAGCAGAGCGTCGAGTCCGCGCTCGAAGTCCACATCGGCTCTTTCGTCCCGCCTGACCCATTCATCAACTTCAGGGTCGGCCCATCCCGACTGTTGCACCTCCACCGCCACGCTGCCGAACACGAAGGCCCGAAGCGCGCGTACGGCCTCGGGAGCGTCGTCCAGGCCTCCCTCGGCGAGCTGCTCGGTCTGCTCCCTGATCGCGATGGCGGTGGCGCCCTTGGGCGGCTTGGTCAGCGCCAGGGCCAGCACGCCGGGGTGCTCCCGCAGCAGCTCCCGGCCGGCCCGGCACCACGCCTTGGCCGTCTCCTGCCAGGTGGGGCCCTGCTCGACGTGGACGGTGGTGACGTGCTCGGCCAGGGCGTCCATCAGCGCCTCCTTGCCCCGGGGCAGGTGGTGGTAGATGGCCATGGCCTCCACCTGCAGGGCGTCGCCCAGGCGGCGCATGGTGAGCCGGCGCAGGCCCTGGCTGTCGGCGATGTGGAGTGCGGCCTCGATGATGCGCTCGCGGGACAGGGGGACCGGCGGTCTCTTGGCGGGCATGGTGATCATCTTACTTCGTAAAGGGGCTCGCTCCGGGGCGATTTCCGCACGTGTCGCCGGACGGCGTACCCTTGGCGGTTGAACGAGTACCGACAGTTCGAAGGGGCCGGGTCGATGGCGTTTTTCCGTCCGCGGGTGAGCCGGGAGGCAGAGGTCCGCTACCACGCGGATCAGGAGATCTCCAGGGGCTTTCCCCAGTTGCTCGACAAGGCCCGGGACGCCGAGCTGACGCTGCGCGAGCTGCGCGCCGCCGGGGCCGACGAGCTCGAGCTGCTGGCCGCCGGGCAGGCGTTCGACCGGGCGCTGACGGAGGCGCTGCGGGCCGCCGAGGCGGGGCAGCGGGCCACGTTCGGGGTGAAGGCCTACGACGACCGCATCGCGCGGCGCAAGGCCAAGGCCACCCCGGCGGGGGCCATGTGGACCTCCGAGGTCGAGCGGCTGCGCACGCTGCGGGAGGACAACCGGATGTGGGGCATCCCGCGCATCCCCAGGCCGGTGCCCGCCTCCCGCTGACGGCCGCCCCGAGGCACATGGAAGAGCCCCGGCGCACGATGGTGCGCCGGGGCTCTTTCATGTCAGCCGACTCGGGCTCGCGATCATTGCGGTAGCCGGGCTCTCGTTGAGCCCGGGCCGGTGGCCGTGGCTGGTGTTCAGCTGGCCCAGTCGAGCAGCGGGCGGGTGTTGCTCGGGTGGCGCAGCTTGGACAGCGACTCCTTCTCCAGCTGCCGGATCCGCTCCCGGGTCAGCCCCAGGTGCTTGCCGATCTCGTCCAGGGTGTGCGGCTTGCCGTCCACCAGGCCGAAGCGGAGGGCCATGATCTTCGACTCCCGCGGCGACAGGTTGTCGAGCACGCCGCGCAGCTGGTCGCCCAGCAGCTGGCGGTCGACGATCTCCGACGCCTCGGGGGAGTCGACGTCCTCGATGAGGTCGCCGATCGTGGTCTCCCCGTCCTCGCCGATCGTCGCGTTGAGCGAGATCGGCTGGCGGCTGGTGCGCAGCAGCTCCTCGATCTGGTCCGGCGTCTTGTCGAGCTCGACGGCCAGCTCCTCGGGCGTGGGCTCGCGTCCCAGGCGCTGGTGCATGTCCCGCTCCACCCGCGACAGCTTCGAGAGCATCTCCAGCACGTGCACGGGCAGCCGGATCGTCCGGGCCGAGTCGGCGAACCCGCGCTGGATGGCCTGCCTGATCCACCACATGGCGTACGTGGAGAACTTGAAGCCCTTGGTGTAGTCGAACTTTTCCACGGCTCTGATCAGCCCGAGGTTGCCCTCCTGGACGACGTCCAGCAGGGACATCCCGCGGTCGGTGTACTTCTTGGCGACCGAGACCACCAGGCGGAGGTTGGCCTCCAGCATGTGGTCCTTGGCCAGCCTGCCGTCCTCGACCACCAGGTGCAGGTCATCCTGCACGGCGGCCGGCAGGTCGGGGTGGGTCTCCAGCTTGTACTCGGCGTACAGGCCCGCCTCGATCCGCCGGGCCAGCTCGACCTCCTGCGCGGCGGTGAGCAGGGTGCGGCGGCCGATGGACTTGAGGTAGGTGTGCACCGAGTCACCCATGACGGACTGCGTGTCGTCCAGGTCGAGGGGCTCGTTCTCCAGCTCCTCGGCGCTCAGGGCGAGGTCGTCGGGGACGTCCTCCTCGTGCTCCGGCTTGGCCTCGGACGGGGTGACCGCCTTCGCCGCTTCGGACGTGGCGTTTTTTGCCTCGCCCGCCTTGCGGCCGGTAGTCTTTGCCCGCGAGGTCTTCCTGGCGGTCGTGGCCTTCTTCGGGGTGCTGTTCTTGGGGGCGGTGGTGCTGAGAGACGGCTCGTTCTCCGCGGCCAGGCTCACGCCGGCCTCTGACAGCTCGCGCAGGATCGTGCGGCCTTCAGAGGGGCTGATGCCGGCCTGCGCGAACGCGTCACGCAGCTCCGAGAGAGAAAGGTGACCCTGGGCTCGCCCTCGTTCAATCAGCTGGTCGAGAGTTGCGGGTGGGGTCGCCACGGCGGTTCTGGGCATGAGGACACCTCCTCCGTACGGAGTGGAAGCGATCAGGCAGGTTGTGGTGGGGCGGCTTCGTGTCCGCACGGCGCACCAGTATCAATAACGCCAATCGTCGTTATTTGTTCCCGTGCGCCCGATGCGGGATGAAATAGGGGCGGATCGCCCCATATGCGAACCGCCCCCGGGCAGGTCTTATTCCGTCGAACCGGGTCCGAGCGAGACCTCGGGCATGGGCATGGGCTGGGCGTCTTCCATGCGCTGGTCCGTCCAGTATTCGATGACCTCGCGGGGGTCGGGGTTGACCTCCGTGGAGACCACGATCCCGTCGTCCGGGGGCCCGCTGGGGCTGCTCCCGGGGGCCGGAGTCTGCTGCTCCGGCGGCTGACCGGACGGTGACGCCTTCTCCACCACGGCTCGGGTCTCCCTTGCGACCTGGTCGAGCTTGCCCGCCGAGGCGGCCGCCGCGACTGAGGCGCCTCCGACGACGATGACGCCGACGACGGCCGCGGATGCCCACAGCTTGCGGGTCTGGTCCATGAAGGCTCCCTCCTTCTCCCCAATATGACGCAGCCGCAACTCGTCAGGTTCCTGCCCTCAGACGTACCAGGTCGGTCTTCCCGTTCGGCAGCAGGGGCAGCCGGGGGACCAGCCGCAGGTCGCGCGGGGTGGCGTGAGAGGGAAGCCTATCGCGGCAATATGCCCGCAATTGCGAAAGTGTGAGGGGCGTGTCGGGGTCGGCGGGCACCACGACGGCGGTGACCAGCTCGCCCCATTCGGGGTCCGGCGTGCCGATCACGGCAGCGTCGGCGATCGCCGGGTGGGCGCACAGGACGGCGGTCACGGCGGCGGCCACGACCTTCTCGCCGCCGGTGTTGATGACGTCGTCGGCCCGGCCCAGCACGCGCAGCCGGCCGCCGGTCAGCTCGCCCAGGTCGGAGGTGACGAACCAGCCGCCGTCGAGCGGGGCGGGCGGCTCGGCGAAGCGGTAGCCGGAGAACAGCACCGGCCCCGCGATCCTGATCAGGCCGTCCTCGCCGATCTTGAGATCTACATTGTAAAGGGGCTGGCCGTCGTACACGCAGCCGCCGCTCGTCTCGCTCATCCCGTACGTCGTCACGACCCTGGCGCCGAGGTCGCGGGCCCGATCCACCAGGCCGGGCCGCGGCGCGGCGCCGCCGAGCACGATCGTCCGGAACACCGACAGGTCCGCCTCCAGCTCCACCAGCCGGTGCAGCTGGGTGGGCACGAGGGACACGTGGTGGGCGCCGGAGGTCAGGACCGCGTGCGGGTCGAAGGCGGGATGGATGATCGGCTCGCTCTCCGACAGCAGGGCGCGTACCAGGACCTGCAGGCCGGAGACGTGGGAGACGGGCAGGCAGCACAGCCAGCGCTCGCCCTTGGCGGCCTCCACGCGGCGCAGCGAGGCGGCGGCGGAGGCGCGCAGCGCGGTGGCCGAGAGCATCACGCCCTTGGGTGCGCCGGTGCTCCCGCTGGTGGCGATCACGACGGCCACGTCGTCCGGGACCCCGGTGCCCTCGCTCCTGGGGACCCCGTCGACGTGCGTGGGGCGCAGGGTGTCGAGGACCGGACCGGAGTGGCCGGGAGACAGCGGGAGGACGGCCGGGCCGTCGCCGGACAGCGCTTCGCGGATCGCCGTGAACAGCGCGGGCCCCGGAGGCTGCACAATGGCATGCAGCGGACGGTCCGGATGCGACGGGTTCCTCCACATGCTCGTAAGGTTAATGGCGACAGGTCGGACAGTGGCGCAGGGGAGGGTCGTGACGCGTTCTCCCGTGGTCTTCCGGATCCCCATGCGCACACGATTCCGGGGACAGACCGTCAGGGAAGGGGTGCTGCTGCACGGCTCGGCGGGGTGGGGCGAGTTCTCCCCGTTCCCCGAATACGGCCCGCGCGAGTGTGCCCGCTGGCTGGCGTGCGCCCGCGAGGCGGCCTTCGAGGGCTGGCCGGAGCCGGTGCGCGACAGCGTCCCGGTCAACGCGACGGTGCCGGCCGTGGACCCGGAGCGTGCCCACGACATCGTGCGGCGCTCGGGCTGCGGCACGGCGAAGGTCAAGGTGGCCGAGCCGGGGCAGACGTTCGACGACGACGTGGCCCGGGTGGAGGCCGTGCGCGACGCGCTGGGGCCCGCCGGGCGGCTGCGGGTGGACGTCAACGGCGCCTGGGACGTCGGCGAGGCCGTGCGGCGGCTCAAGCGGCTCGACCGGTTCGACCTGGAATACGCCGAGCAGCCGTGCGCCACGCTCGAGGAGCTGGCGGCGGTGCGGCGGGCGTGCGACGTGCCGATCGCCGCCGACGAGTCGATCCGCAAGGCCGAGGACCCGCTGCGCGTCAGGGCGGCCGAGGCCGCCGACATCGCGGTGGTCAAGGTGCAGCCGCTGGGCGGCGTGCGCAACGCGCTGCGGGTGGTGGAGGCGTGCGGGCTGCCCGCGGTGGTCTCCAGCGCCGTGGAGACGTCGGTCGGGCTGGCCGCCGGGCTGGCGCTGGCGGCGGCGCTGCCGTCGTTGCCGTACGCGTGCGGGCTCGGCACGATGTCGCTGCTGTCGGGCGACGTCGTGGACGACTCACTGGTGCCGGTGGACGGCCGGCTGGCGGTACGCCGTCCTTCGGTGAATTTTCAGCATTTGTCGGCATTTGAGATTGAATCTCCTCAGTGGCTTCACCGGATGCAGGAGGCCTCACGTTGAACCCCGCTACGGCGCTGGCCACGGTGCTGGTCGACGAGCTGGTGCGCTGCGGCCTGACCGACGTGGTGGTGGCCCCCGGCTCTCGCTCCGCCCCGCTGGCGCTGGCGCTGCACGCCGAGTCGCGGGTGCGCCTGCACGTGCGCGTCGACGAGCGTTCGGCGTCGTACCTGGCCCTGGGGCTCGCCAAGCGCTCCGAGCGGCCCGTCGCGCTGATCTGCTCCTCCGGCACCGCCACCGCGAACTTCCACCCCGCCGTGATCGAGGCGAGCGAGTCGGGCGTGCCGCTGCTGGTGCTGACCGCCGACCGCCCGCCCGAGCTGCGCGGCACCGGCGCCAACCAGACGATCGACCAGATCAAGCTGTTCGGCACCGCCACCCGCTGGTTCGCCGAGGTCGGCGTGCCGGAGGACCGCCCCGGGCAGGTCGCCTACTGGCGTTCGCTGGCCTGCCGCGCCTACCAGCGCGCCGCCGGCGCCGGCAACCCCGGCCCGGTCCACCTGAACCTGGCCTTCAGGGAGCCCCTCATCCCCGACGGCGACACGAGCTGGTGCGAGCCCCTCGACGGCGGCGCCAACGGCCCCTGGGTGCGCGCCCGCGTCGCGCCCCCGCCGATCGCCCTGCACATCCCGCCCACCAGGCGCGGCGTGCTCGTGGTCGGCGACGGCGCCGCCAACGTGCGCCGCTACGTCGCGGCGGCGGGCATGGCGGGCTGGCCGGTGCTGTCCGAGCCCAACGGCGGCGCCCGCTACGGCGACCACGCCATCTCCACCTACCACTACCTGCTGGGCACGCCGGAGTTCGCCGATGCCCACCAGCCCGACGTGGTGGTCACGCTGGGCCGCCCCGGGCTGTCGCGGCCGCTGCTGTCGTGGCTGAAGCGGGCCGGCGAGCACATCGTGGTGGCGCCCGACCTCGACCGCTGGCCCGACCCGACCCGGTCGGCCACGCAGGTGGCGCAGGCCGTGGAGATCCCGGTCGCCTCGGGCGACGACACCTGGCTGCACGCCTGGCGGCAGGCCGACCTGGCGGCCAGGGCGGCCATGGACGAGGTCCTCGACCTGTCGGGCACCAGCGAGCCGCGCCTGGCCAGGGACCTGGTGGACGCGCTGCCGAACGGGGCGCTGCTGTTCTGCGGCTCCTCGATGCCGATCCGCGACCTCGACCAGGCGATGCGGCCCCGGCGCGGCATCCGGCTGATGGCCAACCGGGGCGCCTCCGGCATCGACGGGCTGGTGTCCACGGCCATGGGGGCGGCGCTGGCGCACAACGGCCCCTCCTACGCGCTGATCGGCGACCTTTCCTTCCTGCACGACCAGAACGGGCTCATCCTCGGGCCCCGCGAGCCCCGGCCCGACCTGTGCCTGGTGGTGGTCAACAACAACGGCGGGGGCATCTTCTCGCTGCTGCCCCAGGCGGCGGTGCGCGACCCCTTCGAGCGGGTCTTCGGCACGCCGCACGGCGTGGACCTGGGATACGTGGCGGCGGCGACGGGGACGCCGTACAAGCTGGTGGACGACATCAGCGACCTGCCCAAGGCGCTGCGCGGTGAGGGCCCCCGGGTGGTGGAGGTGCGTACGGACCGGGAGGAGAACGTGCTCGTCCACGCCCGGTTGCGCGACGCCGCCCAGGACGCCGTACGCGCCTGCCTGGCCGGCTGACCACCCGGCCCGCCGCCTCCCTCGGCCACCCGGAGCCTTGGGTCAGCCGCCGAGGACGTCGAGGAGCCGGTTGAGAGGGCTGTCCAGGCCGTACCGGTCGGCCAGGCGGACCAGTGCCTCCGGGTCGCGCGGCTTGGCCGGCAGGGTCAGGTCGGTGTCGGGGAGCGGGGCGTCCGGAGCCACCTCGACGACGGCCGGGGCGGCGCGCAGGTAGTCGCGGGCGGCGGCCAGGCGGGTGCGGCTGCCCGCCGGGAAACCGTCGGTGGCGCCCGAGTCGAGGGCTTCGAGCAGGGCGTCCAGGGAGCCGAAGCGGGTGATCAAGGCGGCGGCGGTCTTCTCGCCGACCCCCGGCACGCCGGGCAGGCCGTCGCTGGGGTCGCCGCGCAGGGTGGCGAAGTCGGCGTAGCCGCGGCCGGGGATGCCGTATTTGGCGGTGACGAACGCCTCGTCCACGATCTGCAGGTTGCGGATGCCGCGGGCGGTGTACAGGACGCGGACCGGGCGGGCGTCGTCGACCAGCTGGAACAGGTCGCGGTCGCCGGTCACGATGTCCACGGCGCCCGTGGCGCGGTGGGTGAGCGTGCCGATCACGTCGTCGGCCTCGTAGCCGGGCGACTCCAGGCGGGCGATGCCGAGGGCGTCGAGCACCTCCTGGATCACCGCGATCTGCGGCACGAGCGCCTCGGGCACCTCTTCGGTGTCGCCGTGGGCGACGCGGTGAGCCTTGTACGTGGGGATCGCCGCCACCCGGAAGGCCGGCCGCCAGTCGGCGTCCATGGTGGCCGCGAGCCCGGTGGGGGAGTGCTGGCGCACGAGGGTGGCGATCATGTCGATGAGGCCGCGTACCGCGTTGACGGGCGAGCCGTCCGGAGCCTTGATCGACTCCGGGATGCCGAAGAAGGCGCGGAAGTAGAGGGACGGGGTGTCCAGAAGCATCAGCACCCGTCTATGGTCGCACTCCTGGCGGGTCCTCGCCGGTCGGGCGCCGCTACGGCCCCGGGATGCCCACCGCCAGCAGGCACGCGTCGTCCTCCGGGTTGGGGCCGCCGATGTCGGCGAGCAGGCGGTCCAGCCCCGCGTCCATGCTCCCGTCCGTGCTCCCGTCCGTGCTCCCGGTCGTGCTCCCAGTCGTGCTCCCGATCGTGCTTCCGTTCGCGCGCCCGTCCAGGTCCGCGGCGCCGATCCGGCGGGCGGCGGCCAGGGCCAGGTCGAGGCCGACGTCGATGTCGCGGGTGCGCCGCTCGACCAGCCCGTCGGTGAACATCAGCAGCAGGTCACCGGGCAGTAGCCGGGTGGTGGCCAGCTCGTACGGGCGGCCGGCGGCGGCGCCGAGCAGCACGCCCCTGGGCTGCGGCAGCTGGCTGGCCACCCCGTCGCGCACCAGGATGGGCGCCAGGTTGCCGGCCTGGGCCCAGGCGAGCACCCGGGTCTCCGGGTCCAGGTGGCCCACGATCGCGGTGGCGGTGGTGTCCTTGAGCTGGTGCAGGACGAGCTCGTTCAGCCAGTCCAGCAGCCGGTTGGCGGCCTGCCCGGTCATGGCCAGGCCGACGAGGGCGTGGCGGAGCTGGGCCATGCGCGAGATCGCGGGCAGGCCGTGCCCGGAGACGTCGCCGATGGCCAGCAGCAGGCGGCCGTCGGAGGCCGGGGCGGCCTCGAACCAGTCGCCGCCGAGGTTCGCGGTCTTCTCGGCGGGCACGTACCGCACGGCGATCCTGGTGTGCGGCAGGTCGAGGCAGCCGGCCGGCTCGGGCAGGATGGCCTCGCGCAGGGCGAGCATCACGTGGCGATCCTCGGCGGCCTGCTCGCGGGCCTCCAGGAGCTGGCGGCGCGACTCCGACACCATGCGTTCGGCGCGGCGGCGGCCGGTGATGTCCTGGATCACGCCGTGCATGCCGATCGTGCCGCCGGGCCCGGCCAGCGGTTCCAGCACGACCCGCACGTCGCGCAGGTCGCCCGAGCCCGAGCCCGACTCCGGGCCCGTGCCCGCGCCTGAACCCGTGCCCGAGCCCGAGCCCGGCGCCGAGCCGCGCCGGATGCGGAACTCGGCCCGCACCGGCTCGACGCCCTGCACGGCCGACCACAGCAGGCGGTCGAGCGTGGCCACGTCGGCGGGCACGACATGCTCGGCCAGGTCGGGCAGGGCTATGGGGCCCTCGCGCGGGTCGCGGCCGAAGATCACGTACACCTGGTCGGACCAGATCGTCTCGCCGGTGTGCAGGTGCCACTCCGCCCAGCCCATGTTGCCGAGCCGCTGGGCGTGAGCCAGCCGTACGGCGAGCATCTCGGCGTCGGTCTCGTGGCCGAGCAGCTCGGCCGCGCCTATGACGTCGACCATGGCTCTCATCCTCGAAGCGCGGTGGAATTGGACAATTGGCCCCACAATACGTGATCGATCGTGAACGGTGTGTAGCGGAGGCTTGTCGTGTGGTGAGACCTTTTCGCGGATTTTAGGGAGGCGCCCAACGAGTAGATTGGCCCTGTGACGTCCTCAGACTTGTATCCCGTTTCCCGTCTTGCCGCCGTCCAGGAGGCCACCGCCAAGGCCGGGCTCGACGCCCTGCTCCTCACCCCGGGTCCCGACCTGCGTTACGTGAGCGGCTACGACGCCAAGCCGCTGGAGCGGCTGACGTGCCTCGTCGTGCCCGCCGCCGGGGAGGCCTACATGATGGTGCCCCGGCTGGAGCTGCCCGCCGCGCAGGCGTCGCCCGCCGCGCGGCTGGGGCTGGACTTCGTGGCGTGGGACGAGACCGACGACCCCTACGCGATCGCGGCGGCGCGGCTCGGGCAGGTGGCCAAGGTGGGCCTGGCCGACCGGATGTGGGCGATGTCGTCCCTGCGCTTCCGCGAGGCGCTGCCGCGGGCCGAGCAGGTGCTGGCCGGCAGCGTGCTGCGGGAGCTGCGGATGCGCAAGTCGCCCGGCGAGGTGGCGGCGCTGCGCGAGGCCGGCGAGGCGATCGACTCCGTGCACCGGAGGGTGCCGGAGTTCCTGCGCGCCGGGCGGACCGAGCGCGAGGTGGGCAGGGACATCGCCGAGGCGATCCTGGCCTCCGGGCACGAGACCGTCGACTTCGTGATCGTCGCCTCCGGGCCCAACGGCTCCAGCCCGCACCACGACGTGTCCGACCGGGTCATCCAGGCCGGGGAGCCGGTGGTGGTGGACATCGGCGGGCAGCTGCACAACGGCTACTGCTCCGACTCCACGCGCACCTACAGCGTGGGGGAGCCGCCGGCCGAGTTCGCCGCCTACTACGAGGTGCTGCGCCAGGCCCAGGAGGCGGCCTGCGCGGCGGTGCGGCCGGGGGTGTCGTGCGAGTCGATCGACGCGGCCGCCCGCGAGGTCATCGCCGAGGCGGGATACGGCGACTACTTCATCCACCGGACCGGGCACGGGATCGGGATCGAGACGCACGAGGAGCCGTACATCGTCGCCGGCAACGGGGAGCCGATGGAGGCCGGGTTCGCGTTCTCGGTGGAGCCGGGCATCTACCTGCCGGGGCGGCACGGGGCCCGGATCGAGGACATCGTGGTGTGCGGCGAGAGCGGCGGCGAGCGGCTGAACAACACGCCGCGCGAGCTGGTGATCGTCTAGCGCCTCGGGCTCGCGGCCGGGTAGGCGTTCTGGAAGGCCAGGCGGGCGTCGGCGGCCCCGGCGATGCCGGTCAGCAGGTCGTCCAGCTCCATGAACACCTGCCAGGCCGGCGCCGCGCCCGCGAGGCGGTCCACGACGAGCTGCTCCAGGCCGGGCACCCGCTTGGCCTTCCACACCTTGTCCGCCAGGCTGACCAGGTGGTCCTCGAGGGTGGTGCCCTCCTCCGTCCAGGAGGCGTGGGTGCGGGCGAAGCGGGCCAGCCGTTCGGGCACGCCCCGCTCCAGCAGGAGCCGGTGGCCGTCGATCTCGTGGGCCGAGCCGGGGCCGGACAGCTCGCCCGGGTGCAGGCACTTGCCGATGTCGTGGGTGGCGGCGCCGAACAGGACGGCCTCGTGGTCCACGGCGATCGCCGGGTGGCGGGCCCGCAGCCAGGCGGTCAGGTCGCGGGCCGCGTCGTGCACCGCGCGCAGGTGTGCGGCCAGGCGGGGCGGCGCGTCCAGCGAGCGCAGGAGCTCGTCGGCCGCCTGGGGCAGGCGGGGCAGGGGCGGGTCGGCGAGGGCGCGCTGGAGGGTGGTCACGCTGCCACGATAGGCGGGGCGGCTGTGGCACAGTCGCTGTCATGTTCGCGGAGATCACGTACGCCACCAGGCCCGGCTCGGAGCGGCCCAACGAGGACCTGGTGATCGCCGGGCCGTCGTGGATCGTCGTGCTCGACGGGGCCACGGCGGCGGCCGGGGTGGACAGCGGGTGCTCCCACGACGTCGCCTGGCTGGTGGGGCGGCTCGGCGGGGAGCTGGCGCGGCGGCTGGCCGCCGATGACGGCGCCCCGCTGGCGGCGGTCCTGGAGGCGGCCATCGAGGCCGCGGGGGCGGCGCATTCGGGCACCTGCGACCTGGGCAACCCCGACTCGCCGTCGGCGACGGTCGCCATGGTGCGGTGCGGGGGCCGGGGGCGGCTGGAACACCTCGTGCTGGGGGATTCGGCGGTGGCGCTCTCGCTGGTGGACGGCGGGGTCCGGGTGGTGAGTGACGACCGGCTGGACCGGCTGCCGGGCGGGCGGCCGTACTCGCTGGAGCTGGTGCGGCGGATGCGGAACGCTCCTGGCGGGTTCTGGGTGGCGGGCGCGCGGCCCGAGGCGGCGCGGGAGAGCCTCGCCGGGGAGACGGACGCGGCCGCGGTGCGCGGTGCCGGGGTGTTCACGGACGGGGTCACGCGGCTGGCCGAGTGGTACGGGTGGAGCTGGGAGGCCGTGCTCGGCCTGCTGGCGGGCGAGGGGCCGGCGGCGCTGATCGCGGCCGTGCGGGAGCTGGAGGCGGAGCGGGGGCCGGTCCGGGGCAAGCGGCACGACGACGCGACCGCCGCCTGGGGGTGCCTGACGCGCCGCTGAACGCGGGCTGCTGACGCGTATGGCCGGTTCGAGGCGGTGTGCGGTGTATCAGGCATCGGTGCCGCGGCTCTGGGATGGGCGAGGGCGGCGGAGGGAGTGCGCATGTACGTCGGCAGGACGGAGGAGCTCGCCCTTCTGCGCGCGGAGCTGCGCGCGGCGGGTGGGGGGTCCGCCAGGAGGGTGGCGGTCGAAGGTCCGGAGGGGATCGGCAAGACCGCGTTCATCCACCACGCGCTCGGCGGGGAGGCGGGCGTGCGGGTGCTGGCCGTCAGCGGCGAGGAGAGCGAGCGGGAGCTCCGGCTGGGGGTCATGCGGGAGCTCATGCGGGAGGCGGCGCTGCTGGGCCTGGGGGCAGCCGAGCGGCCGGCGGCGGGGGAGCCGGACGCGTGCGTGGCCGGGCAGGCGGCCTGTGACCTCGTCGCGGGGCTGCCGGCCGGGGAGGTGCTGGCGGTGGTGGTCGACGACGCCCAGTGGGCGGACCGGGCGTCGTTGCGGGCCCTGAGCTACGTCCTGCGGCGGGTACGGGCGGGCCGGGTGCTGGTCCTGGTGGCCTGCCGCGACCTCGCCGACCCGTGGCTGCCGGAGGGCCTGCGGCGGCTGCTGACCGGTGACGGCACCCTGCGCATCGCGCTGGGCGGCCTGAGCGCGGCCGAGCTGGCCGAACTCGCCACCGGCCCCGAACTGGGCGTCACGCTCGGCGAGGCGGCCGCCGCACGGCTGCGCCGGCACACCCTGGGCAGCCCGCTGCACGCCCGTGCCCTGCTGGCCGCGCTGCCGCCGGCGGTCCTGGACGACGACAGCGCGCGGCTGCCGGCACCGGGGACGTACCAGCGGCCCTTCGCCCGCCGCCTGCACGCCTGTGCTCCGCCCGCCAGGCGGCTGGTGGCGGCGTGCGCCGTCCTGGGCGGGAACTGCCCGCTGCACGTGGCCGCGGCCGTCGCCACGGGGATCGACGAGCCGCTGAACGCCCTGGAGGAGGCCGTCGCCGCCGGGCTGCTGCGCGAGCTGCCCGGCCGCCTGGTCGACCTCCCCGAGCCGCTGGCGCGGGCCGCCGCGTACGACGGGATCGGCGCGGGCGCGCGGGCGCGGATGCACCTGGCCGCCTCCCGGCTGACCGAGGACGACGGCGCGGCGCTGCGGCACCGGGCCGCCGCGGCGGGCGGGCCGGACGAGCCGCTGGCGGAGGAGCTGGCCAGGTTCGCCGCCAAGGCCGCGCAACACGGGCTGTGGCAGGAGGCCGCCGCCCATCTCGACCTGGCCGCCGGGCTCACCGAGTCGACGGCGCGCCGCGACGAGCTGCGTACGGCCGTGCTGGAACACGTCCTCATCGGGGGCGACGTGCTCCGCGCGTCCAGGCTCGCCGCGGCACGCAACGCCGACCCGCGCCCGGTGCGCCGGTATGTGCTGGGACGGCTCGCGCTGGCCGCCGGGCGCTTCGAGGAGGCGTCCGAGCTGCTGGCCGAGGCGTGGCGGCACACCGAGCCCGGATCGGCCGCCGACGTGGCCGAGCAGCTGGCCTGGCTGCACCTGGTCACGGGGGACCGCACGGCGGCGGCGCACTGGGCCCGTCTGGCGATCGAGCAGCCCATCCAGGGCGCGGTCGCCAGGCCGTGGGACGTGCTGGCGCTGGGCGGGGCACCCGGCGCCGGCACGCCGGCCGGCGGTCTCGCCGCGGCTGTGGGGCACCTGGCACGCGACGAGGCGGGCCAGGCGTGTGCCGTGCTCAAGCGGGCCGTGGCCGCCGCGGGGCTGCCGCAGCAGCGGCTGCTGGCCACCGGGCTGCTGGCCGCGGCCGAGCACGCCCTGGCGCGCTGGGACGAGGCCGTGGCGCACGCGGAGGGCGCCCTGGCCGAGGCGACGGCGCTCGGGCAGCGGTGGCTGCTGCCGTGCCTGGAGGCGGCGTGCGTGGCGCCCCTGGCCGCCCGCGGGGATCGTGAACGGGCCCTGGCGCACGCCATGGCCGCCGGGACCGCCGCCCGGGGGATGCGGCACGCCATGGGGGAGCGGCAGGCCGGGCTGGCCATGGCGCTGCTGGGCGCGGGCGAGGTGCCGGACGGGGAAGGGGACCCGTTCGTGCCGGACCCGGGGCCCGCCAGGATCGAGGCGCTGGTCGCCGACGGGCGGCTGGAGGAGGCCGAGCGGGCGCTGGCGGCGTACGGCGAGGGCGGGCCCGGGGTGCGCGCCCGGGCCGAGCGGCTGCGGCTGGCGGGGCTGCTGGTGGCCGCGAGGAACGTTCCAACCCAGGCCGAGGAGCGGTTCGCCGGCGCGCTGGCGCTGGTGGAGTCGGGGGTGTGCCCCCTGGAGGAGGCGCGGGTGCTGCTCGACCTGGGCCGGTTGCTGCGCCGCACCGGGCGGCGCCGGGCGGCGGCCGAGCGGCTCGGGGCGGCGCGCGCCATCTTCGAGCGGCTGGGGGCGCGCCCGCCGGCCGAGCGGTGCGCCCACGAGCTGGAGGCGTGCGGGCTGGAGCCGCCCGCCACCGTACGGCTCGGGCTCACGCCGCAGGAGCTCAGCACCGCCACGCTGGTGGCCGGGGGCCTGACGAACCGGCAGATCGCCAGGGAGCTGCTCATCAGCGTCAAGACCGTCGAGTACCACATCGGCAAGATCTACACCAAGCTCGGGATCAGCTCGCGAGTGGCGCTGACCACCAAGCTCGCCGCCTGCGGCCGGGCGTCATGACGGCCCGCTGCCCGGGGAGGTGTCGTTCCCGGGCAGCGGAGCAGGCTGATCGGCCAGGCTGCTGATACCTTGATCGGGAGCTCGTGATCATGAAACAATTCCCCTACAGGTGTATATCCGGGTATTGGGGGTCGTCGCCCATGATCCGCGAGCCGATCGAGCGGCCCTAGGGTGCGGGACGACGAGCTGGAGCAGGCGTTCGAGCTCGGCAGGACGTGCGCGCTGGCCGCGGAGTGCGGCAGGGACCTGCGGCGGTGCGCCCAGATGTACACCGGGCTGTTCCCCGTCGCGGCCTTCGGTGCCGACCTCGTCAACGGCCTGACCCTCTCCAACGCCTTCAGCGCCCCCTGGGCCGGCGCGGCCCGGCTGAAGGTGGTCAACCGGGCCGCCCTGTGGGTCATGGCCGTGGACCGGCTCGTCGACCACACCGCGACCACCCGCGAGCAGGTCAACCGCCTGACCCGCGAGTGCCTGTCCGTCGCCGAGGGGGCCGTGCCGCGCTCGGCGGTCACCCGGTTCCTCGCGGACCTGCGCGACGAGCTGGCCACCGTCAAGGAGTTCGGCGACCTGCGCTGGATCTGGCGCGACCAGCTCGCGAAGATGTTGCTGGGCATGACCACGGCCTGGGTGTGGCGGGAGACCCACGCCCTGCCGACGCTGGCCCGCTACGTCGACAACGCCGACAGCCGGGGCTCGTGCTTCGTGGACCTCTCGCACTGGATCTACACGGCCGACGACTGGGCGAAGGCCCATCTGGAGGAGCTGTGGGGCGTCAGCCGGCAGGTGCAGCGCTATCTGCACCTGCTCGGCGACATGGCCACCTATCGCCGGGACCTGAGCTGGGGCGACCTCAACGTGCTGGCGCTGGGCGTGGACCGCGCCGACGTGGCCGCGGCCATGGCGGAGCTGGCGCGCGAGGCCGAGGACCTCATCGGCCCGGTGGCCGAGCACAGTCCCCGTACGGCCGCCTACCTGCGAAGACAGATCGGTTTCAGTGCCGGATTCACCGATGTTTCGGGCTACGATCGGGCCACGTAACGGCCTCGTCTGATTCCATGACAGACAATCTTGACTCTTGACTTGTTAGATCGGCGAATATCGGGGCTCGATGCAACAAAACGTGACATTTTGTTTCTTGTAAAAGTTTGCGGCTTGAGTGGAAAATGTGGCGTTGCTAGGGTGTCTCGTTGCCAGGCATGTGGATCGATCTCCTCAACGCGCCTTAACAGGTACCACTGACCACGGCACCTCAGGGGTGGGGTCACGCATGCGCGGGATATGTACGGGCGGTGCTGGATGGAATTCGGTCGCACAGACCGTTGGCGGCTGCCGACCGCGATCAAGATTTTGATCGCGGGTGGATTCGGCGCGGGCAAGACCACCATGGTCGGCGCCGTGTCCGAGACCCGGCCTCTTCGCACGGAAGAGGCGCTCACCCAGGTGGGCACGCACATCGACGACCTGTCGGGCGTGGAGCGCAAGCTCACCACCACCGTGGCCATGGACTTCGGCCGCATCACCATCCGTAACGACTACATGCTCTACCTGTTCGGCACCCCGGGCCAGGAGCGGTTCTGGTTCGTCTGGGACGAGCTGGCCATGGGCGCGCTGGGCGCCGTGGTGCTGGCCGACACCCGCCGCCTGGACGACTGCTTCCCGGCCGTCGACTATTTCGAGAAGCGCGGCCAGCCGTTCATCGTGGCGCTCAACTGCTTCGAGGGCACCACGCCGTTCACCGTCGGCGAGGTGCGCTCGGCGATCGGCCTGGAGCCGGACATCCCCATCGTGCGCTGCGACGCCCGCCGCCGCGACTCCGGCAGGGAGGTGCTCATCACGCTCGTCGAGCACGCGATGCGCAGAGGGGTCACCCCGGTCGGGACCATGTCGTGACCACCACCGGCTACCTTTGACCGATGGAGGAGATCGACCGCCGGATCGTCACGTTGCTGGCCCATGACGGCCGCATGAGCTTCACCGACCTGGCCAGGGAGACCGGGCTCTCGGTCTCAGCGGTGCACCAGCGCGTACGCCGCCTGGAGAAGCGGGGAGTCGTCCGCGGCTACGCCGCGATCATCGACCACGACGCCGTGGGGCTGCCGCTGACCGCGTTCGTGTCGATCAAGCCGATCGACCCCGCCGCGCCCGACGACGCCCCCGAGCGGCTGGCCCACCTGGCCGCCATCGAGGCGTGCCACAGCGTGGCCGGCGACGAGAGCTACATCCTCAAGGTCCGGGTGGCCTCGCCGGTGGCGCTGGAGGACCTCCTGCAGCAGATCCGCGCCTCGGCCAACGTCTCGACCCGCACCACGGTCGTCCTGAGCACCCCCTACGAGCACCGTTCCCCCGACGTCACCAGCGAGCCCGCCCCCGGCCCCGACAGCGCCTGACCGGCCGCGTCAAGCCCTTACGAAATGCGGACGGATGCCCCCGGACGCACCCCGGGGGCCGGCTCCGGTGCCACGCTGCACCCCATGAGCCGCCGTACGCTCCTCGCCGCCGCCCTGCTCGCCGCTCAGGTGGCCGTCCTGGCCGCGATCTTCCGCGCGGCCCCGGCGGGCCTGCCCTGGTGGTACGGCGCCGCCTGGGCGCTGTTCGCGGCCGCCGTGTGGGCCCTGCGCGGCGTGCCCGGCCCGGCGGCCGGCCGGCTGGTGCTGGCGGGCGGCCTGGCCGTGATCGCCACCGGGCTCCTCGGGCCGCCCGCGACCAGCACCGACTCCTACCGGTACGCCTGGGACGGCCGCGTCCAGTCGGCCGGCCTGTCCCCCTACGACCACGCCCCGGCCGACCCGGCCCTGGCCGCCCTGCGCGACCCCTGGCTGTTCCCCGCCTGCTCCGAGGGTCACTTCTACCCGGTCGAAGGGGACACGTGCACGCGGATCAACCGGCCCGGCGTGCACACGATCTATCCCCCGCTGGCGGAGGCGTACTTCCTGCTGGTGGACCGGCTCTCGCCCGAGGGGGCCAGGCACGCGCCGCTGCAGGTCGCGGGGGCGCTGGTGGCGGCGGGGGTGCTGGTCGTGCTGGTCGTGCTGCGCCGCCGGGCGGCGAACCGCGCGGTGTACTGGGCGGCGTGCTGGGCGTGGTGCCCGGCCGTGCCCATGGAGGCGGTCAACAACGCGCACGTGGACCTGCTCGCCGTGGCCGCCGTCGTCCTCGCCCTCGGCGCCGTCCCCAGGGGCGCCGTGGCAGGGCGGGGCCTGCTGCTCGGGGCAGCGGTCGCGATCAAGCTCGTCCCCGCCGTGGCGCTGCCCGGCGCGCTGTCGGGGGCCCTGGCCGGCCGGGAGGGGGCGCGGCGGGCGCTCCGCACGCTCCTGCCCGCCGTCCTGCTCGTCGCCGCCGCCTACCTCCCGTACGTGCTCGCCTCCCGCTCCTCCGTGCTCGGCTACCTGTCCGGGTACCTGGCCGAGGAGGGCTACGACGAGGCCGGCGCTCGCGACCGGTACGGCCTGGTGCGCTGGCTCCTGCCCGACTCCTGGGCCCTGCCGGCGGTCCTGGCCGTCCTGGCGGCGCTGCTGTTCCACGTCCTGCGGCACGGCGACCCCGACCGCCCCGAACGCGGCGCCCTGCTGCTGACCGGCTCGGCCCTGCTGCTGCTCACCCCCGGCTACTCCTGGTACGCGCTGCTGGTCGTCGCCCTGGTGGCCCTCGACGGCCGCTGGGAGTGGCTCGGGGTCCCGCTGGCGGGCGCGGCGGCGTACCTGGTTCCGGGGGCGGGCACTCCGGCGTACGCGCTGGCCGCGGCGCTGGTCATCGCGGGGGCGGCGGCTCGTAGTGGCCGCGCAGGCGCGCCTTGGCCGCCTCGGAGGCTCCCAGCCGCTCCAGGCCGAGCAGCGCCGCCCCCATGACCGGCGGCAGGTCCGCCACCACGATCTTGGCCCGCGGCGCCCGCAGCGCGAAGCCCGCGTCCAGCAGCGAGGTCAGCAGCGGGTCCCGGGCGGTCAGCAGGCCACCGCCCAGCACCACCTCCACCGGCGTCTCCAGCAGGCCGAGCCGGCGCAGGCACACCTGCGCCATCACCGTCACCTCCTCCGCCTGCCGCGCCACCAGCGCCCCGGCCACCGCGTCGCCGTCACCGGCCGCCGCCAGCACGCCGGGGGACAGCTCGTGCAGGCGGTCCTCCGGCACCCGGCCGAAGTGCAGGGCCAGCACGAGCTCCTCGACCGTCGCCGTGCCGAAGTGAGCGGTGACCACGCCGGTCAGCGCGGTCGGCTCGCCCCGGCCGTCCTCGGCGCGCGCGGCGTGCCACAGCGCCTCCTCCGCCAGGCTCTGCCCGCCGCCCCAGTCGCCGCTGATGCGGCCCAGCGCCGGGAAGCGGGCCACCGTGCCGCCGGGGGAGACGCCGACCGCGTTGATGCCCGCCCCGCACACCACGGCCACCCCCCACGGCGCCGACGCGCCGGCCCGCAGCAGCGCGAACGTGTCGTTGCGCACCACCACGTCCGCCGCGAACCCCCGGGCGGCGAACTCCCGGGCCAGCGCCTCCTCCTCGACCGGCAGGTCCGCGCCGGCCAGGCAGGCGGACATGTGGTCGAAGCCGTCCATGGGCAGTCCGTCGACGGGCAGGGTGGTGAGGGCCGCCGCCACCACGTCCACCGCCGCCGCCACGCCGTCCCGCTGCGGCGTGAACGGCCCCGCGCGGCCCGTGGCGAGCACCTCCCCGTGCTCCGAAACCACCACCACGTCGGTCTTGCTGTTGCCGCCGTCCACGGCCAGCACGAGCCGGGCGCGCGCCACTAGCCCACCGTCCACGGCAGGTGCGCCCGGTTGGCCTCCAGCAGCAGCCCCGCCAGCTCCTCGGCGGTCTCGTCCTGCCCGACGAGCGGATGGGCGAGCAGCGCGTCCCGCACCCGGTCCGCGCCGCCGTGCAGGGCCGCCTCCAGGGCGAGCGTCTCGTACGCCGACACGTGCGCGATCAGCCCCGCGTACAGCGGCTCCACGGGCGGCACCGGCAGCGGCGCGGCCCCGGTGGCGGTGACGGCCGCGGGCACTTCGATCACCGCCTCGTCGCCGAGGAACGGCAGCGTGCCGGCGTTGCGCACGTTCACCACCTGCGTGTCGCCCCGGTCGCCGAGCAGCGAGGCGACCAGCGCCACCGCCGCCTCCGAGTAGAACGCCCCGCCCCGCTGCGCCAGCAGCTCCGGCTTGGTCACCACGCCGGGGTCGGCGTACAGCTCCAGCAGCCGCGCCTCCATCGCCGCCACCTCGGCCGCCCGCGACGGCTTCGAGCGCTGCTCGCGCACCACCGCGTCGTGGGCGTAGAAGTAGCGCAGGTAGTAGGAGGGGATCGTGCCGAGCCGGCGCAGCAGCTCCGGCCGCAGCCCCAGGCTGCCGGCGATCTCCTCGCCGTGCTCGCGCAGCAGCGCGGGCAGGACGTCCTCGCCGTCGAGGTGGACCGCCCGCTCCCAGGTCAGGTGGTTGAGCCCGACGTGGCCGAGCGAGACCCGCGCGGGGTCGACGCCCAGGGCCGCGGCGAAGCGGCGCTGGAAGCCGATCGCCACGTTGCACAGCCCGATGGCGCGGTGCCCGGCGTCGAGCAGCGCCCTGGTGACGATGCCGACCGGGTTCGTGAAGTCCACGATCCACGCCTCGGGGGCCACCTCGCGCACCGTCGAGGCGATCTCCAGCACCACCGGCACCGTGCGCAGCGCCTTGGCCAGCCCGCCCGCGCCCGTCGTCTCCTGCCCCACGCAGCCGCACCGCAGCGGCAGCGTCTCGTCGACCTCGCGGGCCGCCTGCCCGCCGACCCTGAGCTGGATCAGCACCGCCGCCGCCCCGGCCACCCCCTCCGCGACGGAGGAGGTGGCCAGCACGCGCGCCGGGTGCCCCGCGTGCGCCAGCATGCGCCGCGACACCCCCGCCACCAGCTCCAGCCGCCCGGCGTCCGGATCGATCAGGGCCAGCTCCGTCACCGGCAGCTCGTCGCGCAGCCGCGCGATCCCGTCGACCAGCTCCGGCGTGTACGTCGAGCCGCCCCCGACCACCGCGAGTCTCAACCCTTCACTCCCGTCAAAGTAACGCCCTCGATGAAGACCCGCTGGGCGAGGAAGAACACGATGATCACAGGCGCGGTCACCAGCAGCGTGGCCGCCATGGTGAGGTTCCACTGCACGCTGTGGAACGCCTTGAACGTGGCCAGGCCGAGCGACAGCGTCAGGTTCTCCTGCTCGACCCCGGCGTACAGCAGCGGCCCGTAGTAGTCGTTCCAGCAGTAGAAGAACTGGAACAGGGCCACCGCCGCGACCGCCGGGCGGGCCATCGGCAGGATCACCCTGATCAGCGTCCTGAAGTCGGAGCAGCCGTCCACCTTCGCCGCGTCGGTGTAGTCGCGCGGGATCGTGACGAGGAACTGCCGCAACAGGAAGATCGAGAACGCGTCGCCGAGCAGCATCGGCAGGATCAGCGGCCACAGGCTGTCGGTCAGCCCCAGCCGCGCCCACACCAGGTAGATCGGCACCGCCACGACCTGCGGCGGCAGCATCATGGCGGTGACGACCAGCAGGAACGCCGCCCGCCGCCCCCGGAAGCGGAACCGGGCCAGCGCGTAGGCCACCGGCACCGACGACACCACGGTGAACAGCGTCCCGAGCGCCGCGTACATGAGCGTGTTGCCAGCCCACCGCAGCAGCAGGGACTTCTCGAACACCTCGGCGAAGTTCGCCCAGCTCCAGGTGCGCGGCCACAGGTCGCTGGTCAGCGCCTGCTCGTCGGTCATCAGCGCGGTCAGCGCGATGAACACCACCGGCGCCAGGAACATCAGCGCCAGCGCGATGGCCAGCGCGTGCGTGGCGATCCACAGCAGCACCCGCCGCCTGCGCGCCCTGGTCCCGTCGCGGCGGGCGCTCGGCGCGAGGACGCGGCGCGGCGCGGTGACGGTGGCGCTCATGAGCCCTCCTCGGCCCGGCGGAACTGCCGCAGCAGGATCAGCGTGAAGATCATCGCGGTGCCGAACAGGAGCAGCGCGAGCACGGACGCGTACCCCATGGAGTAGTCGCGGAACCCGGCCTGGAACAGCCACTGCGGCAGCGTGAGCAGCGACTCGTCCGGGTAGCCGGGGGAGAACGAGCTGCCCGGCGAGTCGGTCGCGCCCGAGGCCACCCGGGAGGCGATCATCGCCTGCGCGAAGTACTGCAGGGCGTAGATGATGTTCGTGACCAGGGCGAACATCAGCACGGGCGCGATCACCGGGAGCGTCACGCTGCGGAACTGCCGCCAGGCGCCCGCGCCGTCGATGGCCGCGGCCTCGTACAGGTGCCGGGGCACGTCGAGCAGCGCCGCCATGAAGATCACGGCGAGCTGGCCGCAGCTCCACAGCGACAGCAGCGTCAGGCTGGGCTTGGACCAGGCCGGGTCGCCGAACCAGTCGGGGCCGTCGATCCCGAACAGGGCCAGGAACTGGTTCCACGGCCCGGTGGACGGGTTCAGCAGGAACACGAACGTGATCGTGCCCGCGGTCACCGGCACCAGCGAGGGCAGGTAGAAGATCGTCCGGAAGAACCCGGAGCCGGCCTTCAGCCTGATCACGAGCTGGGCCAGGCCCAGCGAGAACAGCACGGTGGCCGGGACCATGACGAGCACCAGCCACAGCGTGTTCCCCGCCGAGGTGAGCACCCTGGGGTCCTGGAGCAGGTAGCGGTAGTTGGCCAGGCCGACGAACTCGAGGGTGTACATGTCGTAGCGGTGGAAGGAGAAGTACACCGTGGACAGCAGCGGGTAGACGAAGAAGATCGACACGCCGACCAGCCACGGCGACAGCCAGAGGAGGGCGCGCGGGCCCTCCCCGCGCCGCCGCCACACCGGCGCGGGGGCCGGAGCGGGCGGCGGCGCGGGAGTCAGGGTGGCCACCGGTCAGCCTCCGGACAGCTTCAGCTTGTCGTTGATCTGCTTGTCCACGTCCTTCAGGCCGGCGTCCAGGTCCGGCACGTCGCCCTTCTCCCACTTGGCGATGAAGGTGGCGAAGGCCTCCTGGTTGAAGACGCTGTTGACGCTGGCGGGCAGGGTCGAGGTCTTCGGGTGGGCGAAGATGTCCAGGAAGGTCGTGAAATTTGCGTCTTTGGCGAGGTCCGGGGACTCCATCGACGCCTTCGTCGTGGGGACGTTGCGCAGGGCGTTCGACAGGGTCACCAGGGAGCCGGTGTCCATGGTCAGGTGCTTGATCAGCTCCCAGGCGTGCTGCGGGTGCCTGGCGCCCTTCGGCACGCCGATCACGGTGCCGGCGGTGAAGCCGCTGCCGTACAGCTCGGGGCGGTCGTCGGCGACGGGCAGGGGAGCGGTGCCGTAGTCCAGGTCCTTCGCGTCATTGGCGATCATGGCGTTGCGCCACTCGCCGTCGAGGATCATGGCGACCTTGCCCTTGAAGAACGGGTGCTCGGCGCTCCACTCGTCGCCCAGGCTCTTGCGGAACTTCTCCAGCTTGTCGTGGCCGTACCAGTCGACGAGCTCCTTCTGCCAGGTCAGCAGCTCCTTCCAGGCGGGGTCGGAGCCGATGGCCGAGGTGCCGTCGTCGTTGTACCACTTGGCGCCGACCATGGGGCCGAGGTGGCTTGGGCTGTTCTCGTAGTACTGGACGGTCGGGATGAAGCCGGCCACCTTGATCTCACCGTCGGCGTCCCTGACCGTCAGCTTCTTGGCCAGCTCGGTCAGCTCGCTCAGGGTCTTGGGCGGCTGCTCGCCCTTCATCAGGGCCTTGTTGTAGTAGAGGCCGTACGCGTCGGCCAGCAGCGGCAGCGTGCACTGCTTGCCCTCGAAGCCCGAGTAGGAGCGCGCCACCGCCGGCAGCACCGACAGGTCCACGCCGTCCTGCGCGATCACGGGCGTGAGGTCCTGGAACGATCCCGACCTGCACCATTGTGCGACGTTGTCGGTCGTGAACGAGGCCGCCACGTCCGGCGCCTTGCCGCCGCGGATGGCCTGGGTGATCTGGTCGTCCTGGACGCCTTTCACGGCCTTGACGGTGATCTGCGGGAACTTCTTGTTGAAGCCGGCGATGGCCGCCTCGAACGCCTTGACCTCGGCGTCGGTGGAGAAGCCGTGCCACAGCTCGAGCGTGGCCGCCGGCAGGGCCTGCGAGGCGGACCCTGAGGGTTTGGGCTGGGCGCCGAGGGAGGGCCCGGCCTCCCGGTTGGCGGTGCACGCGGTCAGCGCGAGTGCCGCGGCGACCGCCAGGGGGACGAAGCGCACGGGGGGTGCCTCCTGTCATGGATCATGACGGAACGGTGGAGCTGAAGACCTCGTCGCGTACGGCGTCGAGGGCGAGATCGAGGGCGCCGGCCAGGACGGGGTTGCCGTCCACGCTCGACAGGCGGACACGGGGGCGGGGGATGGTCAGGGCGTGCAGTTCGTGCTCGACCAGCTCGCGCAGCGTCTCGCCGCCCGACAGCACCACGCCGCCGGTCAGCACGATCAGCCCGGGGTCGATCACCGAGGTGATGGCGGCCAGGCCCACGGCCAGGCGGGCGGCGATGTCGCGCAGCCCGGCCCTGGCGTCGTCGGCCTTCTGCCCGGTCCGGGCCGCCGCGCGTACGGCGTTGGCGACGGCGTGGCGGAAGTCGGTGCCGCGCACGCCGTACGAGCGCAGCAGCTTGAGCACCGCCGGCCCGCCCGTCAGCGCCTGGTAGCCGTGGTTGGCGTAGCGGCCGGCCTCGCGGGCCGTCGGCGCGCCCGGGGTCGGCATGTAGCCCACCTCGCCCGCGCCGCCGGTGGCGCCCCGGTGCATCCGCCCGCCCAGCACGATGGCCGAGCCGATGCCCTCGTCCGCCCACAGCAGCACGAAGTCCCGGTGGTCGCGCGCGGCGCCGTGCGCCTGCTCGGCGATCGCGACCAGGTTGACGTTGTTCTCCACGTCCACCGGGACACCGAGGCCCGAGCTGAGCGCCGGCACCAGGTCGGGCATCTGCCAGCCGGGCACGTCCTTGGCCGCGGCGTACCCGAGCCTGCCGGTGGTCGGGTCGATCGCGGCCTGCACGCCGATCACGACCCGGCGCAGCTTGTCCGGCGGGTCCGCGCCGCGCAGCGCGGCGTTGAGCCGGTCCACCAGCTCGCCGTGCGGCCGGCGCGGCGTCGGCAGCGTGTGCTCGCCGACGACCGTGCCGGTGATGTCGGCCACCTTGGCCTCGATCCGGTCGGGGGTGACGTCGAGCGCGGCCACGTACGCCGCCGCCGGGTTGATCCGGTAGACCTCCGCCGTACGGCCCGGCAGGCCCTCCCTGACGCCGTCCAGCACGACCAGCCCCGCCTGCTGCAGCCGGGACAGGAGCTGGGACGCCGTGGGCTTGGACAGGCCGGTGAGCGCGCCGATCTCGGGACGGGTCAGCGGGCCGCGTTCGAGGAGGGCCTGCAGGGCGGCGCGATCATTGATGGCGCGTAGCAGACTGGGGGTCCCCGGAACCGGACCGCTCACGGCGTCTCCTTCAGCAAGGTTAGGAAACTTTCCTAACTTGAGACGACCATAAAAAGGCCCGCGCCCGGCGGTCAAGGGTCGAAACCAAGACGTAACCGTACGCGGGAAAGGGGGAAAGTGATGAAGGTGCCTCTACAGGCGTGCTAATGTCGTCGTTTGTCGTAACAACAAGCAGAATGGCCCGGAGTGTCCCATTAACCACAATAATGGTCAGGCGGCAACTCGTCAAACAGAGCTCGCCAGGGAGCAGGCGTACGTCACCGGCCTGTACGACCGCCTCGACACGCTGCGCGAGCGTACCCAGCGGCAGCTCAAAGAGGTGCTGGCCGCGGGCGCCGTCGGCACGATGCAGAACAGGTCCGAGCGCGACACGTTCGCCGACATGTACGCCTTACGCCTCGCGCGGCTCTGGGCGGTCGAGCGCGGCCTGGTTTTCGGACGGCTGGATCACGTCGACGAGGGCCGGCTGTACATCGGCAAGCTCGGCCTGACCGACGACGAGCAGCGGCGCCTGCTCATCGACTGGCGGGCCCCCGTGGCGCAGCCGTTCTACCGCGCCACCCCGGCCGCCCCGATGGGCGTCACCAGGCGCCGCCACCTGCAGACCAAGGGGCGCGCCGTGGTCGGCGTGGACGACGACCTGCTCGACCTCGACTCGCTCACCGACGACGACCGGGCCACGCTCAACGGCGAGGCCGCGCTGCTGGCCGCGCTCGACGAGCGGCGCACGGGCCGCATGCGCGACATCGTCGCCACCATCCAGTCCGAGCAGGACCGCGTCATCCGCAGCGACCTCAACGGCGTGCTGGTCGTCCAGGGCGGCCCCGGCACCGGCAAGACGGTCGTGGCCCTGCACCGGGCCGCGTACCTGCTCTACACCCACAGGGAGCGCCTGGAGCGGCGCGGCGTGCTCATCATCGGCCCCAACCTCACCTTCCTGCGCTACATCGAGCAGGTCCTGCCCTCGCTCGGCGAGACCGACGTGCTGCTGTCCACGGTCGGCGAGCTCTACCCCGGCGTGACCGCCAGTGCCAGGGAGCGGTCCGAGGTGGCCGCGCTCAAGGGCGACCCGCGCATGGCCGAGGTGATCGCCAAGGCCGTGCGCGACCGGCAGAAGGTGCCGCGCCAGCCGATCGAGCTCACCATCGGCCGCATCACGCTCACCATCGACCGCTCCATGCTGGACGCCGCACGGAACAAGGCCACCCGCTCGCGCCGCCCGCACAACCAGGCCCGCGCCGTGTTCGTCCGGTCGCTGCTCAACGCGCTGGCCAGGCAGCAGGCCCGCAAGATCGGCAAGGGGCTCATCGACGAGGAGGAGCTGGCCGACCTGCGCGAGGAGCTGCGTACCGAACCGGTGGTCAAGTCCGCGCTCAACCGGCTGTGGCCGTACCTGACGCCGCAGCGCCTCCTGCTCGGCCTGTACGGCTCCGCCGACCGCCTCGGCTACGCCGCCTCCGCCCTGACGCCCGAGGAGCGCAGGCTCCTGCGCCGCGACGGAGGGGAGTGGACCGAGTCCGACGTCCCCCTGCTCGACGAGGCCGCCGAACTGCTCGGCGAGATCGACGAGCAGGTGCTGCGCGCCAGCGCGCTGCAGGCCGAGGAGGAGCTGGCCGCCGCCCGCCAGGCCGAGGAACGCGAGCGCGAGGCCGAGCTCTCCTACGCCCGCGAGGTCCTGGAGCTGACGGGCCTGTCCGACGTCATGGACGCCGAACGCCTGGCCGAGCGCCAGCGCGGCGAGGGCCCCTACCTCACCACCGCCGAACGCGCCGCCGCCGACCGCACCTGGGCCTACGGTCACGTGATCGTGGACGAGGCGCAGGAGCTGTCGCCGATGGCGTGGCGGGCGGTCATGCGGCGCTGCCCGACCCGGTCGATGACGATCGTCGGCGACATCGCCCAGACCGGCTCGGCGGCCGGGGCCCGCTCGTGGGAGGAGGTGCTCGACCCGTACGTGGCCGGGCGCTGGCGCCAGGAGCGGCTGACCGTCAACTACCGCACCCCGGTGGAGCTGATGGCCGTGGCCGCCCGGGTCCTGGCCACCATCGACCCCGCGCTGAAGGCCCCCACCTCCGTCCGCGAGCTCGGCGTGGAGCCGTGGTCGGCGCCCCTGTCGGCCCTGCCAGGGCTGGCCAAGGCGGAGGTCGGCGAGGGCGGCAAGGTGGCCGTGGTGGTGCCCGACGCGCTGCTGTCCACCCTCGGCACGGAGGTCGCCGCCGTCGTGACCGGCACCGTGGTGGTCTCGCCGGGGGCCGGCCGGGCCAGGGGAGCCGAGGCCCTGGACGCGCCCGTGGCCGTGATGGGCGTGACGGACGCCAAGGGGCTGGAGTTCGACTCGGTCATCGTGGCCGAGCCCGACCTCATCGCCGCCCAGTCGCCACGAGGGCCCAGCGACCTGTATGTTGCTCTCACACGTGCGACACAACGGCTCGGGGTCGTCCACGGGCGGCCGCTTTCGCAGGCCCTCCAGGGCTTGCCAAGCCGCTCTCCGGCACCCGCTAATGGGCTTTGACCGGCTTTAGCGCCACCGGTCAAACATGTCCTACCTGCGAAAACTTGATGTTTCTGCTGATCGGGACACGGTTGACATCTGAGGTGGAGTCGGTAGTTTGCTGCGCAGTCCAGCACGGGACTTGGCCGGTTGGCCGTCTCTGACATCGCCGGATCCTGCGTCCGTGACGGAGCGTGACTTCGTCCACACAGCCAGGTGCAGGGCCGTCGGTCCGTCGAGTCGGGGCACCCCAACCGGGCGGGGGGTTGGACCCGGGACGGGTCCGGGAGCCCAGTAGACAACGGAATTCCGAGCTCGCCGCCGACGAGACGGATCCGGTCCGAAGGGTTTCCGGGCCCTCTTCCCGCTCTCGTGCGCCGGACCGCCACTGCGCCGGGTGGTCCCGTTCCGTCACGGGATCACCCTGCCGCCCCGTTCCCCCTACCGCCTTCTAGGGGCGATATTTCGATCTTCCGGGTGCCGTGCAGACCCGAGCGCGGCCGTGGGGCGGTAGCGTTTTCGCAAGCAGGCGTTTGCGAGGTGGCGAGGAGACCCCGGAGTGGTTCAGGAGAGAACGAGCCTACCGCCCGCCGCCCGGCCCGGCCCGGGCCGCGCGGACGGGCCATCCGAGCCTGCCGCCACCCCCGCGGAGGCCACCTCACCGCCCACCGCCGCCACGGCGGCCGCAGCATCCTCGGAGCCGGAACCCGCGACCGCTACCGGCGCCGTCGCCGGGGCCGCAGCCGGGGCCGCAACCGAGACCGACGGGGCGACCGTCGCGTCCTCTCACAGCGAGCCGTCCTCTCCCACGGAGCCCGGGGAACCGGCCGGCTCCGACGCGCACTCCGGTCCAGGAGCGCAGGGCGGAGGCGGGGAGCGGGGTAGCGAGCGGCCGATCGCCGGACCGGAAGCCGGGCGGGAGTCGCGGTGGGTGCTGCTGGGCAGGGTCGTGGCGGCCGTCGCCGGCGGTCTCGCCCTCTACACCGCCTTCCCGCCGCTCGACTGGTGGCTGTGCGCCCCCCTGGGCATCGGCCTCATCGTCGCCTCCCTCTACCGCACCCGTCCCAGGCGCGCCGCCTGGCTCGGCTACCTGTCGGCGGCCGTCTTCCTGCTGCCCACCGTCGCCTGGGTGCGCACCATCGGCGACGACGTCTGGTTCATGCTGGTCGGCACCGAGAGCCTGTTCTACGCCGCCATGGCCGCCCTGGCCGCGCTCGTGTTCAGGCTGCCCGCATGGCCCGTGTGGTTCGGCGGCCTGTGGGTGCTGATGGAGTGGGCCCGCAGCCTGGTGCCCATCGGCGGGTTCCCGTGGGCGCGCGTCGCCTTCAGCCAGGGTGAGTCACTGTTCACGCCCTACGCCGCGCTCGGCGGTGTGCCGCTGGTGTCGTTCGCCGTCACGCTGTGCGGCGCCCTGCTCGCCCAGGCCGTGCTGTCCAGGCGGGCCGCCGTCGTGCGCAGGGCCGTGCCGGTCGGGCTGGCGCTGGCCGTGCCCGTGCTGGGGCTGGCCGTGCCCAGGTTCGGCGACGAGGGCCGTACGGTCAACATCGGCATCGTGCAGGGCAACGTCCCCGGCCGGGGCATGTACGCGCTCGGCGACGAGCCCGCCGTCGTGCTGAAGAACCACGCCAACGAGACCAAGCGCCTCGCCCAGGCCGTGCGCGACGGCAAGCTCCCCAAGCCCGACCTGGTCGTCCTGCCGGAGAACTCCACCGACATCGACCCCTACCGCGACGAGACCGCCCGGCAGATCATCCACGACTCCGTCCAGGACGTCGGCGTGCCCACGCTCGTCGGGGCGGTCGTGGCGATCGGCGCCGAGCACCGCGCCACCCGGAGCCTCGTGTGGGATCCGGTGACGGGGGCGGGCGACTACTACGACAAGCAGCATCTCGTGCCGTTCGGGGAGTACACCCCGTTCAAGGAGATCGTGCTGGCGCTGTGGGAGCGGGCGAGCCTGGTCGGCAGGCAGTCCGTCGCGGGCGACCAGCCGGGCGACCTGAAGCTGGGGCCGGTCACGATCGGCGCGGTCAACTGCTATGAGGTCGCCTACGACGACACCGTACGCGGCACGGTGCGCGCGGGCGGCACCCCGCTCGTCGTCCAGACCAACAACGCCTCCTACGCCGAGTCCAACCTCCCGCCGCAGCAACTGGCCATGTCCAAGCTGCGCGCCGTCGAGCACAACAGGGCCGTCGTGACCGCCGCCACCACCGGGATCTCGGCATACGTCACGCCGGACGGTAAGGTCTCCTGGCAGACCCGCGAACTTGTCGCGGACATGAACGTGGTCAAGGTGCCCGTGCGCACCCAGGAAACGATCGCCACCAGGGTGGGCGCGCTTCCTGAGTGGGCATTGATGGTGATGGGGGCGGCGGCGGTTGGAGTCGCCGCATGGCGTGGCAGGCGGCGAGGCGATCGGATGAGGAACGACGGATGATGGAGACTCTTGGCCGGGTGCTCGTCGTCGTACCGACCTACAACGAGCGCGACAACCTGCCCATGATCGTCGAGCGGCTGCGCGCCGCCGTGCCCGACGCCCACGTGCTCGTGGCCGACGACAGCAGCCCCGACGGCACCGGCGAGATCGCCGACGGGCTCGCCGCCGACGACGACCACGTGCACGTCCTGCACCGGCCCGGCAAGCAGGGTCTCGGCGCCGCCTACATCGCCGGGTTCCGATGGGGTCTGGAGGAGGGCTTCGACGTCCTGGTCGAGATGGACGCCGACGGCTCCCACCAGCCCGAGGAGCTGCCGAAGCTGCTGGAGGCGCTGGCCGACGGCGCGGACCTGGCGATCGGCTCGCGCTACGTGCCGGGCGGCAAGGTGGTCAACTGGCCGCAGCGGCGGGAGCTGCTGTCCAAGGGCGCCAACATCTACACCCGGGTGATGCTCGGCCTGCCCGTACGCGACGCGACCGCCGGGTTCCGCGCCTACCGGGCCGCCACGCTGGAGAAGGTGGGGCTGGCCGGGGTGGAGTCGCAGGGCTACTGCTTCCAGGTCGACCTGACCCTGCGCACCTCCAGGAACGGGCTGCGGGTGGTGGAGGTGCCGATCACGTTCGTGGAGCGGACGGTGGGCAAGAGCAAGATGAGCGGCAAGGTCATGTCCGAGGCGCTGTGGCGGATCGGCCTGTGGGGCGTCACCGGCCTGCCCAAGCGATTCAAGGGCGCCCCCCGCCACTAGCTCAGGGATGTCCCTGATTTGGGCGGCATGCCGGAACGCTCGGCGGGCTCCGGGCGTTGTTCCTGCTGTAGCGCGCGTGTGCGGAATCGAGGGAAACGATGCGGCTCCTGCTCTTCCTGGCCTTCCTGGTCGTCCCCGTCCTGGAGATCTGGCTGCTGATCCAGGTCGGGTCGGTGATCGGCGGGCCCGCCACCATCGCCCTGCTCATCGCCGACAGCCTTCTGGGGGCCTGGCTGGTGCGGCGGGAGGGCCGCCGGGCCTGGCGGGCGCTGCAGGAGGCGCTGCAGTCCGGCCGCATGCCCGACCGCGAGCTGGCCGACGGCGGCCTCATCCTGGTGGGCGGCGCGCTGCTGCTGACGCCGGGGTTCTTCACCGACGTGTTCGGGTTCCTGTGCGTGCTGCCGTTCACCCGGCCGCTGATGCGCCGGCTGGGCGCCTGGTTCTTCGACCGCCGGGTCAAGAAGCTGGCCGCCTCCTCGCCGTACGCGAACCTCTTCCCGCCGTCCTCCGGCTTCCCCGAAGCGGGCGCGTCGCAGGGCGGTGGCGGCCGGGTGGTGCACGGCGAGGTCATCCGCGAGGACCGCGACTCCTGAAGGCTCGTGAGCGAGCGCCGGGGCACATGACATGTGCGCCCGGCGCTCAGGCATGTGTGCCGGCACTCATGGGCCTGCGCCATTCCGGGCAAGACAAAACCCCCGGGCCGTAGCCCGGGGGTTTCACCGTGAGAGTAGGTCAGGCGCTCTTACGACGTTGGGCCCGCAGTACCGCGAGCCTCTCGTTGAGCACCTCCTCAAGATCCTCGATAGACCGCCGCTCCAGGAGCATGTCCCAGTGTGTCCGCGGGGGCTTCGTCTTCTTGGACTCCGGCTGCTCGCCGTCCACCCGCACCGCGGTGGCGCCGCACATGCGGCACTCCCAGGTTGCGGGGATCTCGGCCTCGGCGGCAAGCGGAACCTCGAAGCGATGGCCCTTAGGACAGGTGTAGGACACCTCCTGGCGCGGGGCCAGATCCGTGTTACGGTCGTTCTCGTAGCTGGTTGCCCCGAGCCGGGTGCCACGAAGCGCGCGCTCGCCCATGTCTAAATGCCTCCTACAGGGCCCCCTTGCGTGGGGGGTCTGTCTCCCACGGTGTCTAACGCTTGGTACCGTGATGGGATTCCCATCCGCGGGGTGATCCAATCGCGGTTGGGGCCTCGGTTATTGACGTGATCGGCGATCAGGCGCGGGGCCTGGGGTTATGCGCTTCGAAGGGCTCGCCGATCGCCGGCCCGCCACAGGGCCGCCGCCGCCCAGAGACCGCCGATCATGATCAGGGCGCCGTGGGCGACGCGCAGCGGGTACGGCCCGAAGAACTGCGGGATGAACAGCACGAATCCCAGCGCCAGCGCCGTGAGACTCCACCTGGGCAGGGTGCCGGAGCGCCAGACGGAGACCGCGGCCATGACCGGGCCGACGGCGAGCAGCACGAGCCCCGCGGCGAACATGGAGACGGGCACGACGCCGTACCTGAACTCCCCGGCCAGTTCCATCAACGCCGGCGTCCCGTCGCGCAGGGAGCGCTGCGCGATCACGTACAGACCGAAGTCCTCGGCCCCGTAGTACGGCAGCGTCAGGCCCGCGCCCGCCCACGTCACCACCGCCGCCCGTAGCGACAGGCGGTCACCGAGCACCTGGTGCAACCCCAGCACGGCCAGGCCCACCAGGACGAAGCCGAGCATCGCGGCCGCGTGCCCGGTCACCCAGGCGGTGGAGGCCATGGCGGCGGCGTCGTCGCCCGACGGGCGGATCGCGGGATAGAGGAAGAAGAGGATGCCGCCGGTGGCGAAGGCCACGGAGGTGAGTCGGGGGGCCATCAGTGCTCCTTGAAGAGGGCATTGCTGCGTTGTGAGAGCAATGCTCTCGCTATGGTGCACTGATGTCAAGAGCGGTGCTCTCGCTTTGGATTGCCGCTTACCGGCGCCCGCGGGTCACGAGGGGGACCAGGGTCCGGTCGCCGAACCTGGTCATCGCCGCCAGCGGCTTGACGGCGGCGCCGACCAGCAGCGCGAGGGCGGGCCGGCCGGTGGCTCTGGCCAGGCCGGGGCCGAGCGCGGCCATCATCGTCGTCAGGGCCGGGAGGGGCCTGATCCACAGGGTGATCTCCTTGATCAGCCCGTCCTCGCCCATCTCGAGGACGGCCGCCTCGTGGAGCTCCATCCGGCCCAGCCGGGCGGTCGCCGTCAGCGCCCGCGTCCGCTCGTCCCCGACGTCGGTCAGGTAGCGCATGTCGGACAGCACGTCCAGCACGACGGAGAACAGCTCCCGTGCCTGCTCCTTGCCCCGGAACTCGGCCCCCGCGCTGAGCGGGGAGTGGAAGACGACGTCGTCGGCGAGCGTGGCCATGAGCGCGTCGAGGTCGTGCGCCTCGCCGGCCCGCCGGTACGCCAGGGCGGGTGAGTCCTGAATGTGAACTGACATGGGTTCACTTTATCAACCCACTATTCTGGGGTCCATGAACAGGTTCGGTGAGATGCACTGCTCCATCGCCCACGCCGCCGGCGTCGTCGCCGAGCCGTGGACGCCGCTGATCCTGCGCGACGTGTTCCTGGGGCTGCGCAGGTTCGACGACCTGGCGGAGGATCTGGGGATCTCGCGCAACCTGCTGACCCGCCGCCTGGAGCACCTGATCGCGGCAGGGGTGATCGAGAAGCGGCCCTACCAGGAGCGGCCGCCGCGCCACGAATACGTGCTGACGGAGGCGGGGCGCGACATCGTGCCCGCGCTGATGACGCTGATGGCCTGGGGCGACCGCTGGGCCACGCCGCCCGGCGGGCCGCCCGCGGTGCTGGTGCACTCCTGCGGCGAGCGCTTCACCCCCGTCGTGACGTGCCCGCACTGCGGGGGCGAGGCCACGGCGGACACGGTGACGGCCGTGCCCGGCCCCGGAGCGGCCCAGGGTCCCGGCACGATGCTCCTGGCCGCCGAGCTCTGACCCCGAGCTCTGCCGGCTGTTCCCAGGCCGGGCCTCGCGTGGCCGGCTCCGCGACGCCCCGGGCGCCGAGCGGGTGCTCAGACCCGCTCGGGCACCTCGTTGCCGGCCGCGCGGATGGCCTTGGGCAGGTTCGTCATGGCCAGCAGCACGAAGCCGATCACGAAGAAGATGATCATGGAGAGGATCGCGGTGCGGTAGCTGTTGGTGAACTGCAGCGTGATCGTGATCGTCAGCGAGCCGATGAACGCCGAGCCCTTGTCGCTGATCTGCAGCAGGCTGAAGTACTCGGCCTCCCGCCCCTTCGGGATCACCTGCGAGAACAGCGAGCGCGACAGCGCCTGCGTGCCGCCCAGCACGATCGCGATCGCGAACGCCATCAGGTAGAACTGCAGCGCCTGCCCCTCGGCGACGAACATGGCCATGGACACGATCGCCGTCCACACCACCAGGCTGGCCAGCACCGTCCGCTTGGTCCCGAAGCCGCGCGCCAGCCATCCGAGCAGCAGCGCGCCGAAGAACGCCACGAACTGCACCATGAGGATCGCCGTGATCTGCACGGTCTGGTCCAGCTTGAGCGCCTCGGAGGCGAAGGCCGCGCTGTTGCCGATGACCGTCTGCACGCCGTCGTTGTAGACCAGGTACGCCACCAGGAACAGCAGCGTCAGCGGGTAGCGGCGCAGCTCGGACAGGGTGCGGCCGAGCTGGCGGAAGCTGCCCCCGACCGAGCGCAGCGCCGTGCTCTCGTGCGCCGGCACGGGCCGGTTGCGCAGCCGCAGCAGCGGGATGATGGTGAACGTGGCCCACCACAGGCCCGCCGACATCATGCAGATCCGCACCGCCATGCCCTCGCTCAGGCCCAGGCTGTCGTGCTGGAGGAAGAGCACCAGGTTGAGGGCCAGCAGCAGCCCGCCGCCCAGGTAGCCGACGGCCCAGCCGCGCGAGGACACCCCGTCGCGCTCGGCGGAGGTGGAGATCTGCGGCAGGAACGAGTCGTAGACCACGACCGACGAGCCGTAGGCCAGGTTGGCCAGGACGAACAGCACCCCGCCCAGCAGGTAGCGGTCGCCCTCGACGAAGAACAGGCCCATGGTGGCCAGCGCGCCGACGTAGGCGAAGCCGCCGAGCATCTCCCGCTTGCGGCCGGTGTGGTCGGCCAGGGCGCCCACGATCGGCAGGAAGAGGATCTGCAGGAACACCGCGACGGTCGTGATCAGCCCGAAGTACGCGGCCGGCCTGATGTCGGCGCCGAGCACGTCGACGTACCCCAGGCCCGGGTTGGCGGCGGCCAGCTGGTCGAAGGTGTCGACGCACGTGGCGGAGGCCACGTTCGCGAAGTCCTTGGCGCAGGCCGCGGTCTTGGCGACCGGGATGAGGTACGGGCCGAGGAAGACCGAGATGACCGTGGTGTAGAAGGCGGAGTTGGCCCAGTCGTAGAAGTACCAGCCACGCTGCTCGCGCCGGCGCGCGCCGGGGGAGTCGTCGAGGGCCGCGGGGGGTGCGGGTACGGGCATGATGTGGTGTCGCTCCTATGCGGCGGGGGCGTCGGGGGGATGCTCTTGTCCGGGCCGGTACGGCCGTCAGGCCGCCATGCGGCCGGGATGCCACAGGCCGCGGCGATCGAGCACGTCGCGCAGGCCGGTGACGTTGTCGGTCATGATGCCGTCCACGCCCAGGTCGAGCAGCTGCTCCATGCGGGCGGTGTCGTTGATCGTCCACACGTGCACCTGCATGCCGATGGCGTGCGCGGTGCGGATCAGGCGCCCGGTGGTGACGCGCAGCCCGCGGAAGCCCACCGGCACCTGCGCGCACGGCACCCCGGCCCGCGACAGGCGGGCCAGCAGGCGGCCGTAGCCGGAGGTGGCCGCGGCGGCCCGGAGCGCGGCGACCCCGCGCGGCCCCAGCGCCGAGCACACCTCCTTGCCCAGCGCCGCCCTGGCCAGCACCAGGCGCTCGTCGGAGAAGGAGGTCAGGCAGATCCGGTCGTAGGAGTTGGTCCGCCTGATCGCCTCGGCCAGCGGCGCGATGGCGGCCGCCTCCTTGACGTCGATGTTGAAGCGGACCTCCGGCCAGGTGCCGAGCAGGTCCTCCAGCAGCGGGATCTCGTGCACCCCGCCGATGCGGGCCCGCCTGACCGCCCGGTAGGGCAGCTCGGAGATGCGGCCACGCCGGTCGGTCACGCGGTCGAGCGTGTGGTCGTGGAAGGCCAGCAGCACGCCGTCGGCGGTGGCGTGCGCGTCTGTCTCCAGGTGGGTGTAGCCGAGCGCCACCGCCCGCTCGAAGGCCGCGGCGGAGTTCTCCGCGCCCTCCGACGCGCCTCCGCGGTGGGCGAAGGCAAGCGGGCCCGGGTGGTCGAGGAAGGCGAATCGGCGGCTCAGCACGTCCTGAAGTATGCCCTTCCCTGGTAAACGGTTCGGTTACGAATCGGGGAGATTCTCCCACTCCTGGCGCCGGGCCTCCGCCAGCGCGATGGCTGCGGCGACGGCGACGTTGAACGAGCCCACCCGGCCGACCTGAGGGATGTAGCAGGCGCCGTCCACGGCGTCGAGCAGGGCGGGGGAGCAGCCGTGGTCCTCGCTGCCGACCACCAGGCACACGTCGCGGCCGAGGTCGGCGCGGTGCAGCGGCACGGCCTCGGCGGTCAGCTCGATGGCCAGCACCGTGAAGCCGCTCTCCCTGGCCGCCTTGACCGCCTCGGTGGCCGGGATCGCCTCGTGCCAGGTGACCAGCCGCTCGGTGCCCAGCGCGGTCTTGCCCGCCTTGGGGTTGGTGGGCGGGGTGGCGTTGCCCGCCAGCCAGACCTCGTCCACGCCGAACGCGGCGGCGCTGCGGAAGATCGAGCCGATGTTGAACGGGCCGGTGACCGACTCGATGATCAGGCCGAGGCGGTTTCCGGTGTTCCTGCGCCAGGTGCGGTTGAGCCGCTTGACGTCGGTGGGGCGCAGCTGCCTTCTCATCGGGTCACCTTCAGGATGCGGTAGGCGGCCCGGCTGGCCTCGCGGGAGGCCTGCCAGCCCTGCTCGCCGAGCCAGCGCTGCAGGGAGTCCGAGCCGAGGTGTTTCTGGACGACCAGGTAGGCCACGCCGTCGGGCGTCAGCCGGGTGAGCCACCTGGTGAGCATGTCGTGCAGGGCCTGCTTCCCAATTCGGATCGCAGGATTAGACCAGATGGCCCGAAATTTCACTTCATCTGGCACATCATCGACATGAACTGACCTTACTTTGTAAAGGCGCGCGGCCTGGGCGTTCCGCTCGGTGAGCTCCAGGCTGCGCCGGTTCACATCGACGGCCCACACGGTCGCCCCGGGCGCCCGCGAGGCCATGGTCAGCGCGATCGGCCCGTAGCCGCAGCCGAGGTCGAGCAGGTCGCCCTCCTGCGGCGGCGGCGGGACGCTCTCCAGCAGCACGCGCGTGCCGACGTCGACCCGCTCGGGGGAGAACACGCCGCTGTCGGTCTCCAGCCGCAGGTGCAGGTCGGGCAGGACGAGATCGACCGACCCCGGCCTGCTCGCGGTGTCCGGCCGCTCGGAGAAGTAGTGCGCCACGTCGCCAAACGTTACGGGATCCGGGAACCGAACAGGACCGCGGCACCGGACACCAGCAGCCCGGCCAGGATCGCGGCCACGATGAACCACTGGGTGACCTCTTGGTTGACCAGCTTGTAGCCGAGCGAGGTGCCGATCTGCTCGTAGACCTCGCGCAGCTCGCTGCCGGACTCGGCGGTGTAGGCGCGCCCGCTGGTGCCGTCGGACAGCGACTGCAGCGTCTGCTTGTTGACCGGCACGTTCACGGGCCTGCCGTCGATGTTGACGGTGCCCTCCTGGGTGCCGTACGCGATCGTGGAGACCGGCACGCGCGCCTGCTGGGCGGCCTCGATGGCCTCGTTGACCGACCGGCCGGAGGTGTTGTCGCCGTCGGACAGCAGCACGATGGCGGCCGGCGGCGGGTCGGTGGCGGCCTGCTGGTCGAACGAGCGCAGCGAGTCGAGCGAGTTGAAGACGGCCTCGCCGATCGCGGTGCCGGGGCGGGTGGTGAGGTTGCCGATGGCGGTGATGACGGCCTGGTGGTCGGTGGTGGGGGAGATGACGACGTTGGCCGAGCGGGCGAAGGTGACCACGCCCACGTTGAAGCGGTCGGGCAGCTCGCGGGCGAAGGCCTGGGCGGCGGCCTTGGCGGCGCTGATGCGGTCGGGCTGGACGTCGTCGGCGTCCATGGACAGCGACACGTCCAGGGCGATCATGATGGTGGCGCGGTCGCGTGGCACGCGTACCTCGTCGGCGGGCTTGGCGGCACCGATGACCAGCAGCGACATCATGACCAGGAACAGCGCGGGCGCGACGTGGCGGCGCCAGCCGGGGCCGGCGGGGGCGACCAGGTTGAGCAGGGCCAGGTTGGTGAAGCGCACGGTGTAGCGGCGGCGGGCGAACATGGCCACGATGTAGCCGGCCACCAGCAACAGCACCAGGGTGAACAGCCACAACCAGCCGGGGGCCAGGAATGTCATGGGGTGGGTCTCCTGTGGGCGAGGTGGCTCATTCGACGCTGGCGCAGGACGAACTGCGCGACGTCGAACACCCAGTCGCGGTCGGTGCGCAGGACGAGGTGGGCGATGCCGGCGCGGCGGAGGGCCAGGCGGGTGCCCTCGCGCTGCAGGGCGGCCGCCTCCGCGTACGCATGCCGAATCTTGGGCGAAAGGTGCACTTCGCGTACTTTCCCGGTCTCGGGGTCGGCGAACGCGACGCGGCCCACGTCGGGCAGCTCGAGCTCGCGGGGGTCGATGACCTCGACGGCCAGCACCTGGTGGCGGGCCGCCAGGCGCCTGATGGGGCGCTCCCAGGGGCGTTCGGCGTCGGGGTCGAGGTCGGGCTCGGCGTCGAGGAAGTCGGAGACGATCAGCCGCATGCCGCGCCGCCTGCGGGTGGCCGACAGCACCTCGATGCCCTCGGCCAGGTCGGGCGGGTCGTCCACGATCCGGCCGCGGGGGGCGTCCATGAGGGAGTGCAGCAGGCCGTACAGGGCGGGGCGGCCGGTGCGGGCGGGCATGCGGTGCACGTACTCGTCGTGCAGGACCAGCGCGCCGAACCGGTCGCCCATGCGGCTGGACAGGAACCCGATCGCGCCGACGGCGGCCACCACCAGGTCGCGCTTGTCGGTGTCGGCGGTGCCGAAGTCCATGCTGGGCGACAGGTCGGCCAGCGCCCAGGTCTCCAGCTCGCGGTCGGCGATGAGGTCGCGTACGTGGGGGATGGTCGTGCGGGCGGTCACCGCCCAGTCCATGCGGCGCACGTCGTCCTCGCCGGGCACGTAGACGCGGCTGTCGCCGGCCTCGCTGCCGGTGCCGGGCAGCAGGCCCTGGTGAGCGCCGTGCAGCAGCCCGTCGAGGCGGCGGGTGACGGTGAGCTCCAGCCGCCGCAGGGCCTGCTCAGCTGTGCTCATCGGTCGCTCACCAGCTCCTCGTTCGCCACGCGGCCGCACTCGTCCCTCGCGCGTCCGCTTCGCTCACCGCGTCGGGTTCGCTCCCGGGCCGTCAACGGCTCTGGTTCCAGACGACGAGGGGCGGGGGGACCGCCTGCAGGATCTGCTTGACGACCTGCTCGGGGTCGACGCCGTCGGCCAGGGCGTCGAAGGTGAGCATCAGCCGGTGGGACATGACGTCCACGGCGACGTCGCGTACGTCGTCGGGCAGCAGGTAGTCGCGGCCGCGCAGCAGGGCCAGCGCCCGGCCGGCCGAGACCAGGCCCAGGGTGGCGCGGGGGCTGACGCCGATCTCGATCGTCTCGCCGAGCTCGGTCAGGCCGTACTCGGCGGGGGTGCGGGTGGACATGACCAGCCGTACCACGTAGTCGGCGACGAGCTGGTGCACCGAGACCTGCTCGGCCGCCTCCTGGAGGGCAAGCAGCTTGGCGGGGTCGAGCACGCGATCGGCGACCGGCGGGGTGACGCTCATGCGGTGCAGGATCTCCAGCTCCTCGTGGGCGCTGGGGTGCGGCACCCGCACGCGGAACAGGAACCGGTCGCGCTGCACCTCGGGCAGGGGGTAGACGCCCTCGGACTCGATGGGGTTCTGGGTGGCCAGCACGATGAACGGCTTGGGCAGCGGGTGGGTGACGCCGGCCAGCGTGACCTGGCGCTCGGCCATCACCTCCAGCAGCGCGGACTGGACCTTGGCGGGGGCGCGGTTGATCTCGTCGGCCAGCAGGAAGTTGACGAACACGGGGCCGAGCTCGACGTCGAACTTCTCGTTGGAGGGGTGGAAGACGCGGGTGCCGACGATGTCGCTCGGCACGAGGTCGGGGGTGAACTGGATCCGGGCGAACGTGCCGCCCACGACGGTGGCCAGGGTGGAGGCGGCGAGGGTCTTGGCGACGCCCGGCACTCCTTCGAGCAGGCAGTGCCCGCGCGCCAGCAGGGCCACGACGAGCCTTTCGACCATGTGGTCCTGCCCGACGATGACACGCCGGACCTCGTCGAGACTCTGACGCAGCAGAGCCGCATCGTTTCCGCCTGGCAACTCTTCGGCGACGCTCATGACGCCATTCCACCAAACGCGCCGCAAACGTGCACGACGCCACGTCTGTGCTTTCATGGCAAACGTGGCAAGTCCCCTGCAGTACGGTGATCCACCCCGGCTGGGGCCCTACGCGGTGCAGGCCCGCCTGCACACGGCGCCGGCCGGATTCGTGTACCTGGGCCAGGCGCCGGACGGGCGCGCCGTGTCGCTGGCCGTGCTGACGAGAGGCGCCGCGTACGACGCCGCGGCGCGCGACCGGTTCATCACCGCCGTCAGGGAGGCCGGCGGGCGGGAGCGGTCCGGGATGCGCGCCTGGCTGGGGCGTCCGGGCCGGCCGCGGGGCGCGGTGCTGGACGGCGTGCCGGAGGTGCTGGACTTCCACGCCGGGCCCGCGCCGTGGGTGGCGGTGCCGTACGCGCCGGGGCGGACGGGGGCCGAGTGGTTCCTGGAGCCGGTCATGGTGGGCGGGACGTTCATCGGGGAGGCGCACGGGCCGGACTTCGTACCGTACTGGCTGACCGATCGGGCGCCCGCGCTGCCGGGGCCGACGAGGCGGCGCCGGCCGCCGACCGAGACGCGCAAGCGGGTGCTGCTGGCGGCGCTGGTGCTGGTGCTGCTGCTCCTGCTGGTGACGACGATCCTGCTGTTGCTGCTGCTCGGGCGGCAGGACAGCGAGCCGCAGCCCAGGCAGCTGCCGCCGACGGTGTTCGTGCCGACGCCGCCGCCGACGCCGGAGACGCCCGTGCCGCAGCCCTCGCCGTCGCAGTCACCGTCGCCGACCGACAGCGGGCAGAGCACGCCCGGCCGGTCGCCGGGGGAGGACCCGGGCGACGAATCGCCGCTGTGACGATATCCGGTTGAGCCTCACGTAACGGGAGGCTTTAGCGTCCGCGGCATGGAATTCATCGTTCACGACACCCTCACGGCGATGGCCGAGCTGCTGGAGCAGCCGGTCGAGCGCCGGCCCGACGCGCTGCGGGAGCTCCTGGCGCCCATGCGCGAGGTCATCCCGGTGCCCGGCGACATCGTCGACATCCACCACCAGGGCGGCGGCTTCCGCGTCGACGCCGACGACCCCCGCTACCTGCCGGCCGTGCGCCGCATGATCGAGGCCGACGTGCTCGGGCAGGTGCGGCGCGAGCTGACCCGCGCCTCCGAGCGGCTGGGCGGGGCCAAGCAGGCCGATTCGCTGCAGGTCATGTTCGTGATGGGCAATCCCGACGACGAGCACCTGATGACGACCACGGGCGGCTACTACGGCATGGGTGGCGCGCCCGGCTGGCTCTACCTGCTGGCCTGGCCCTCGCCGGAGGTGATCGGCCGGATCGGGCATCTCGCGGTGCACGAGTTCCACCACAACGTGCGTTACACCAACGTGGAGTGGAACCCGGTGACCGTGACCGTCGGGGAGCACGTGGTGGCCGAGGGGCTGGCGGAGGCGTTCGTCCGGGAGCTGTCGGGGGCCGAGGCGATGGGGCCGTGGTCGTCGATGGTGACGGGGGAGGCGTTCGAGCGGGCCCACGAGCGGATCATGGCCGACTTCGACCTGCAGGGGATGCAGAACACGCCGGCGTACGTGCTGGGCGACAGCGCCGTGCGCAACTTCGGGCAGGAGCCGCGGGGCATTCCCGACATGGCGGGATATGCGGTGGGGCTGAGCCTGGTCGACCGGGCCCTGGCCGTCACCGGGCTGAGCGCGGCGGAGGCGACCCTGCTGCCCGCCGCCGAGCTGTTGCGGCGCGGTGGCGTGCGTCCTTAGGCGGTGGGGGAGACGAAGCCGGATTCGTACGCGGCGATCACCGCCTGGGTGCGGTCGCGCGCGCCGAGCTTGGCCAGCACGTTGCCCACGTGCGTCTTGACCGTCTCCTGGCTGACGACCAGCTCGGCGGCGATCTCCTGGTTCGACAGGCCCCTGGTCATCAGGCGCAGGACGTCGCCCTCGCGCCCGGTCAGCCGGTCGATGCCGGGCACGCGGGCGGTGCCCTGGGGGCGGCGGCCGGCCAGCGTCCGGATCGCGGCGGGGAACAGCAGCGACTCGCCCGCCGCGACCAGCCGTACCGCCTGGGCCAGGTCGTCCGGGCGGGTGCGCTTGAGCAGGAAGCCGCTGGCGCCGGCGCGCAGCGCGTCGTAGACGTGGTCGTCGTTCTCGAACGTGGTCACCACCAGCACCTTGGGCGGCTCGTCCAGGGTGAGCAGCAGCTCGGTGGCGCGGATGCCGTCGAGGGCGGGCATGCGTACGTCCATGAGGACGACGTCGGGCCGCTCGCGGCGCACCACGGGGATGACGGCGGCGCCGTCGGCGGCCTCCCCGACGACGCTCAGGTCCGGCTCGGCGTCGAGGATGATGCGCAGGCCGGCGCGGACGAGGTCCTCGTCGTCGGCGATCACGACTCTGAGTGTCATGGGCTCGACCGTAGCGGCAGCCGCACGGCCACCCGCCACCCGGCCTCGGTGGGCCCGGCCTCCAGCTCGCCGCGCAGCAGCCGGACCCGCTCCCGCATCCCCGCCACCCCCCTGCCCCCGACCCGCGCGCTCTCCCTGCGGGGTCGGGTGCCATCGTGCGGGTTGCTCACCTCCAGTCGCAGGTCGCCGCCACGGACGGCGGCGGTCAGGCGTACGGGGCCGTGGCCGTGCTTGATGGCGTTGGTGAGCGCCTCCTGCAGGATGCGGTACGCCTCCCGGGACACCACGGCGGGCACCCCGGACAGGTCACCCACCTCCTGGCGCACCTCGGCGCCGGAGGCCGCGACGAGCCCACCGAGATCGGCCAGCGTCGCCCGCGGCACCCGGCGGGCATCGCGATCCTCCGCACCCGCCCAGCGGCCCGAGCCTTCCGCATCGCGGCCCCCCGCCGCGCCGCTCGCCGCGCCGCCCGTCGTGCCGCCCGTCGTGCCGCCCATCACGCCGCCCGTTGTGCCGCCTGGGTGGCCTTTTGCGTGGTGGCCGGCCGTGCCGCTCGTTGTGCGGGCGGGGGGACCGTCTGGGCGGTGGTCGGTTGCACCGCGCCGGTCGTTCGCGCGCAGGACGCCGAGGACGTGGTCGAGGTCGTCCAGGGCGGCGCGGGCCGACTGTTCGATGGCGGCCAGCGCGGTCCTGGCAGTGGCCGGGTCGCGGTCGAGGACCCGGCCGGCCGCGGCGGCCTGCAGGGTGACGACGCTGAGCGCGTGCCCGACCGAGTCGTGCAGCTCGCGGGCCAGCCGGTTGCGCTCGGCCAGCGCGCGGGCGTGCTCCTCGGCGGCGGCCAGCCGCTCGCCGGGGGTGGGGCCGAGCAGGACCGGGGCCAGCCGGGCCAGCAGTTCGCCCGCCCCGGCGGCCATGGCGACCAGCGCGCCGAGCAGCGCCACCCCGCCCACCGCCCACCACACCGCGACCCACCCCGGCGTGATCAGGAACCCGAGCACCGGCGTCGTCCGCCCCGTGAACGGCAGTACGAGCGTGAACAGCGTGAACGGCACGATCGCCAGCGTGCAGCCGCTGACCACGCCGCCGACGCCCAGGTGCAGCGTGAACCAGGCGGCGGTGCGCCGCCGCTCCTGCCAGGACCGTCCGGCCTGCCGCGGCGGGGTCTCGACGCGCGCCCCGAGCAGGCCCTGCGCCGCGCTCACCACCAGCCCCCGCACCGGCAGGAACAGCCCGGTCATCGCCACCACGGGCAGCACCGCGGCGAACACGCCCACCTGGGCCGGCAGCAGCAGGTTGGCCGACTCGCCGCGCACCATGCCCGAGATCAGCACGCCGACCATCATGTACGGCATCAGCAGCGCCCCGCCCAGGATGAGGCACGCCCACCGGCGCGGGAGGTTCCTTCTCACATCCGCGATTGTATGTCGATAAAAATTCGCTGACGGAGTAATGCGCCCTTAGAGAAATGCGCCGCCAGCGAAAAGATTCCATAATTCACGGCCGCCGGGGCTAGCGTTTTTCACAGAAATACCCGCACAGAAAGGCGTCCGTCATGACGGAGACACAGCGCGCACCTTGGCCTGACCAGCTCAGCCACCGCCTGCTGAAGGAGCGCATCGTCGTGCTCGGCCAGGAGGTCGACGACGAGATTTGCAACCGGCTCTGCGGGGAGCTGCTTTTGCTGGCGGCCGAGGACCCCAGGCGCGACATAACGCTTTACATCAATTCACCGGGCGGTTCCGTGCAAGCGGGGATGGCGCTCTACGACATGATGCAGTTCATTCCGTGCGACGTGCAGACGGTGGCGATGGGATTCGCCGCCTCGATGGGTCAGGTGCTGCTGTCGGCGGGCGCGAAGGGCAAGCGCTTCGCCCTGCCCAACGCCCGCATCGTCATGCACCAGCCGCTGGGCGGCATCGGCGGCTCGGCCACCGACATCCAGATCCAGGCCGAGAACATGCTCTACACCAAGCGGCGGATGGCCGAGATCATCGCGCACCACACGGGCCAGCCGCTGGAGCGCATCCAGGAAGACTCCGACCGCGACCGCTGGTTCACCGCCCAGCAGGCGCTGGAATACGGGATCGTCGACCACATCGCAGAAGGGATGAACTGACATGTCCGGCCGATACGTGCTGCCGACGTTCACGGAGCGCACCTCCTACGGCATCAAGGAGATGAACCCGTACAACAAGCTGTTCGAGGACCGGGTGGTGTTCCTGGCGGCGCCGATCGACGACACCGTCGCCAACGACGTGATGGCGCAGTTGCTGACGCTGGAGTCGCTCGACCCCGACCAGGACATCAACATCTACATCAACTCGCCTGGCGGGTCGTTCACGGCGATGACGGCCATCTACGACACGATGCAGTTCGTCCGGCCCGAGATCCACACGGTCTGCATCGGTGAGGCGGCCTCGGCGGCGGCCGTGCTGCTGGCGGCGGGCACGCCGGGCAAGCGGGCGGCGCTGCCGCACTCCCGCGTGCTGCTGCACCAGCCGCACGCCGAGGGCGGGCGCGGGCAGGGCAGCGACCTGGAGATCCACGCCAGGGAGATCCTGCGGATGCGCGACCAGCAGGAGGAGATCCTGGCCCGGCACTCCGGCAGGGGCGTGCTGGAGATCAGGAAGGACATCGAGCGGGATCGCATCTTCACGGCCGAGCAGGCGCGGACCTACGGGCTGATCGACGACATCTACGCCTCGAGGAAGCGGACGCTGGCGAAGACCCGCTGATCGATGCGGCGGCTCGCTGATTGATGATGGGGCGCGGGGCCCCGGATGCCAAGGGCATAGGGAGGTTCCAGGAGGGTCGGAGGGTCCCGAGTTCGCGGAGATCCCGAGGGTTCGGGCAGGTCCCGAGGTGTCGAGCAGGTCCCCGAGGGTTTGGGCGGTCCCGAGGGGTCGAGCAGGTTCCGAGAGTTCGGGGGAGACCGGGGATTGGCTGGAAGGGTCCAGGGGTTCCGGGAAGGTTCCGGGAAGGTACCGGGAGCTCGGGAGCTCGGGAGCTGGCGACTTTGAGGAGTCGGGCGGCGGCGTGTCGTGTCGCGGGGCGCGCCGCTCCCGGCATTCGCCATGTCACGGGGCCAGGGGGTCGGCGGCTCCGTCCTCGCCGGTGAATGTCGTGGCGACGACCAGCAGCCGGGTGCTGCTCCCCGCTTTCGCCCTTCCGTTGGGGAAGCCGTTTCCGGCCTTCGGTCGTGCCCGGCCTGAGCTGCTGTGTCCCCTGAGGTGAGGGGGTGACAAGTAACAGATTTCCGACTTGTACACTCTTGACGTTTCTTGGGGGAATCGGGGGAGTGGCGCGTGCCGCTGGAGCAGATCGTGGTCTTGCTGATCGCAGCGGCCGGGGCGGGGTGGGTCGATGCCGTCGTGGGCGGCGGCGGCCTGCTGCAGCTTCCCGCGATCCTGGTGACCGGCATTCCGACGGTCGAGGCGATGGCCACCAACAAGCTGTCGTCGGTGTTCGGCACCACCTCGGCCGCCGTGGCGTACGCGCGCTCCACCAAGGTGGACCGGCAGGTGGCGATCCCGGGTGCGGTGATGGCCGTGGTGTGCGCCGGGCTGGGGGCGTGGGCGGCGGCGGCGATCTCGGCCGAGGTGCTGCGGCCCGCCGTCATGGTGGTGCTGCTGGCGGTGGCCGCGTTCGTGACGCTGCGGCCGGCGATGGGCGCCGTGCCGGTGCCGCACCTGCGTACCAGGCCGCGGGTGTTCGCGGCAGTGGCGACTGCGGGTGTGGGGATCGCCTTCTACGACGGCATCATGGGGCCGGGGACGGGAACGTTCCTCATCATCGCCTTCACCACCATCCTCGGGCTGGACTTCGTCTCCGCGTCGGCTTCCGCGAAGATCATCAACATCGGGACGAACGTCGGGGCGCTCGTGGTGTTCGGGCTGCAGGGGCACGTGAACTGGGCGCTGGGGCTCAGCATGGCCGTGTGCAACGTGGCCGGCGCCCAGTTCGGGGCGCGGATGGCGCTCAAGCGTGGCGCCTCATTCGTGCGGATCGTGCTGCTATGTGTGGTGGTGGCGATGGTGATCAGGCTCGGCTGGCAGCAGTTCGGCTGAGACCTGCTCCGGGTGGGCCTCTTCGCGGGGTCGGGGTCCGGCTGGGTCGCGGGTCTCGCCGCGCACCCGGAGGGCCGTGGCCGCCAGGGCGACGAAGGCGGCCAGCAGGGCCGGGATGGCCAGTGCCCGCGGCAGGCCCGTCAGCTCGGCGGCGGCGCCGATGAACACCGGGCCCGACAGGAAGCCCAGGTAGCCGATCGAGGCCACCCGTGCCAGCGCCCGTCCCGCGAAGGCCGGGTCGCGGTGGCCGGCGGCCGAGAACACCTGGGGCACGATGCACGACAACCCCGCCCCGAAGCAGCCGAACCCGGCCACCCCCGCCGCCGGGTGCCCGCCCAGCAGCGCCAGACCCAGCCCGGCCGCCGCCAGCAGCCCGCAGCAGCGCACCAGCGGCACCGGTCCGAACCGGGCGGCCAGCCGGTCTCCCGCCAGCCGGCCCGCCGTCATCATGATGGAGAAGGCCGCGTACCCGGCGGCGGCGAACCCCGGCGAGGCCGCCAGATCCTCGCGCAGGTAGACCGAGCTCCAATCGGCCGCGGCCCCCTCGCCCACCAGGCAGCAGAACGCCAGCACGCCCAGGAACACGACCCCCTTCGGCAGCCTGGCCCGCCCGCCACCGGCCGGCGCGGGAGCGGGCGCCGAGCGCAGCGCCCACCGCGCCGCCCACACCGCCAGCGCCGCGATCACCGCCCCCGCAGTCCAGAACGTGAGCGCGGGAGGCAGCCCGTAGTGGGCCGACAGCCCGCCCGCCGTGGCCCCGGCGAACCCGCCGACGCTGAAGACGGCGTGGAAGGAGGACATGATCGGCCGCCCGTGGGCCCGCTCCACCTCCACGGCGTTGGCGTTCATGGCCACGTCCAGGATCCCGTGCACGATCCCGAACAGCAGCAGCGCCCCCGCCAGCGCCCCCAAGCCGGGGGCGTACGCGGCGGGGACCAGCGCCAGGCCCTGCACCAGGGCGGCCGGGATCATGACCCGGTTGCTGCCGTACCGGTCGACCAGGCGGCCCACCGCCGTCATCCCGACGACCGCCCCGGCCGCGATGGCCAGCAGGGCCAGGCTGAGCTGGCCGTCGCCGAGCGCCAGGCGCTCCTTGATGGCGGGGATGCGCGCGGTCCACGTGCCGACGGCCGCGCCGGCCAGGAAGAACAGCAGGTAGACGGCCGTACGCTCGCGTCTCACCCGGCCTCCCTGACCAGCACCCCGGCCGCCACCAGCGCGTCGCGCTCCTCCGGGGGGATGCCCGGATCGGTCACCACCACGTCCAGCCGGGTGATCGGGCACACCGCGCCGAACGCCGTACGCGCGAACTTGCCCGAGTCGCACGCCACGATCACCCGCCGCGCCGAGGCGATGGCCGCCTGCTTGACCGCCACCTCGGGCAGGTCGTGCGCGGTCAGGCCGTGCTCGGCCGACAGGCCGCAGCAGCCGATCACGGCCGTGTCGAAGCGCAGCGCCCTGATCGAGCTCTCGGTGAGGGGCCCCATGAGGTTCAGCTCGCCCTTGCGCACCTCGCCACCGGGCAGCACCAGGCGCACCCGCGGCGCGGTGGCCAGCGACATCAGCGCCTGCAACGCCAGCGGCAGCACGGTCACGCGCCGGTCGACCAGCGCCCGGGCCACCTCCAGCGCGGTCGTGCCGCCGTCCAGCACCACCGCCTCCCCGTCGGCGATCAGCGCGGCCACCTCCATGCCGATGAGCCGCTTGACCTCCACCGCCTCCCGCTCGCGCACCCCGAACGGCGGCTCCTCGCCGCGCAGCAGCAGCGACAGCGCGCCGCCCCGGATGCGGCGCACCACCCCCTGCTGGGCCAGCTCGTCCAGGTCGCGCCTGATCGTCATCTCGGACACGCCGTGCTCGGCGGCCAGCTCGGCCACGGACACGCTGTCCTGGGTCCTCAAGGTGTTCATGATGGCTCGCACACGTTCCATGTGTTCATACAAACACGACATATGTGAGCAATACAATGGGGGGCATGCGTGCCAGCCGTCTCCTCTCGCTGCTCCTGCTCCTGCAGACGCGCGGCCGCATGACCGCGCCGGAGCTGGCCGCGGAGCTGGAGGTGTCGGTCCGTACGGTCTACCGCGACGTGGAGGCGCTGTCGGCGGCCGGCGTGCCGGTCTACGCCGACCGCGGACCGGCCGGGGGTTACCAGCTGCTCGACGGCTACCGCACCCGGCTCAACGGGCTGACGGCCGAGGAGGCCTCGTCGCTGTTCCTGGCCGGTCTGCCCGGCCCCGCCGCCGAGCTGGGACTGGGCGAGGTGGCCGCCAACGCCGAGCTGAAACTGCTGGCCGCGCTGCCGCCCGAGCCGCGCTCGCACGCCTCGCGGATGCGCGAGCGGTTCCTGCTGGACGTGCCCGGCTGGTACCGCTCGGCCGACGACGTGCCGCACCTGAGCGAGGTGGCCGAGGCGGTGTGGGACCGGCGGCCGCTGCACATGACCTACCGGCGCTGGGGTCGGCAGGAGGTGGACCGGGTCATCCATCCGTACGGGCTGGTGCTCAAGGGGGGCTCCTGGTATCTGGTGGCCGCGCCGCCGGACGGCAGCCCCCGTACGTACCGGGTGGCGCGGATCCTGACCCTGGAGACGCTGCCCGGGCGTTTCGCCCCGCCGGAGGGGTTCGACCTGGGCGAGTTCTGGGCGGCGTACGCCAAGGAGTTCCGCGAGCGCATGTACACCGCCGAGGCCGTCATCAAGCTCGCCCCCGGGTACGGTGACCTGCTGGCCTACACCATGGGCGCCGACGTGGTGGGCGCCGCCCTGGCCGCCGCGGGGCCGCCCGACCCCGAGGGCTGGCTCACGCTCACCGTGCCGATCGAGTCGCTCACGCACGCGCGCTGGCTGCTGCTGCGCATGGGCGCCGGCGTCGAGGTGCTCGGCCCGCCGGAGCTGCGCGCGCTGATGGGCGAGGCGGTCGCGGAGCTGGCCAAGCTCTACGGCTGAGGCGGTCGCAGGGACCGGCCGAGCTGTACGGCTGAGGCGGGCCGGCCGAGCCGTACGGCTGAGACGGTCACGGAGCCGTGCGGTCGAGGCGTGCGGACGGAAAACCAGGAGATATTCGGCCCCCGGGTCTGTCAGCATGCCGCGCATGTACCTTCTAGCATTCGCGGGCGCCTGCGTCCTGGTGGCCATGGTGCCCGGGGTCAGCACCGCCATCATCCTGCGCCAGACGCTGCGCGCGGGCCGCGGCTCCGGCCTGGCCGCCACCCTGGGCAACGAGACCGGGATCCTGCTGTGGGGGCTGGCCGCCGCGTTCGGCCTGTCGGCCCTGCTGGTGGCCTCGCAGGTGGCCTACGACGTCATGCGCGTGACCGGCGCCGCCGTCCTCGTGATCATGGGTGCCCAGGCGCTGTGGCAGGCCCGCAAGGGTGCCCCGCCCGCGCCCGAGGGTGAGGTGGTGCCCGGCTGGCGCGGCCCGTACCTGGCGGGGCTGGGAACGTGCCTGGCCAACCCGAAGGCGGCGGTGTTCGCGCTGTCGTTCCTGCCGCAGTTCGTCCCGGCCGGGCAGGACGTGCCGCTGACGCTCGTGACCCTGGCCGTGGTGTGGGTGGCGGTGGACCTGCTGTGGTACGGGCTGCTCATCTGGGCCGTGGGCAAGGCCAAGGAGTGGCTGGGGCGTCCGGCGGTCCGGCGGCGGCTGGAGCGGATCTCCGGCGTGGTGCTGATCGGGCTGGGCGTGCGGATGGTGGTGGAGGCGCGATGACGATCTGGCACGCCGAGCGGGGGACGGGCGAGCCGGTGGTGCTGCTGCACTCGACGGCGACCGACTCCGGCATGTGGGACCACCAGTGGGAGGCGCTGGCCGAGCGCTTCCGCGTGATCAAGGTGGACTTCCGCGGATATGGGCACACCCCCTACCGGGCGGAGAAGCCGTACAACCACGCCGACGACGTGGCCCGCGTGCTGGCCGCGCTGGGTGTCACACAGGCGGCGCTGGTCGGCTCGTCGGGCGCGGGCCGGGTGGCGCTGGAGCTGGCGGCCGCCGGGCTCGCCGGGCGGCTGGTGCTGCTCAACCCCATCTCCACGCTGGAGCCCACGCCGGACCTGCGGGCGTACTGGGAGGAGGAGGGGCGCCTGCTCGAACGGGGCGACGTCCAGGGGGCCGCCGAGCTGAACGCGCGCACCCTGCTCGGCCCCGAGGCGACGGACGTGGCCTGGCGGCGGGTGGTGGAGATGCAGCGGCACGCGTTCGAGGTGCAGCTGGCCGCCGATCCGGAGCCCGAGCAGTTCGAGCACGAGGTGTCGCCGGCGGACATCGACGTGCCGGCGCTGGTGGTGGCCGGCGCGCACGACCTTCCGTACTTCCTGCACAGCGCCCACCACCTGGCCGGCGAGCTGCCCCGGGCGCGGCTGGTGGAGCTGGAGTGGGCCGGGCACCTGCCGGCCCTCGAACGTCCCGAGGAGATCAGTTCGCTGCTGCTGGACTACCTTTAGTGCATGACGAACGACCTGGCGGCCCTCATGAGACAGGCGCAGGACGACGATCCGCTGCTGGCGCTGCACGCCACCACCGCGCTGCGCCGTGAGATCGAACGCCTGGAGGCGGTTCAGGTCCGGCGGGCGCGGGTGGCGGGGCTGGCCTGGGCCCAGATCGCCGACGCGATCGGGGTGAGCAAGCAGGCCGTGCACAAGAAGTACGGCCGCCGCTAGCCTCCCGCCTGCTCGTCCCGGCCCGGCTCCCACTGGTCGGCGAACCAGCCCAGCACGATGTTCCAGGAGTAGCCGCGCCGGATCCGGCCGGCCACGTCCGCCGGCAACGAGTCCAGCCCGCGGTGCTCCAGCAGCACCTCGGTGCCGCCCTCGACGGCGCTGAAGGCCACCTCGATCTCCATCCGGCCGCCCTCGTTGATCAGGTCGGCCCAGACCAGGCGGTGCGGCGGCTCCCAGGTGAGGATCCTGCCGGTGTCGACGTGGCCGCCGTCGGACCACAGCTCGCGCAGGTAGCCGTCCTCGAACCGGATGCCGACCGCGCGGGCGGGGTCGACCCAGCTGTGGCGGCCGCGTACGTACCAGTGGTCGATCTCGTCGGTGAAGACGCGGAACGCGGTCGCCGGGTCGACCGGGACGGTGACGCTGGCCCGTACGGAGTTCATCGGGTGCGCTCCACGTGGTCCTTGAACGAGCCGAGCTGCTCGGTCCAGAACGCCTGCACCTGGTCCAGCCACGCCTGCAGCGCGGTGAAGGGCTCCTGCTGCAGCGTGTAGAGGCGCAGCCGGGCGTCGGCCCCGCCGGCCTCGGCCCGGACGAGACCGCCCGCGCGCAGCACGCGCAGGTGCCTGCTGAGCGCGGGCGCGCTCATCTGCACGGCCTGCGCCAGCTCGCCGGCCGGGCGCGGCCCGTCGCGCAGCAGGTCGATCACCTTGCGCCGGGTCGGGTCGGCGAGCGCCGCCAGCGTGGCGTCGATTTCGTTAACGTTGGTGTTAATCTTTGCCTGCTTCCGTTAGGCTGTTAATCCTTAACGACAGCGACAATTATTGCGGAGGTACGTACATGCCTGTCGAGCTCGGCTACTACACCCTGTCGGTTCGTGACCTGGACCGGGCGGCCGCCTTCTACGGGGCGCTGTTCGGCTGGGAGTTCAAGCGGGAGCACGAGACGTACCTGCACGTCACCAACACCACCGTGCCGATGGGCTTCGTCGCCGGCGGCCCGTCGTCCCAGCCGAACCTGTACTACCACGTCACCGACATCGACGCGGCGGTCGAGCGGGTGCGCGAGCTCGGGGGCCGCACCGGCGAGCTGCTCGACAGCAAGTCGGGACGCGGCTGCACCTGCACCGACGACCAGGGCACCGAGCTGGGCCTGTGGCAGCCCGCCCCCGGCTTCGCCTGACCCGCCCGCGTGCCCCCGGGGCTGTTCGTCAGTCGGGAACCCGGACCGTCGTGATGCCGAGCGTGCTCAGTCGGGGACCCGGACCGTCGTGATGCCGAGCGTGCTCGTCATCGGCAGCAGCCCCGCCTCGAACACCGCGCCCAGGAACGGCGAGGCGAGCTGGGCCAGCCGCCCGGCCCGCTCCTCCCCGAGGAGCCGCCACGGCTCGGCGGCCAGCTCGTCCGTCATCCGCTCGACCTGGTCGCGCAGCGCCCGCCCGCGCTCGGTGGCCTGCCCGTCATCCTGGACCAGCCCCCGCGCGGCCAGCCGCTCCCGGGCCTCGGCCCATTCCTGCTCGCTCCAGCCCCGCCCGGCGAAGTTCCGCACCGGCGCGGCCCCGATCGCCGCGAACGACACCAGCGCCTCGCACGGGTCCAGCTCTGCCGCGGCCAGGGCCGCCAGGTGGCCGTCGCCGCGGTGCTCGCGCAGCACGGTGGCGGCCTGCCACAACACCAGGTGCGGCTCGTCCGGCCACGGCAGGTCCAGGTTGGCCGCCGCGAACGGCCGCCCGCCCACCGTCACGCTCTCGGCCGCCCGCCTGGCCAGCTCCGCCGCCTCGGCCGCGCCCGGCCCGGTCACCTGGTCGCCGAGCAGCCTGCGATAGGTCTTGTCCACCGCCTTCAGTCGCGCCTCCAGCACCTTCTCGGGCGCGGCGACGTCCCAGACGCCGGGCACGTGCCCGGCCACCATGTCCGGGCTGAAGCTGTAGTAGAGCGCGGTGGCGAGCCGCGCGCCGGCCCGCCCGAGCGGCGCCGTGCGGTAGGCGAAATAGCTGGGCCAGCGCGACTCCACGTCGTAGCCGAGGGCCGCCGCCTCCGCGAACGCCTCCGGCGAGAAGTACAGAACGGCGTGGATGGGCTCGAGCTGGTGCCACATGCTGCGGGCGAGCCTCGACAATGCGCTCATCACAATCCCTCACTGTCTAGATAAGCTATGCCAGTGACGATAGAGGCATGGCGCATCACTGGTCAATCGCAAATAGACAGTTATGTCGGGAGGTGGGCGGAGCTCGCCGTCATCCTGGTGAACGAACTGCACGTCACCCGGGCCCGCGGTCGCCCCGTCACCCCGCCCGCCGACCGCCGGGCCGCGCTGGAGGAGGCGTTCCTGCGCCAGGGCTGGACGCCCAGCCGCGCCCTCACGTCCGCGGACGCCGACCGCCTCGCGGAGGTGGCGGCCGAGCTGTACCCCGCCTTCGCCGGCGACGTCACCGCCCTCAACCAGGCCCTCGTACGCCACGCCGCCGTCCCGAACCTGCACGGCGACCCGCCCGTCCTGGCCTTCCACGGGCCCGCGGCGGACCTGCCGGACGCCTGGGCCGCCGACGCCGCCACGGCGCTGGCCATGGTGATCGGGGTGGGGCAGGGGGTACGGCTGCGGTCGTGCGAGGCGGACGGGTGCGAGCTGGTGTTCTTCGACGTCACGCGGAACGCCTCACGACGCTTCTGCGGCCTGTCCTGCCAGAACCGCGCCAAGGCCAGCGCCTACCGGGCCCGCCGCCGCGCCTGACGGCCGTCGCGGTCGCGTGGGGTGGCGCGCGCACGTAGCGCCACCGCGCCGCAGGACAGGTGGCGGACGTCAGCGGGACAGCCGTGCCCGGGCCTCCGCCAGGATCTCGGCCTGCCGCATCCAGTCCCCGCCGTCCAGGCCCAGGCCGACCGCGTCCGCCCCGGCCTCCGCGTACGCCGCCAGCCGATCGGTCACCTGCGCCACCCCGCCGGTGACCGGGATGTCCCGGGCCTCCTCCGCCGACATGCCGTGCATGCCGACCAGGCTGCCGATGAAGGACTCCAGGGCGGCCCGGTCGTCCACCAGGATGGCGTGCCCGCCGACGGACACCGACGGCACCGGGCGGCCGAGCTCCCCGGCCAGCTCCCGCAGCCGCGCCACCTTGGGAGCCAGGCCCGCCGGGCTGATGAGGGACGGGGCCCAGCCGTCCCCGTACAGGACGGCCCGGCGCATGGCCGCCTCCGAGTTGCCCCCGACCAGGATCGGCGGGACGGCTGCGGCCGGCCCCAGCGTGACCTCCGCCTCGCCCACCCGGGTCGGCTCCCCGCGAACGAGTCCCGGCAGCGCCTGCAACGCGGCGTCGGTCCAGCGTCCGCGCCCGCTCATCGGCGCGCCCACCGCGCGCCAGAACGGCGAGCCGGGAAAGCCGCCGATCCCGACCCCGAGCACCACCCGCCCGCCCGACAGGTGCTGCAAAGCCTGCACCTGCGCGGCCACCCACGCCACCGGCCGCAGCGGCAGGCTGAGCACGCCGAACTCCAGCTCGATCCGCTCCGTGGCGGTCGCGGCGGCGGCGAGCACGACCGCGGGATCCCACCCCGGCGTGCCGTCCCCGATGATCACATCGGCCATCCCCACGGCGTCGTAGCCGAGCTGCTGGAGGTGGCGGGCCTGCGCGAGGTCCCGCACGCCGTTCGCGTCCATGGGCAGGCTGGTGGTCAGCCGCATCACGATCCCCCCTGTACGTTGCCGACGGCTAGGTTGCGGACGGCCAGGTTGCGGACGGCCTGGAAAGCCACGCTAGAACCTCAAGCAGAGTTGACATCAACCCCACCGCCGCCGTCGGCACCCCCCATCAGCACGGCCGCCGGTGCCCGCCGCCGCATGACCGCAGTGCCGCAGCGGCTCGCCCTGCCCGTGCGACACCCGCCGTGCAGGCCGTCCCTCGGCGCCGGCACCGCCCGCGACGCGGCCTCGGCTCGGTGCGGGCGCCGGTACCGCTGGGGCGGCCGAGCTCGGGTGTCAGCCGGTGATGTCGGTTTCGATGTGCGTGACGGCCGTCATCGCGCCGTAGGACAGCAGGTAGACGGTGCAGTGATCGCTGAAGCGCCGGTCAGTGGCGCGCCAGGCGGCCACGTCCTCATCGGTGAGGGTCTCCGGCGCCAGCCCGGCCAGGATCGCGACCCGAGCACCCAGAACCTCCTGCTCCGACAACCCCGGCAGCTCCGGCAGCTCCAGCAGCCCCGGCAGCCCTGTCAGCGCCTGGTCCACGTCGCCGAACAAGCGGCGCCCCCGGTGCTCGGCGATCACTCGCGTGACCGCGCTCGCCGCCGCCGGTGAGAGCAGGCCGCTGCCCTGGGCCGCGGTGGCGACCAGGGCGGCGTACGCCGTGCCGATCGGCAGGCCGGCTGCCCACTTCGGCTCGGGTCCGGTGGGCAGCCCGTCCAGCAGCGGCAGCGTGGCGCCCGGCCGCAACTCCTGGCCGAGCTCGCGCAGGACGGGGGCACCCTCGAACGGCGGCTCGTCGTCCGGGTCCATGCTGCCCGGCGTCAGCCCGGCCGGCAGCATGGCCGCCGACACCCGGTTGACGAAATGCCCGAACAGCGCGGTGCCGACGTACTCGGCGGCCCGCTCGCGCGGGAACGGCGCCGGCTCCGGCTCCCGGTTCGCCACGCCGGTGGCGGCCGCCCAGCTCAGCAGCGCCGCGAGCCGCTGGTCGCCGGGCGGGTCACCGCGCTCGACGGTGTCGGCGAGCTCATGCTCGCCCAGCAGACGGAGCACCGACAGGAACGCCTGGACGTCGTACTCCAGCCTGTTGGCCTGCGCCACCCCCAGCGCCACCACCATCTTCTCCAGCTGCGGAACGTCCCCCGCGAGCTGCGCCTCCCGCATCAGTGACCAGCCGGCCGCCATCACCTCCGGTGCGGGCGACGTCATCATCACCGCCGGCCCGATGCTGCTGAACTCGGCGTTCACCTGCGCGTACACCTCAGCCACCACGCCCTTGGCGCGCTGAGGGGAGACGGGGGTGATGTGGCGGATCAAAGACGACATGGACGATGCCCTTCATGGTGGTCGTGCTCGGCAAGGGTTCGAGCATCGCCGCCGGGGACTGGCCGTGTCGTCGTACGGGCGGAGACAACGTGCGTTACTTCGCAGGGGGTACGGGCGGGCGCGGCTACCGCTGCGGAGGTACTCCCGAGGGGCGCGCCTGATGAGGGGTGCGGTCAAGCGCGGGAGGAGAGGATGCGCCAGCCGTGGGGCGGGACCAGGGCCGGGTCGTCGTTCGCCGGCGCGCCCGCCTCCGTCACGAGGGTCGCGTGCTCGTCGGTCAGCGGGAAGCGGCGCGGGGCGTCGTCCAGGTTGAGCAGGGTGAGCAGGGTCTCGCCGCCGTCTCCGGCGGTATGCAGGGCGGCGCCGTGGTTGTCCAGATTGTGCACGCTGGTGCGGGCCCGGGCCAGCCAGGGGCGTCGGCGGCGCAGGGCTATCAGGCGGCGGTGCAGCTCGAACACCTCCCACGCGCCCTCCGGCAGATCGGCGGAGAAGGCGCACGGCGCCGCGGGCTCGGCGGACTCGGCGGACTCGGCGGGCTTGGTGGGCTCGGGGGTGGCGGGGAAGGCAGGGGAGTGGTCGGGGTCGCGGAGTGCGGGCGTGGCGGGGAAGGCCGGGCGGATGGCGTCGTCGCCGCCCTCCCGTTCCTCCTTGACGCCGCGCAGGCCCAGCTCGTCGCCGTAGTAGACGCTCGGCACGCCCCCGACCGTGAACAGCACCGCCAGCGCGTGGCCCAGGTGGCGGGGGTCGTCCAGGCGGCTGGCCAGGCGGGTGACGTCGTGGTTGCCGGTGAAGGTCTGCGGGGCGAAGGTGGCGAGCATGGCGTCGTGCCGGTCCAGGGCGTGCGCGAGCTCGTACAGGTTGCGGTCGTTGAGCGAGCTCCAGAGGGCCTTCCACAGCTCGTACTGGGTGACGGAGTCCAGGCCCGAGCGCGCGACGTAGTCGGCGTAGTCGCCGTGGATGACCTCGCCGACGAACCACGCCTGCGGGTGGCGAGCCCGTACGCGGGGCAGCACCGCCTTCCAGAACCCGGCCGGTACGGCGTAGGCCGCGTCCAGCCGCCAGCCCGAGGCGCCCCGGTCGAGCCAGTGGGTCAGCACCGAGGCGACATGATCGCGTACGCCCTCCTGCCCGTGGTCGAGCGCGACCAGCCGCCCGTGACCCTCGAAGGTCTCGACGTCGCCGTCCGGCCCCCGCCTGAGCCAGCCGGCGTCGCCGGTGAAGGAGCGGCCGACGTGGTTGAACACGCCGTCGAGCACGATCCGCAGGCCGCGCTCGCGGGCCTCGCCGACCAGGGCGTCGAAGTCGGCGTCGTCGCCGAGCCGGGGGTCGAGGGCGAAGTGGTCCACGGTGTCGTAGCCGTGCGTCTCGGAGGCGAAGATCGGGCCCAGCAGCAGCCCGGTGCAGCCCAGCTCCGCCACGTGGTCCAGCCAGGGCAGGAGCCGGCGCAGCCGGTGCCGTACGGGGCCGTTGCCCGGCGTCGGCGGGGTGATGGGGGCGCCGGTGAAGCCGAGCGGGTAGACCTGCCACCAGATCGCCTGGTCACTCCACGAAGGCGCCATGCCCTTTACGGTAGACCGAAATCCCCGCCACGCCTCCGCCCGGGTGCCGTCCCGTCTACCCGTCCGGTACGCCCCACTTCTCGCCGCGCCTCCCGCTTTCCGGCGCCACAAACCGTGCCGGGCAGGCGTTCGGTCGTCCACCGAAGGCCTGCCCGCTCATGGATCGCCCCCGCCGATCGGCGATCAGCGATCAGCGATCAGCGATCAGCGATCAGATCGTCACGCAGGGCAGGCCGACCGAGTTCCACTTCCCTCCGACGCGGGACCAGCCCTCCGCGCAGACCTTCCCGCTGCCCTTTCCGGCGTAGCGCCGGGTGTCGTGGTTGGCGGGCCAGTAGCCGTTGGGCGAGCTGACCCTGGGCCGGCCGGGGCCCCAGAAGTCCAGGTGACCGTCCTGAACGTTGGTGTGGTCGAATTCGCCCCAGACCTGATATCCGGAGCCGGTGTAGGCGGTGTAAATGCATACGTTGTTGTTGCAGCCGGATGGCCCGTTCTCGTCGGCTCGGGCCGTGCCGGCCGACGCGAAGAGCGTTGCGCTCGCGGCGAGCATGGAGAGGCCGAATGTGATGGGTCGACGCATGTGTTTCCTTCCCCCGGTTGAATGTCCGGCCGCAGCGCGGCCCGTACGTCTCCATTTTCATGGGTCAGGGGGCATTGCTCCAGGTCAGAAATAGGACATTGACCGGACAGGGGACGGACATATCGTGGACGATTTCGTCGCTTGTGAATTATGTGTGCCGCGGAGTTGAAGTCGTGTCACTGGTGATATTGGGATAATTCGGCGCGGGGGCGGTGCGATTTTGAATGACTTTGCTGGAATTGAGGGGGAAATCGGTGCATTACGGTTGGAGTTCATCGTGGACGCGTGGTCAGGTGGGTGAGGATCAGGTCGGCCACCTCGTGCGGGGCCTGGAGGTGCATGTCATGGCCGGTGGCGAGGTCGGCGAGGGAGAGCAACGGGGTCTGCTCGGCGGCCGCCGTCAGTTCGCGGGCGAAGCCCCGGACGTAGGCGTCGAAGGCCGCCGAGACGTCCGGGGGCAGCATCGCGCTCAGGTCGGCGCCGCTGGAGGAGACGACGAGGAGGGGGCAGCGGGGGCGCCGGTAGACGTCGAGCAGGTCGAGCGCGTCCATCTGGGCGATGAAGTGGGACATCTCCGGATCGTTCGTTGTCTCCTCGGCGAGGAACGCGCGCATCGTACGCTCGGCCTCGACCGGGTCGACCCCCTCGAAGGGGCCGGTGGGATTGGTGTGCCCGTCCAGGTTGACCGCGAGCGGGCATTCGGGGTGTTCCGTCGCCCATAGTGCTGCGACGATGCCGCCCAGGGAGTGCCCGGCCACGGCTGGGCGCGTCAGGCCGTGGCGCTCGATCGTCTCGCCCACGTACGCCACGGCCCCGGCCCAGGACCACGAGCCCAGTTCCGGCAGCTCGACCGCCACCGTACGCAGGCCCGCCGCCTCCAGCAGCGGGGCGGCCGATCGCCAGTCCGCAGACGTGCGCCCACCGCCCGGCAACAGGAGAATCTCCACCACCCCGGCACCTTTTCCGACCGGCGTCCCACCCCGCAACCCGATTTCGTCCGTATCCGTTCAGGCTCGTCGTTGATCCGCGTTGGGTATGGGGCGGAGCGCCGGTTTCGGGTGAGTGTGGGTGTTGCGGGATTGTGTTCGTACCTCGAGGGGGTTTCCTCCTCTGGTGAGCGCGATGATCTGAGCCGTGAGGAGTCGCTGGCCGCGTTGGCCGAGCGGGATGCGGCGTCGCGGCCTTGCTGGCCGAGATCGAGCAGCTGAAGCGGCGGGTACGGTCCGGCGGCGCGGGCCAAACGGGTCAGCAAAGCCGAAGAAGCCTTCGCCTCGGCCGCGTGGTGGGCAGGCTGGGCATGAGGGTCACGCGCTGGTGCGGCAGGCCGAATCGGACCAGGTGACCATCGTGGCCCCCATGCATGCGTCGATTGCGGTCGGACGCTGGCCGGTGTGCCTGGGCAGGTCGCGGCCAGGGGGTACGTATTCGACACCCCGACCTGGACGCCGATGACAGCCGGGTACAACGCTGCTGGACCGGCCTGCCGCCCAAGCCCTGACCGACGTCGCAGCGACTGTCGCCAAGGCCCGCGCCGAAGCCGCCACCGCACTGGATGACGACGTCTTGAACGCGTTGCGCGCCCGCTACGACACCGCGGTGGCCAGGGGCACGGCCACCAGCGCCCACCAGGTCTGGCGTTCTGTGGTCGACTTCACTGTGCCGTTCACCCCCACCGAGCAGCCGCAGCGTACGCACCGCAGCTGCAACTGCCTCATCCGCTCCTACCTCGGCACCGCCCGCAACCACGGCATCCATCCGCTCGACGCCCTCACCAGAAACCCCTGGATGCCCGCCACGAACGGCCTGATCCATCACGGGCCAGAACGGATGCGGCTCATCGTCTCGTTCAGTCCGCCCGCGCGGCATGGATCGCGGTGAAGGCCAGGAGGGGTGCGGCGGTCCGTGGCGGATCCTCGAGCATGGGTGAGTGTCCAACATCGGGCAGCAACTCGACTCTCGCACCCGGAACGGCGTGGTAGCCGGCGGCGGAGGAGGATCGCCATCTCCGGTCTTCCTTGCCGAAGATCACCAGCAGCGGCTTGCCGAGGACCTTCAGCCGATCGGGTAACGCGCGCTGCTTCAGGTAGTCGTCGGCTGCCCGTGATGTCGCGGTGAGCGCGGGGTAGGTCATCCCGCGTACATCGTTGACGAGCTGCTGTGGGATCTTGTAGCCGCGGCGGCTGAACGCGGTGTCCAAACCCTGACGAACAATCTCGTCCGTCCGAAACCGCCACAGCAGTTGCCCGACGACGGGGACGAACAAGAGCTGGCCGACGAGCCCGTCTGAGAAGAAGGCGTCCAAATGGGGACCGGAGTCGATGAGCGCGAGCGCGGTCACCAGGTCGCGTCGTTGCTCGGCGAGAGCGGCGGCGACCGAGCCGCCGGTGGAATGGCCGGCCACGATGGCGCGCTCGACGCCGAGCCGGTCCAGTGCCTCGCCGACCCGGCGTCCCTGCTCCGGGATCGTATAGCCGCCGCCGGCCGGTTTGGCTGACCGGCCGTGCCCGAGCAGGTCGACCCGGATGACGCGATAGGACCTCGCCAGCATCGGAACCAGCGGGTCCCACCAGCGGGTCGACGCGGCGAGCCCGTGGATCAGTACCAGTGCCGGGGCATCGCGGGGGCCGTCCTGGTGCACGTAGGTGTTCCCGCCCTCGAGAGGCAGGGTCGAGTCCCCAGAGGCCTCGCCGCCCTGCCGCGCTACCGCCACCGTGTTCACGACGAGCAGTGCGGCGACGGCGAGCAGGACGGCCGAGGCGATCAGGCGGCGCCGTCGGCGGCTTACCGCGCGGTTCACGTGCGGTTCCCGCTCAGAAGACCGCGGATCGGTGTCGTCGAACTGGCGGGGTCATCGAGCCCCGGGGGAATAGTCATGAGCCCACTGTCGCGGCCGGTGCGCGCCGGTGGCTTGGACAAATGTCCGTCTCAGTCGGTTCGCGTGGCCTGGGACGAGGCAGTCCGCCATGCACGAGCGTGACGATGCGGCTGTGTGGGACGTCGTACGCCCAGCGCGGCCCAACCGAGTGGCCGCTGTCACCATGGCCGGGTTTGGTGACCGTGGCATGACCCTGCCGGCCTGGCGGGGTGTCCGTGAGGCGAGGCGTCCGGTGGGGAGATTGCGGGACCAGGAGGCACCCGGCGAGATGGGCGGGAACAGGAGTGGGACCCGGGAGGCGGGTGGTGGTCGTGGACAGGTCGGCTGGATCTCTCATCCTGCCGGCGGCCGTCCTCCGTGGCGTCTCACGGGCGGAACCGGCAGCGGATCGTCCGGAACAGGTCCTACCCTGATGCCCCATGACCGAGTTCCACGAGCAGGATCTCAGCGGAGCGGACTTCGAGCGCGTGAGCCTTCGGGCCGCCACCTTCAGCCGGGTGTCCCTGAATGACGCCCGCATGCAGGCGATCGACTTCACCGGCGCGCACATCCGCGGCGCCCTGTTCAACCGGAGCCGGCTGCGCGGCGTGGAGCTGGTCGACGTCGAGATCAGCGGCGAGCTGGGGCACGTCGTCGTGAACGGCGTCGACATAGCCCCGCTCGTCGACGCCGAGCTGAACCGTCGCATGCCCGAACGGGCGAAGATGCGCCCCCGCGACGCCGACGGGTTCCGTGAGGCGTGGGCGATCCTGGAGCGGCGGTGGGCGGACACCGTCGCCCGCGCGAGGACGTTCCCCGAAGAGGCCCTTCATCGCAGCGTCGACGACGAGTGGTCCTTCATCCAGACCCTCCGGCACCTCAACTTCGCCTCCGCCGCCTGGGTGGGCCGGATGGTCCTCGGTGACACCTCGCCGTGGCATCCGCTGGACCTGCCGTGGGACGGAGCACCGGGATGGGACGGAATCCCGTGGGACCGCGCGGCACGGCCCTCGCTCGACGAGGTGCTGGCGGTCCGAGGCGAGCGGCAGGCGATGGTGCGCGGAGTCATGGAGTCGCTCACCGACGACCAACTCGCCTCCGAGGTGAGCCGCACCGAGCCGGGCTGGCCGCAGGAGGAGAACTTCCCCGTCAAGGACTGTCTCAGCATCGTCCTCAACGAGGAATGGGAACACCGTCTCTACGCCGAACGTGATCTGACCGCACTCGAGAAAGACAACTGATCATGGACATCCTGCTCATCGCCGGCCTGTGGCTCGATGGATCCGTATGGCGCGAGGTCGTGCCCGAGCTGGAGGCGCTCGGCCACCGTCCCGTGCCGATCACCCTGCCCGGGCAGGGCGACGGAACAGCCTCGGCCACGCTCGACGACCAGGTGGCGGCGGTGCTGGCGGCGGTGGACTCCACCTCGGAGAAGCCGATGGTGGTGGGGCATTCCGCCGCCAGCACCCTGGCGTGGCTGGCCGCCGACGCCCGGCCGGAGCGGGTCGCCAAGGTCGCGCTCATCGGCGGCTTCCCGGCCGCCGACGGGGCGGCCTACGCCGACTTCTTCGAGGTGAAGGACGGTGTCATGCCCTTCCCCGGCTGGGGGCCGTTCGAGGGGGCGGACTCTGCCGACCTCGATGAGGAGGCCAAGGAAAGCTTCGCCTCCGCCGCGATCCCCGTTCCCGAGGCGGTGGCCAAGGGCGTGGTGCGCCTGACGGACGAGCGGCGGCTCGAGGTGCCGGTCGTCGTCGTGTGTCCCGAGTTCACGCCCGCCCAGGCACGGGGATGGATCGACGACGGCGACGTGCCGGAGCTCGCCGAGGCCAAGCACCTCGACCTCGTCGACATCGACTCGGGCCATTGGCCCATGATCACGAAGCCGGCCGAGCTCGCCCGGCTCCTTGCCGCGGTCGCCGACGGGTGAGCGGTGGCGGCTGTGTGGCGGGGGTCGGCGAGCGGCGGGGCCGGTGGGGGAGCGGCGGTGCCTGGGGGTCGGCCGGGTCCCCTTTAGCATGGGGATCATGGTTGCCATCAGGAGTGCTTCGTCCGGTGACGTGGAGGCGATCGCCGCGCTGATGGACCGGCGGCGGGAGACGTACGAGCAGCACCAGCCGGTCTTCTGGCGGCGCGCGGCCGACGCCCGGGCCCGCCACACGGCCTTCCTGGCCATGCTGGTGGACGACCCGAAGGTCATCTGCCGGGTCGCCGAGCGGGAGGGCGGTTTCGCCGGGTTCGCTATCGGCTCGCTGGTGCCCTCGCCTCCCGTGTACGACCCGGGCGGGCCGACGTGCACCCTCGACGACTACGCGGTGATGGACGACCACGACTGGGCCACGATCGGCGTCGACCTCCTGCGCGCGGTCACGGACGAGGCCCGCCGGCGTGGTGCCGTCCAGGTCGTGGTGGTGTGCGGTCGCGAGGACGGCGCCAAACGCGAGGCGCTCGGCCTGGCCGGGCTCTCGATCGCGTCGGAGTGGTGGACCGCCCCGCTGTGAGCGGCCGGCCCCAACCCCCTGCCCGGCCCGACGTACCTACGCGGACCTCCCTACGCGGACGGCCGTTCCGCCTCGGCCGCGTCACCGATGGGGACGCCGCGCAGGCTGAGCAGCAGGAGCAGGGCGCAACTCCCGGTGAGGGCGATGTCGGCGACGTTGCCGACGAAGAGGCCGCCGTAGTCGATGAAGTCGACGACATGCCCCTGGGCGAAGCCGGGCGGGCGGAAGAGGCGGTCGAGCAGGTGGGACGTGGCGCCGCCGAGCAGCCCGCCCAGCGCCACCGTCCAGCCGGGGGAGCGCAGCCGGCGCCCGGTGTAGAGGATGCCGGCGACCGCGGCCGCCGCCGCCAGGGTGAACACCCACGTCACGCTCTCGCCGATCGAGAACGCGGCACCGGCGTTCATCAGCAGCCGGAACCGGATCACCTGCGGGATCACCGTGATGTTCTGACCGTCCGACAGCGCGGAGATCGCCCAGAGCTTGGAGCCCTGGTCAACGAGCAGCACCACCGCGCCCAGCACGAGCATCCACCCGTACAGGCGCAGCCCTCGTCCCTTGGAACCACGTACGTCCGACACCCACGCCTCACAATCTCCGGCTTTTCGCATCGAATCTAGCGGGGCGCGCGCCGCCGTGCGGAGCTCAGGAGATCACGTTCCGGGGAGGGAGGCGTAGGGCAGCGGAGCCGCCTCGCGGGCGTTGTGGACGGCCGTGACGAGCGCCGGCTGCTGCCGCACCAGAGCGATCAAGATCGTCGGCAGGATCGGCGCCGAGCAGGCAGTCGCACGGATCCGCGCCAGAGAGTCTTGATGGTCAAGAAAAGCAAGATCGTCGTCGCCGAGCGCCGCAAGGCCGTTGTTCTGTGCCACGCCGAACGCCGGGCTGGGCTGAATGAGGCCAACCGGACTGGGCCACGGAAGCGGGCCGAGGCCGTACAGCAACTCCAGGGACAGCGCCTGCTTGCCGCTGAAGCCGGAGTAGAGCGCGCCCATGGTGTGGCCGGCCGCCTCGGCGGATCTCCTCCACCGAGGCGCCGGCGAACCCGTTGCGAGCGAACACCCGCGCGGCGGCCTCCAGGAGCCGTTCCCTCGTACGGGGCCTTGGGACTCGTCGCGGCTCAGCCGACGGGGTGCGTCATCGTCATTCACATAGCGGACGCCATTCGGATGATCCTTGCTGTGCCGATCACCCGGCAGCCTCCTCCAGCGCCTTGATGTCGATCTTCTGCATCCCGAGCATCGCCTGCATGGCCTGCTGGGCCTTGGCCGGGTCGGGGTGCTGCAGCAGCTCGTGCAACCGGCCGGGGATGATCTGCCAGGACAGGCCCCACCGGTCCTTCAGCCAGCCGCACTGCGACTCCTCGCCGCCCTCGGTGAGCTTGGCCCACAGCTCGTCGACCTCCTCCTGGGACTGGCAGTCGACGTAAAGCGAGATGGCCTCGTTGAACGTGAACTCCGGGCCGCCGTTCAGCGCCAGGAACCGCTGCCCGGCCAGCTCGAACGAGACCATCATCGCCGTCCCGGCCGGACCGGGGCCCGCCTCGCCGTAGCGCTGGACGTCGAGGATCCGGGAGTCGGCGAAGAGCGAGGTGTAGAAGGTGGCGGCCTCCTCGGCCTGGTTGTCGAACCACAGGTAGGGGGTGATCTTCTGCATGGTGAATCCCTCCATCGGGTGGGTTGTCGTTGTCGTCACCAACGCGTCGAACGCTCCCGACGCGGATCGACATGAGTTCAGAAGATTTTTTCGGCGCTCGCAGGCCCTGGATCAGCCGAGATGGCGGCGCCGATCGCGGTCATGATCGGGATGGGCGGGCGGGTGGTCACGAGGACGGTTCCGCTGGCCAGGCGCCGGGCGGTGTGGAACAGAACCGGAGTCCCCTGCGACGGCGAAGACTGCTGCTGTCCGGCTGGGCCGGGGCGGTGACGATCCGGCAGTGGGGGCGCCGGTACGGCGTGCGGTGCTGAGCGGGAGTCGCTGAAGGCGGACCTGAAGGGCCGGTGCTCGGCGGGTGGTCCGTTCGAGTTGGCGACGGCGACGGGCGTTCGTACGGGTTCGGGCATCGGCTATTGATGCCGATAGGGATGGAAGCGCGGCGGATCTGAGCACGCCAGCGAGGAAGATGATCAATTCGCGGCGCCAGGCGGCGTGAACCGTCGGGTGTCGCCCTGTTGCGTCGTGTGGTGGCCGGTGTGGAGGCGATGGTAGGCGAACCTTGATAATCACGCTCCGAGATCGATAAGAGCGGAACATAATTCAGGTTATGTTCCGCTCCGCGTGCTACGCTCGAAGAAGATCACCTATCAGCGAAGGAAGATCACCCATGAGCGTGCGATCATTTCCGCTGACCCTGCGCGTCGCCGTAAACGGAGCAACGCCAGATGAGATCAGAGAGGCCGCCGTGGCGCAGGCCCTCTCGTTCTTCGGGTCGAGTGCCGAGTTGGACGTCATCAGCGCAGAAGCGGAGCCGGACGGGGAGCATCACAACCGTTACCACGCGACCGTCGTCTTCCGGAAGGTCGCCTGATGAGCCTTGCCAGCGAGAGCATCGGAAAAGATGCCTCCGGTGGGGCAGCCGCGGCCGTACGGCGTCGGTGACGATCGATGACCGCTGAGCCGGCCGTCGCCCGGGGCGAAGAGGTCACGCTTCCGCTTGTCCTGCCGCCGCTCGTCATCGAGATCACGCACCTGTGGCTGGAGACCCGCCGGTCGCCGAACACCCGCGACGCGTACCGGCGAGCGATCCGGCCGTGGTTCACGTACTGCGAGCGCATCGGGCTGGACCCGCTGGAGATGTCGGTGCGGCACGCCGAGCTGTACGCCCGGTGGATGGTCGAGACCGCGTTCGCGGCCGGGGACGATCCGCCGGCGCCGAAGACGATCGCGCAGCGGATGTCGGCGGTGTCGGCCTGGTACAAGTACCTGATCAAGAACGACGCCGCGAGGTTCAACCCGTTCGCGGAGGCGGGCAGGCCGAACATCCCTCGACGCCGCTCGGAAACGGCGGCCCTGACGGAGGGCGAGGCGCACGCCCTCGTCGAGGCGGCCGACAAGGACCACGGCCGGGAGCGGCTGCGCACCGCGGCGCTGATCCGGCTGCTGGTCCAGGTCGGGGTGCGCATTTCGGAGGCGGTGGACGCGCAGGTCGACGACCTCGGGTTCGCACGTGGCTACCGGACATTGCGGCTGGCGCTGAGGGACGGCAAGCCGCACCACCGGAAGCTGCCGGTCGAGACGGCGTACGCGCTGGACCGGTACCTCGCTGAGCGGGCGCGCCGGGCGGGCGTAGAGCTGCGGGACCTTCGGGGGCCGCTGTTCGCCACCGCCTCGGGCCGCCCGCTCCCGCGGGAGAAGGCGTGGGAACTGGTCCAGCGGATCGCTCGCCAGGCTGGGATCGAGTCGAAAGTGACGCCGCACACGCTGCGGCACACCTGGGCGTCGGTCGCGGAGGCGCGCGGTGCCAAGCCGCGCGAGATCCAGGAGGCGCTGGCACATGAGTCGTTCGAGACGACGCTGATCTACCTGCGTTCGCGGGATCGACTGGAGGAGGATCCTTCGCAGCTGGTGGCGTCGGCGATCGAGTAGGAGGTCTACGTGCCCACGTTGAGAACGAGCGGAGCTGGACAAGTCGGCGTGGGCGCACGCGCCACGGCGATGCGATAAACCTGGGAACGTGGGCCCTCGTTCGGTGTGCGGCGGCTGCCGGTGCTCGGTGGTGAACGCCGAGGATGTCGAGCGGTTCCGGCTCGTGCGCGTCTGGGTGATGCGGCGGGAGAAACCGTCCGGCATGCGCCGCCGCAGGCGCCTTGCCCCCGCCCGAACAGAGGGCAGTGCGGTGGTCTCGTTTTTCCTCGCCGGAGGGCGGGGGCAAGCCTGGCGCCGCGCGGAGTTCTTACTGCACGCAGATGTCACCGGGGATCAGATCGCAGAGGGCTCCGATTGGATCGATTTGGGCTGCGGCTGGTGCTGTGGTGCCGATGACCAGCACCGTGGTGGCGAGGGTGGTGGCTGCGAGGGCGGCCAGAATGCGACGCATGTACGTCTCCTCCAGGGTGGTAGGACCTGACACTCCATATTTACCCAGAGTAAGATCGTTGCTACTTTACGTTATGGTAAGGGTGGTTGGCGAAGGGGGACTAGGCCCCTTACCTGCCCAAACGCCATTGGATCGTTGTTGGCAGGCGCTGCCAGGCCGTCCTGGGCACACGGTGGTCACGCAGTGGGCGTACTCGTTCTCACCTGGCCCCAGCACTACCTATAACCAAAGATCTATGCCATCCCACCACGCAGCTGCGGCAGGGTGACCATATGAGAGCCGACACACACCCGAACGCCGTGCTTACCCGGCGCTTGTACGATCTGATCGGCAATGGCGATCTCACCGGTTATCTCGACCTGATCGCCGACGACGCCGTCTTCCACATCGGCGGCGACAGCATCGTGGCAGGCGAGCATCGCGGCAAGGACGCCATCATCAGGCTCGGCATGCTCGTGCTCGAAGAGACGGGCGGCACCTTCCAGACCGGGCTGCTCTCTGTACAGGCCAACGACTCTTACTCGGTCACTCTGCACCGCTGGACAGCGGAGCGCCGTGGGGAGCGCGTCGAGATGGACAATTTCAACGTCTACGGCTTCGAGCGAGGGCTGGTCGTGGAACGCTGGGAATATGTGGCCGACCAGCGCGCCCACGACGCTTTCTGGCGCCGATGACGGCTCGGCTGACGCCTTCAGCGGTCAGGCAGCCGGGTTCCCAGCGCTGATCTCCAGGTGGCGCACGTATTACCCACTACCAGCGACAAAGCAGCCATGAGAAATGAAGATCACGATTTACGGCTGGAGTGTTGGGGGTGGCGCTGACGGGTGATCGCGACCATTTAAAGGACATCGGATGGACCGAAAGCCGATCTCGCTGGCGTCGCACTGAGACGTTTCTGCAGGTCGCCGACATAACGACAAGCCGCGACAGCCGGTAGCCGGGCGGCATCGACGGCGAGCCGGTCGCGTTCTTGGCCTACCGCCGCATCCAGCACCCCGCGACTCGCAACCTGAAGATGGAGCACAGGTTGGTGGTTCTGCCCGACTATCAGGGGCTCGGCATCAGGAGCCGCCTCTCTGAGTGGATGGGGCAGCGGCTGTACGAGGAGGGGTTCCGCCACCAACGTCCTCGTGATCGGAGAGCACGGTTCAGCTCTCCCTGTGCGGCCGGGACGGGATGCGGCACTTGGCGGCTGCCCGTACGGCATGAGGGCCCGAATCCCGGGAGCGTGGGTTCGGGCCCTTCGCTACGCGTGCCGCTGACGAGGGTTGCGCCTAGTAGACGATGAGCGACTTGTCGTAGTTGAGCACGTCCTGGAGGACCTGGTTGATCAGCGGGGGGTCGGTCGGCGCGGTCTGGGCGGCGGCGGGGGCAGCCAGGGCAGCGATTCCGATGCCAGTGGCGGCCATGACGGTTGCGATGCGGTAGAGCATGTACAGCGCTCCTTGTGCTGATGAGGTTCCGGTTCTTTATGGATGGTTGCCTTAATCCATGTGACAGACCGTAGTCATTGGTTACATGCCGCTATCGTGCGTGTCTGCACTGCATGTCTCACGGTGGGCAGCGAGCGCGCCAACGGCGGGCTTCGGCTCGACGGCTGGTCGGGCGTCCGTGACCAGCCAGTGACAGCCGCCGAGCACGGCCCACCGCGACGAGCTGTTCACCGATTCGAGGATCATGCCGCGCAGCAGCGGTCCGTCGAGGGCGCCCCCCGTTCTTCGACGAGCAGCGCCGCCCATGGCTGCCGGACGCGCGGTACAGGGAGGCAGGCCGACGTGCGGGCCTGGGAGGAGGCGCAGCAGGCGACGATGTCGGGCCAGTCCCCGCCGAACCTGTGGTGCCTGACCTGGAACGGCTGACCTTCATGGACAGCACGGGACCTGGCCGCCACCCGACGGGCTCTGGCGTCGCTGCGTAAGAAGGTGAAGTCGCGCCCGGACCGGCGGTCGCTCACCTACCTCATTGGCCAGCTCGACAAGCGGGTCGCCGATCTGCGGCGCAGCCCCTGCAGCCTGCCGGGGCCTCAGGAGTTCGAGTGCATGCCCGAGATCGCCTTCGTTGATGCGGGTTGGGCCAGCCTGCAGTCCGATCTGCAGAACCAGACTGCTGGGCGTGCGCGATGTGCCGGCCCGCGTGCTCCGGATCCCCGGCGTGCGGCAGTTCCGTTCCATCCGGAAGAAGATCGCCGAGGCTGGAGACGTGCGCCGTCACGCTGGATCACCTCCGCATCACCCCAGCGTGGCGCCGATCGCGGTCATGATGGGGATGGACAGGCCGGTGGTCACGAGGATGGTTCCGCGAGCCAGGCGACGGGCGGTGTCGTAGGTGACGGCGTACACGTAGATGTTCTGGGCGGTGGGCAGTGCCGCGAACAGGGTGGCGGCCAGCAGGTGCGTGCCGTCCAGGCCGAGGAGGAAGCGGGCGGTGACGTACGCGACGGCGGGCTGGACGAACGCCTTGAGGGTGGCCGCCAGGAAGATGTCCTTGCCGACGCCGTTCTCCTCGGGGGCGGTCGTCGTGCGGCGCGAGCCGTACAGGCTCAGGCCGTAGGCCAGCAGCGCGACGGGTACGGCCGCGCCGCCGAGCAGGTCGATCGGCCGCATGACCGTGACCGGCAGCGAGATCCCGCTCAGCGCGAACGCGAGCCCGAGCAGCGAGGCCACCGTGAGCGGGTTGCGCAGCGGGAGCAGCAGCGCCGCCCGCGGCGAGCGGGAGCCCTTGTCGAGAATCTGGAACGAGAGCGGGGTGAGCACGAGCAGTTGGAAGAGCAGCACGGGGGCGACGAGCGCGGCGTCGCCGAGCACGTAGAGCGAGATGGGCACGCCGAGGTTGCCGGCGTTGACGTAGGAGGAGGCCAGCGCGCCGATCGTGGCCTCCCTCGTGGTGCGCCGCCACGCCAGCTTCGCCACCAGGACGAACACCAGCTGCGTGAACGCCACCGCGATGACCTCGGTGAGCAGCACCGGCGACAGCAGCGCGCCGAGGTCGGCCTTGGACACGGTGGCGAACATCAGCGCCGGCGTCGCCACGAAGAACGCCAGCCGTGACAGCACCAGCTCGTCGCTGGCCCGCAGCAGCCCGATGACACCGATGACGTAGCCCAGCACGGCGACCGACACCAGAGCGGCGAACGCCGCGACAACCCCCGACACCCAATACCTCCCAAACTGGACGTTCAGGAGCGTATCGGAGACCTCTCGTGTGGCCTGGTAGAGCACCGGCGGCGCGGGCGGTGCGCGTGCTCGACGGGGCCGAGGGACGGGTGCGCGGCGGGGGCTGAGGGCCGGACCGGGGTCAAGGAGTGCGGAGGGTCGCGTACAGAGAATCCCCAGAAACGGTACGGCCCGGATAGTGCTCACGGGAGGGGGTAAAGCCCGTCGTACGACGCTGACCTGGGAAACAAGCTGCCGGGCCGGGCATCGCAGGCATCACGGGGCAAATGGGGGATCTTCGGTGACCATCGACGAACCGCGCACTGACGAGCCGTTGACGTCCGCCCTGACGCCGGTCGAGGTCACGTCCAAGGGACGACTGCTGGCGAGCTGGCTGGCGACCACGGACCACAAGGTCATCGGCTACATGTACCTCATCGCCTCCTTCATGTTCTTCGCGTTCGCGGGCGTGATGGCCCTGCTCATCCGGGCCGAGCTGATCCACCCGAACCTGCAGCTGATGACCAACGAGCAGTACAACCAGCTGTTCACCATGCACGGCACGATCATGATGCTGCTCTTCGCCACCCCGCTGTTCGCCGGGTTCGCCAACGTCGTCATGCCCCTGCAGATCGGCGCCCCGGACGTGGCCTTCCCCCGGCTGAACGCGGTCAGCTTCTGGCTGTTCCTGTTCGGCGGGCTGATCGCGGTCAGCGGTTTCCTGACGCCCTCGGGAGCGGCCAGCTTCGGCTGGTTCGCCTACACGCCGCTGTCGGACGCGATCTACTCACCCGGCGCCGGCGGAGACCTGTGGGTCATGGGGCTGAGCCTGGCCGGCCTGGGCACGATCCTCGGCGCGGTCAACTTCATCACCACGATCATCTGCATGCGGGCGCCCGGCATGACGATGTTCCGGATGTCGATCTTCACCTGGAACGTGCTGCTGACCAGCATGCTCGTGCTGATGGCGTTCCCCGTGCTGGCCGCCGCCCTGCTCGCGCTGGAGGCCGACCGCAAGCTCGGCACGCACGTCTACGACCCCACCAACGGCGGCGCGATGTTGTGGCAGCACCTGTTCTGGTTCTTCGGCCACCCCGAGGTGTACATCATCGCCCTGCCGTTCTTCGGGATCATCACCGAGGTGCTGCCCGTCTTCAGCCGCAAGCCCGTCTTCGGCTACATCGGCCTGGTCGGCGCGACCATCGCCATCGCCGGGCTGTCGATGACCGTCTGGGCGCACCACATGTTCCCGACCGGGCAGGTGCTGCTGCCGTTCTTCTCCTTCTTCACCTTCCTGATCGCCGTCCCGACCGGGGTGAAGTTCTTCAACTGGACCGGCACGATGTGGCGCGGGCACCTGACGTTCGAGTCGCCGATGTTGTTCGCGGTCGGGTTCCTCATCACGTTCCTGCTGGGCGGTCTGACCGGGGTGATCCTCGGCTCGCCGCCGCTGGACTTCCACATCACCGACACCTACTTCGTCGTGGCGCACTTCCACTACGTGGTCTTCGGCACGGTGGTGTTCGCCATGTTCGCCGGGTTCTACTTCTGGTGGCCGAAGATGACCGGTCGGATGTTGCACGACGGGATGGGCAAGCTGCACTTCTGGTTGCTGTTCATCGGCTTCCACACCACGTTCCTCGTCCAGCACTGGCTGGGCGTGGCCGGCATGCCGCGCCGCTACGCCGACTACAGCGCCGCCGACGGGTTCACCGACCTGCACATGATCTCCTCGATCGGCGCGTTCATCCTGGGCGCCTCGACGCTGCCGTTCCTCTACAACGTCTGGTACACCGCGCGGCACGGGAAGAAGGTCTTCGTCGACGATCCCTGGGGCTTCGGCAACTCGCTGGAATGGGCCACCTCCTGCCCGCCGCCCCGGCACAACTTCAGCTCCATCCCGCGCATCCGCTCCGAACGACCGGCCTTCGACCTGCACCATCCGCACTTCGGCCGCGCGGCGGAAGTGGAGTGAGCGCCATGGACAGCCTGTCGCCGCAAGAGCGGCTGATCCTGGCGGAGATCGAGCTGGAGCTGCTGCACGGCGGGGCCCGGCTGGCCGGCCGGTTCGAGGAGTTCAACGCCCGGGCCTGCCGGGAGGGCCCGCAGCGCTTCGCCCCGCACGTCAGCCGGTGGGAGGTGGTCGCGATCCTGGCCATTGTGCTGGCGGTGACCGCCGTCCTGACCCTGGTGATCCTCTCCTGCGGGACCGGTACGGCGGCCGGGTCGCTAGGCTGATCATCGCCCGGGCCGGGCCGGACGGGCGCGGCGGGCCGGATCGGAGGACCGGTGTCGCACGAACCTTCCAGGTCGCGTCAGGCGCGGCTGACCTCGTACGCGGCCGTCTCCACGTCGCTGGCCCTGCTCGGCGACGACGAGCTGGCCCGGCTGCTGGACGAGGCGGCCGTCCCGCTCGGCGCCGGCATCGGCGGGACGTCGGCGCGGCTGGAGGTCGAGGGGACGCCGGTCTTCGTCAAGCGGTTGACCCTCACCGACCTGGAACGGCAGCCCGGCAACGTGCGCTCGACGGCCAACCTGTTCGGCCTGCCGCCCTTCTGCCAGTACGGCGTCGGCTCGATCGGCTCGCCGGGCTTCGGCGCCTGGCGGGAGCTCGCGGCGCACACGATGACCACCGACTGGGTGCTGGCGGACCAGTTCGCGGGATTCCCGCTGATGTACCACTGGCGCGTGCTGCCGCACCCGGCGCCCGCCCTGGTCGAGCAGCTGGCCGACGTGGACCGGGCGGTCGCCTACTTGGGAGGCGGGACGGAGGTACGCCGCCGCATCGAGGCGCTCCGCACGTCGTCGGCGAGCCTCACGCTGTTCCTGGAGCACCTCCCGCAGAACCTGCACCAGTGGCTGAACACCCAGGTGGAGGCGGGCGACGAGGCCGCCGTCCGGGCCTGCGCCGTGGTGGACCGGGGCCTGCGCGAAGGGGTGTCCTTCATGAACTCCCGCGGGCTCATGCACTTCGACACGCACTTCGGGAACATCATGACCGACGGGCGGCGCCTCTACTTCACCGACTTCGGGCTGGCCACCTCCTCCCGGTTCGCCCTGTCGCCGGAGGAGCGCGACTTCCTGCGCCTGCACCGCACCTACGACGAGACCTACGCGATCTCCTATCTGGTGTACTGGCTGGTCACCGCTCTGTACCGGGAAGAGCGGCGGGAGCTGGTGCGGGGCTGGGCCGGGGGCGGGCGGCCCACCGGGGTTCCCGGGGAGATCGCTGAGCTGCTCTCCCGCGACAGCCTGCTCACCACCGTGATGTGGGACTTCTACGGGAAGCTGCGGGACGAGAGCAGGAAGACGCCGTACCCGGTGGAGGAGGTCCGCCGGATCGCCGAGCGGCCGGCCGCGGGCTGACCGGTCGGGTCGGGGGCCGGTCAGTTCGGGGGATCGGTCAGTTCGGGGGGCCGGTCAGTTCGGGGGCTGGGCAGGAGGCGGCAGTGGCCGGCGCGGCAGTCGGCCAGGCTCTCGACCGCGGCCCGGCGGGCGCGGGCCAGTTCGGCCATCTTGGCGTCGATCCGCTCCACCACCACCTCCAGCCGCCATCGCTCGCTGTCGCAGGTGGCGCCGCCCGCGTCGTGGGCGGCCAGCGCGTCGGTGACCTCGTCGAGCGTGAAGCCCAGCTCCTGCAGCGCCTTGGCCATCCGGATCCGCTCCACCGCCGAGGGGCCGAAGACGCGGTAGCCCGACGGCCTGCGCCGGGCGGGGGGCAGCACGCCGCGGCGCTCGTAGAAGCGTACGGTGTCCACGCTGACCCCGGCCTCCCGCGCGACCTGACCGATCCGCACCGGCCTCACTCCTTGACTCTGGACCTGAGTCCAGACTTTAGGCTGCCGGTGACCGGTGCCACAAGGCCCGTAAGGCCCGAAGGCCCGCAAGGCCGTGAAAGGAGCCTGACATGGACATTCCCCCTGCTTCCACCCCCGTGGTCTGCGACATGACCGACGCCACCGACACCCCCGAGCAGCGCCTGGCCGAATACCGGCGGCTCTTCGGACAGGCCCTCGCCGGGCGGGAGCGGACCGGCGCGGGCATCCGCTTCCGGCTGCGCGCGGAGCCGGGCGTGGAGGCGTGGGTACGCGACCTGGCCGCGCGGGAGAAGGCCTGCTGCGCGTTCTTCGCCTTCGACATCACCGTCGAGGGCGGTGAGGTGCTGTGGGACTGCGCGGTGAGCGACGACGAGGTCGCCCGGGCGCTGCTGGAGGAGTTCTACCAGCTGCCCGACACCATCGGCGGCGATCCGGCCGGGGTGCTCGACCGCCTGACCGGCCGGGGCCTGCGCATCACCGGAGCCGCGGGCGCCTAAGGTGATCGGCATGGCCGTGCTGCGCTCCATCGCCCTGTTCGTCCTGGCCGCCGTCGCCGAGATCGGCGGCGCGTGGCTGGTCTGGCAGGGCTGGCGGGAGCAGCGCGGCCTGCTGTGGATCGGCGCGGGTGTGCTCGCGCTGGGCGCGTACGGGTTCGTCGCCACCTTCCAGCCGGACCCGAACTTCGGCCGCATCCTGGCCGCCTACGGCGGCGTCTTCGTCGCCGGCTCGCTGGCCTGGGGCATGGTGATGGACGGGTTCCGCCCCGACCGCTGGGACGTGATCGGGGCGCTGATCTGCCTGGTGGGCGTGGCGGTGATCATGTACGCCCCGCGCGGCTGACCTCGCGCGGCGCGAAGGTGCGCGGCCGCGCCGTCAGGGAGAGGGGCGCGCGGGCGCCACCGTGCCGTCGAGCGTGTGGGTGCACGGCAGCAGGATCTGCCGCTCGTAGTCGCCGGCCGGGTCGGTGATCTGCGAGGTCAGGAGGTTCACCGCGCGGCGGCCCATGGCGTTGCGGGGGATGCGGAGGGTGGCGAGCGGGTCGAGCCCGGACTCGCCGCCGGGGTCGTCGACGAGGAGGACCAGCGACAGGTCGCCGGGGATCTCCAGGCCGCGCAGCCGGGCCATGGCGACCAGCACCCGGATCAGGCTGACCGCCTCGACGAGGACGGCGGTGGCGCCGTCGCGGACGGTCTGGTCCAGCCACTGGGCGGTCAGGTCGTCGGGACGGGCGAAGACGGGTTCGGGCACCGGCAGCCCGAAGCGCTCCAGGGCGGCGCGGAAGCCCTCCCACCGGTCGGTCTGCGGCTCGTCGCGCTTGGCCTCGCCGAGGTAGGCGAAGGTGCGGTGGCCCAGGCCGACCAGGTCGTCCACGATCCGGCCGGTGGCGGCGCGGTAGTCGCCGCCGACGTAGGAGATCTCCGTGCCGGGGACCTCGCGGTGGCCGATGTAGACGAACGGGTGCCGGTCGGCGGCCAGCCGGGTCAGGTCCTCGCGGTGCGTGTGGTGGCCGAGCAGCAGGCTGCCGTTGGCCTGGCGCAGCCCGTTCGTGGAGCCGCTGTAGATGCGGCGTACGCCGTCCTCGTTCGGGGCCGCGGTGAACAGGACGAGGTTGCAGCCCTCGATCCCGGCCTGCTCCTCGATGCCCTGCAGGAACTCGAAGTAGTAGTCCCGGGCGCTCGTCGGGAAGATCGGCTCGAACGTGTGCACGCCGAGCAGCAGCGGCGCCTGCCGGCCGCCGCCCGCCGCGCGTTGCTGGCCCGCGGAGACGTATTTGAGCTGCCGGGCGGCCCTGAGCACCTTGCGCTGTGTCTCGGCCGAGATGCGGCCGAGGTCGCCCGAGCCGGTCAGCACCATCGAGACGGTCGACTGCGACACGCCCGCCTCCCGTGCGATGTCCGCCTGGCTGGGCCCTCCCCTTGATCGCGACATGCCCCGATTGTGCATTAGCAATAACCGGGTTGTCCACTGCTGATATTTGCAGAGCTATCAGCTATTGACATGCGCATTTGGCCGAGGCTTAACATGTGCGAAACCTGATGGCCTGGCGCAGAGAAAGCAAATAAATTAGCAATGAGTGACATGAAGGTTGATCTGCTGGTGGTGGGTGGCGGGCTCGGGGGAGTGGCCGCCGCGCTGACGGCGGCCCGCCTGGGCCACCACGTGGTGCTGACCGAGGAGACGGACTGGCTGGGTGGTCAGCTGACCTCGCAGGCCGTGCCGTCCGACGAACATCCCTGGATAGAGACCCCGCACGTCTCCTCCGGCTACCGGGAGTTGCGCGACCGCATCCGTGACTATTACCGGCGCAACTATCCGCTGCTCCCCGAGGTGGCGGCGCAGCAGGTGCTCAACCCCGGTTTGGGCAACGTGAGCAAGCTGTGCGTCGAGCCGCGGGTGGCGCTGGCGGCCCTGGAGGAGATGCTCATGCCGTACGTCTCCGCGGGCCGCATCACCGTCCTGCTCGACACCGTCCCCGTACGGGCGGAGACCGACGGCGACCGGGTGACCGCCGTGACCGTGCGCAGCTCCCGCACCGGCGAGCTCACCACGGTCGTCGCGCCCCTGGTGGCCGACGCCACCGAGCTGGGCGACCTGCTGGAGCTCACCGGCACCGAGCACGTGATCGGCGCCGAGTCGCAGGACGAGACCGGCGAGCCGTACGCCTCCCCGGTGGCCGACCCCACGGACCAGCAGGCGATCTCCTGGTGCTTCCCGCTGGAATACCGGCCCGGCGAGGAGCACGTCATCGACAAGCCCGCCTCGTACGACCACTGGAAGACCCACGTCGACCCCTTCTGGCCGGGCCCGCAGCTCTCCTGGGAGAAGATCGACATCCACACCATGAAGGGCCGGGTCAACCGGATCTTCGAGGGCGACATGGACGCCGTGAGCCTGGCCGACCTGTGGCACTTCCGCCGCATCCGGGCCCGCACCCAGTTCGACCGCGCGGTCATCGACACCGACATCACGCTGGTGAACTGGCCGAACATCGACTACTGGGAGGCGCCGCTGCTCGGCCCCGGCGCCGACCGGGAGAAGGCGCTGCAGCGGTGCAAGGAGCTGTCGCTGTCGTACCTGCACTGGATGCAGACCGAGGCGCCGCGGCCGGACGGCGGCCAGGGCTACCCGGGCCTGCGGCTGCGACCCGACCTGACGGGCACGGCCGACGGGATGGCGAAGGCCGCCTACATCCGCGAGTCGCGCCGCATCCGGGCCCGGTTCACGGTGCTGGAGCAGCACATCGCGGTCGTGGACCGCCCGGAGGGCGCCGGGGCCGAGCGGTTCGCCGACTCGGTGGGCGTCGGCCACTACAACATCGACCTGCACCCGAGCACGGCCGGGATCAACTACGTCAACCTGGAGGTCTACCCGTTCCAGCTCCCGCTGGGCGCGCTGGTCCCGGTCCGGATGCGCAACCTGCTGCCGGCCAACAAGAACATCGGCACCACCCACATCACCAACGGCAGCTACCGGCTGCACCCGGTCGAGTGGAGCATCGGCGAGGCGGTCGGCGCGCTGTCGGCGCTCTGCCTGAGCCGCGGCACCGAGCCGCACGCCGTGGCCGACTCCACCGACCTGACCGAGGAGCTGCAGCGCCTGCTCACCGGCACCCTCGGCGTGCCGGTCGCCTGGCCGGAGGACATCGCCGTCATGCGCCCCTCGCAGGCCCGCAAGAACGCCACCCCCACCTACGTCCTGCCCGAGCGGCGCGCATGAGCCCGGCGACCGACGAGCCAGACGTCGTCATCTACGGTGCCACGCTCGCCGGCATCATGGCCGCGCTGCGCCTGCGCCTGCGCGGGCTCAGCAGCCTGATCCTGGAGCCGACCGGGCACGTGGGCGGCATCGTCGCCGGCGGCCTGGTCAAGAGCGACCCGCCGAACATCCTCGCGGCCCTGGCCGGGCTGACCCGCGACCGCTTCTTCGGCGGCATCGGCCGCGAGTACGGCTCCACCGAGCCGCAGTACCGCTTCGAGCCGAAAGTCGCCGAACGCGTCGCCCGGCGGTTGCTCGCCGAGGCGGGCGCCCAGGTCGTGACCGGCGCCCGCGTCCACGGCCCGGCGGACGTCGAGACGCGGGGCCGCCGGATCGTGGCGGTGCTGGGCCGGCGGGCCCGGTTCTTCATCGACGCCTCCTACGAGGGCGACCTGATGGCCGCCGCCGGGGTGCCGTACACCTACGGGCGCGAGCCGCGCTCCCGCTACGACGAGCCGTTCGCCGGCGTGCTCCCGCACCGGGCGCTGCGCCGCAGCGAGTTCTCGCCCAACAGCGGCTACCCGGTGGGCCCGCCCCCGGCCGAGCCGCCGGGCGAGGGCGACGCGAAGACGCAGGCGTACAACTTCCGCGGCGTGCTGTCCAAGGCGCCCGACCGGCTGCCCTTCACCGAGCCGGACGGGTACGACCCGCGCCTGTACAGCCTGCTCGGCCAGCTCGTCCGGCGGCGCGGCCTGGCGGGCCTGTCGGACATCGTCACGCACACCGCCCTGCTGCCGCCCGGCGACAAGTACCAGACCAACCAGGCGTTGTTCATCGGCTTCGACCTGCCGGGCGCGTCGTGGGACTACCCGGACGGCACCTGGGTGCGGCGCGAGGAGGTCATCGCCGAGCACGTGCGCTGGCACCAGGGCATGCTCTACTGGCTGAGCCACGACCCGTCGCTGCCGGAGTCGTTCCGCGCCGACACGCGCACGTTCGGGCTGCCGGCCGACGAGTTCACCGACAGCCCGTACGGCGCCGGCTTCCCGCACGCCCTCTACGTACGCGAGGGCCGCCGCATGATCGGCCAGTACGTCCTCACCCAGCACGACCTGCGCATCCCCGGCAACACGAAGGCGACCCCGGTGTGCTGCTGGAAGTACGGCATCGACTGCCACATCGTCCAGCTCTACCCGGAGGGTCAGGACACGATCGCGGGGGAGGGCCCGCCCAGCGGCACCGAGTACAACGAGCCGGCCGACCTCTACCAGATCCCCGCCGAGTGCCTGTTCCCCGCCCGCGGCGGCATCGAGAACGTGGCCGTCCCCGTCTGCTTCTCCGTCAGCCACGTCGCCTGCCTGTCGGCCCGCATGGAGCCGAACTACGGCATGCTCGGCGAGGCCGCGGGCGAGCTGGCCGCCCAGTCCCTGCGGACCGGGCAGGCCGTGCAGGACTACCGCTACCCCGACCTGGCCGCCGCCCTCGAGGAGCACGGCAGCGTGCTCTCCCTGCCCGAGCTGGAACTCCGGACATGATCCCCGACCCGCCCTTCCAGCCCGGCCCCCTCGACGCCGCCGCGGGGTGGCGACCGCACCGGATCGAGGTGCCGCTGCACGTGGGCGAGGCCCGTGACCGGTGGGTGCTGCGGCTGGCGTTCACGGCCGGGCACGGGCCCTGCCCCGACCTGGAGATCGAGATCGACGGCGAGCACCGCGGGCTCATCCACCCCGAGGTGCGGCGCGAGGACCGTGCCGAGGTGTACCGGCACGGCCCCATCGCGGGCGAGGTGCTGGCGGAGGTGCCGATCCCCGGCTCGATGCTGCCGCCGGGCGAGCACGTCCTGGCGATCACCACGACCCTGGATCCCGAGGCCGCGACCGGCCCGGTCACGATCCCCGACGGGCAACCGCACCGGCACCGCGAGCAGTTCGGGCACCATTTCGGCAGCGGCATCACCTGGCGCTCGATCACGCTGGCGCCCGCGACCGGGCCGCCGCCCGCCCCCACGCTGCGGGTCACGCCGCTCTACCTGCACGACGGGCACGAGCTGGTCGAGCTCACCGCCCCCCTGCCCGCCCGCCGGGCGGAGGTCCGGCTCGGCGGCCGCACGTACGTCTTCGACCTGCCCGGACGCGACTTCGGCCAGGCCCGCGTACGCTTCCCCGTCCCGGAGGCCCGTGGCCCGGCCGAGGTGTCGGTGGACGGCGGCGAACCCGTGACGTTCACCCTCACCCCGGCCCGCAGGTGGACGCTGCACCTCATCCCGCACGTGCACCTCGACGTCGGCTACACCGACAGCCAGGGCAAGGTGCTGGAACTGCACAGTCGCAACCTCGACCGGGCCCTGGCGGCGCTGGACCGCGACCCCGGCTTCGCCTTCTCCGTGGACGGCTCACTGGTCCTGGCCCAGTACCTGGCCACCCGCTCGGAGAAGAGCGCCGGTCGCGTGCTCCAGGCGCTGCGGGACGGCCGTATCGCGGTCAACGCCTTCCACAGCCTCTTCCTGTCGGGGGTGGCCTCGCTGGAGGAGATCTACCGGGCGGCCTACCTGGCGGCGCGGTTGCGTGACGAGCACGGCGTGCCCGTCACGTACGCCAACCTCACCGACGTGCCCTCCTACAGCGCCGCCGTGCCGTCCGTCCTGGCCGCGCTGGGCATCGACGGCTTCGTCGGCATCGAGAACCACCACCGCGGCGGCAACGCCGACAGCGACCTGCAGCACCTGCTGAGCCCGGTCATGTGGGAGGGCGTCGACGGCTCGCGCGTGCTCACCCACTTCTCCGACACCTACTCCCAGCTGCGGTTCATGGTGGGCGACCCGCAGACGGTCGAAGGCGGCGCCCACGCGCTGTGCCGCCTGCTCGCCCGCTACGAACGGCCCGACTACCTGCCCCATGATCTGGCCGTCATCGGCACCCACGCCGACAACGAGGACCTCGCCGACGGCGACGCCGGCTTCGCCGCCCGGTGGAACGCCGTGTACGCCCACCCCCGCATCGTCGTCTCCACCATGGCCGGCTACCTGGACGCGGTCCGGCCGCTGGCCGACCGGCTGCCGGTGTGGCGCGGCGACGGCGGCAGCTACTGGGAGGACGGCGTCGGCACCGGCGCCACGGTGGTGGCCGAGCACCGGCGGGCCCAGAGCGCGCTGCCCGCCACCGAAGGGCTGGCCGCCCTGGTGGCGCGGGCGGAGCCGGCCTACCGGCCCAACCGGCAGGCGCTCGACGACGCCTGGGAGGGCGCGCTGTTCGGCGCCGAGCACACCTGGACCTGGTCGCACGCCCTGGCCCACCCGCACGGCGAGCAGGTCGGCGACCAGCTCGACTGGAAGCGCCACCAGGTCCACACCGCCCTGCGCACCGCCGTGGACGAGGGCCGCCGGGCGCTGAGCCAGCTCGGCGAGCTGGTCACCACCCAGGGTCCGACGCTGCTCGTGCACAACCCGCTGAGCTGGGCCAGGGACGTGGAGGTCGAGTACGAGTCCACCGCGCCGCCGCCGCTGCCCGCCGAGGTCCTGTCCGACTGCGCCGGGCTGCGCCGCTACCGGATGACCGTCGCCGCGGTGCCCGCCTTCGGCTACCGCACGATCCCGCTCGCCGACCCGGCCGAGCTCGCACCGGGGGAGGAGGACGGCCGCGGCGCCTCCTCGGGCGATCACGACGAGGGCTGGCAGGAGGTGCCGCCCCGGCTGGTCACCGATCTGTGGGAGGCCGAGCTCGACCCCGCGACCGGTGCCGTGCTCGGGCTCACCCACCGGCCCACCGGCCGGCGGTTGCTCGACGGGCCCCTCGGCCAGGTGCTGTACGTCCGCAACGGCCCGTCCACCCGCATCGCGACCGGGCACAGCGGTGAGCCGCACCACCACCCGCCCGCTCCCCGCACCTCGCTGAACGGCCGCCGCCCGCACGCCGACCCGCCGGAGCTGGACGTCTTCCCGGCGGCCATGCGGCCGGTCGGGCTGCGCCGCACGTACGACGGCTGGCGGCTGCGGGCGGTGGGCAGCGCGCCGAGCCTGCCGCACGTCGAGGTGGACGTCCTGCTCAGGGACGCCGACGACCGCGTGGACGTGCTGGTGCGCCTGGAGAAGGAGCGCGAGCCGGCCAAGGAGGCGGTGTACGTGACCTTCCCCTTCGCGGCCGAACGCCCCCGCTTCCACTACGACCGCCAGCAGGGCTGGATCGACCCCGCCGCCGACCACGCCCCCGGCGCCTGCCAGGAGTGGTTCACCACCCAGCACGGCGTCGTCGTCGCCTCGCCGGCCGGCGCCGTGGCGTGGACCTCGGCCGACGCCCCGCTGTTCACCGCCGGGGACATCGTGCGCGGCGCCTGGCCCGAGCGCTTCGCCCCCGCGAGCGGCACCATCCACTCGTGGGTCATGAACAACTACTGGCCCACCAACACCCCGCCCGAGCAGGACGGCACGCTGACCCTGCGCTACGCCTTCCGCCCGCTGCCCGCGTTCGATCCGGTGGCGGCCGGGCGGCTGGGCCGGGAGGTCCGGGCGGCGCCCATGGTGTCGGAGGTGAGCAGGCTCGACAAGTTCGACACCGGGCCGCGCCCGCTCGCCGCGCCCGCCGGGAGCCTGCTCGACCTCGGCCTGCCCGGCTGGGTCGCCGCGACCGTGGCCGAGCCGCGCGACCGTACGGGACTGCTCGTCCGCCTCCAGGACCTGTCGGGTCACGGCGGCGAGGTGCGGCTGCGCCACCCCGGCCGGATCGTGCGGTGCCGGGCCGACGAGACGGAGCTCGGCGAGCCGCCCGAGCTCGGCGGCACCGTCCGGCTGGACCCCTGGCACGTGATCACCCTGAAACTCCGATAGGCCCCGACGGACCTCCCCGACGACTTTCCGACAACCCCCCGACGAAAGGAAAGGCCATGTCTGACGCGCGTCACAGCAGGCGCCAGTTCCTCCAGCTCACCGGGAGCACCGCTCTGCTGGCCGCCTCGGGCGGCCTGCTGACAGCGTGCGGCTCGCCGTCACCCCAGGCGAGCCCGCAGGGCGCGACGCGCAAGGCGGTCTTCCCCGCCTACGTCCCGTCCGGCGTTGTCAAACCCGACCTGCCGGCCACCGCCGACGGCGTGCTGGCCGCCTACTACACCTACCCCGCCCAGCCCGTCACCGCCTTCACCGACAAGCCAGGGGAGGGGCTGGGCGAGGTCAGCGTGCTGACCAACATGTTCAACCCGGTGCCACCCGGCCCGGACGCCAACCGGTTCTGGCAGGAGCTGAACACCCGGCTCGGCGCCACGCTGAACATCACGATGGCGCCCGCCGTCGACTACGTGAGCAAGCTGTCCACCGTCGTCGCCAGCGGCGACCTGCCCGACATCCTCATGCTGTCGGCCAGCCTGGCCAACCGCTCGCAGATCCTCACCCGCCTGTGCGCCGACCTCAGTGATCTGGTCTCCGGCGACGCCGTCAAGACCTACCCGTTCCTGGCCAACATCCCGCGTGACTCCTGGCTGACCACCGCCTACCAGGGCGGCGTCTACGCCATCCCGATCCCGCGCGCCATCGTCGGCACGATCATGTTCGCCCGCTCCGACCTCATCGCCGAGCGCGGCCTGAGCGGCGAGCCCAAGAGCTACGACGACTTCCTCGCCCTGGCCAAGGGCCTGACCGACCCGGCGAAGAACCGGTGGGCCTTCGGCAGCGCCAAGGGCGTCATCATGTACGTCGGCACCATGCTCGGCGTGCCCAACACGTGGCGGGAGGAGGGCGGCAGGTTCACCTCCGAGCACGAGGTCGAGGGCCGCAAGGAGGCCATCGCCAAGACCGCCGAGATGGTCAAGGCGGGCCTGTTCCACCCCGACGCCATCGGCGCCAAGCTCAACCTGCGCGACCTGTTCGGCAACGGCACCATCGCCCTCAACTCCGACGGCTACGCCGCCTGGGACATCCTCGCCGACACCTACAAGGTGGACGTCGGCGCGGTGGTCTCCCCGGGCCCCGCCCGCGCGGGGCAGGCGAACTTCGCCATCACCGCGTTCAAGAAGGCCGACCCCGGCCGCCTCGCCAAGCTGCTGCGCATCTGCGACTGGCTGAGCGCGCCGCTCGGCACGAGCGAGTACATGTTCCGCAAGTTCGGCGTCGAGGGCACCCACTACACGATGAAGGACGGCGCGCCGGAGCCGACGAGCCTCGGCAAGGCCGAGGTCAAGCTGCCCCTCGAGTACGTCGCCGACGCCCCCCACGTGCTCGGCCCCCGCCCCCGCGAACGGGTGGACGCCCAGCGCGCCTACCAGGAGCGCGTCGTGCCCGGCATCGTCCGCAACCCGGCCGCCGCCCTCTATTCCGAGACCGCCGTCAACAAGGGCGGCACCCTCATCAAGATCATCGATCAGGCCGAGCTCGACATCGTCTTCGGCCGCAAGCCCGTCAGCCACTGGGACGAGGTCGTCAAGCAGTGGCGCAGCCAGGGCGGCGACCAGATCCGCCGCGACTACGAGACCGCGCTGGCCAAGGGCGACTGAGCGATGGCGCTGGACGTGAAATCCCCACCGGCCCGCCCAGCCGCCCCGCCGCGGCGCGCGACCCCGAAGGCCTCCCGGCTGCGCAGGGACGGGCTGCTGCTCCTGCTCGGCGTGCCGGGCCTGCTCGTGATCCTGCTGTTCCACTACGTGCCGATGCTCGGCAACGTGATCGCCTTCAAGGACTACCAGCCCTTCCTGGGCATCTGGGAGGCGCCGTGGGTCGGCTTCGAGAACTTCCGGGTGATCTTCAACGGTGACCCGGCGTTCCTCAACGCGCTGGTCAACACGCTGCTCATCTCGCTGGTGCAGATCATCTTCGTCTTCCCCGTGCCGATCGCACTGGCGTTGCTGCTCAACTCGCTGGCCGGTGCGCGGGTCAAGCGGCTGGCCCAGTCGATCCTCTACCTGCCGCACTTCATGTCGTGGGTGGTCGTCGTCGCGATCTTCCAGCACATGCTGGGCAACGCGGGCCTGCTGAACGCGTTCCTGCGCTCGCACGACCTGGCGACGCTGCCGCTCCTGGGCAATCCCGACCTGTTCCTGGCCCTGATCACCTCGCAGGTGATCTGGAAGGACGCCGGCTGGGGCACGATCATCTTCCTGGCCGCGCTCTCCCGCGTCGACCCCGAGCTGTACGAGGCCAGCGCCATGGACGGCGCCTCCAGGACCCGCCAGCTCTGGCACGTGACGCTGCCCGGCATCCGCGGCGTGATCGTGCTGATGCTCATCCTCAAGCTCGGCGACGTGCTCACCGTCGGGTTCGAGCAGATCATCCTGCAGCAGGCCATGGTCGGCACCGAGGTGTCGGAGGTGCTGGACACCTACGTCTACACCTACGGCGTGGTCGGCGGCAACTGGGGCGTGGCCGCCGCGGTCGGCCTGGTCAAGGGGCTGGTCGGGCTGGTGCTCGTGCTCGGCGCCAACAAGGTCGCGCACCTGCTGGGCGAGAGGGGGCTGTACTCCAAATGATCATTCGTACCGTCAAGGGCGTGGTCGTGGCCGCCTGCTGCGCCCTGGTGATCCTGCCGTTCCTCGCGGTCCTCTCCACCAGCCTGGCCGACCAGGCGCAGGTCACCGCCACCGGCGGCTATGTCCTGTGGCCAGACCGGCCCAACCTCGACGCCTACCGGGCCATCCTGGCCGGCGGGGTCGTCACCCGGGCGCTGGTGGTGTCCGTCGGCGTCACGGTCGTCGGGACGCTGCTGTCGCTGACGTGCATCACGCTGCTGGCGTACTCGCTGAGCCGGCCGGGCTCGCTGCTGCACCGGCCGATCCTGCTGGCCGTGCTGTTCACCCTGCTGTTCGCGCCCGGCATGATCCCGATGTACCTGACGATCAAGCAGCTCGGGCTGCTGGACTCCTACTGGTCGCTCATCCTGCCGGGGCTGGCCAGCGGGTTCCAGATCATCATCATGCGGGCCTTCTTCCAGGAGATCCCGGGCGATCTGATCGACGCCGCCCGCATCGACGGTGCCAGTGAGCTGCGCATCCTGCTGCGGGTCGTGCTGCCGCTGTCGAAGGCGGTCATCGCCGTCGTCGGGCTGTTCAGCGCGGTGGCGTACTGGAACGCGTTCTTCAACGCCATGCTCTACCTCAACGACACCGAGAAATGGCCGTTGCAGCTGGTCCTGCGCACGTACGTGGTCGACAACAGCGCGCTCGGCGTCGACGCGGCGGACCTGTCGGGCGGCTTCCTGCCCCCTCCCCAGTCCATGCAGATGGCGATCCTGGTGCTGAGCCTGGTCCCCATCGCGATCGTCTACCCGTTCCTCCAGAAGCACTTTGCCAAGGGCATCCTCATCGGCGCGGTGAAAGGCTGACACATGAAGATCAACGAGGACCGCCGTCGGATTCTGTCGGTGTTAGGCGCGGGCGGCGCGGCCGCCATGGCGCTCAGCGCCACCCCCGCGCAGGCCGCCAAGCGCGACGTCCGGCAGATCGCCGGCGTCACCGACCTGCGCACCACCCCCGGCCAGCCGGGGGAGCAGATCTACCTGCTGGGCTACCACCAGGCCGAGCCCGGCGTGACGGCCACGCCGGGCCGCGGCGGCGGCGACCTGTACTGGGACGAGACGAGCACCGCGCCCGACGACGGCGGCACCGTCTTCGCCGTCGCGGGCGTGGCCACCGGCCGGTGGAAGCGGCCCGTCGCCGCCACCGTGGACCTGGCCTGGTACGGCTGGCGCGGCACCGGCACCGACGACGACACCCAGCGCCTGCAGAGCGCCGTCGACGCCCTGCCCACCGGCGGCACCATCGAGATCGGCCCCGGCAAGGTGCTCGTCAAGAAGACGATCTCGGTCAAGCGCGTGCCCATCACCTTCGACGGCGCCGGCCACACCGACAGCCTGGACCACGGCACCCAGATCCTGCTCGACACCGGTGCCGCCGACGGGTTCGTGCTGACCGGCGTGCACGGCGGCGGCTTCCGCAACCTGCAGATCCGCGGCCTCGGGCTGAGCGGCGGCGCGATGATCCGCACCGAGCGGGCCGGAGCGGCCAAGGAGGACGGCAACTACATGCTGGCCTTCACCAACGCCCGCTTCCGCGACGGCCACAACGGGCTCGTGCTGCGGGCCTGCAACACGGTCAGGTTCCAGAACTGCGTCTGGAACACCTTCACCGGCGACCAGGTCATCCTGCTCAACGGCGTCGCCGACGACCAGCGCGCCGACCCGGTCGAGTTCGTGCAGTGCGGCATCGCCGCCGGCAGCGGCAACAAGGTCACCGACAACGTGGTCATCGACGGGCTCGGCGGATCGATCAAGTTCATCGCGACCGCCATCCTGTTCGGGCGGCACGGGCTGTGGATGCGCAACACCACCGGCAGCACGGCGCTGCCGAAGTTCGTCTACTTCGAGGGCGGCGGCTTCGAGAACGGCTACGGCGTGCCCGTCCTGCTGGAGGCGGGGGCGCAGGCCCAGTTCGCCAACACCTACATCTCCGCCGACGGCGAGCTCGACAACGTCCGGGTCGGCCCCAAGTTCGTCGGCGGGGTCACCTTCACCGGCTGCGTCATCCGCGGCGCCGGCCGCAACGGCATCGACGTCGCCTCCGCCCGTACCACCGTGACCGGCTGCCTGATCGGCAACAACGGCCGGATGGCGCACCCCGACTTCGCCCGGCAGATCAGCTCCGTGGCCGGGAACGGCTCGGGCGGCGTCCGCGTCACCACCTCCGCCCCGCACGGCTGGGAGAGCGACGACCGCGTCACCGTCTCCGGGATCACCGGCCTCGACGGCGCGTGGACGATCCAGGTGGTCAGCCCGACGGCCTTCGACCTCAAGGGCGCCGAACCCGGCACGTACACGGGCAGCGGCCAGGTCTACCGGCACGGCGCCGGCATCAACATCCGCGCGGAGGCCACCCGCGTGGTCGTCACCGGCAACGCCATCGGCGGCTTCGTCGGTGACGGCGTCAACCGGCAGGACTACGGCATCGTCAGCGCCTCGCCCGACGTGCTCATCACCGGCAACGACCTCAACGGCAACCACGCCGGCGCGTACGCCCTGACCGGCGCGCAGACCGCGCAGACCCGCGCCACCGGCAACAAGGGCGTCCAGCAGATCGACGGCTGGCTGACCGCGCGCATCGACGGCGCCGTCACCGACGGCCTGCACGACCTGTCCAACCTGCTGTACGCCGACGGCCAGCGGCTGCGCATCGTCCGGGTCTCCAGGAAACTGGGCGCGGGCACCTGCCAGGTGCGGCTGGACGCCGACGGCGACAGCGCCGGCGGGACGGCGACGGGCGCGACCACCACGTTGCAGTCCACGACGCTCACCTCGCCGTACGTGGTGGACGGCACGTCGGTCGCCAGACGGCTGCAACTGCGGGTGCTCGGCAGCACCGGCGCCAGCGGGCTGGTGGTGCAGTTCGGCTACCAGGTGATCGCCTGACCGGACGGCGCCGGGCGCAGCGCGTACCCGTACCCAGGTACGCGCTGCGCCGTCAGCCGCGCAGGGTCGTGGTCCGACTCCCGCCGGCGTAGGCCACCCGGCGGTACCACTCGTTGGCCAGCATCTGGGCACGGGCGTGCTCGGGCAGCGAGGTCAGCAGCGTCATCGAGGCCCCGCGCCCGACCTCCGACTCGTGCGCGTGCATGGCCGCCCACTTGCGCTCCGCCCACGGCCCGACGTCCAGGTGGGCGGCGATCTGGTCGTCGGGGACCCCCGGCAGCGTCTGGCCCGGGTCCGGGGGCGCCCCGAAGACCGCCTGCCAGTGCGACACGACGACGGAGCGCGGGATCGTGGCCAGGTAGACAGCCCGGGGCCGCCACGGCTCGCCCGTTCCGGGGTAGAGCTGGTCGTATCCGGCCGCCTCGACCGCGGCCAGGGTGACCCGGTGGGCGTGCACGTGGTCGGGGTGGCCGTAGCTGCCGTAGCCGTCGTAGGTGAGCACGACGTCGGGCCGGACGTCCCTGATGTGCCCGACCAGCCGCCCGACCGTCTCCTCCAGCGGCACGTCCACGAAGCGCGGGGCGCCGGGGGCGGACTCGGGCTTGCGGGCGTCGGCGTAGCCGAGCAGTCTCGGGCTGCCGGCGCCGAGGAGGCCGAGGGCGCGCTCCAGCTCTCCGGCCCGCCCCGTCCCCTCCGCCCAGGTGCAGGTCACCACCGCGGTCCGGGCGCCCTCGTCGGCGTATCTGGCCAGGGTCCCGCCCGTCCAGATCGCCTCGTCGTCCGGGTGGGCATGTACACACAGGAGCCCGAAGTCCACCGTTGTCCCCCTGTAAGGCATGATCGAGGTCGTTCATCGTAGCGGCCCGTCTCCCCATGCGAACCCGGAGGAACCCGTATGCCCCAGCTCCTGCCGCCGGTCGTCGCGCGCGGGTCGTTCGGCAAGGCGCCGCAGCCCGTCCTCACGTCGGAGCGGAACCTGCTGCTGAGGCCCTGGGCCGCGGCGGACGCCCCCATGATCGTCGACGCGTTCAGCGACCCGGCCACCCGGTACTGGCACGGCCGCTCCGTGGAGTCCGTCGCCGAGGCCGGCGACCTCATCGACGACTACACCCGCGGCTGGAGCGAGGAGACCAGCGCGAACTGGGCGGTGGTCACGGACGAGGGCGAGGTGCTCGGCCGGGTCGCGCTGCGCACCATCGACCTGGAGCAGGGGGAGGCCGAGGTGGCGTACTGGATGCGGGCCGCGGCGCGCGGGCGGGGCGCGGCGCCGGCCGGCGTCCGCACGCTGAGCGCCTGGGCCTTCGGCATCGGGCTGCACCGCCTGTTCCTCAACCACTCCGTCCGCAACGCGGCCTCCTGCCGGGTGGCGGAGAAGGCCGCGTTCGCCCTCGAGGGCACCAGGCGCAGCGCCTACCTGCACTCCGACGGCTGGCACGACGTGCACCTGCACGCCTTGATCGGTCCGGAGCCCGGGTAGGTCGCGGAGCATGCCGGCCCCGGCGATGCGCCGCTCGGTCAGCGGCGGCCGCGGAAGGTGCGGCGCAGGTCCCCGACCCACTCGCCGGGGATCTCCCACGGGATGAAGTGCCCGCCCCGGTCGTGCACGGCGATGTTGACGTGGTTGTACCAGGCGGCCCGGTCGCCGTCGAGGAAGCCGCGCACCCGCTGCTCGCCGGTCGTCACGCCCGGCGGGTTCTCGTAACCGACGAACGTGATGCCCGTCGGCGCCTCGACCACCGGCCGGCGGTCGTGCGACGGCGTCCACGGGTAGCGGTTGTTGTTGGCGTAGGTGCGGATCGAGGTGTCGATCGCGTCGCCGGCCCAGAAGATCGTCGCGTGGGTGAGCAGGTCGTCCTTGGTGAACACGCTCTCCAGGTCCCCGCCGTTGTCGGACCAGCGGGCCCAGCGCTCCAGGATCCAGGCCAGCATGCCGGTGGGGGAGTCGGCCAGCCCGTAGCCCAGCGTGGAGGGGGCCAGCACGTGCGCCGCCAGGTGCGCCGCGAAGCGCCGGTCCAGCTCCAGGATCCGGGCGCGCACGTCGGCGGGCAGGCCCTCCGGGATGGGCATCCCGCCGCTGAGGTCCCAGGCGCGGTCGCCGTTGAACATGGTGAGCTTCTGCGCCGAGCCGATGTGGATGCCATGCAGCTCGCCGGCGTACTTGTGGCCGAGCTGGCCGGTGACCAGCGCGCCGACGTCGCAGCCCGCGGCGGCGTACCGGTCGTGTCCGAGCACGCCGGTCATCAGCTCGTGCCAGACCTCGGCGATCTTCCAGAAGTTCATGTCCGGGTGGTGCGGCAGCGGGGTCGAGAACCCGAACCCCGGCAGCGACGGCACGATCACGTCGAACGCCTCCGCCGGGTCGCCGCCGTGGGCGGCCGGGTCGGCGAGCGGGTCGACGACCTTCGACCAGTGCCAGAAGGTCCACGGCCAGCCGTGGCTGAGGATCAGCGGCACCGGGTCCGGGCCGACGCCGGGCCTGCGCATGAAGTGCACCGGCACGCCCCCGACGTCCACGCGGTAGTGCTCGTAGGCGTTGATCGCCCGTTCGGCCGCCCGCCAGTCGAACCCGTCCGCCCAGTACGCCACCAGCTCCCGCAGGTAGCCGGCGCGCACCCCGTAGTAGCCGTCGTCGTTGCCCGCGTCCAGCGGCCACTTGGTCCTGGCCAGCCTGTGGCGCAGGTCGTCGAGCACCTCGTCCGGCACGTGCAGCGGCACCGGACGGAGGGGGAACGGTCGGGTCGGCATGGAAAGTCTCCTCCTGATCTTCGGGGCGCGTCAGCCTTCGAGGCGGGCGGCGATCTCGGTCAGGCGGGCCAGGACGCGCGCCGAGCCGGCCAGTGCCACGCGCTCCTCGTCGCTCAGGTGGTCCACCAGGCGGGACAGCCTGGCCACCCGGTCCGCGTGACGGGAGCGGACGACGTCCCTGCCCTCCGGGGTGAGGTCCAGCAGGACGGCGCGCCCGTCGCGGGGATCGGGGCGGCGTGACACCAGCCCGTCCCGCACGAGGTTGGCCACCAGGCTCGTGAGCGCGGGCTGCTTGAGCTGCTCGGTCGCCGTCAGATCGGTCAGGCGCAGCGGGCCCCTGCGGTCGAGCGTGTGCAGCACGGACAGAGCCGAGAAGCTGAACCGCCGGACCGAGGGCAGCCGGATGAAGTAGGCGTTGAAGTCCTCGATCACGGTGGTCAGCCCGTCGAGGTCCACCACAGGGCGGTCCGGCGAAGGCGTCACGCCGCATTTATATCAAAGTTCGATGTATGTCTGACCGGAAGGATGCCGTAAACAATCCGTAAGCGATCTCCGCGAAGCTGAGGGCACATCAGGGCACCACCACTGAAGCACCGGAAGGACGAACCCCATGCGTACGTTCAAGCTCCAGGTCCAGACCACCGTCGACGGCTACATGGCCGGCCCGAACGGCGAGATGGACTGGATGAAGATGCCGTGGAGCGACGACATCAACACCTACATCGACGCGCTCACCGAGCCGGTCGACTGCATCGTGCTCGGCCGCAAGCTCGCCGAGGGCTTCATCCCGGCCTGGGCCTCCGAGCCCGAGCACGAGACCAAGGAGTCCATCGACTGGATGAACAACACGCCCAAGGTCGTGGTCTCCAACACCCTCACCGAGTCGCCCTGGGCGAACGCCACCGTCGCGGGCGGCGACCTGACCGAGATCGTGAACCGGCTCAAGGCCCAGCCCGGCGGCGACCTGATCGCCTACGGCGGCGGCACCTTCGTCTCGAACCTGATCGCCAAGGGCCTGCTCGACGAGCTGCACCTGTTCGTCAACCCGACCGCGATCGGCGCCGGGATGCCGGTCTTCCCCAAGCTCGACACCAACCAGCGCCTCCGCCTCGTCGCCGCCCGCGCCTTCGAGTGCGGGATCACCGCGCTGCACTACGAGCCGGAGCGCTCCTGAGCCGTCAGTTGCGGCTGTCGTAGTCCCGCCTCGCCGCGACCAGCGACGGGATGGCGCGGCGGGCCCACTGCGCCAGTGCCTCCAGGGGCTCGCGGATGTCCTCGGCCAGCGGCGTGACGGCATATTCGACGCTCGGCGGCGAGTCGGGGCGGACGGTCCGGGTGATCAGGCCGTTGCGTTCGAGGTTGCGCAGGTTGAGCGTCAGCATGCGGCGGCCGATGCCCTCGATCGCCCGCTCGAGCCGGCTGAACCGGCGCGGCCCCAGGCCCAGCTCGACCAGGATCTGGATGCACCACTTGTCGCCGATCAACGCCAGCACCTGGGGGAGCGGGCATTCGTCGACCTGGTCCGTTACCGCGGTGTTCCGTCGCGACAAGGAAGTGCCTCCTTCTTCTCCGGCGACGGCCCGCCCGTCGTGCTGCAGCCCGGGATGTTCGAGGACGGCGGGCACTGGGCGCACCTCGGCTACACCGAGGTCCTGGCCGCCTCCCACACGGTGATCGCCATCGACCCGCTCGGGCTGGGGGCGAGCGACGCGCCGCCTTCTGGGGGTACTCGCTGGGCGCCATGACCGGCTACGCGGTGGCCGCGCACGCGCCCGAGCGGCTGACCCGGCTGGTGGCCGGCGGCTTCGACCCGGACGGTTTCCGGTCGCGGGTGCCGGGCGTGCTGGCCGCGCTGGGCTGCCGGGCGACTTCGACGTGTACGAGATCGTCAAGGGTGGTGCGCTGGAACACCCGTACCAGGTTGCCGTGATCGAGGCCGGCGACCCGGCCGCGCACCGAGCCAACTACGACATGTTCTCGCGCGAGCCCGGCCTGGGCGGCGAGCTGGCGGCCTCCGGGGTGCCGACGCTGATGTACACGGGCACGGCCGATCCGTGGCACGACCCGATGCGGGACTACGCGCGGGCCCACGGCGCAGGGTTCTTCCCGGTCCCCGACGCCGACCACGGCGGGGCCCCGCGGCGGACGGCCGAGGTGCTGCCGCGCGTGCTGCCGTTCCTGGGGGCCGCTCCGTGAGAAGATCGAGATCATGATTGGACTGCCTGGCTCCAGCCGCCCGGGCGCTCACGCCCGCGCGACGGCCACCGACGCCTCTGTTGCCGCTGTGAGGGTGGGTACGGTCGAGTGCTGAGCATGCCCCGAATCGACGACGCGTCCGGACCGGCCGGGAGCCTGCGGGCCGCGTTCTTAGGCGGACCCGGAGGCCCGGGCCGCGACCCGCGCCCGGTTGCGGCGACTCCGGCCACAGCGGCCCCGGCCCCGGCCCCGGCTGTGGCCCGCCCGGCAGAGGCGGCAGCGGGACCGGGCGAGGCGGCGGCGGGACCGGCTCAGGCGGCGGGACCGGCTCAGGCGGGCCCAGCGGAGATGGGCCGAGCGGGGACGGGCGGTCCGGGGATCGGCGGTCTCGACGCGGGCGGTCTTGAGGCGGGCGGTCTTGAGGTCGGCGGTTCCGGGGCGGCCGGTTCCGAGACGGCCGGGGTCGGGGCGATCGGCGGGTTGCGGCCGCGCCACCGTCCCGGTGACGGCGGAGACGTGCCCGCCGCCGACGTCGGCCTCGTGGAGGCCCTGGCCCCGCGGACCCGCCGCACGGTCGCCGCCTGGCTGCTGGACGGGCCGTCACCGGCCACCCGCCAGACCCGCCTGCAGGTCCTGGCCGCGTTCCTGCGCTGGCTGCACGCCGTGGAGCCGGACCTCGACCCCCTCGCCGTCACCGGGGCCCACCTCGACGCCTACTGCGCCGGCGCGCTCGCCGGCACCCTCACCGTCGGCGTACGCACCCCCGGCAGGCCCCTCGCCCCGGCCACCGTGGCCAGGAAACGCGCTGTGCTGTCGTCCTTCTACACCCACGTCTGGCGCAGCGGCGCCGTCCGCCATGACTCCGTGCCCGGCGAGTCCCGGACGCTGACCCGGGAGGACCGGCGGCAGCTGCGCCGGGGCATCGCCCGGCTGGCCGCCGACGGCCGACCCGCCGAGGCGGCTGCCGTGGCGCTGCTGGAGGCCACCGGCGCCACCGCCGACGCCCTGGCCGGCCTGACCCTGCAGGACCTGCGGGCGGTGAACGCCGGCGAGCCCGCCATCGTGACCGTGCACGACGGCCGGGGCGACCTCGTCGCCTTCCCGGTGCCGGAGCCGGTCCGCCCGCTGCTGCGCGCCCTGTCGTCGGCCCGGACCCCCGGGGAGCCGCTGCTCCGGCGGGCCGACGGGCAGGCCGTGGACGTGCGGTGGCTCAGGGCCGCGCTCACCGACGCCGCCCTGGCCGGCGGCATGCCGAGGGCGCGGGCCGAGCTGCTGGACCCGTACCTGATGCGCGCCACGACCGTGACCGAGCTCCTGCGCGGCCGGGCCACCTGACGGGTCGACGGCGCACGTCATGCCCCCGGGAGGCGAGATGGGAGCATCCGGCGGAGAGCCGGGCGGGCTCCGCTCGTCGCCGGTGGTGTTCGCCGCGGGGGCGGCCGTGGGCACGCTGGGCGGCATGATCGGCCTGGGCGGCGCGGAGTTCCGGCTGCCGCTGCTCATCGGCCTGTTCGGGTTCGCCGCGCTGGCGGCGGTCATCGTGAACAAGGCGATGAGCCTGGTCGTGGTGGTCGCCGCGCTGCCCGCCCGGCTGGCGGCCGTCCCGCTCGCCGAGCTGGGGGCGCACTGGACGGTCGCGGTGAACCTGCTGGCCGGGAGCCTGCTGGGGGCGTGGGCGGGCGCGTCCTGGGCGGTGCGGATGCGGACCGCCACCCTGTACCGGGTGCTGGCCGGGCTGCTGGTGCTCATGGCCGCGGCCCTGGTCCTCACCCACGTCACCGTCCTGGGCGCGATGGCGCTGCCCGGCCCGGTGCGGGCGGTGGCGGGGATCGCGGCCGGGTTCGGCATCGGCGTGGTGGCCGCCATCATGGGCGTGGCCGGCGGGGAGCTGCTGATCCCGACGATCGTGCTGCTGTACGCCGTGGAGATCAAGGTCGCGGGCAGCCTGTCGCTGCTGGTGTCGCTGCCCACGATGCTGGTGGCCTTCGCCCGCTACAGCCGCGACAGCAGCTTCGCCGTCCTGGGCGCCAACCTGCGCTTCACCGCGATCATGGCGGCCGGTTCCGTCGCGGGGGCGCTGCTGGGCGGCCTGCTGCTGGGCGTGCTGCCGGACGCGGTCCTCATCCCGGGCCTGGCCGCCATCCTGCTGGTCTCGGCGGTCAAGCTGGCCCGCCAGGCCGTGCCGGAATCCGGCGGAAAGATCACCGGGAGCGGTACGGCCGGGTGATGGCATCACCCCTGGGGAAGGCCGTCCTGCCGGTCGCCCTGATCTCGGTGCCGGCAGGGTGCGGGCGGCTGCGGAGCGGGGAGCCGGTCGATCGACGCAGTCGCCTCCCGCAGTGCTGGAGGGGGCGTTAAATGTTCTTTTCGTGCGTTTACGGCCGCACATAAGGTGACGAGCATGCGTTTTGGAGTCTTGGGGCCGCTGGCCGTGTGGACCGACGCGGGGGACGCCGTCACCGTCCCCGGTCTCAAGGTCCGGGCCGTCCTCGTGGACCTGCTCGTCCACGTGGGCCGTCCGGTGTCCGTGGACCAGCTGGTCGACGACCTGTGGGGGAACGAGCCGCCGGGCAATCCGGTGGGCACGCTCCAGGCGCGCGTCTCACAACTGCGCAAGGCACTGGAGGACGCCGAACCCGGCGGGAAGAACCTGGTCGTCTCCCGCGCGCCCGGCTACCTGCTGCGCCCCGACGACGGGGCCGTCGACGCCACCCGCTTCACCGCGCTGCTGGCGCGGGCCGAGGCCGCCGACAGCCACAGGACCAAGGCGGGGCTCCTGGCCGATGCGCTGGCGTTGTGGCGGGGCTCGGCGTACGCGGACTTCGCGGACCAGGAGTACACCAGGTCGGCGATCCTCCGGCTGGAGGAGCAGCGGTTGTCGGCGCTGGAGCAGCACGCCGAGGCGCGGCTGGAGCTGGGCGAGCACGGGCTGCTGGTGGGCGAGCTGGGCGACCTGGTGGCCCGGCATCCGCTCAGGGAGCGGCTGCGTGCCGTGCACATGCGGGCCCTCTACCGCGCCGGACGCCAGAGCGAGGCCCTGGCGGGGTACGGCGAGCTGCGCGACCGGCTGGCCAAGGAGCTCGGGCTGGCCCCCGGCCCCGAGCTGGTCGCGCTGCACCAGGCGATCCTCGGGCAGGACCCGGCGCTGAGCGTGCCCGCCGAGCGGCCCGTGACGAACCTGCCCGCCTCCGTCAGCAAGCTGATCGGCCGGGACGAGGCCGTGGCGGAGGTGTGCGCGCTGGTCGGGGAGGAGCGGCTGGTGACGCTCACCGGCACCGGCGGGGTCGGCAAGACCCGGCTGGCGCTGGAGGCGGCGAACCGGCTGGTGGACGGCTTCCCGGACGGGGCCTGGCTGGTCGCGCTGGACCAGGGATTACGCTTCCCGGCCGAGGCCGTCATGGCGGCCCTGGACATCCGTGAGGACGCCGCTCCCAAGGCCACGGGCGCCGGGGACGAGGCCGACAGGGCGCCGGCGCGTCAGCTGGCCGCCGCCCTCAGGCCCCGGCGGATGCTGCTGGTGCTGGACAACTGCGAGCACGTGGTCGACCAGGTCGCCGAGCTGACCGAATTGCTCCTGCGGGCCTGCCCTGACCTGCGCATCCTGGCCACGAGCAGGGAGCCGCTGGCCGTGGCCGGCGAGGTGTTGTGGAGCGTGCCGCCGCTCGACGTCCCCACCGCCGCCGACCTGGCGACCATGGCCAGGTCCGACGCTGTCAGGTTGTTCGTGATCCGGGCCGCCGCCTCCACCCGCGGCTTCGCGCTCGACGCGGGCAACGCGGCAAGCGTCGCGCAGTTGTGCAGGCGGCTCGACGGCATCCCGCTGGCGCTGGAGCTGGCCGCCACGCGGGTGCGGGCGCTCGGCGTGCGGGGCGTGGTGGCCCGGCTGGACGACAGGTTCCGGCTGCTGGCCTCCGGCCAGCGCGGCGCCCCGGCCCGCCAGCAGACGCTGACCGCGGTGATCGACTGGAGCTGGGACCTGCTGTCCGAGGACGAGCGCGTGGTGCTGCGCCGCCTGGCCGTGCACGCCGACGGGTGCACGCTGGAGGCCGCGGAATCCGTCTGCGCGCAAGCCGGTCTCGATGTGCTCGACCTGCTCGTACGCCTGGTCGACCGCTCGCTCGTGGTCGTCGCGGACGCCCCGGCCGGAGTCAGGTACCGGCTGCTCGAATCGGTGTCGGCGTACTGCGTGGCCAGGTTGTCCGACGCCGGCGAGCTCGACCGGGTACGCCTCGCGCACCTGCGCCACTACCTGGCCCTGGCCGTACAGGCGGAACCGGGACTGTACGGGCACGAGCAGCGCGACTGGCTGCTGCGCCTGGACGCCGAGGCCGCGAACATGCGGGCGGCACTGGACACGGCCGTCGCCCACCGGGACGGCGAGAGCGCGGCGCGGCTGGTGAACGCGCTGGCCTGGTACTGGGTCCTGCGCGGCAGGCTGGCCGAGGGCAGGCGGTCCCTGGCGACCGCGCTCGCCATCAAGGGGGAGGCCGCTCCCGGCCGGGCCAGGGCGGCGGCCTGGGAGGCGGGGTTCGCGCTCATGCTGGGCGAGGACGTCGAGTGGGAGGCGGCGGTCGAAGCAATCGAGGACCCGGGTGAGAGGGCCCGGGCCCAGCTGTTCGTCGCCCTGCACATCAGGGACATGGCGGCCGGGCAGGACCTGGCGCGCAGGGCGCTGGCGACATTCAGGGCCGTCGGGGACCGGTGGGGCATCGCCGTCGTGCTCAGCAGGCGGGCCAGGGACGCGTTCACGCGGCGGGACGTCGTGGCGCTGGAGCGCGACGGCGAGGAGAGCGCGCGGCTGTTCACCGAGCTGGGCGACCGCTGGGGCCTGCTGCGCGCCACGGAGTGGCTCGGCGGGCTGGCCGAGATGGCGGGCGACTCCGAGCGAGCCAACCGGCTGTTCGGCGAGGGACTGCGCATGGCCGAGGACCTGGGGTTGTGGCCGGAGGTCGCCAAGCGCATCGCCTGGCTGGGCTGGATGGCCATGCAGACCACCGACTACGACCGTGCCATCGAGTTCTGCGAACGCGCCATGAAGCTGGCCATCGGGCAGGGATACAAGGAGGGTGAGACCATGGCCGAAATGGGCCTCGCCTTCTCCGCGCGCCGGGCCGGGCGGCTGGACCTGGCCGAGAGGCACCTGCGCCACCTGCTCGAAGGGGTGCCGCGCGACCCGGACATCGAGCCGGACCTGCACCTGCCGACCACACTCATCGAGCTGGGCCACCTCACCGAGCTGCGCGGCGATCCGGCCGCGGCCATGGACCTGCACAGGGAGGCGCTGGCCGCCGCCAGGAAGATCGGCGACCCCAGGACGGCGGCGTGGGCCGTGGAGGCCGCGGCCCACGCCTCGGGTCCGACCGAGCAGGCCGCCAGGCTGCTGGGGCTGGCGGCCGCGGCCAGGGAACGCAACCAGACTCCCGGGAGCCCGTCGGAGCTGAGCGAGATCGAGCGCGTCGCGGCCGTGGTGCGCGCCGCGCTCGGGGAGGAGACGTTCAAGGCGGCCTACGAGCAGGGTGCCACTCACAAACTCGACGAGGCGTACGAGCTGATGAGGTGATCTCTAGTCCACCTGCTCGGCCAGGCGGTCGAAGAACTCGATCCAGCCCGCCTTGGCCTGCTCGGCGTGCTCCTGGTCGGTGTTGACGCCGTACTGGTGGAAGCGCATCTCCGTCCGGTCGCCGCCGTCCACCGCCGTGAAGTCGATCGTCACCACGGACGCCGGCCCCTCGCCGGGATCGTCGGGGTCGCCGGTGGTGAAGACGAGCCGCCCAGGGCCCTCCACCTCCCGGTACGTCCCGCCGAGCGTCACCTCGAATCCCTCGTCTCCCACCAGCGCGACATGCCAGATCCCGCCGGGCCGGGTGTCCAGAGTGATCCGGTCCACCGGAGTGGCCGGCATCCGGGGCCCGAACCACCGCGAGAAGCGCTCGGGCTCGGTCCAAGTAGCCCAGACCAGCTCGCGGGGGGCGTCGAAGAGGCGAGTGATCTCGTATTCGGCGGTCTGGGTCATCGTTCTGCCTTCCGTGCTCGGTTTCGATGACTCCAAGGTGCCGGGCCACGCTTACGATCCCCTTCTTGTGGGCTTAAGCGCTCCCCGGCGGCCGGACAGGGCGGCGCCGACGGCCGCCGCCACCGTCCAGCTGCCGAACTGGTCGGCCTGGACCTGAGCCAAGGAGAGCCGCTCCGGGTAACGTCAGGACCCGCCATCGTGGCGGTACCCGGCCGGAAAATCCGTTTCGAGGAACGCCCGGGCCTGCGCGGTGATGTGGTCGCGGCGCCAGATCAGCGTCAGAGGGCGGCCCAGGGCGGGCTGGCGCAAGGGGAGGGTGACCAGCCGCGGGCCCAGGCGCCGGGCGGCCGAGCGCGGCATGAGGGCGATGCCGAACCCGTGCTCGACCAGTTCGGCCAGCAGGGCCAGGTCGTCGGTCTCGGCGCGTACGTCGGGGGCCAGGCCCGCTTCGGCGCAGGCATGCTCCAGCGCGGCACGCAGCCCGGTACCGGGAGTGAGCGTGACGAGCGGCTGCTCGTGCAGGTCGGCGAGAGCGGCGTCGGCGCCGGCGGCGAGCGGGTGCCCGGCGGCGACGGCGATCACGAGCGGCTCATGGCCGAACTCGCGGGCGGCCAGTGTCGCAGGCAGTCGCTGCCCGGTGGGGCCGGCGGGCAGGCGAGGGCCCGCGGTGCCGATGAGGGCGGTGTCGAGGTCACCGGCGACCACCTGCTGGACGAGTTGCTCCGGGTCGCCGGTGCGTACGGTGAGGCGTACTCGGGGGTGGCGGCGCTGGAAGTGGCCGAGCCGGTCGAGCAGCGTCGCCGGCGGCGCCGGGACGGTGCCCATGGTCAGGTGCCCCGCCAGCACGCCCCGCAGCGCGGTGACCGCGTCCCGGCCGGTGGCGGCCGCCTGGAGGGCGGCACGGGCGTGGGGCAGGAAGGCCTGCCCGGCAGCGGTCAGCCGGACCTGCCGCTCGGTCCGGTCGAAGAGCTTCTCGCCGAGTTCGCGTTCGAGCTGGGCGATCTGCTGACTGATGGCGGGCTGGGCGACGTGGACGCGGGCCGCCGCACGGGTGAAGCTGCCCTCTTCCGCCACGGCCAGCGTGTACCGCAGCTGGCGAAGCTCCATAAGCCCTCCTTATCGTGGTGCCTAAGGATCATATCTTGGACTTATGGGACGCGTGGCGGCAGGCTGGGACGTACACACCCCGGCCCGCTGGAAGGAGACAGCTCATGTCCCGTCACCACCAGGCACTGATGGTCTGGATCGCCGTCCTGCCCACCCTCACCGTCGTGCAGTTCGCGCTCGGCGGCCTGCTGGAGGCGGTCCCGCCGTACCTGCGGCCGCCGATCGTCGCCACCCTGGTGGTGCCGATCGTCGTCTACGGGCTGCTGCCGCGACTGCAGCAGGTGCGCGCCCGGCTGACCAGGGCGCGGGCGGCCGGCGAGTGAATCCGATCGGTCGCCTGAACCGGCTCGACGCCTTGCGGAACACGGCCTAGTCGCCGGGCTGCGACACCGCTCCCGGCAGGGTCAGGCGGGTGATCCTGGTGCCGTAGCGGGCCAGCAGCCGGGCCTTCCCGGTCGTGACGTCCACCCCGTAGCGGCTGCGTCCCTTCCGGCCCAGGTACTCGACCGACACCTCCGACCCGCTCCGCCACACGGAGCTGTCGACGGGCCCCTGGTCCGCGGGCATGCCGTGGACGGCCACCTTCCGCAGGGTCCGCCCGGTCCGGGCGTCGAGCAGGGTGAGCCTCGGCTTGCCGCGGTCCTTCGTGTCGAACGCGGCCACCGTCCGGCCGTCCGGCGCGACCTCGCTGAAATTGATGAACACGCCGTCGAAGCGCACCGGCTTGCCGCCCCCCGTGATGGGCATGAGCCACAGGTCCGTCTTGATGTACCGGACCAGCTGGACCACGCCGCCCTTGATGCCGACCACCTCGTACCTGCCGTCCACCGGCATCGTCCCACCGGTACGCGTGTCGATCAGCAGCGCCGGCTCCTTGCTCCCCTCCCGGGGGTCGAAGAGCAGATGACGGCCGTCGTCGGAGACCGCGAGCATGGAGCTCGTACTGATCCGCTCCTCCGGCACCCTGACGGGCGAGGTCACCTCGGCCCCGGTCACCAGGTCGCGCACCACGTGCGCCTGGGCGTCGCGGCTGTAGTAGGCGAGCAGGCGCCCGTCCCGGCTGATCGCGACCGGCACGGTCTCCTGCCCGGTGCGGGCGAGCGCCTGCGGCACGCGGTACGTCCGGCCGGCGGCCGTGACCACCCGCCACTCCACGTCGTCGCAGTCGATCGTCCGCGCCTCGCGGTCCACGCGGCACGGCGTCTGGTACGCGTGGTCGAGCGCTCCGACCCCGCCCCCGGGCAGGTCGGGCAGCGTGGCGGCGTCCTGCTGCGGCGTGGCCCGGTCCGCCGCCCACCGCCACGGCAGCGCCACGGCCGCGCTCGCCGCGCAGAGCACCGCGACCGTCGCGACGGAGGCCAGCGCCACCGTGGCCCGCCTCCGGCGCCGGTGACCGGCGATGGCCACATCGGCCAGGTGCACCAGGGGAGCCTCGGTGGCGAGGTCGCCCAGCGCCTCACGCAACCTCGTCATCGCGTCACCTCTTCGAGCTGGGGGTCGGACAGCAGGTGGATCAGCTCGGGAGCGATCGTGCGCAGGCGGGCCAGCGCGTGGTGGGTCTGGCTCTTGACGTTGCCGACCGAGCAGCCGAGCACCTCGGCTGTCTGCGCCTCGGTGAGGTCCTCCCAGAAGCGCAGCACGATCACGGCCCGCTGCCTGGGGCCGAGCCTGGCCAGCGCCTGGCGCAGCACGATCCGGTCGAGCGCGGACTCGTCCGAGGAGACCCCGCGCTCCGGCACCTCGGCGCTCGGCAGCTCGAACCTCGGCCGGCGGCGCCACGAGATGTACTGGTTGACCAGCGCCTTGCGGGTGTAGGCCTCGGGACTGCCGCCCCTGGACAGCTTGCCCCACTGCCCGACGACCTTGATCAGCACACTCTGCAGCAGGTCCTCGGCGAGATGGGCGTCGCCCGTGAGCAGGTACGCGGTCCGCATCAGAGCTTGCTGGCGGGCCAGCACGAACTCGCGGAAGCCGTCGTGACGGTCCAATGTGTTCTCCTCTCGCCCGTTCCCAACGCCATCCGGCGGGCGAAAGGTTGCACCCCGGCCCGCGGCGATCCCGCCGCGCGTGCCGGGGCTCGCGAACCGTTCAGCGATAGGGGTCGATCGCGCGCCGCATGGCGTCGCGGACCTGCTCGGGAGAGTCTCCCTGGCGCAGGCTGGTGAGGGCGGCGCCGCCGACCGCGCCGCACATGCCGCCGACCAGGGCGGCCGCGCCCACCCGGTCGAGCTCCTCGGGGCAGGCCCGTAGCAGCGCGTCGGTCAGCTCGGCGTGCGCGGCCAGGAAGCGCTGCAGCAGCCGGCCCTGCGCCGCGGGCGAGGAGGCCAGCACGTCGGCCCGCAGCCGCGCGGGCCCGCCGGCCAGGTCGGCCTCCCAGGTGCGGGCGATCATCTCCTCGATCGCCCGCGCCAGGACCGCGGCGGGCTGCTCGCCGGGGCGCCGCCCGGCGACGGCGGCCAGCCCGAGGTCCATCCGGACCTCGGTGTTGGCCAGCAGCACGTCCTCCTTCGTGGGGAAGTGCAGGAAGAAGGTACGGGTGGACACGTCGGCCGCCGCGGCGATCTCGGCGACCGTGGTCCTGTCGTATCCCTGCCGCTCGAACAGCCTCAACGCCTCGGCGATGAGCGCTTCCCGCGTGCGCTGCTTCTTGCGTTCCCGGCGCCCCGGTTCCTCCACCATAGGGATCCCGATGCTAGTCCCATCGGCCCCCTGAGACGCCGCGAGAGGCGATCAAGGGACTAGCCGAGGCGGGCGAGCTCCTCCTCGCTGAGCTCCAGCGTGGCGGCGGCGACGGAGTCGAGGATGGTCTCGGGGCGGCTGGCGCCGGGGATCGGGATGACCACCGGGCTGCGGGCCAGCTCCCAGGCCAGGCAGACCTGCTGCGGGGAGACGCCGTGCGCGGCGGCGATCTCGGTGAAGGCGGCGTTGCGCTCGCGCAGCTCCCCGGTGCGGCCGATGCCGCCGAGCGGGGACCACGGCAGGAAGGCCAGCCCGAGCTCGGCGCAGACGTCGATCTCGGGCTCGCTGGAGCGGAACCGCGGCGAGTACTCGTTCTGTACGCTGACCAGGCGGTCGCCCAGGATGTCGTGGGCGAGCCTGATCTGCTCCGGATTGGCGTTCGAGATGCCGGCCCGCTGGATCTTGCCGGCGTCGTGCAGCTCCTTCAGCGCGCCGATCGTCTCGGCGTACGGGACCTTCGGGTCGGGACGGTGGTGCTGGTAGAGCCCGATGCTGTCCACACCGAGGGCCTTCAGCGAGCGGTCGCACGCCTCCTTGAGGTACGACGGGCTGCCGTCGACGTCCCAGCCCCCGGGGGTGCGGGTGTGGCCGCCCTTGGTCGCGACGAGCACGGCGCCGGCGTCCCCGCCCCACATGGACAGGGCCCGGGCCACCAGGCGTTCGTTGTGGCCGACGTCCTCGTGGGAGGGCGTGTAGGCGTCGGCGGTGTCGAACAGGGTGACACCGGCGTCCAGGGCCGCGAGGAGGGTACGGATCGACTGCGCCTCGTCGGGCATGTGACCGGCCACCGACATGGGCATGGCCCCGAGCCCGATGACCCCGACCTGGAGGTTTCCGATGGCGCGCGTTGGCATGGCGTTGTGCATGGCAACACCTTGTCTGCTGGAGCGCACTCCAGGTCAAGCCGGCCGGGGACACGTTCGGCGAGAGGGGCGCCGGTCGCGAGCGGTTCGCCACGGTCGAGGCCCGCCCGGTCACGTCTCGGCGAGAGCGTCCACCGGCGTCGCCCGGGCCGCCCGCCGGCCGGGCAGGACCGAAGCGAGGACGCCGGCGACGGCGGCCACGACGGTGACCCCGAGTGTCTGCGGCACCGACATGGCGAACTGGATGTTCTCGAGGTTCAGCTGGCCGCTGACCGCGTGGGCGCCGACCCAGCCGAAGAACGTGCCGGCGGCGATGCCGACGGCGGCGCCGACGAGACTGAGCAGGGCCGCCTCGATGGCGAGCATCCAGCGCAGCTGCCGGCGTTGCAGTCCGAGGGCACGCAGTAGCGCGGACTCGCGGGTCCGTTCGAGCACCGACAGACCGAGGGTGTTGCCGACGCCGACGAGCGCGATCAGGACCGCCACCGCGAGCAGCATGGTGGTCAGCGCCAGCAGCCGGTCCAGGGCCGTGTGGTAGACGTACTTCGCCGACAGCCCGCCGCCGACCTCCGCGCCGGTGAGGGGTTCGACGACGGTACGCAGCTGCGATCGCAGCTCGGTGATGTCGGCCCCCGGCCGGGCTTTCGCCCACGCCGTGCCGACCGGGGCGTCGCCGTCGAGGGTCGAGAGCACGCGGGGTGCGACGATCAGCGCGTCGGCGGGTGCGAGGTGGTCGGCCTCGACCGGTAGGGTGACCGACCCGGACCGGCCGGTGACGGTGACCGGGCTGCCGGCCCGGATGCCGGCGTCGGAGAGCAGGTACGGGTCGGCGAGGATGACTCCGGCGGTGATCGGCGGGTGCGGGGCCGACACCAGGGCCATCGCGTCGGCGTCGGGGCCCAGCGCCCGGACGCGCTTCGGTTTCCCGCCGCCCTCGAAGGTGACCCGCGCCGACCGTACCCCCGTGACGTCGGCGATCCCGGCGACCGCGGCGATGTCGTCGGCGGCGCGGGCCGGCAGCGGCCCGTCGAACATCGACACGGTGACGTCGACCGGGAAGCGGGCGTCGAGATTGCCGTCGGCCGTCGCCTTCATGCTCGCCGCGCCGACCTGGAGGGCGACGACCAGCCCGACGGCGAGCATCAGCGCGGCACCGGTCGCGGCCGCCCGGCCGGGATTGCGCAACGTGTTGTCGGTGGCCAGCCGCGCGGTCGGCCCGGTGCGACGCAGGGTCGAGCCCAGGCCGCGCAGCAGCGCGGGCAGGTACAAGCCGACGGCGGAGAGCAGCCCGACGGCGCACACGAACGACCCCGCGACGGAGTACAGCAGCGCGAAGGCGGTGTCGGCGAAGCCGAGGCCGATCGCGGCCAGCCCGAGGACGACCATGGCGAGGGAGCCGGTACGGCGGACGAGTGACGTCCGGCGCCCGGTCGCGTCGCCGGCGACGGTGCGGAGCGCCTCCAGCGGTGCGATCACGGCGGCCCGTCGCGCCGGCACCAGCACTGACAGCACCGCGATCGCGACCCCGACGAGGGCGACGGCGGTCACCTGCCCGGCCGGTACGGTGAGCGGCCCGCCCAGCACGACCGCGACCACGGCCGAGAGCGCCACGCCGAGCCCGACGCCGAGCAGCGACCCGATGGCGCCGATCGCGGCCGCCTCGACGAGCAGCCCGCGCTGGATCTGGCCGCGCTGGGCGCCGACCGCCCGTAGCAGCCCGATCTGCCGGCGCCGCTGTGCGACCAGGATCAGGAACGTGTTCACGATCATGATGCTCCCGACCAGCAGGGCGACCGCGCCGAACACCAGCAGCAGGAGCTGGAAGATGAACACGCCCTGGGTCTTCTCGGACATCTTGCGCTGGGCGAATCCGGAGGACGTCTCCACCCGGTTGCCTCCGGCCACCGCCTCGACGTCTTCGGCGAGCCGGTCCTGCGGGACCGTGCCGTCGCCGATGACGAGGATCTCGGTCTGCAGCGACGTGTGGATCGAGTCCGCGGCGGAGTAGAACGACGGTGCGACGAAGGAGAACTGCGCCAGTCCGGACAGCAGCTGGTTGCCCTCGTGGGTGAGGCCGGTGACGGTCAGCGTCGCCGAGGAGTTGCTGTCGTTGATCGTGATCCGGTCGCCGACGCCCAGGTTGAGCTGCCGCGCGGTGAGAGTGGTGAGGACGATCTCGTCGGGCGTCCCGGGCCAGCGCCCCTCGGTCAGGTCGGTCCAGCGCAGCCCCGGGTTGGCCGGCACCGACTGCTGCTGCACGTACTCGGAGGAGCCGGTCACCCGCCCGCGGGAGAGGAAGCTGAGGTCGGCCGAGGCGACCCCGGCCACCTCCGTGATCCGGGCGACCAGGCGGGCGTGCGCGGCCGGGTCGCCGGTGCCGACGGTGACCACGACGTCCGTCTCGGCGGTCCGGGCGATGACGCTCCGCTCGAACGCCGCCGTCTCACCGGCGAGGACGGTCACGGAGGCGGTGAGGTAACCGACGCTGATCATGATCGCGACGACGACGGCGATCACGCGGCGCGGGTTGTGGCGCAACTCGGTGAGCGCTGTGCGGGCCATGGGGAAGCGGGTCTGACGGCCGGTGGTCATGCGGCGAGCCTCCGCATCGCGCCCAGGACCGCGTCCGCGGTGGGGCCGTTCAGCTCGTCCACGATCCGCCCGTCGCTGAGCAGCAGCGCCCGGTCGGCGTACGACGCGGCGATCGGGTCGTGGGTCACCATCACGATCGTCTGGCCCAGCTCACGGCAGGAGCGGCGCAGGAAGCCCAGCAAGGTCGCCGCGGTGTGGGAGTCGAGGGCGCCGGTCGGCTCGTCGGCGAAGACCACCTCCGGTCCGGTCACCAGGGCACGCGCGATCGCGACCCGCTGCTGCTGCCCACCGGACAGCTCGGCGGGACGGTGGTGCAGACGGTCGCCGAGACCCAGCGAGTCCACGACCGCTGCGAGCCGGGCGGGGTCCGCCGGACGGCCCGCGAGCTCCAGCGGCAGCAGGATGTTCTGCACCGCCGTCAACGTCGGGAGCAGGTTGAACGACTGGAACACGAACCCGATCCGGTCTCGCCGGACCCGGGTCAGCTGCCGGTCGTCGAGCGCGGAGATGTCCTGGCCGCCGATGTACGCCTGGCCGCCGGTGGGCCGGTCCAGCCCGGCCAGGCAGTGCATGAACGTGGACTTGCCGGAGCCGGACGGGCCCATGACGGCGGTGAACGTCCCGCGCCCGAAGGCGGCCGTGACGCCGCGCAGCGCCGGTACGGCCGTGTCGCCGGTGCCGTAGGTCTTGGTGAGGTTCCGTGCGGCGGCCGCGGATGTCGTGTCCTGCGGCTCCCGGCGGTCCACGGCGGAGCTGTGTGCGGTCATGAAGACCCCGTCTGTCGCTGCTGATTTCGTCGCGTCCCAACGTATGGAGCAGCGGGCGGGCAACAGATCGGCCCACGGTCCGGACCTCGGCACGGCGTCTGCGACCGTGGTCGTAGGACCGGGGTCGTGGGATGACGTGGCCGGGGATCACCGGCGGTCCAGTGTGGCCACGCCGGTCTCGAACGCGAAGAGCACCAGGGCGACCCGGTCGCGGCACTGCAGCTTCGACAGCAGGTTGCCGATGTGGGTCTTCACCGTGCCCTCGGCCATGTGCAGCCGGGCCGCGATCTCGGCGTTGGTGGCGCCGGACGCGATCGCGTCGAGCACCTCGACCTCCCGGGGTGTGATCAGCCCGAGGCGTTCGTCGGGGGCGGCCGGCCCGCCCGGCAACCGGTCGACGAAGTGAGCGATCAGCCGCCGGGTCGCGGACGGCGCGACGACCGAGCCGCCGGCGGCGACGCCGCGGACCGCCGCCAGCAGCTCCTCCTGGCGGGCGTCCTTGAGCAGGAACCCGGCCGCGCCGGCGCGCAGCGCCGCGAACACGTACTCGTCCAGATCGAACGTGGTCAGGATGAGCACTCGCGCCGGATGGCCGAGCCGGGTCAACCGCCTGGTCGCCTCGACGCCGTCCATGACCGGCATCCGGACGTCCATCAGCACCACGTCGGCGTCGACGTCTTGCAGCTTCGTGACGGCTTCCCGGCCGTCACCGGCCTCACCCACCACGGTCAGGTCGTCCTGCGTCTCGATCATCATCCGCAGCCCGGCGCGGACGAGCCGCTGGTCGTCGACGAGGAACAGGCCGAGCGTCATCCGCCCGCCGATCCCGTCGCACGGTGCGCCGGCAGGACCGCGTGCACTTCGAAGCCGCCGCCGGCGCGAGGGCCGGCGGTCAGAGTGCCGTCGTGCATCTGGACCCGCTCCCGCATCGCCGCCAGGCCCGTGCCCCGGCCGTCGGCGGCCGACGCCGCGCCGTACCCGTCGTCGCGGACGACGAGGTCGATCGCCCGCTCGCCGATGTCGAGCCGTACGTCGACCGCGGCGTCGGGCCCGGCATGCCGCAGCACGTTGGTCAGACTCTCCTGGACCACGCGGTACACCGTCATCCCGGCCACCGGGCCGACCTGCCGCCGGTTGCCGACGACCCGCAGCCGGACCCGGCCGTCGAGCCGGGACACCAGCTCGTCGATGTCGCCGATCCCGGGCGCCGGTCGGTAACTGGCCTCCGGCCGGCCGGTCGCCGCCGGTCCGTCGCCGCGCAGCATCGCGACCAGCTCCCGCAGGTCGCCGAGGGCCTCCCGGGCCGTCTCGGCGATGGTCTCCAGGATCTCCGGGGCACGCTGCGGGGACCGCGCCGTCAGCGCCCGGCCGCCCTCGGCCTGGACCGCGATGACCGACAGCGAGTGCGCGACGATGTCGTGGACCTCCCGGGCCACCGCGGTGCGTTCCTCGGCCGCCGCCGCCTGGACGGCACGTTCGTGCTCGGCCAGCGCCAACCGCTGCCGTTCGGCGCGTTCCCGGTCCCGCCGCTCCCGAAGCTCCTCCCGCTCGCGGGCCCGCCGGCCGGCGACGTACGCGGCCACGACGACGGCGCCGCTGCCGGCGATCGAGGTCACCCAGTCCCGCAGGGTCGGCGATTCCGGACGGCCGGTCAGCCACCGGGCCGGCCCGACCACCGCTCCGATCAGCGCCACCGCCAGCGCGGCCCGGGCCGCCCCGATCCTCGACCAGCGGGCCAGGCTGTGCACCACGACCGGCACCGCCACGACCGACAGCGTCGAATCGGCCAGCACCACGACGTGGACCACGGCCGCGACGGTCACCGCGGCCAGCGCCGCCCACGGGTAGGCCCGGCGCAGCACCAGCGGGGCGCACATCGCCACGACGAGCGCCGCGTTGGGCAGGCGCGGGTAGACGGCGATCCCGGCCGCGGCCAACCCGATGGCGAGCCGGGCGTCGCGGAGCAGGAGGCCGGCGGGGTGGGTGTCGAGGAGCAGCCGGCCGGCGGCGGAGCGGTGCGGAGAAGGCATGGCGCACACCACCGTAGACGAGATCGGAGCCGCCGCCATCCGACCACGGTCGCAGTCAGCCGGCCGCGACGTGTCCGCGGATCGCGCGGCCCAGCCCGTCGATCGCCTGGTAGGTGGGGTGCCGTGGTCAGCGGGCGTCGAAGGCGGTCCTCGAGTCCAGGATGCCGGCGGCGTTGTCCTCCGCCCAGCCGGCCAGGGCGCGGACGACCTCCAGCAGGCTGAACCCGCGCGCGGTCAGCGCGTAGTCGACCCGCGGCGGCTTGGTGTCGTGGACCGTCCGTGTCACCAGGCCGTCCCGCTCCAGCCCCCGTAGTGTCGCGCTGAGCATGCGCTGGGTGATGGGCTCGCTCATCCGGCGCAGCTCGTTGAACCGCCGGGTGGTGTCGCCCAGCTGGCAGATGACGACCACCGACCACTTGTCACCGATCCGTTCGAGAACGTCGCGGATGAGGTCGCGGCCCTGCTCGCACAGATCGGCGGCGGTGTCGTCCAGCTCCGTGATCGGATGCGCCATGTGCGCAGTATACGAGAGATACCAGGTTCCGCACGGGGTGGTTCTTCCGGGGATACCTGGGCACGTTGAAGTGCTCTCTTGTCACGTTCACCGCAGCGGTGCCAAGGTACGAATTGCGAACCTGGTATACGAAGAGAACCGCCTTGGAGCTGCGACTATGCGAGCAATCGGATTGTATGAGTTCGGCGGGCCCGACGTTTTGCGGGTCGTCGACCTGCCGGAACCGCATGCCGGGCCCGGGGAGGTACGGGTGCGGGTGCGCGCGGCCGCGGTGAATCCGGCGGACACGCTGCTGCGCTCCGGCGTGCACGCGCGGGCGTTCGCCGGGGTGCCGGCTCCGTACGTGCCCGGGATGGACATCGCCGGCGTGATCGACGAGATCGGTCCGGGGGCGGAGACCGAGCTGTCCCCGGGGGAGCCGGTGATGGCGATGGTGATGCCGCTCGGCCCGGCCGCGGGCGGCTACGCCGAGTACGTCGTGCTGCCGGCCGGCTGGGTCGTCCGCGCGCCCGCGGGCACCGATCACGCGGCGGCGGCGACGCTGCCGATGAACGGGCTCACCGCGCAGCTGACGCTTGACCGGCTGGCACTCGCCCCCGGCTCGGTCCTGGCCGTGATCGGGGCCGCCGGGACGCTCGGCGGGTACCTGGTCCAGCTGGGCAGGCACGCGGGGCTGACCGTGGTCGCCGATGCCGCGCCCGCTGACGAGCCCCTGGTCCGCCTGTCCGGCGCGGCCGACGTCGTGCCCCGGGGGTCCGATGTCGCCGCACGCATCCGGGACCGGTATCCGGACGGCGTGGCCGCGATCGCCGACACCGCGCTGGTCGGGCCGCGGCTCCTCGGCGCCGTACGTGACGGCGGCACGTACGCCCGGTTCCGCAGCAGCGGGGAACCCGGCGCCCACGAGGTCGACGGCAACGGCCGGATCACGGTGCGGACGCCGTTCGTCCCCGACTACGCGGGCCGGACCGACAAGCTGCACCAGATCCGCCGGCTGGCCGAGGACGGCGTGCTCACCCCGCGCATCGCGGCGACCCTCCCCGCCGCCGAGGCGCCCGACGCGCACCGGCGGCTGGAGGCCGGCGGGCTGCGCGGCCGGCTCGTGCTCACCTTCTGACCTCACTCACCATCACTGACAAAGGAGTTAGCAGTCATGTCCGCACGTTTCGCAGGGAAAGTCATCCTGATCACCGGCGCCACCTCCGGCATGGGCCGTGCCACCGCCGAGCGGATCGCGGCCGAGGGCGGGCGGGTCGTCCTGGCCGCACGCGGCAAGGAAGCCGGCGACGCGCTGGCCGCCGAGCTGCGTTCCGCCGGAGGCGAGGCCACGTTCGTACCCGCCGACGTGACGGTGGAGGCGGAGGCGGCGGCGCTGGTCCGGCAGGCGGTCGAGCGGTACGGCCGGCTCGACGGCGCGTTCAACAACGTCGGCGCCGCCACCGCGATCGGCCCGGTGACCGACATCGACGGCGACGCCTGGCAGGCCGACCTGGCGCTCAACCTCAGCAGCGTCTTCTTCGGCCTGAAGCACCAGATCCCCGCGCTGCGGGCCGCCGGCGGCGGCGCGATCGTGAACAACGCTTCCGTCCTCGGCGTCACCGGGGCGGCGGGCATGGCCTCCTACAGCGCCGCCAAGCACGGCGTGGTCGGGCTCACCCGCTCGGCGGCGCTCGACGTGGCCACGGCCGGCGTACGGATCAACGCCCTGGTCACCGGCGGCGTCGACACCCCGCTGACGCGGGCCAACCTGGGCCCGACGCCGGAGGAATCCCTGCGCGCGGCCGCGGCGATGCACCCGCTCGGCCGGATCGCCCGGCCGGAGGAGATCGCGGCGTTCGCGGCGTTCCTGCTGAGCGACGAAGCCGGCTTCATCACCGGGGCCGCGCTCGCGATCGACGGCGGGATGACCGCCGCCTGACGAGCGGCGGCGAACGATCGAATCCATGCTCCGTGACGCGTTGCGGCGCCTTGTCGACATCGAAGAGATCAAGCAGCTCAAGGCGCGCTACTTCCGGTTCCATGACACCAAGGACGGGGACGGATGGCTCAGGCTGTTCGCACCGGAGATCCACCTCGAGGTCGACGGGACGGTGCTCCGCGACCCCGCCGAGCTGGTCCGCATCACCAGCGGCTGGAACGGGAACGCGATCGCGGTGTCTGGAGCATGGACGGCTATCTCGAATGGCCCGAGAAGGACGGCCTGCCGCAGGGAATGCGCGGCTACGGGCACTACCACGAGGAATACCGGAAGATCGACGGCAAGTGGCTGATCAGCCGCCTGCGCCTGGATCGCCTGAAGCTCGAGGTGTTCGAGGGCGGCCTGCCTCCCGTGTGAGGTCGATCCGGAATGCCGGTCTTTGCGCGCACCCCTTGCGCGACTTCAGCTACTCGTGTTTGAGTACTCATATGCGAGCAACCCGCCTGTTCATCCTCGGCGCCCTGGCCGACGGCGGCCCCATGCACGGGCACCGGATCCGGGCCGCCGCGCAGGTGGACCGGGTCGAGCTGTGGGCGGACGTCAAGCCAGGCTCGCTGTACGGCGCGTTGCGCCGGATGGCCGACGAAGGCGTGGTCGAGGTGGTCCGCACCGAGCAGGAAGGCAACCTGCCCGCCCGCACGGTGTACGGCATCACCGGCAAGGGCCGGGCGGAGCTGGTCTCGCTGATCAGATCCGTCCTCGCCGACACGAAGCTCCGGCCGGACCCGATCCAGCTGGTGCTCCTGCACGGCGGCGAGATCGGCCCCGACGAGCTGCGCGCCGCCGTCCAGCGGCGGCGCGACGCCTACGCCACCCAGCTCGGTTTCTGGCGCAACCTGCGCGTCGAAGCCGAGCCGTATCTGACCAGGCTGGAGGCCGTCGCCTTCGACTACACCCTGATGCGCCTGGAGACGGAGCTGGCCTGGCACGACCGGCTGTTCGCGGAGCTCACGGACGCGACCGGACAGCCCTGACGGCTTCGGGCGCGCCCCGAGGCCGCGCCCTCTACCAGGAGGCGGGAACCCATGTCCCCAAGGCGCCTGAACGTCGCCGTGATCGGCGGCGGGATCGGCGGGCTCTGCCTGGCGCAGGGCCTGAGACGCGCCGGCGTGCAGGTCACCGTGTACGAACGCGACCGCACCGCCGACTCACGGCTCCAGGGCTTCCGGCTGAACATCGATTCGGCCGGGAGCCTCGCCCTGCACGCCTGCCTGCCACCCGCCCTGTGGGAGCTGCTGGTGGCCACCGCCGGCGACCCGGGCCCCGGCATCAGGTTCCTCGACGAACGGATGCGGCCACTCGTCCGCATCGGCCGGGACGACCGCGAACCAGACCCGCTGGATCCCACCACCGGCCGGCACGCGGTCAGCCGCGTCACCCTGCGCAGGCTGCTGCTGGCCGGCCTGGACGACGTCGTCCGCTTCGGCAAGGAGTGCACCGGCTTCACCCGGACGGACGGCGGGACGGTCACGGCCACGTTCGCCGACGGCACCACCGCGACCGCCGACGTGCTCGTCGCGGCCGACGGCGCCGGCTCCCGGGTATGGGCGCAACTCCACCCCGCGGCCGGCCGCGACACCCTGCCCGCGACGGCCGTCGCCGGCAAGCTCTTCCTCACCGAGGACAACCGGCGATGGCTGCCGCAACAGCTGCTGGCCGGCATGAACGTCTTCTGGCCGCCCCGCGACTTCCTGTTCACCGCGATCTTCCGCAGGCGCGAGGATCCGGCGTCGATCGCCGCCCGGCTCGGCGACCGGGTACGCGCGCTCGGCCTGGACCCCGACCGCCTGCTGGCCGACGCGCGGGACGACGACTACGTGCTGTGGGCGTTCATCGCGCACCGCGACTGCCTGCCCGCGGACTTCACGCCCAAGGCCCGGGCCGATCCGGCGGCGGTGCGCGAACTGCTGGCCCGGCGGACGGCCGGCTGGCATCCCGACCTGCGCCGGCTGCTCGCCGACTCGACCCCGGACACCCTCTACCGGACCGAGTTCAGCGCCGCCGTACCCCTCCGGCCATGGCGGACGGGCAACGTCACCGGGCTCGGGGACGCCGTGCACCACATGCCCCCGGTCGGCGGGCTCGGCGGCAACACGGCGCTGCGCGACGCGCACCGGCTCTGCGCCGCGCTCGCCGCCGCCGACCGCGGCGACATGCCGCTGCGGCAGGCGTTGCACGCCTACGAGGCGGAGATGCTGCGCCACGGGTTCCGGACCGTTCGGGAGGTCGTCCGCAACACCGGCGCCGCGATCACCCGCAGCCCCGTCAGGCGGTCGGCGAGCCGGTGGTTCTTCCGCGCATGCGGAGCCGTCCCGCCCCTCGGCCGGGCGGCGCTCGGGGAGCACTGACGTCGCCGCCCGCGACGGTGTCCCAGCGGCACCGCGCCGAGCAACGTCGACCAGACGGGGGTCACGTACGTCACAGTGGCCACCCCTCGCCGGGGAGGCGTCCATCAGCGTGGGGGACCTGGACGACGATCCCTGCCTGCGTCCTGACGCGATCGTCAGGGGCGGACGCGGGCGACGCCTCCCAGCACTCCGCCCTTGGCCAGGCCCGGCGGCATGTACGGGTCGTCGTTGCGCCAGTCCTGGACGGGCACGATCCCGGGCTCCAGCAGCTCCAGCCCGTCGAAATAGCCTCGTACGGTCTCGCGGTCGCGCCAGGCGATGGACCCGGAGGCGGAGCGCCGGTAGACGCCCTGGGCCTCGGCCATCTTGTCGGCCTCGCCGGCCTCCGGCTCGATGTAGCTGTGCGAGATCACCAGGTGGCCACCGGGCACCAGGGCGTCGCGCAGGGTGGAGACGATCGCGGCCACCTCGTCGTCGTCCTGGAAGAAGTGGAAGACGGCGGCCACGACGATCGCGACCGGGCGGCTGAAGTCGAGGTGGGCCGCCGCGGCCTTCAGGATGTCCGCGGGCCGGTGCAGGTCGCCGTCGAGCACGAAGGTGTCGGGGTTGTCGGCGAGCAGGGCCTGGGCGTGGGTCAGCACGATCGGGTCGTTGTCGACGTACACGACCTTCGAGCCGGGCGCGGCGCGCCGTACCACCTGGTGCACGTTGTCCTGCGTGGGCAGGCCCGTGCCGATGTCGAGGAACTGCCGCACTCCGGACTCGGCGATGTGCCGAACGGCGCGGACGAGGAAGCCCCGGTTGGCGCGGGCCATCTCGCGCACGTCGGCGCCGCTCTCGCGGGCGAGCCCGACGATCTGCTCGGCCGCCTCCCGATCCGAGTGGAAGTTGTCCTTCCCGCCCAGGTAATAGTCGTACATCCGCGCGACACTGGGGATCGTGGGGTCGATGCCCGGTGGAGCCTGCTCGTCCGCCATTGCCCTGCCTTCCTCGCCTGCACGGGATCATACGAGGAAACTCGGACTTCTTGTGATCTTCCACCGCACAATCCGCGCCGTTCACCGGATCGCCCGCGCTCAGGCGCGCACCCAGGCGAGCACCTGAGCCGCCATGCCCCGGCCCGACTCGAACCCCGACTCGAACACGGTCGGGATCAGCGTGCGCCCCTGGGCGGCGTCCGCCACCGCGTCGTCGATCCACTCCGGTGGCGCGCCGCGCTCCCGCAACCGGCGTACGCGCTCGTCGTCGGGGCAGTCGAGCAGCGCCCAGCGCACCGGCTCCTCCCACCGCGCCCCCGGCGCGACCTCGGCGGCGTCGGGGATCGGGCACAGCAGCAGCACGGGGTGCCCGGCCCGGCGCACCATGGTCACGATGCGCGACCACATCCGGTCGTAGGCCGGCCACACGGGCGCGGCCGCCGGCTCGGCGATGGGCACCCCGATCAGCTCGCCGTCCTCGAGCAGCTCGTCCATGTCCATCACGACCAGCCCGTCGGCGGCCCGGAGCAGGTGGGGGAGCAGGGTCGTCTTGCCCGCGCCGGGCGCGCCCGCGAGGAGGTGGAGAGGTGCGCGATGATCGTCCATCCGGCCGATCGTACCGGCCCGCACGCGTTGTACCTACTAGTATGTATGCTCGTCGTCATGGACACGAGGGAACGGCTCATCCAGAGCACCCGCGAGCTGCTGTGGGAGCGCGGCTACACGGGCACCAGCCCGAAGGCGATCCAGGAGCGGTCCGGTGCCGGCCAGGGCAGCATGTACCACCACTTCCACGGCAAGCCCGACCTGGCGCTGGCCGCGATCGGCCGCAGCGCCGAGGAGCTGAGGGACAGGGCGGAGGCCGCGTTCGCCGGCCCCGGCACCGTGGCCGAGCGGGTCGCGGCCTACCTGCGGCGGGAACGGGACGCGCTGAAGGGCTGCCCGGTCGGCCGCCTCACCCAGGACCACGCCGTGATGGCGGATCCGGACCTGCGCCGGCCGATCGAGGAGACCTTCGCCTGGCTCACCGACCGGCTGGCCGGGCTGCTGGCGCGGGGCCGCGCGAGCGGCGAGCTCGACGCCGGGCTCGACCCCGTGGCCACGGCCACCGCACTCGTCGCGGTGCTCCAGGGCGGCTACGTGCTGGCCCGCGCCGCCGGCTCGGCCGACGTGTACGCCCAGGCGGTCGAGGGCGCCCTCGGCCTGCTCACCCTCCGGAAGGAGAACGCCTGACATGCCCTTCGTCCGCATCGACGCGTTGACCGCCGACACCGACCGGCTCGACGCGCTCGGCCGTGCCGTGCACGACGCCCTCGTCGAGACCATCGGCATCCCGCCCGACGACCGCTTCCAGGTCCTGACCGGCCACGACGGCAGGACCAGCACGCTGCGCTACGACGGCTTCCCCGGCGTCCACCGCGACGACGGGCTCGTGTACGTCGCGATCACGCTGCGCTCCGGCCGCACGCCCGCGCAGAAGCAGTCGCTCTACCGGCGGATCGCCGAGCTCGCCCACGACTACGCGGGCACGGAGCCGCGCAACGTTTTCGTCACCCTGGCCGAGAACGAGTCCGCCGACTGGTCCTTCGGCCACGGGGTGGCGCAGTACATCGAGCCGTCCTGAGGCGGGGCGGCCGTCGCGGCGCGCACCCTGAGGTGTGTTCCGTGGAGCTCGTAGGTCCGTGCGTAGAATGCCCGGATGCAGACGCCGCTCAGGTACGCCGCCGCCGGCTCCGTGCTGGCCGCGCTCCTCGTCGGTGTCGGGCCCGCCCGGGCCGAGCCGCCCACCTGGCACGACCTGTTCCCCGGGCTGCCCCGCGACCTTCCCGCCCAGGCCGGAGGGCCCGTCGTCACCGACGGCCGCCACCTGCCCGGGACGGTGCCGCCCGGCGTGTACATGGCCCCGGCCGGCCACTGCCGTTTCACCTTCGAGCTGACCCGCGAGGCGCGGCAGGCCAACCGGATCACGCTGTCGGCGGACAGCTCCGGACCGGAGCCGCGCGGCCCGAAGCACATCATCGTCCACGAAGAGGGCGAGGACGGCATCATCGCCGCGTACGTCCTCTCCGGCGGCTGCGAGTGGAGGCGGGTCGGCAGCGTCGAGGACGCGCGGCGGTGGTTCAGCGAGTACGCCGGCTCCTGACGGGCCGTTCAGCGGTGCGGCCGTGACCCGGGGCCGGCTCGCCGAGCCACCGGTCGAACCACTCACGCGTACGCCGGAGCACGTCGAGCCGGTGACCGCGCTCCCTGAACGCGTGCCCCTCTCGCGGGTAGACCACGAACTCGTGCTCGACGCCGAAGCGAAGCAGCGCCCGGTGAAAGAACGTCGCCTGACCGAGGGGCACGTTCGTGTCGTTCTCTCCGTGCAGGATCAGCACCGGCGTACGGATCTTCGAGGCGTACGAGATCGGGCTGAGCTCGTCGTGGCGGTGCGGCCCCGGCCCCTCCCAGCCGACGCTGCCGCCCAGCCCCGCCTCCAGCGTGCCGAGCTCCCCGGTCGCCGCCTGCATTCCCCAGTCGCTGATCCCGGCGCCCATGATCGCGGCCCTGAACCGATCGGTCTGCCCCACCGCCCAGGCCGCCATGAAGCCGCCGTGGCTCCACCCGCCGATCCCGAGGCGATCCGGATCCGCGATCCCGGCGTCGATCAGCGTGTCGATCCCGCTGCTGATGTCGGACCATTCGTCCAGGCCGACCCGGCCCGCCACCGCCGCCGCGAACGCGTGGCCATGGCCCTCACCGCCCCGGGGATTGGGCAGGAAGACCGCGTACCCGGCGGTCGCGAGCCACTGCCCCGGGGGGAACGAGCCACCGCCGAACTCGTCGGCGTGCCGCGCGTACGGGCCGCCGTGCACCAGGGTGACGAGCGGGAAGGGGCCGTCCTGGCGGCTCCGGCCCGGCGGCAGGATCAGCAGCCCGTCGAGGCCGAGCCCGTCGCCGGCCCGGTAGGACAGGCGTTCCTGCGTTCCCCACCTGATCCGGCGCAGCTCCGGCGTGGTGTCGCCGAGCCGGATCAGCGGGCCGGCGGGCGGCCCGGAGTGGACGCTGCGCGGAGCGTGGGCGGTGCTCGCCACCACCGCGATCGCCGCACCCGAGCGGCTCGCGGTGAGCGAGTCGAGCCGGCCGGCACGGGTGGACACGCGCTCGAAGCGCCGCGAACCGGGGTCCAGCCGGTATACGGCGGTGTCGAGGCCGTCGGCGAACAGCGCCAGCGCCGAGCCGGACGCGGTCTGCGCCAGCTCGGCGGGGCAGACGGTCATGTCCGAGGTCAGGTTGCGATGCTCACCCGCCGGGCCGGACACCGCGACGTCGAACACGGCACAGCCGCCGACCGGACCGGGCGGGGTCACCGCCAGATAGGCCACGTGCCAGCCGTCCCGCGCCAGCCACCAGCACAGGGAACGGGCCTCGAGCTCGACCCCGCCGAGATCGCGGACCGTCCCGGTCCCGGGATCCACCACGTGGAGCTCGGCGGTGTACGTGCCGGGATCGACCTCCGGGCAGGCCCAGCTGATCACCGCCAGCGGGCCGCCGTCCGGTCGCTGGACCGCCTCGACGACGTGCCGGTCGCCGAGCCCGTCCACCGCCCGCAGCTCGCGCGTGCCGAGATCGAGCAGGCGCAACCGGTCGTTGCGCCCGCTCTTCCCCCACACCAGCGCGTCGCCACACCCGTCCGCGTCGTCGGGCTCGTCCGTGGCGATCACGGCGACCGTCCGGCCGTCGGCGAGCGGCTCGTGGCCGGAGATCCTGCCCCGCCAGGTGGTCAGGGGTTCGGGTGCGCCGCCGTCGAGGCGTAGCCGGTGCAGTTGCCCGTCCGACCGGAAGAAGATCGACATCGAGTCCGGCGCCCACCTCGGAGGCCCCTCGCACCCCGTGCCGCAGGGCAGCCGCGCGGGAGGCGAGCCTGCCGACGCCACCCACAGCTCGCCGGCCGGGGGCGCCACGTACGCGACCCGGGAGCCGTCCGGGGAGATCACCGGGGACCGGGGCAGGGCGGCGTCGACGAGCAGCTCGGCGGTGAGCCGCGGTGTGCGGTCGGTCACGCCGGGGACCGGTCCGTTCGCAGGAAGTCGGGGGCCGCGCCGTTCCAGGCGGGGGCGTTCAGCGTGTTGAGGGCCGTGACGATCTTCCGCTCCTCGTAGGTGAAGTGTGACTCCAGCAGCGCGGCCAGGCCGTCCAGCTCGGCTCGTACGTCCCGGGGCCGTGCCGCCGCGTCCGTGTCCAGGGTGTCGAGCAGCTCCTGCAGCTTGCGGAGGAGCTCGCTGACCTGGTGGTGGTCGCGGGTCAGCTCCTCCAGCACGGGGCGCAGCTCGGGGAACTGCTCGGCGAGGGTGGGAAACGCGGCGGCGTCCTCGCCCGTGTGGTGGCGCTCCAGGGCGGAGCAGAAGGCCAGGCAGTGAGCACGGAGGTCGCGGGGGCGTCCGGCGTGCCCCGCCAGGTGGGCGTCGATGCCCTCGCGGAGCCCGGCCAGCTCGTCGCGGAGCCAGGAGTGCACGCTGATCAGCTGATCGCCGAAGGCCTTGAGCCGGTGGTCGGGGGTCACGCGTGTCCCACGCGCCAGACGACGTCGTCGAGGAAGCTCTCGATGGCCGTGGTCACCCGCCCGAGCGCCTCGGTGCTCTCGTGCAGGGGGCCCGGCAGCATCAGGCCGTGGTCACCGCCGCCGATCTCCAGCACGTACGGCGTGAGCTCCCGCGCCACCGCCCCGTCCCAGGAGGGGTCCGCCGTGCCGCCGATCAGCAGGAACGGTGCCGTGGCCCGGCGCAGCGCGTCCAGGCAGGCGGGCCGGGTGATCAGCGGCGTCAGCCACACCGCCGGCAGGCCGCGATCCGCCGCCACGGCCGCGCCGAACGAGCCGAGCGACTTGCCGATCAGCAGCGGCCCGGGCAGCGGCTCCACGACGGGTTTGACCTGCCCATGGACCCAGGACGGCCACTCCTCCAGGGGGTGGTCCTCCGGCGCGGCCCAGCGGATCAGCTCGAGGCGGGCACCACGACGGGCGGCCGCCTGGCCCGCGTAGAAGAGCATGCCCACCTGCGGTCCGTAGTTCCGGCCGGGGATCACGACGGCGTGCCGGTCCTGCCGTGCTTGACTCATGAGCGAACGCTATCGGCCTCCTGCACCGGCTCTCCAGCCCCGGACCGGCGGGACAGGCGGGCGCGGATCCAGCCGGTGATCGACGGCCCGCCCGCGAAGCACCACAGCGCGATCACCGGGTCGCAGATCGCGCAGCCGAAGGAGGAGTGCTCGGCGAAGGGGAGGATGGGGCTGCCCTTCAGGTGGTGCACCACGTCCCAGGCGGTGTGCAGCAGCCAGCCGATGCCGATGAAGGTCCAGCTCTCCAGCCCCCGGTACGCCACGTAACTCATGACGACCGGCAGGACGAGCTCCCAGTAGCCGAGCCCGCCCCCGCTGAGATAGGCGGCGCCCGCGCCGCCCACCACGACGGCGTTGAGGTGGCGCCGGTGCGGCTCGGGGACCAGGGACATGCAGCAGACGGCGACGAGGCCGATCACGATCGGCAGGATGAAGGACAGCATGGGGAGCGACATTCCGTTCTGCGAACAGGGGTGATGGGGGCGTCGTCAGCGGGGGCGGACCTGCTCGGCTCGCTCCGCCGTCGCGGCCGGCCGCCGCACGGCCAGGCGCCGCACGGCCAGCAGCCCGCCGATTCCCGGCAGCAGCGCCAGGCCGGTCGTGGCCAGGCTGCGCCGCGGGTGGCGGGCGGCGGCGATGACGGTGAACAGGTACGCGCAGCCGTGGAGGGGGCCCATGAGGGAGGAGACGGCGGGCAGGTGCGCGGTGGCGAGGTTGCCCAGCAGGACGACGAGCGAGCCGAGCTCGACCGCGGCGGCGATGCGCAGAGGTTGTCCGGTACGGCTCACGCTCACACCCCCGTCGTGGAGCCGGGGCGGACGATCATCAGGACCGTCACGATGGCCCAGAGCAGGTTGAAGACGCCGGTGAGCATGCCCAGGCGGGCCGTGGCGGCCCGTACCGTCGAGGTGCCGGTGCCGGTGTGGTCCAGGTCGGTGAGGAGGCGCTCCTGGCCGGGGAGGACGAGCAGCGCGAGGACGCCGGCCGCCGCGGCGGTGAGCACGATCGAGGTGATCAGCCACGCGTCGGTGAGGACCCCGAGACTGCCGGCGGTGGCGAAGCCGAAGACCGGCACGGCCAGCCCGACGACGGAGTAGACGCGGCAGATGCGGTGCAGCAGCCGCACGGAGGCGAGCGCGGGCGAGCCCGGCCCCGCCTCCCGGGCGCGGCGCATCGCCGCCGGGAACATGCCGGCCGCCACGGTCACCGGACCGATGGCGACGATGGCGGCCAGGACGTGTACGGAGAGGAAGAGCTTCGTCATCGGCCGGCCCCGGCCCCCCGCTGCCCGGTCACCTTGGTGGCGTTCAGGACCTCGTACGGCGCGACGACCTCCATCGGGTCGGAACCATCGAACAGGACCACTTGAGCACGCATACGTGCAGCTCCAATTTCCGGGTGGCGGAATCGTGCGGAGCAAGGCTAGAACGGCCGTCCATCGGCGCCCCATGGGCTGAATCGACAATTTCCAACGGGTTCCCGCCACCCGGCACGGTCTGGGAAAGCCGGCCAGGCAACTGGCTGACCTGCTCTTTCGTGGATGGCGAGTTCTCGCCTACCGTGTCCCCATGCACACGGTGGCGGTCCTGGCTCTGGACCATGTGGTGGCGGCCGACATGGCGACCCCGATCGAGGCGTTCGGGCGTGCCCGGCTGGCCGACGGGCGCCGCCCGTACCGCGTCCTGGTCTGCGCGGCCACGCCGCAGGTGGTCACCGACACCTTCACGATCATCGCCCCGCACGGCCTGGAGGCGCTCCGGGAGGCTGACACGATCATGGTGCCGGGCTGCTCCGAGCAGGGCTCGCCGCCCGGGCCCGAGGTGCTCGACGCCCTGCGCGCCGCGGCGGCCACCGGCACCCGGATCGCCTCCATCTGCGCGGGAGCGTTCACCCTGGCGGAGGCCGGGCTGCTGGACGGGCTGAGCGCGACCACGCACTGGGTGGCCGCCCACCGGCTGGCCGAGCGGTTCCCGCTGGTGGACGTGCGGCCCGACGTGCTCTACGTCGACAACGGGCAGATCCTGACCTCCGCCGGGGCCGCCGCCGGCCTGGACCTGTGCCTGCACATCATCCGGCGGGACCTCGGCTCGGCGGTGGCCGCCGACTCGGCCCGGCTGTCGGTGATGCCCCTGGAGCGGGAGGGCGGGCAGGCGCAGTTCATCGTGCACGCCCAGCCGCCCGTGCCGCAGGGGTCGCTGCTGGAGCCGGTGCTCTCCTGGATCGAGGACAACCTCGCCCAGGAGGTCACCCTCGCGGACATGGCCGGGCGCGGCGGGCTCAGCGAGCGTACGTTCAGCCGGCGGTTCCGGGAGCACACCGGCACCACGCCGCTGCAGTGGCTGCTGCGGGCCCGCGTACGCCGGGCGCAGTTCCTGCTGGAGACCACCGACCACGGCGTCGAGCGCATCGCGGCGCAGGCCGGGTTCGGCTCGGCGACCGCCTTCCGCGAGCGGTTCAAGCGCGTCGTCGGCGTCACCCCGCAGTCCTACCGCGCCTCCTTCCGCGCCGCGCCGGATCCGGACGGCAGGGTGGGCCGCGCTTGACCGTTGCTGTCGTTCGGGGCGATGGCGGCCGCGGCCCTGGTGGCGCGGGTTCTCGCCCTGCCGTTCGTCGCCCGGGTGCGGCCCTGGGGAGGCGGTCAACCGGTCCCCGCCCGGCGGCGCCGGACGGCGGCGTCAGGGCGCCGGGACCTCGTCCAGGTGGATGCGCCCCCCGCTGTGGTCCAGGATGGTGAGGAGCTCCACGGGACCCTCGTGGGCGCCGATCGAATGCGGCGTCATGGTCGAGAACTCCGCCGCGTCGCCCGCCTCGACCAGGATCGTGCGCTCGCCCAGGTGCAGCCGGGCGGTCCCGGACAGCACGGTGAACCACTCGTGGCCGGGGTGCACCTTCAGATGCTCGGCGCCGGCGGGCCGGTCGGGGGTGATGCGCAGCTTCGCCACGGTCACCCCGTGGAGGGAGCGCTCGCGCGACAGGAGCCAGCTCGTCAGCCCGGGAGTGTGACAGGGCTGCGGCCGGATCACCACGTCCTGGTCGTCGGCGGACTCCACGAGCTGGTCGAGCGTGGTGTCCAGGGCCCGGGCGATGGGGACGAGCTGGTCGAGCGCGATCCTGCGGCGCCCGGTCTCGATGCGGCTCAGGTTGGACGGGCTGATGTGGCAGCGGGCCGCGAGCACGTCCAGCGACCAGCCCCGCGCCAGCCGCAGGCCCCTGATGCGCTGCCTGATCACGCTGTCCAGGTCGAAGTCTTGCGTCATGGGCAAGAGTGTATGCCCCTCGGGCATGGGCCTGCGGGAGGCCTCTCGGGCCGGTCAACCGGTGACCCCGAGGCGGGCGCGTACCTTGGCGAGGAGGTCGTGCGGGAGCGGGGCGTAGCCGTACAGGGAGAGGTTGGACTGGCCGGCGTCGCCGGCGGTGTAGCGCAGGAAGGCCCGCACCAGCGGGTCGGTGTTCTGCGAGCAGGCGATCTCGTACGTGACCAGGACGATCGGGTAGGCGGCCCGGACCTTGGTCCGGTAGTCGAAGCGCACCACCAGGTCGTCGTCCCTGCCGACGATCTTGGCGCCTTCCAGGGCCTTGGAGGCGCTCTGGGGCGAGAGCGCGACGAACTGGCCGGAGGCGTTGCGGACCCGGGCGGTCCGCAGGCGGGCCTCGCTGGCGAAGCCGTACTCCACGTATCCGATGGAGTCCACGGTGTGCTGGACGGCCTTGGTGACCCCGGTGGAGCCGGTGACGCTCTGCCCGGCGCCGTTCCACTTCCTGGACGGCTGGTGCGGCCAGTGGCCCGCCGCCTTGAGGTAACTGGTGAAGTTGTGGGTCGTGCCCGAGTCGTCGGCGCGGTGGAAGACCCGGATGTCGGTGCGCGGCAGGCGCCTGCCGGGGTTGTCGGCGACGATCTGCGGGGCGTCCCACCTGGTGATCCGCCCGCTGAAGATGCCGGTCATGGTGGTCGGTGAGAGCTTGAGATCCGGTACGGACGGCACGTTGTAGGCCAGCGCGATGGGCCCCACGACCATGGGCAGGTGTACGGCGCGGTTGCCGCAGCGCCGGTCGGCCCGCACCTGCTCGCAGGGCCGCATCGCGACGTCGGAACCGGCGAACGCGGTGGTGCCCGCGACGAAGTCACGGATCCCCGCCCCAGATCCGTTGTCCTGGTAGTGCACGCGCAGCCCGGGGTGGTCCCGGTGGAACTCGGCCCGCCAGGCGTCCATCGCGCCCTTCTGCGCGCTGGATCCGGAGGCGTAGATCGATTTCATGACGGGCGGGCTCTGCGGCACGTCCTCGCGGGTGAGTATCACGGCTCCGCTCAGACCGGCCGCGCAGGCGGCCAGGGTCAGAGCGACGATTCCCGCGATCCATGTCAGCTTTGCCATTCGACCGAGGCTATGAAGCGGTCGTGTCCGCCCGGTGAATCGACCGTCAAGCTCCCTGCCGGAAACGGTCATTTCCGCGTCAAGTGTCATATTTTCGGCAGATCGCACGCCTTCGTCCTGCCGGTGGCCGCGCTGAGTCTCGGCGCCGGGGGCGCACCGGTGGCTCGTGGCCGCCGTCAGGCGAGGTAGCCGTGCAGGAAGGCGCGGACGCCGGAGGTGACCATCTCGTCCACCTCCCGCTCGTCGGGAGCGGCTACGAGATAGGGCGGGGTGCCCGCGGCGATCAGCAGCATGAGGTGGAGGGCGGCCCGGTCGGGGTCGTCGGTGCGCAGCAGCCCCTGCTCCGCCCACCGCCGCAGGTGACCGGCGAGCTCGCGGCGGACCCGTAGCGGCCCGGTCTCCTGCCAGGCGTCGATGACGGCCTGGGGGACGTGCCCGGCCTCGGCGTTGATCTGGCGTACGAGGGCGAAGTGCTCCGCGTGCTCGGCGGTCATCGGCCGGGCGAAGTCGCGGCCGAACTCCACGAGGTCGGACTCCAGGTCGGTGATCTTGCGCAGGTGGCGGTCGATGACGGCGATCTGCGCCTCGGCGGCCCGCCCGGCGCTCTCCTGGATGACGGTGCGGAACAGCTCGGTCTTGTCGGTGAAGTGGTTGTAGATGGTACGGGTGGAGACCCCCGCGGTGGAGGCGATGGCGTCGATGCTGGCCCGGGTGTAGCCGTCACGGGCGAACACCGTGAGCGCCCCGGCGAGGATCGCCCGGCGCTTGTCGGCCAGCCCGCCGCGTGGCCGTGACGGCGTGCTGTTCGTCCTGGTCATAGCCCGGGTTCTCCGCATCTCTTACAACGAACGTTTTATCCATTACCATGCACGTTGTACTTTACCTCAGGTCCACGTCCTGCTCTGCGAGATTGTCCAACGGCGTCTCTGGACAATGTTCGGACGAATATCCGCCGATTCTTTCTTGTCGCCCGGGCGGAAGGCCGATTGCATTCCTGGCGGAGAGATCGGGCCCAGCCGGCACACGATCTGACCTTCCCTCGGAAAGGAGTCGGTTCGACATGAGGATCCGCGTAGCAGCGGTGGCGGTGTCCGTGACGGCGATCGCGTCGCTCGGGATGGCCGCGGGACCCGCGAGCGCCCACCCGTACGACGGAAAGGACCCGTACCGGAGCGGGTGTGCCAACAGCAAGGTGAACACCGGGAAGAAGGCCGCGCTGAAGAACGAGATCGGCGACGTCCTGGGCACGATCCGGCTGTACTACTCCCGCCGCTGCGGCACCAACTGGGGCGAGGTGACGGTTCCCAAGAGCGCTTCCGGGAGCATCACCGTGTTCACCAGCAGGACGAGCAGATCCTTCAGCTACCGCCCGGGGAACGGCGGGCACCACTGGGGCGACATGGTCTACGCCCCCAGCGGCGTCTGCGCCAAGGCTTCGGGGACCGTGACGGCCGGGATCGGCCGGGTCAACAGGGGCAGCGGCACCACGCCGAAGGCCTGCGACTAGCCCGGCGTTCCGGCGGACGGCCCGGCTCGTCATCGGCTGAGCCGGGCCGCCGCCTTCCCGGGCGAGGGTGCGTCCGCCGGAAATCCGTTTTGCAACCTAGGCCCTCTAGGCTATACCTAGAGAGCCTAGGAAGGACAGCGCATGGTGCGGGCGGGGCTGACGGTGGAGCGGGTGACGATCGCGGGCGCCGAGCTGGCGGACGAGGTCGGGTTCGAGCAGGTGACCATGTCGGAGGTGGCGCGGCGGCTGGGCGTGAAGGACGCGAGCCTCTACACCCACGTCCGTAACGTGGAGGACCTGCGCGGTCGGATCGCGCTGCTGGCCGCGGACGAGAAGACCGTCCGCATCGCCGAGGCGACCGCCGGCCGCGCGGGCAGGGACGCGCTGGTCGCGTTCGCGAACGCCTGGCGCGACTACGCCCGCGAGCATCCGGGCCGCTACACCGCGACGCAGACCCCGATCCAGATCGACCCGGAGCTGGTCGCGAAGGCGCCGGGACCGCGGCGCGCGATCGAGCTGACCTACAGCATGCTGCGCGCCTACGGGCTGGCCGAGCCCGACCTGACCGACGCGGTGCGCGTGCTGCGCAGCACGTTCCACGGGTTCGTCGCGCTGGAGGCGGCGGGCGGGTTCGCCCACGAGCGCTCGCCGCAGCAGACCTGGGTCCGTGCCCTCGACGCCCTGCACACCCTTCTGGAGCGTTGGCCCCCGTCCCGAGAAGGAGACCAGAAATGACCACCCCGACCGCCGGCAGCCTGCGCGTGAGCGGTGCCACCCTGCACTACGAGGTACGCGGCGAAGGGCCCCTGCTGCTGCTGATCCCCGGAGGGTCGGGCGGGGCGGCGTCCTTCGACGGCGTCGCCGGCGACCTGGCCGCCGACCACACGGTCGTGACCTACGACCCGCGCGGCATGTCCCGCAGCACGCTGGACGATCCGGAGGCCGAGCAGCACGTGGCCGAGCACGCCGACGACGCGTATCGGCTGCTGGAGCTGCTGTCGCCGGGCGAGCCCGCCCGCGTGTTCGGCGCCAGCTCGGGCGCGATCGTCTCCCTGCACCTGCTCGCCACCCACCCCGAGCGCCTCGAACGCGTCGTCGCGCACGAGCCGCCGGTGGTGGAGGTCCTGCCGGACGCCGACGAGCATCGTGCCCTCATCGCCCGCGTACGCGAGACGTTCCGCGCGGAGGGGCTCATGCCGGCGATGGCCGTGTTCGCGGCGGGGCTGAAGAAGGACGGGGACGGGGACGGCGGCGACGCCGACGCCGATGCCGACGCCGGGGCCGGGGCCGAGGTCAGGCTTCCGCCGCAGGCGGCGGCACGGGCCGAGCAGACGATGGCCAACCTGCCCTACTTCGTCGGGCGCATCGTCCCCGCGTTCATGTCCTACACCCCGGACGTCCACCGGCTGGAGCGGCTCTCGGACCGGCTGGTGCTGGCGTGCGGCCAGGACTCGGCCGGCGAGCTGCCCTACCGACCGGCGGCGTTCCTGGCCGAGCGCTTCGGCACGGAGCTCGTGCACTTCCCCGGCGGGCACACCGGCCTGACCACGCACCCCGCCGAGTTCGCCGAGCTCCTCCGGAAGGTCTTCCGCGCCTGACCGCGCCCCGCCACCGGGATCAACCTCCCACGACCTGCACATGGACGGCGGCCTGCCGGCGACCCGAGGGGCCCGGCGAGCGGGCCTGAGCGGGCTCAGCGGCCGCCGGCCGACCGGTCACGGGACGCGTCCGCGCCCCAGCTCGCCAGCAGGCGCAGCGCCTCCTCCGACGCCGAACCGGGCTCGGCGTGGTAGGTCGACACCGACTGCTCCTGATCGCCGGGAAGCGTGAAGTTCTCGTAGCGGAGCGTCAGCTCACCCGCCAGCGGGTGCCTGATCCGTACGCTGCCGTACGCCTTCCTCTTGACGTCGTGGGCCGCCCACAGCCTGCGGAAGTCCCCGCTCTTCCTGGACAACTCCCCGATCAGCGCCGCGAGCAGCGGATCGTCCGCGTGCAGCCCGGCGTCCAGCCGCAGGTTCCCCACCACGTCGGAAGCCTTGGCCTCCCAGTCGGCGAAGAGCCGCCGGGCCGCCGGGTCGAGGAAGGCGATCCTGGCCCAGTTCCGCTCCTGCGGGGCCCGCGCCGCCCAGTCGCCGAAGAGCGCCGAGGCAGTGCGGTTCCACGCCAGCACGTCGGGGCGGCGGCCCCACACGTACGCGGGCACGCCCTCCATCGCCGTCAGCAGGTCCAGCAACGCGGGCCGCACCCGCTGGCGCTGCGGCGCGGGCCGCCGCCTGCGCTCCTTCGGCTTGGCGAGGTGCACCAGGTGGGCGTGCTCGGCGTCGGAGAGCTTGAGCGCACCGGAGATCGCGTCCAGCACCTCGACCGAGACGTTGCGGGCGTTGCCCTGTTCGAGGCGGGTGTAATAGGCCACCGAGACCCCGGCGAGCTGGGCCAGCTCCTCCCGCCTCAGGCCCGGCATCCGGCGTGACCGGCCGTGCTCGGCCAGCCCCACGTCGCCCGGCTTCAGCCGGGCCCGGCGGGTGCGCAGGAACGCGCTCAGCTCGGCGCGCGGGTCCAGGTGCCGCTCATGCCCCGGTTCCGGGCCGGGGCCCGGCACCGCTGCCGGGTCGGTGCGGAGGCCGGGACGGGTAGCCATGCCTCCAGTATCACGCCAGGTGGGCAGGGTCGATACCGCCGGCCTGACCCTGCTGGTGGTAGGCACACGGGACGTACGCGGAGCGGGGGTCTGGGTAACGACGCACGGCCGGAGCAACCTGGATGGCCTACGAAGGGTTGCGGCATGTCGATGAATGACTTGACGGTGGAGCTCGCCTGCACGGTGAACGGCGAGCAGGTCCGGCTCAGGTTGGACCCGAGGGAATCGCTGCTCGACGTGCTGCGCGAGCGGCTCGCGTCGACCGGCTCGAAGAAGGGCTGCGACCAGGGCCATTGCGGCGCCTGTACGGTGCACGTGGACGGCCGGCGGGTGGTGTCCTGCCTGACGCCCGCGGTTCAGGTCGCCGGTCAGGCCGTCACCACCATCGAGGGCGTCGCGGGTGACGGCGGCGGCCTGCACCCGTTGCAGCAGGCATTCATCGACAACGACGCGTTGCAGTGCGGCTACTGCACGCCCGGCCAGATCATGTCCGGCATCGCCTGCATCGCCGAGGGCCACACCGGGACCGACGACGAGATCCGCGAATACCTCAGCGGCAACATCTGCCGGTGCGGCGCGTACGCGGGCATCGTCGCGGCGGTCCGGCAGACCGCGGACGCGACGCGGAACGGGGCCTGACGTCATGCGCGCCTTCACCTATCTCGCGCCGGAAACCGTGGACGCCGCCCTGGACGCGCTGCGCACCGCCCAGCCCGGCACCAGGATCCTGGCCGGCGGCACCACCCTGTACGACCTGATGAAGCTGGGCATCGAGGCACCGCCTGCGGTCATCGACGTGCACCGGCTCGCCGAGCTGAACACCATCGACGTCGGCGAGCGGGAGCTGGTCCTCGGGTCCGGCGCGCGCATGGCCGATGTGGCCGACCACCCGGCGATCAAGGCCGGCTACCCGTGCCTGTCGGAGTCGCTGTGGCGCGCCGCGTCGCAGCAGTTGCGCAACATGGCGACCGTCGGCGGGAACCTGTTGCAGCGCACCCGCTGTACCTACTTCCGCGGCGGTTCGGAATTCCCCTGCAACAAGCGCGAACCGGGCAGCGGCTGCGCCGCCATCGGCGGCCACGACCGTGGCCACGCCCTGCTCGGCGGCAGCGACTCGTGCATCGCCACCTACGCCGGCGACTTCGCCATCGCGCTGATCGCGTTCGACGCCGTCGTGGACGTTGCCGGACCTGACGGCGAACGCGGCGTGCCGATCGCCGAACTCCACGTCGAACCCGGCGACGACCCGGCCCGCGAACACGTGCTCGCCCCGGACGAACTCATCGTCCGCATCCGGGTGCCGGCGACTCCGGCCGGACGTGGATCCACGTACCTGAAGATTCGCGATCGCGAGTCCTACGCGTTCGCCCTCACCTCGGCCGCCGTCACCCTGACCCTCGACGGCGACGGCGTGGTCGGCGAGTGCCGGATCGCGCTCGGCGGTGTCGCCACCCGCCCGTGGCGGGCGACGGAGGCCGAACGGAGCCTGCTCGGTCAGCGGCTGACCCCGCGGACCGCCCGCCAGGCCGGAGAGGCCGCCTTCGCCGCGGCCCGCCCCGGCACCTCCAACGGATTCCGCGTCGAACTGGGCATTCGCACGGTCGCCGACGCGCTGCGCGCGGCAGGAGAGCGAGCCACCCGATGACCGTCACCGACACCCCCGCCACAGGTATGCCACCGCTGGACACCCGCCGCGTCGATGCCTACGAGAAGGTCACCGGCACGGCTCGTTACAGCGCGGACCGCGTACCGGAGGGCGTCGCGTACGCGGCGTTCGCCACCGCGCGGATCGGCAAGGGCCGCATCGTGGCGATCGACACCTCGGCCGCCGCGGCCGTGCCCGGCGTTTTGCTGGTGGAGACCACGTTCGGCCCGGACGAACTGCGCGACGTCGGCTTCGTCATGGCCGGCGGGCACGCGGTGCAGAGCCTGCAACCACTGCGCGGCGACCACGTCGCCTACCGAGGCCAGCCGATCGCCCTCATCGTCGCCGACAACCTGGTCGCCGCGACCGAGGCAGCGCGGCTGATCACGGCCGAGTACCGGCCGGAACCGTTCACGGTGAAGATCGACGCCGCGGGCGCCGACACCCTGCTGCAGGAGCGGGCGATCCCGCTGCCACCGCTGGCCGACATCAGCATCGGCGACGCGGACGCGGCGTTCGAGGCCAGCCCGGTGCGGATCACTGGCACCTACGAACACCCCGCGCAGCACGCGGTGCCGATGGAACCGCACGCGAGCGTCGTGCGCTGGGACGGCGACAGGCTCATCGTCGACGACAGCACGCAGAATGCGAACGCGGTGCGCTTCGGCCTGGCCACCCAGCTCGGCCTGGACCCGGCCGACGTCGAGGTCAGCTCGCCCTACATCGGCGGCGGGTTCGGCAACAAGAACTCCCTGTACGGGCACCTCGGGCCGATCGCCATCGCCTCCCGCCGGCTCGGCCGGCCGGTCAAGATGGTGCTGCCCCGGCCGCAGACCTTCCACCTCGGCAGCTTCCGCCCGAACTCGGTGCACACCGTACGGCTCGGCGCGGACGAGAACGGCAACCTGCTCGCCGCGATCCACGAGGTCGACCAGCAGACCTCGAGACACGACCTGTTCCCGTGCGAGGTCACCACGGTCTCCTCCCGGCTCTACGCGGTGCCCGCGTTCCGCGGCCGGCAGCGCCTGGTGCGGACCGATGTGCAGACCCCCGGTTTCATGCGCGCGCCGTGGGAGAGCCCGGCCATGTTCGCGTTCGAGTCCGCGATGGACGAGCTCGCCCACGCGACCGGCCGCGACCCGGTGGAACTGCGGCTGGCCAACGACGCCGCGGCCGACCCGGTCACCGGTCTGCCGTTCTCCGGCCGGCACCTGGCCGAGTGCCTGCGTCGCGGCGCGGCCCGGTTCGGCTGGGACCGGCGCGATCCGCGGCCAGGATCGATGATCGCCGAGGACGGTACGATCCTCGGCTGGGGCGTGGCGGCAGGCTGCTATCCGGGCGGCATGGTGCCCGCCGTCGCGCACATCACGGCAGCGCAGGACGGCACCGTCACCGTGGCCGTCGGCGGGCACGAGATGGGCCAGGGCATCCGCTCGGCCATCGCGCTGCTCGTCGCCCGCGACCTCGGCGTGCCGGTGAACAAGGTGATCGTGCAGGTCGGCGACACCCGCCTGGTGCCGCAGCATCTCACCGCGGGCTCCTGGGGCACCGCGACCGCGCTGCCCGCCGTGCGGGCCGCCATCGAGGAGCTGCGCAAAGCCCTGGATGTCACCGGCCCCGGCGGCGTGGACATCGCGGCCGCGGTCCGCGCCCAGGGCAGATCGGTGGTGACGGCCGAGGCCACCACGCTCGCGCCCGGCCAGACCCCGGAGATCCTCAAGCGGCTCGACGGCGGCTTCCTCGCCTACGCCGGCCCGGTCTACCCCGAGTTCGTCACCTTCAGCTGGATCGCGCACTTCGTCGAAGTGCGGATCGAACCCACCACGCGGCGCATCCGGGTGCCGCGGGTGGTCAGCGTCGCCGACTGCGGCCGGGTGGCCAGCCCGGTCACCGCGGCGAGCCAGGTGCGGGGCGCCGTGGTGTGGGGGATCAGCGCCGCACTGCGCGAGGAGAGCGACGTGGACGAGCGCTTCGGCGGGTTCCTCAACACCACGCTGGAGGAGTACCCGGTGCCGGTCAACGCCGACATCCACCGGATCGAGGTCGAGTTCATCGACGAACCCGACCTGCTGTTCAACCCCCTCGGCGTGAAGGGCGTCGGCGAGGTCGGCATGGTCGGGGTGGCCGCGGCGGTCGCCAACGCCGTGCACCACGCGACCGGCCGGCGCATGCACCGGCTGCCGATCCGGTTGGAAAATGTCCTCTGAGCAGCTGGCGGTGCCGACGGCCGCACCATCTGCCGGCGCCCTCGACAACCGCCCGTCGGTCAGCCGGCCGGACGCGCTCGGCCCGGCCGCGCTGGCCGCCGCCAGACGGCACCAGCCGCCGCGCGGCCTGATCGGCCTGGGCTTCGTCGTCCCCGTCACCGTGCTGCTGTCCGTCGGCGCGGGCGGTGCCCACCACTCGTTGATCCTGCTCGGGCCGATCATCACGTTCGCGCTGCCGGTCATGGCGATGATCGCGTTCTGGTGGGAGGACTGGCCCGGCACGCTGCTCCCGCGCCCCTGGTCCGGCCTGTACGACACCGCGATCGTCGCGGCCGGCGGCGTACTGCTGACCATGCTCGGCCAGCTCGTGGTCAACGGGCCCGACCTGGTCGGCGTGTTCGCGCCGGGCCCTGCCCACCCCGGCGCCTATCCGGCCACGGTGCAGCTGGCCGGCGGCATCTTCACGATCATGCTGCAACTGACCCTGGTCTGCGAACGCCGGCCACTCAGGGGCCTCGGCCGGGTCCCGGCCGGTCTCGCCGCCCTGGCGCTGTGCTGGCTGCTCGGCCTGATCGCCTGGGCGGTCGCGGTGCGCTCGCACGCGATTCCGGGGGAGGACTACGGTGCCTGGTGCACGTCGATCGGCCTGTGGCAGATGATCTTCTACACCGCCTTGCGCGGCTGGCCGTTCGCGCGGATCGGCCGTGAGTGGCTGCGGCTGCTGCTCGGCAACGCGGTCGTGATCGCCTGCGGGTGGGGCAGTTACCTGCTCGCCGACGGCCTCACCTGGCCTGGAACCCGGATCACCGCGGTCGCGGGTGCCGGAATCGGCGGCATCCTGCTGGTGTCCATGCTGTTCGAGGTCTGGCCGGCGATCCGGGTGACCAGGCTCGCGCCGGGTCGCGCCATCGCCGTGTCGGTCGCGGCACTCCTCACCGCGCTGCTGGTCTGGTCGCTGCCGATGCTCGCCCACACCCTCGGCGTGCCGCAGGAGCGCGAATGGAGCTGGACCACGCACGTCACGTTGAACGCGCTGAGCACCGTGGTGATCCTGCACGTCGCGGTGTGGCGACGGTGGCCGGTGCGGCGACCGTTGTAGAACGTTACAGAGACAACCCGAAACCGAGGTCCACTCATGTTCACGGCCATTGCCACCGCGGCCGATGCGCCGCTCACGGTCACCGAACGCGACGTGCCCGAACCCGGCCCGGGCGAGGTCCTGGTCGAGATCACCGCGTGCGGGGTCTGCTACACGGACCTGGACGTGCTCCAGGGTCACTGGCCCATCGCCCGCTTCCCGGTCGTGCCCGGCCACGAGATCACCGGCGTGGTGGCCGCCGCCGGTCCCGGCGTGTCGTGGCCGACTTCGTGACCCCGCTGCCGGAAGGGCTCGACCCGGTCGCCGCGGCCCCGCTGATGTGCGCAATGGCGCTCAACCGGTTGCACACCCTGATCAATCCGTCCGGCTCCCCGCATGACGCGCGGGACACCCTCGCGTTCTCGGTGGCGCACGGCATCCTGCCCGAGTTCACCCCGATCGGCCTGCGCGACGCCGACACGGCGCTCGACGCCATGGCCGAGGGGCACTCCGGCAGGCGGTCGGTCATCAGCTTCGGCTGACCAGGGGGACGCAGTCGAGGAGGAGGTGGCCGAGCGGGGTGCTGCGGACTCCGGCGAGGTGGAGCCCGGCCTCGGCGGTGATGGCGGCGTAGTCGTCGGCGGTGCGCTCGCGTCCGCCGTTGAGCACCAGCATGCGCAGGCTCATCTCGGCGAACATGGCCGCGTCGGCATCGCCCGGTGTGTCGATCACCACGACCCGTCCGTGCGGTCCGGCCGCCTCGGCGCACCGGCGCAGGATCAGTACGGCCTCGTCGTCGCCCCAGTCGTGCACCACCCGCCTGACCACGTACACGTCGCCCCCGGCGGGCAGCGGATCGAAGAAGCTCTGGCCGGCGAACTCGCACCGCGCCTCCAGGCCGCTCTCGGCCAGGTGCCGCCGGCCCCGCTCCACGGTGTCCGGCAGGTCCACGAGCGTGGCCCGCAGGTCCGGGTCGGCGCGCAGCAGGCCGGCGAGCAGGGCCCCGGTGCCGCCGCCGACGTCGACCACGTGCCGCACGCCGGACCAGTCGTACGCCTGCACCGCGTCGGCGACCTCGTCGGCCACGGAGGCCATCATCGCGTCGAAGGACGCGCCCATCTGCGGGTTCGTGGCGAGATAGCGCCAGATCGGGGCGCCGAAGACCGTCTCCCACGCCGGTTGCCCCGTGCGGACCGTGTGCAGCAGGCCGGTGAAGGCCAGGTCCATCTGCCCCCCGAAGCCGCCCAGGTCGAGCCGCTCCCGCATGCCGGACGGGTGGCCGGACGCCAGCAGCGCGGCGGGCCCGTTGACGGCGAACCTGCCCGGCTCCCGTTCGGTGAACACGCCCCGGCAGACCAGGAGCCGCAGCAGCCGGGCCAGCGCGTCGGCGTCGGTGCCGGACCGGCGGGCCAGCTCCTCGACGGGCACCGCGTCGCCGGCCATCAGATCGGTGAGCCCCAGCGAGGCCGCGACCCGCACCGCCATCGGCGTGACCAGGTCTGTCACGGGGGCCAGCACTTCCCAGGCCGCGTGCCAGGCCGACGACCGGCCGTCATGATCGTCTTCCGTCACGGTCACGTCACGACCCCCTCTGCACGCGGGACGGGCCCGAGCCTACCCCTGCGTCACCCGCCCCGGAAGATCGGAGAGGCGGTTGCTGAAGCGGGCCAGCATGGCGGTCTGCATCGTCTCGGGGAACAGCCGGGCGATCATCGGCGGGATGCGCCAGTTGGCGGGATTGCGCCTGGCCAGCCGGGAGACCAGGGAGATGCGCGGGTAGCGGGCCCTTTCGTAGGCGCGCAGCCGTACCGACGGGTCGCCGCCCTTGGCGAGCTCGCGCCCGAGCACCCACGCGTCCTCGAGCGTCTGGTTGGCGCCCTGCCCCAGGGTGGGCGGCATCGTGTGGGCGGCGTCGCCGGCCAGCGTGACGCGGCCCTCGCCCCAGACCTTGCGGACCCTGTTCCAGTGGTGGCCGAAGAACTCCAGGTCCTGCTTGGTGGCGGCGGCGAGCACCTCGGGAACGGGCGAGGCCCAGTGGCCGAACCGGCGCCTGAGCTCGGCCAGCGGCGCGGCCGGCCGCGGGTCGGCGGGTGACCAGCGTACGTCGAACCACCACTGCAGCAGGCCCTTCCCGGCCGGCATGAGCCCGCAGGCGCCCTCCCGGCCCGAGATCATGAGGTGCCGGGTCGTGTCGGTGATGTCGATCCCGATCGGGCTCAGCCCCTGCCACGTGCCGAACGTGGCCGGCCGGACGGTGCCGTCGCCCCACAGCTGCCGCCGTACGACCGAGTGGTGGCCGTCGGCCCCGATGAGCAGGTCTCCCGTGGCGGTCGACCCGTCGGCGAAGGCCGCGGTGACCCGGTCGCCGTCCTGGGTGACGTCCCGGCAGGCGACGCCGTAGCGGACGAGGTCGCCGGGCAGCCCGTCGGTCAGGCGATCCTGCAGGAGGCTTCGGGGGACGGCCTGGGTGGGGAAGCCGTACCGGTCGGCCGCGTGGGCGATGTCCATGGTGGTACGCAGCCGGCCGTCGGAGGCCAGCCCGTCGATCCGGTCGATCCGGGCCCCGGCGCCGGCCAGGCTCACGCCAAGATCCTCCAGCACGGCGTTGCCGTTGCTCCAGACGAGTAAGGCCTTGCCGCCCGTCCGGGGCGCCGGGGCCTGCTCGAAGACCCGCACCTGGTGACCGGCCGCCAGCAGCACGCGGGCCACGGCCAGGCCGCCGACGCCGGCGCCTATGACAAGGACGTCCATATTTCCTCCACTCCGGAGTATCTTCAAATCGAAGATACGCCTGGGGGTGGCCGGTCCCGGAAGTGGCTCACGGGCTCGCGGGCTCACGGGCTCACGGGCTCGCGGGCTCACGGGCGGCGGGGCGGGGCGGGCGCGCCGGTCGCGGCGGCGGAGTAACGGCGGGCCAGGAGCGCGAAGGCGTCCTTGAGCTCGGCCGGCCCGACGACCTCGATGTCGGCGTCGAACCTGCCGACGGCGGCGGCCAGGCCGGGCCAGGACCACGAGCCCAGGACCACCCGGCAGCGGTCCGGGCCGAGCGCCTCGACGACGCCGTCGCGGGTGTAGCCGGACACCATGTCGGCGGGCAGGTCGAGGATCACCTCGCCGCGGCAGGGCCAGTCGCCCGAGCCGTCGGAGCCGCGGAACCGGCCGCTCACGAAGCCGGCCACGTCACCTCCGGGCAGCTCGCGCGGGGTGAAGCGGGGCCCGGTGGGCGTGCGCGGGGTGATCCGATCGGCGCGGAAGGTGCGCCAGTCCTCGCGGTCGAGGTCCCAGGCGACGAGGTACCAGCGCCCGCCCCAGGTGACGAGGTGGTGCGGCTGCACCCGGCGCGGCGGGGCCTGCCCGCCGCCGTTGTCGGCTCCCGGCTGGGCGTAGTCGAAGCGCAGCACCTCGCGGGCGTGGACGGCGGCGCCGAGCGCGGTGAGCACGCCGCCGTCGACCGGCGGCTCCGGCCGGGTCGCGGGCGGCTCGACGGCGGTGACCCGGAGGGTGTCGATCCGGTGGCGCAGCCGCGCGGGCATGACCTGGCGGACGGTGTTCAGCGCGCGCGACGCGGCCTCCTCGATGCCGGCCCCTGACGTGGCCGCGATCTGGAGCGCGACGGCCAGGGCGACGGCCTGCTCGTCGTCGAACAGCAACGGGGGCAGCTCCGCGCCGGCCTCCAGCCGGTATCCGCCGTCGGGCCCCTTGAAGGTCATGATCGGATATCCGAGCTCGCGCAGGCGGTCGACGTCGCGGCGCACGGTGCGCGGGCTGATGTCCAGCCGCTCGGCCAGCAGCGCTCCCGGCCAGTCCCGGCGCGTCTGGAGCAGCGAGAGCAACGCCAGCAGCCGCGCTGAAGTTTTCGGCATGCCCTCCATGTTGCCGCAAGTAGCGGCCACACCCTGACCGCTACTCCTGCGACTGTTTGTCCCGCGCCGGACGACGGCGTGCACGACGAATGATCGAAGTCAGGAGCCAAGAATGTCCGTCAAGTCCGTCACCCACCTGAACTTCCGGGGCGACGCCCGCGCGGCGCTCGAGTTCTACCGGTCCGTGTTCGGCGGTCACCTCGCCGTCGTCACCTACAAGGACGCCGGGAACGTTGACGACCCCGCCGCGGCGGACCAGGTGATGTGGGGCCAGGTGGCCGCGGACAGCGGTTTCCACGTGATGGCGTACGACGTGCCCGCGGGGATGCCGTGGGACCAGGGTGAGAACGCGTTCTTCGTCTCCCTGCGCGGCGACACCGCGGAGGAGGTCACCGCGTACTGGGAGAAGCTCTCCGCCGGGGCGACCGTCGTGCGGGCGCTGGAGCCCGCGCAGTGGTCCCCGCTCTACGGGATGCTCAGGGACCGCTTCGGTGTCGTCTGGGTCGTGGACGTCGCGAGCGAATACAACGGCTGAGCGTCCGGCGTGGTGCGGGACGCCGCACCACGCCCCCAGAGGAAGATCGAAGGGACATCCACATGAGAATGCGGCCTTTGGGACGCACCGGAATACAGGTCAGCCCCTATTGCCTGGGCACCATGCTGTTCGGCCGGGTCGGCAATCCCGACCACGACGACTGCGCCCGCATCATCCACCGGGCCGTCGACGCCGGGATCAACTTCATCGACACCGCCGACGTCTACTCCTACAGCGAGACCGAGGAGATCGTCGGCAAGGCGCTCAAGGGCCGCCGCGACGACATCGTCCTGGCCACCAAGGTGAACGGCCCGATGGGCGACGACCCCAACCGGGCCGGCAACTCCCGGCGCTGGATCGTCACCGAGGTCGAGCACTCGCTGCGCCGCCTGCGTACGGGCCACATCGACCTCTACCAGATCCACCACCCGGACCCGCGGACCGACATCGAGGAGACCCTCTCCGCGCTGACCGACCTCATGCGCAGCGGCAAGGTGCGCGCCATCGGCACCTCCAACTTCCCGGCCGCGGACATCGTCGAGGCCCAGTGGGTGGCCGAGCGGCGCGGCCTGGCGCGCTTCCGCACCGAGCAGCCGCCGTACTCGCTGGTCAACCGCGGCGTCGAGCGCGAGGTGCTGCCGGTCTGCGAGCGCTACGGCATGGGCGCGCTCGTGTGGAGCCCGCTCGCCATGGGCCTGCTCACCGGCCGCTACCGCAAGGGCCGCGAGGTGCGGACCTCCGGGAACCGGATGGCCTGGGTGCCCAGGCACATGACCGACCAGCGCACCCTCGACACCGTCGAGCGACTCGCCCTGCTGGCCGAGGAGGCCGCGATCCCCTTGACCCACCTGGCGATGGCGTTCGCGGTCGCCCACCCGGGCGTCACCTCGGCGATCATCGGTCCGCGCACCATGGAGCAGCTCGACGACCTGCTGGCCGGCGCCGGCACCGTCCTCGGCGACGACCTCCTCGACAGGATCGACGAGATCGTGCCTCCCGGCACCGACATCGGCCCGCTCGACGTCGCCTACCGGCCGCCGGCCCTGACCCGGGCGGCGCTGCGGCGGCGGCCGGCCGGCGAGCGCGTCGCGGCATGACCGTTCTCGGAACCCGGGCGCTCAACCGCGCGACGCTCGCCCGGCAACTGCTGCTCGACCGCTCCGACATGCCGGCCCTGGACGCCGTCGCGCACCTCGGCGGACTGCAGGCGCAGGAACCGCAGGAACCGTTCGTCGGGCTCTGGTCGCGGCTGCGCGCGTTCCACCCGGCGGTGCTCTCCGACCTGCTGACCGGGCGGCGCGTGGTGCGTACCCACCTCATGCGGCGCACCGTCCACCTCCTCGCCGCCGACGACGTCCTGGCCTGGCGGGCCCGCCACGACGCCATGCTGCGTCAGCGGGTGCTGGGGACCTACCGCCGCGAGCTCGCCGGGGTGGACCTCGGCGAGCTCGCCGCGGCGGGCCTGGCGGTGATGGCCGACGGCGAGCCCCGCTCGATGGGCGAGCTCGCCCGGGCGCTGGCGGGGCGGTGGCCCGAGCCGGGGCCGCGGGCGCTGGGGGAGATGCTGGTGGCCGCGCTCCTGCCGATGGTGCAGCTGCCGCCGCGTGGGGTGTGGCGGGCGCGGGCGGGAGTGCGCAACGCGCTGCTCTCGTCCTGGCTGGGCCGCGAGATCGACCCCCTGCCCCCGGACGGCGGCGACCCGGTGGGCCAGGCGCTCGTACGGCGCTACCTGGCCGCGTTCGGTCCCGCCGCCACGGCCGACCTGCGCGCCTGGTGCGGCCTGGCCGGGCTGCCGGGCGCGGTGGCCGCGATGCGCGGGGAGCTGGTCGCCTTCCGTGACGAGCGGGGCCGCGAGCTGCTGGACCTGCCCGGCGCGCCGCGCCCCGACCCCGACACCCCCGCCCCGGTACGGTTCCTGCCGGCCTTCGACAACGCGATCCTCGGCTACCACGACCGCGGCCGGATCATCGACGACGCCCACCGCGGCCTGTCGGTCGCCGGCGCCCGCGTCGTCCTCGTCGACGGCCGGGTCGCCGCGACCTGGAACGCCGAGGCCGGCACCGTGACCGTCCTCCCGCTGCGCCCCTTCTCCCCGGCCGACCGCGAGGCCGTGGCCGAGCAGGGGCGGGCGCTGGCGGCGTTCCTGTCCGACGGTGACGGCGACCGCGTACGGATCGCCGCGCCTCCTCCTTGAGCGGCCGGTGGATCGCCGGGCCGGTCGTCAGCCCTGGGCCTGCGGGGGAGCCCAGAAGCGCTCGTAGTTGGCGGTGGTCGACAGGGAGCGCGGCTCCGCGCGGTCGAGGTAGAGCATGCCCTTGAGGTGGTCGGTCTCGTGCTGGGCGATCCGGGCCGGCCAGCCGGACAGCTCCATCTCGTACGCGTGCCCGTTCCCGTCGAGCGCCGACAGCCGCACCTCCGCATGGCGCGGGACGACGGCGGTCAGCCCTTCGACGCTGAGGCACCCCTCGTAGAAGGCGTGATAGCGGGACCCCAAGGGGGTGACGACGGGATTGACGAGCTCCAGCGGCGGCTGGCGCACGCGCTCGCGCTCCGCGGCGATCTCCGGCGGCACGTCGGCGGGGTCCTCGATGACGGCCAGCGCCAGCGGGATGCCCACCTGCGGCGCGGCGAGCCCCACCCCGACGCCCGGCAGGTGCAGGAACATCGCGTCGAGCAGCTTGCGCAGCAGGCCGTCGGGGAGCTGGCCGTCGTACGGCTGGGCCGGGCGGCGCAGCACGGGGTCGCCCACCTGGGTGACGGACCAGGGCCGGGGCGCCGCCAGCAGGGCATGCACCCGCTCGACCAGCTCGTCGCCGCCGGTGGCGGGCTTGTGCTCGATACGCAAGGGGGGGTCCTTTCCGATCAGCGGTCGCTCAGCAGACGATAGAGCACGCCAAGGTCGGGTACGGAGCGTTCCGGGCACCGGCGGCCAGGAGCCTGCTCGCCACCGGCACGACGATCCCGAGCTGGTGATCGCCGCGGTCCGGGACGTCCTGCACAGCGTACGGACCGGGAACCGGCTCGACGGCGCCCCGCCCGAGCGGATGCCGACGACCCGCGACGCCGGTCCGCTCTAGCCCGCTCGGTCAGGTCGGCGTGCTGCTGTGTGGGTGGTGCCTCGACCGTGTCACGAAGGGCGGCCGGTGTGTGCGGTGATCGCCGCGGCGAGGGACGGTACGACCGCGCGGGGCAGGGCGTGGCCGAGGCCGGGCACGGTGACGAGGGTGGCGCTGGGGATGGCACGGGCCAGCCGGGCGGCGTGCGGCGGCGGGGTGATGGGGTCCTCCGGCGCGTCGATCACCAGGGTGGGCACCGTGACGTGCGCGAGCTCGGCCCCGCGGGCCATGCCCGACTGGTCGGCCAGGGCATGGGCGACGGGACCGCGCCAGGTGCCGCTGTGGGCGGCGATCCGGCGTTCGAGCCCGGCGAACTCCTCGGCGTCGAACGGCAGGACGTCGCCGTTCAGCACCCGCCAGTGCTCGACGCGCCAGCGCAGCTCCGCCTCCTGGTCGCGCTCCTGACCGAGCTCCGCCCACAGGGCGAGCAGCCGGGGGTCCGGCCCGGGCAGGTCGTCGTCGGCGATGGCCGGATCGGGGGCCGCGCCGCCGAGCAGGGCGGAGCCGAAGATCGTGGCGCTCAGCAGCCGGTCCGGGTGGTCCAGGAGCAGCAACTGCACCAGCGTGCCGCCCAGAGACATCCCGACCACATGGGCACGCGCGATCCGCAGCGCGTCGAGGACCGCGATCGCGTCGTCCGCCAGCGCCCGGATCGGGTAGGGGCGCTCGTCGAAGGCATGGGTGGAGCGTCCGGTGTCGCGGTGGTCGTAGCGGACGACGAAGTGGTCGCGGGCCAGCAGCTCGACCAGCTCGTCGGGCCAGCCCAGCCCGCTCGCGTTGGCGCCCATCACCAGCAACAGGGCTGGACGCTCCGGGTCGCCGGCCGTCTCCACCCACAGGCGGTTGCCGTCCGTGACCGCCACGAAGGTCTCGTCGCGGCGTAGGGGGTCGGTCAATCGGGGCATGGCGTCATCCTCATCGGTCCGGGTTCAGGAGGGCTTCACCATAACACGAGACGGTACGTCTCGTCTCGCGTGCGCAGGTAAGTACGGACTGCCCGGCCGTCCCGCCGTCGCCGGTCCGGGCGGGCGTCGGTGCGCACGGCCTAGGAAGCGAGCAGGTCCAGGGCGAAGCCGTAGACGAACAGGAACAGGCCGAACCACCGCAGCGGGTGGGCCGGGCGTTCGCGGTCGAGCAGCCTCGCGAGCCCTTCGGTGACGACCCTCGCGGGCAGGTGGACGGCGTGCAGCCAGCGCTCGTAGAGCTCGCCCTCACCCTGGGACAACACCGCCACGATGGCCACCGCGATCACGCCGGACGCGAGGGTGAACCAGTCACCCAGGTACACCTGGGCGTAGGCCGACACCAGCACCGCTCCGAAGAAGAGGAAGAATCCGGCGAGCAGGGCCGTGCGTCCCATCGACCGCCATCTGCGGGTCCGGTGCAGCCGTGCGGCCTCCCCGGCGGTGAGGCGCTCGGTCATGAGCTCCCACACCATGGCGTACAGCCGCTTCTCGTCCTCGGAGGTGATCGCCCGCCCGTCGACCTCGCCGCTGAACCGGGCATGGAGGACGCGGTGGTCGAGCAGGCTGAACGGCGCCTCGTCCGGCACGTCCACCACGCTCTCGGCGTCGACCAGGACGGGATCACCGTGTTGCGCGTGCTGGACGCCACCGATGGGCGGCCCCACCAGCAGCGGGCGGGTGACGATGTGCTCGTGCAGCCAGGCGGCCATCCGGAGGTTGGTGTCGGTGCTCCGGCGCTCGGCGATCCTCGGGTCGATGCCGCGCTGCCGGAGCCGGGCCCGCTTGCCCGCCTCGCGCAGCCTGTCCGGGTCGGCAAGGTCGATCAGGACGACCAGGCCGGCGGCGAACTGCAGCCCTTTGCCGATCCGCCCCCACCACAGCATGGTGGTGAACCCCAGCCGGACCTCCTCGGTGCTCCCGCCGTTCCCCCACTGCGCCAGGACGGATCCGAGGCCGTTGGCCGCCGCCCAGCCGACGCTGAGCAGGATCACGACCGCGTACAGCGTCCGCCGCCTGCGCTTGCGTCCCCCGGCGCTCAGCCGCCGGCCCCACCTCGACCAGAGCACGGCCACCGTCACGCACGCGGCGACGGCGACGATCGTGGCGAGCACGCCCATCGCCAGGCCGCGCTCCAGCTTGGCCAGCGTCGCCACGACGACGATCAGCAAGAAGAGCCAGAATCCGACGACGCGCATGGTTCACACCGAAGCGCCTGCGCGCGGGGCCGTCCAGTGGGTTCCTCATATCGCCGTGACGGGGTTCCGGGAGGGGCGCATCCGGGGCTCGTCGAGGCTCACGTGACCGGTGGCGGGCGCCGGGTAGGGGGCGCGGGACGAGGGGACGGGGGACAGGGCACATGACACGACACACGACCAGGTTGCGGGAGCTGATCGGCGCTCCCGAGATCCTGGTGGCGCCCGGCGCGTACGACGGGACCGGCGCCCGGCTGGCCCAGGAGCTGGGCTTCCGGGCGATCTACCTCAGCGGTTTCCAGACCTCGGCCAGCGTGCTGGGCCGGCCCGACGTCGGCTATCTGACGCTGACGCAGATGGTGGCACGGGTCGCCGCCTTCGCCGAGGCCGTGGACCTGCCGCTGATCGCCGACGCCGACACCGGTTACGGCAACCCGCTCAACGTACGGCGCGCGGTACGCGAGTACGAGGCGGCCGGCGCGGCGGCGATGCACATCGAGGACCAGACCTTCCCCAAGCGCTGCGGGCACATGCTGGGCCGCCATGTCATCGCCGAGGAGGACATGATCCAGAAGATCAGGGCGGCGGTGGACGCGCGGCGCGACCCCGACTTCACGTTCGAGGCGATCCTGGACGACGCGATCGCGCTCGGCGGCACCGTCACCGGCGAGCACGGCGTGGGCCTGCTGAAGAAGCGCGGCATGCACGCCGAGCTGGGCGAGGACGTGCTGGCACTGCACCGCGCGATCAAGTCGGCCCTCGACCCGGCCGGGATACTCAACCCCGGCAAGGTCATCTGAGGAGGCGTGGTCCCAGGTGGCGGGCGGTGACGTTACGCGAACCTTCAGAAGGCCGGGATCTCGTCAGGGACGAGGTTCGCCTGGCGCAACAGACCGTACACGTCGGTCTCACCCCAGAACTCGACAATCTTGCCTCTTCGAAGTCGGTATGACTTGATCCCCGTCATGGTCAGGTCCCTCCCCGTGCGGTCGTGCGTGTAGGTCAACGTGAAGGCCACGGTCACCCGGTCCTCGGCCGCGAAGAGATCGTCGATGCGTACGCGGCAGTTCGACAATCCGGGGGTCAGAATCGCCCCTTCGGGGTGGTGCCGTCCTCGCACGTGCTGTCCCGCGCCGTGGATGAGCACATCCTCCGCTACAAGCTCCTCAAGGTCGGCTACCTGGCGTGTCTCGAAGATCCGGAGATAGCGACGGACCACCTCGGCATTGCGCCGGGCGCTCGAATCGGGTGCGTCAGGCATGTGACAACCCTATTCATCCGGCGTGCGAAAGGGCGGCGGGACGGCAGGGACCGGGTGGCGTCACGTCGGCGGACGGCAGCGGCGGGCGCCGGTGACTCCACCGGTTTTCGGCGGGTCCCGGCGCTGCCTGACTAGGCCGCGTCCACGCAGCGGACCGTGACCACCGCGAAGAACACCAGCGTGCGCGGATCCTGGGAGACCACCGACTCGAACACGTCGCACTCGGTGAACCCGTGCTTCAGCGCGTTCAGCCTGGCGGCGCTCTCGGCGTCGGCGAGCGCGACGTCCTCGTCCAGGTTCTTGGCGAACCCGTTGAACAGGGCGCCGGCCTGCACGGTCGCGCCGGCGGAGGCGGGCAGCGCGGCGACGGCGGCGCCGGCACCGGTCAGCGTGACCGCCGCCAGCGCGACCAGCAGCTTCTTCATCCGGTAGGTCATGGGATCTCCTCGTGGCTCGATCAGTGGGCCTACATCCCATGGGCGTGCCACCCCGTTCCACCGCCGTGCCGCAGATCCCGGCTCACGTACCAGCCGCGCCAATCCACCGATCGGAGTCCGGGGTGTGCGGGGAGCCCGGACCTACCGCTCGGCGAACAGCCGCGCGACGAGCTCGCCCCGGCTGGAGACCCCCGTCTTGCCGAAGACGGCCTTGAGGTGACCGCGGACGGTGTGCGGGGACAGGAACAGCGCCGCGGCGATCCCGGCGGTGGGCAGCCCTTGCGCGACGAGCCGGGCGATCTCGAGCTCGCGCGGCGTCAGCCCGTACGCCTGCGTGACGATGACCGCCAGGTCGGCGGGGGCCGCCGGCTCGATGACGAGCGCCGCCGGGCCCGGCCGCCCGCCCGGGCCGGTGAGGCAGGAGGCGTGGCAGGTCAGCCACCGGCCGTCGACGGTGCGGATGCGTACCCGGGCGGTGCCGCGGTCGCGGCCGCGGGAGATGGCCCGCGCCTGCAGGGCCGTGCCGACCACCCAGATGGGCAGGCTCAGCCCCAGGGCCGACGGCACGGAGGGGCCGTCAGTCAGCAGCGCGAGATAGTGGCGCGCCTCCTCGTTGATGGACGTGGCCTCGCCGTACTCGTCGAACAGCAGCAGCCCGGGAGCGGACGCGCGGGTCGCGCCGCCTGGCGCGGCGGGACGGGCGAACCGGCGGAGCCGGTCGGCCAGCGGCGCGGACAGATCGGCGAGCAGCGCGACCTCGTCCGGGCCGAACGCCGCGCCCGGCCGCATCCGGAAGAGGCTGACCACACCCCACGGCCGATCGCCGGTCCGCAGCACGGCACGCAGCTCGTCGTCCACGCCCTGGGCTCCCAGCAGGCGGCGGAAGCGGGCACTGCGCGCGGGCAGGTCGCCGGTGGCCGCGCGCAGACCGGCCGCGGGAACGGCGGCCCGGGCCAGGTCCCGGAACGCCAGGACGTTCTCCTCCAGGAGCTCGCTCTCCCAGTAGGCGCCGCAGCGTTCGCCGGAGCCGAGGTTGTCCACCAGCATGGGCGCGGTGACGAGGCCGGTCTCGGGATCCGTGGCGGTCCACACGGCCGCGTCGTACGGAACGAGCCGCCGCAGCCTGTCCGAGGCGCGGCTGAACAGCTCCAGCGCGTCGCCGGCGCGCTCGGCGGCGGACATCACCTCGGCATGGCGGCGCCGCTCGGTCACCAGGGCTCCCTCCTGTGCTGTGTACGCCGGTGAAGCCTGCCCGATCCTCCGCCCGGCGCCAACCCCCCGTTTGGGGGGATCACCGCCCGGCGGTCGCCCGAGGCGGGGGATGGGGATCGGCGGCGGTGACCGGAAGGCTCAGGACCTCAGGAGACGCTACGAGAGGACAGACATGGACATCGCCATCGTCGGCGGGGGCGCCGCCGCCGTCGCGCTGCTGGACCAGCTGGCCGCCACCGCCCCGGGGTCCGGTGGCGTCACGGTGTTCGAGCCGTCGGCGCACCTGTGGCGAGGCCGCGCGTACGCGCCCGACCTGGACTCGGTGCTGGTCAACTCCCCGCCCGCCCTCATGTCGATCCGCCCGGGGGACTTCGGCCACTACGCGGCCTGGCTGGGCGAGCGTGGGCCGGCTCACCTCGACGCACTGCTGGGTCAGCCGCTGGTCCCCCGCGCGGTCTACGGCGGGTACCTGGCGCGGACCGCCGAGACGGCCCTGGCCACGCTGCGCGGCCGCGGGTGGCACGTGGACGTGGTCCCGGCCCGCGTCACCGCGCTGGCCGGCTCGGGGGAGCGGCCGGTGCTGCGCACCGAGGACGGGCAGGCGCGCGAAGCCGATCACGTGGTCCTGTGCGTGGGCGCCGGGACGCCCGAGGACCTCTACGGCCTCGGCGGGGCCCCGGGTTTCGTGGCCGACCCGTACCCGCTGGCGCGCACGCTGGAGGGGGTGGCCGCGGGGAGCGCCGTGGCGGTCATCGGCAGCGGGCTGACCGCGGTCGACGTCGTCGTCTCGCTCGCCGCGCGCGGCCACACCGGCCCGATCCGGCTGGTGTCGCGCAGCGGCCTGCTGCCGTACGTCTGGCAGCGCCCCCTCGGCCACCAGCCGCGGTACGTAACCGCCGAGCGGGTGGCGGCGCTGCACCGCGAACACGGCGCCGTCACGCTGGACGACCTCGTCCGGCTGCTGCGCGCCGAGCTGGCCGAGGCGGGTGAGGACTTCGACGACTTCGCGGCCGGCGTGCTGGCGGCCCCGTCGGAGGATCCCGTCCGGCGGTTGCGGCGGGAGCTCGCCGCCGTCGGCGATCCCGAGATCGGCCGCCGCGTCCTGCAGTCGGCCGCGCACAGTGTCGGACCGTACGCCTGGCGGCTGCTGCCCGAGGCCGACCGCGTCCGGCTGCGGCGCCACTTCCGGCTGGCGACCAGCCTGGCCTAGCCCATGGTGCCGGTGAACGCGTCCATCCTGATGGGGTTGTTCGACAGCGGGCAGCTCACCGTGGCCAGGGGCGTGCGCGAGATCGAAGCGGCGCGGGGGCGGTTCCGGGTGCGCTGCGACGACGGTACGTGGGACGACGGTACGTGGGACGCGGACGTCGTCGTCAACGCCGTGAACCCGCCGCCCCGGTCGGTGCCGCCCGCGGCCGCGTCCCTGGCCGGCTCCCTGGTGGCGGGCGGCCTGGCGGCGCCGCACCCCGCCGGCGGGCTGGTGCCGGCCGATCCGCGCCTGCACGTGGTCGGCGACCTGGCCGGCGGCGGCTCGTTCATCACCGCGAGCATCCCGGGCGTCGCCGCCCAGGCCGCCCTGGCCGCCCGAGCCGCACTCGCGCTCCGCTGAGCCACCTGCCGCCGGGCGCCGGGCGACGGGAGTGGGGACACCCTCTTGCCAGGATCCGCTGAGCGAATTACGGTCGGGTCCGTTATCTAACGATCGCGGAGGTCTCCATGCGGGTCATCCTGGTGGCGCTGCTCGTCGCCTTATCCATCTCCTCTCCGGCCCGGGCCGAATCGACCGCGTCCCCACCCACGGGATGTGGCTTCCACACTCTCGGCACGCTGCCCCTCACCGGCGCCACCACCGCGGGCACCGCCCTGGACGCCCGGTACCCGCAGGGCCCCCGCGTCTACTCCGTCACCTCCAGCGCCTCCGGCCCGGCGCTGCTGGGGATCCGGGACGCACGGGACGGCCGCTTGATCGGCGAGCGGCCGCTGCCCCTGGCGCTGGGCTCGTGGGCCGTGACCGTGGCCCCCGACCACTCCGTCTACGTGGGGAGCTACAACGCCACGGCCGGCGCCATGGGCCGCCTCTTCCGCTACAGCCCGGCCACCGACCAGGTGAGCGAGCTGGGCATTCCCATCGCGACCGAGACGTTCGTCTGGACGGTGGCCGCCACCCCCGACGGATCTGCCGTCTACGGCGGCACCTCGCCGTCGGGCAAGCTCTTCCGGTACGACACCGCGACCGGCCGCAGCACCGACCTCGGCAGCCCCGTGCCCGGCGACCAGTTCGTGCGAGACCTCGCCGTCGGCGAGGACGGCACCGTGTACGCCGGCGTCGGCGCGCTCAGCATGAAGGTCGCGGTGCTGACCCGCGAAGGGACGGTCGAGCGGGTGATCGACCCGCCCGTCCAGGGCAACGGCTACGCCTACGACGTGGACGTGGCGGGCCGTTACCTGCTGGTCCGCTTCGTCACCTCCACGGGCGCCAACCCGATGGGCGTGTACGACCTGGTCACGAGCAGGTGGAAGGACGTCGTCGAGGACGTCGACAGCCTGACCGTCGGAGGTGGCCGCCTCGGCGCCGACCTCTACCTGTTCCAGAACGACGAGCTCGTCAAGTACGACCTCAAGTCCGAAAAGATCACGAAGCTGGGCTTCAAGGACTATGGTGACGGCGCGGCCCGCCCCCTCGGCTGGGTCGGTCACACGCTCGTCGGCACCAGCTCGACGGGCCGCATCTGGCACTTCGACCGCAAGAAGGGCCAGGGCGAGCTGCTCGACGCGACCCTGACCGGCCAGCACGTCAGCATCCGTTCCCTCGGCACGGGGCCGGACGGCCGCGTCTACGCCGGCGGCTTCTTCACCGGCGGCCTGGCGGCCTACGACCCCGCCGGCGGGCAGACGCAGAACTGGCCGGACGTCGGCCAGAGTGAGGGCATCGTCACCCACAAGGGCAAGCTCTACCTCGGCGTCTATCCGGGAGCCCGCATCTACGAGTTCGACGGGAACGCGCCCCGGCTGCTGCTCGACCTCGGCGGCCAGGAACAGGACCGCCCGTTCGCGATGATCTCGGCCGGCGACTGGCTCGCCTTCGGCACGGTGCCCAAGTCGGGCACGCTGGGCGGCGCGCTCGGCCTGCTCGATCCCGCCACCGGCCGGTCGGTGATCAGGCGGAACATCGTCCCCGGCCACAGCGTCGTGGGCTTGGCCTACCGCGACGGCGTGATCTACGGCGCCACCTCCGCCTTCGGCGGCACCGCCACTCCCCAGGGCGAGGCGGCGGCGTTCGCGTACGACGTCGCCACGGACGCCGTGCTGTGGCGGACCACCCCGGTCGCCGGCGACCTGGCACTCGGCTCGATCGCCTTCGACGGCGAGGGGCGGCTGTGGGGGCTGACCCCCGACACGCTGTTCGAGCTCGACCCGGCGACCGGGCGGACGGTCCGTTCGGTCAAGCACCAGACCTACCCGTGGGCCACCGCCACGCAAGTCTGGCTCGACACCAACCTGGTGTTCCACCAGGGGTTCCTCTGGGGCAAGGTGCAGGGGAAGGCGTACCGGATAGATCCGGGGACGATGGCGTTCACGCTCATCGCCCGCCCGATCTCCAACCTCCTCCTCGGCCCTGACGGCCACCTCTACCTGTCACGCTTCGAGAACTTCTACACCTACCGGATCTGCTGACGGGTCAGCCGGAACAGGCGTGGCCCCTCGGCGAAGTAGACGTCTCCGGACCCGTGCACCGCGAGCTGGTGCACGGGTCCCTGCTTCACCACGGCGTGCCGTCCGGTCAGCGGGTTCAGGGAGAAGACGTACTGGCCGGCGTGCGCTCCGTACAGGGTCAGGTCACGCCGGTTGAAGGTGAGCTGCCCGCTCGCGCTCTTGCTGTCCGACAGCGTGACGCGCTGGGTCACCTTGCGGGCCGTCGTGCTGATGGAGAACACCTCGCCGCCCGCGATGCCCCACAGCCGGCCCAGCGCGTCGAACGTCAGCGCCGGGACGGCCGGCTTGCCGGTGGCGGGGACGATCTCCCACAGCAGCCGGTCCTCCTTCACCGACCAGGCGAACACCTTGGCTTCCGGCTGCGTCGGCGGCGTGGCCGACTGGCCGCTGTAGATGGAGGTGCCGCCGTACAGCACGCCGTCGCGGTAGGCGAGCGAGACGATGCTCTGGTCCTTGACCACGTTACGCTCGGCGTGCTTGAGCGCCCCCGTACGCGGGTCCCAGATCGCCAGCACGCCGCCCAGATGGCCCAGGTCGGGCATGGTGCCGGCGGCGAGATAGCGGCCCGCCGAGGCCAGCGCCCGCGGGCGGATCTGGTGGTCGGAGGCGAAGTCGAACAGCCGGGCGGGGTTCGGCGCGGGGCCCGGCTCCGGGCTGGGGGAGTACTCGGTGCTGTGCCACGGCAGCTCGGGGTCGTAGGCGTAGACCCTGGCCTCGGGGTAGGCGCCGACGTAGAGCTTGCCGTCGTGCGCGGTCATGTCCTCGCTCTGGGAGAACGTGTGGAACTCGGCCCGCTCGCCGGTCTCCGGGTCCAGCGCGGCGAAGCCGCCGTTGAGGAACCCTCCGGCGTACATGCGCCGGTCGGGGCCCTCCGCGAGGGCGGTCACGTCGATGGGCTCACCCCTGACGCCCGTCTGCACGAACGACTTGGCCCCGGTCTGCGGGTTGTAGCGGAACATCAGGCCGCGCCAGAGCAGGCCGACGACGCTCTTGCCCGGATAGTCCGGCAGGCCCAGCTCCGCCCAGCCGATGCCGCGCGTGTTGGCGACGCGGCCCGTGATCGGCACCCCCGTCCCCGTGGTGGTCTTGGTCCTCGCGTCGTAGCGGACGAGCTCGCCGTCCCTGACCAGGTAGACGGCGCCGTCCTGGTCGGGGGGCGAGACGTCCAGGCCGTGCGCGGATTCCAGGACGTCGCTCCACCGTCCGGCGGCGATGTCCCACACGTGCAGCGGCCCGGGGGACGCGCCGCCGTAGCGCACGTAGAGGTGACCGGCGGCCACGTTCACGTCGTAGGCCCACTTGCCCGCGGGATCCAGGCCGTCGGGCACGGGGAGTTGCCTGGCCGCGCCGGAGACCGCGTCGATCTCGAAGACGGCGGCGGGGGCCTCGGTGCCCGCGTAGATCTTCCCGTCGGCATAGGCGACGCTGCGGACGTAGGCGTGGGACGAGGAGAGCCGGCCGTAGTCGCGCACCCCCGTCGCGGGGTCGTAGGCGAACAGGCGGCCGCCGGGGGAGGTGCCCCCGTAGACCGTGGCGCCTTCGCCCGCGGCCACGGACCAGATGAAGTTCTCCGAGGCCAGGGGCCGGCCGAGATCCGTGATCCCGCCGCCGTCCGTCCAGCGGTAGAGGCGGCCGTCGCCGTACGTGCCCGCGTACACGCTGCCGTCGGGGGTGGCCTCCAGGGCCCACGAACCGCCTGCGCCCGGCAGGTCGTACCTGGCCTTCTCGGCGCCCGTGGCGGGGTCGACGGCGTTGAGGTGAGCGGGATCGCCGGAGGAGGCGCCCCACAGGACGGTCTCGCCGCCCGGCCCCGCCGCCACGACGCCGCCGATCAGCAGCACGTCCTCGAGGGGGATCCCCAGGTCCTCGATCCGGCGGGCGGTGGCGTCCGCAGGAGCCGAGACGGTGAACGCGGCGAGCACGGCCGCCAGCCCGGTCGCTAACGATCGTTTGATTAAGGTCATGACCGAAATATTGAAACGCGCGCCATGTCGCGTCAAGAGGGCATTACGGTAAAGGCCGAAACCAAGTAGCCGATCCTCCGCGCATGGTGAGTCACCGGGTCTCGGCGAACGCCTCCGACGCTCAGCCGGTGAGGAACTCGCGGACGATCGCGGAGAACCCGGCCGGGTCGCTCTCGTGGACGGTGTGGCCGGTGGGGAGCTCCGCGAGCCGGGTGCCGGGGCGGAAGGCCAGGCCCCAGCCGTCGGGGCGGGCCGGGCCGCCGAGCCGCTCCAGCAGGGCGCCGCGAAGCTGACCGTCGGCGCCGGCAACGTCTTCCGGTACGCGGCGGGTGCCCGGCGGGGCGGGTCAGGAACGCCGGATCGCGACGACGTCGAACTCCAGCGCCACCTCGGGGCCGACCATGACCGCGGTCGCGGCGTTCCAGTTCACGCCCCAGTCCATGCGGTTGACCGTGACGCCGCCCCGGAAGGCGACCTGGTCGCCCCGCGCGCCGGTCAGCTCGACGTCGACGGTGACCGGCCTGGTCACGCCGCGGATGGTCAGGTCACCGGTCATCCTGAAGCGGGTGTCGCCGACCCGCTCCACCCCGGCCGAGACGAAGGTCACGGTCGCGTGGTCGTCCAGGCCCAGGAACCGGCGGCGCAGGTGCTCGTCGCGCCGCCGGTTGCGCGTCTGGACGCTCCTCGCCTGGACCGTCAGCTCGGCGCTCGACCTCGACGGGTCGTCGCCGTCCAGATGGACGCGGCCCTCGAACGCGTCGAACTGCCCGCGCACCCTGGTGGCCATCGTGTGCCGGGCGACGAAGCCGATCCGGGTGCGGGCGGTGTCGAGGACGTAGTCGCCGGTCAGCGCGCTGAGAGGGGTCGTGGTCGTCATGGCTTACTCGCTCCTGGAAGGGAAGGGGGTTACGCGGTCCCGCTGCGAGTACGACGACGTGACCCGGCAGAATGTCAGCTTCCCGCGTCGCATCACATTCCGGGGTGCTGTCTCGTCGGGTGTGATGAGGGCAGCCACGTGCAGAAGGAAGGCCGGCGACAAGCATGACCACGAGAACCGAGCCAGGGGACGGCCAGGTCGATCCGGCTCTGAGCGCGATCATGAGCGAGCGCCGGCAGCTGATCAACCTGGCGTACCGGCTCCTGGGCTCCCTGGCGGAGGCCGAGGACGTCGTGCAGGAGACGTACGCCCGCTGGTACGCCATGTCGCGGCAGCAGCAGGAGGCCATCGAGACCCCCGGCGCCTGGCTGACGACGGTCGCCAGCCGGATCTGCCTCGACCTGCTCGGCTCGGCCCGGGTCCGCCGGGAGCGCTATGTGGGCGAGTGGGTCCCGGAGCCGGTGCCGGACCGTATGGAGTGGACGAGCCCTGAGGGGGACCCCGCCGACCGCGTCACCCTCGACGAGTCGATCAACATGGCCTTCCTGGTCGTGCTCGAATCGATGAACCCGGCCGAACGCGTCGCGTTCATCCTGCACGACGTCTTCCGCTACTCCTTCGACGAGGTGTCCGAGATCGTCGGCCGTACGCCGGGCGCCTGCCGCCGGCTGGCCTCGGTGGCCCGCCGCCGCATCCGGGAGGCCCAGGCCCCCGCGACGCCGAACGCCCGGCAGGCCGGCATCGTCCGGGACTTCAAGCGGGCCTGGGAGAGCAAGGACATCGACGCCCTCGTCGGCCTGCTCGCCCCCGACGTCACGGGGATCGCCGACGGCGGCGGCGTGGGCGGGACCATTCGCCGCCCGATCGTCGGCGCTGCGCGGCTCGCTCGCTTCCTGGTCAAGGGCTTCGAGAAGGTGCCCGGACTGGCGCTCCTGGAGCGCACGGTCAACGGTCAGCCCGGCCTGGTGGTCCAGCAGGACGGCGTCACCGTGGGGGTGATGGCCTTCGACCTCGCGGACGACCGGATCACGCACGTGTGGGCGGTGTCGAACCCCGACAAGCTCCGCCCCTGGACGGCGGACTGACGCGCGGGGCCTGAGGCGGTCGTGACGTGCTCGGCCTTGTGCTCGGTGAGCAGGCCGGCTCACGGGCCCGCCCTCGTCGTGGCCGCCGGGGAAGGTGAGCACGTCGGCGGCGCGGCCCTGGACCCGGATCGCGGGCAGGGGGCTGCCGCACGGGCAGGGGTCGGGACGGGTCAGGACCCGGTCGCCGAGGTCGTGGCGCAGGATCGGCTGCACCCGGTTGACCAGGTTGCTCACCAGGGCCGTGTGCGACAGCTCGCCCGGCGGGACCGGCCGGTGGTCGGCGTCGACCGGCCCGGGCGCCGCCGGGGCCGGGTCGGGGAGCGGGTCAGCCGAGCTTGAGCAGCAGGCCGGAGAGCTCGTCCGGCATGGTGATCATGCAGTCGTGGCCGGTCTCCAGCTCCCACACCTGCGCCGGGCTGCCGTTCGGCTGGATCGGCGGGACGGGCCGCCGGGTGATGCCCTCCGGTACGCCGGCCACGCAGTGGATGTGTGTCCGCGGGATCGCGTTCGCCGCCGGGTTGTCCAGCCGGACCGGTTGCTGGAGGCAGCGCACCGGCTGATCCGACAACAGCGTGCGCAGCCAGGCGGCGTCCGCCGGGTCGGTGACCCCGAACAGGCCCATGGGCGGCGGCAGCTCGGGCAGCGGCGGGATCCGCCAGCCGGCCCCGGATCCGGCGGCGCGGTCGATCAGCGCCTGCGTCATGGGCTGGACGTCGACCGCGCTCTCGCCGTCCTCCGGCACCATCGCGTCGAGGTAGACCAGGTGGGCGATGCGATCCGGGACTTGGTCGGCCACCGACGAGATCACCAGCCCGGCGTAGCTGTGTCCCACGAGGATCACGTCGGTGAGGTCTTCCGCGGTGACCAGCCCGGCGATGTCGCCGACGTGGGTGTCGAGCCCGACGTCGGGGCCGAGCAGGTGGGCCTTGTCGCCGTAACCGGTCAGCGACGGGGCGAGCACCCGCTGCCCGGCCGACGCCAGCAACGGGACCACCCGCTCCCAGCACTGTCCGCTGTGCCAGGCGCCGTGTACCAGCAAATATGTTGACATGGTGTAGCTCCTTGGTGGGGTAATCGTGCTGAAGGTGAGGTTTCCGCTCGCGTTCGGCCGGAGCCAGAGCCCCCGCGATCCTGGGGGTGACAGGACCAGGCACGTACGAGGTCGCGCAACCTACAGTGGAGACATGAGGGACGAATCCCACCTTTTGGGCGATTACGTACGCGCCCGCCGCGAGCTCGTCACCCCTGAACAGGCCGGAATCCCCGTCCACGGAGCGCGGCGCGTGCCGGGCCTGCGCCGGGAGGAGGTCGCGATGCTCGCCGGCATCAGCGCCGACTACTACCTGCGCCTGGAGCAGGGCCGCGACCGCAACCCCTCCGCGCAGGTCCTCGAGTCCCTCGCCCGCGTGCTGCGGCTCGACGACGACGCGACGGCGTACCTGCTGCGGCTCGGCGCCGGCCGGCCACGGCGGCCGCGGCGCCGGCCCGGGAAGGAGACCGTCCCTCCGGGCACCGCCAAGCTCGTCGCCACGCTCCCGCTGCCCGCGTACGTCGAGGGCCGCTACTTCGACGTCCTGGCCGCCAACACCCTGGCGACCGCGCTGTCACCGCGCCTCGCGGTGGGGGGCAACCGCCTGCGGGACGTGTTCCTCGACCCCGCCGAGCAGGCCCTCTTCCCGGACTGGGAGGACGCCGCGGCGGGCATGGTCGCCGGCTTCCGCAAGTCCGTCGGCACCGACACGGACGACCCCCGATTCATCGAGCTCGTCGGCGAGCTCTCCCTCGCCAGCCCCCGCTTCAGCCGGCTCTGGGCCCGCCACGACGTGAACACGTGCGAGGGCGCATCCAAGCACATCGACCACCCCCAGGTCGGCGGCCTGCGGCTGAACCGGGAGAGGCTGGGCGTCAACGGCACGGCCGGCCAGACGCTCGTCGTCCTCCATCCGGACCCCGGCACCGACACCGCCGACAAACTGGCCCTCCTCGCCTCCGTCACGCAGACGGGACCGGCCGCCGGAGCCGCGCGCATCGACCGCTGATCAGGAAGCGGCGACGACCGGGCGGCGCGAGGCGGAGCGGGTCGCGGTCTGGGCCAGGAGCGCGCCGGACAGCAGGATCGACCCGCCGACGATCTGGAACCCGCTCAGCGTCTCCCCGAGCAGCCCCCAGGCCACCAGCGCCCCGCCGACGACCTCCAGCGACGCCACGGTGGCCCCCACGGCGGCCGACAGCCGCCGCACGGCGTGCACCCCCAGGATGTACGCCACCACGGTCGCGACCAGCACCATCCACAGGTACGCCACCAGCACGGGCAGCCGCTGACCATCCGCGGCGGGGGCGACGGACACCGTGAACGCCTCCCACCTGACGTCCCAGGGCCGCGCGAACGGGATCAGCACCACGGCCGCCCCCGTCATCCCCCAGGCGATGAGCCCCAGCGGGTCCACGTCGGCCCCGAAGCTATCGTTCATCAGGAAATATCCGGCCGAGCACGCCCCCGCCAGCAGCCCCAGCACCAGGCCCAGCGCGTCCAGCCGTACCTCCTGCCACACCTCGGCGACGATCCCGAGGCCCACGACCGCGACGACCGCCCCGACGTACGCGGCCGGCGCGAGCCGTATCTTGTGTACGAGCCGGACCCACGCCACCACCATCACGGGCGCCATGTACACCAGCAGCAACGCGATCCCCACCGGCAACCGCGTGATCGCCACGAAGTACAGCGACTGCACCCCGGCCACCGCCATCACCGCGTAGAGCCCGAAGAACGGCAACCTGGAGCGGGAGATCCGCAACGCCCGCGGCCTGGTCACGGCCAGCACGGCCACCAGGAGCAGCCCCGCCCCCGCCATCCGCGCCCACACGGCCTCGAACGGCGTCAGCCCGGCGGTGATGAGGTATTTGGCCATCGGCCCCGAGAACGCGAAACACGACGAAGACATGAACGCGAGCGCGAGCCCCGCATACCTCATCCCACACCACCTGCACCGTCATCACCGTCCAGCAGGTTTGACGCTGACATGTCCGACCTTCGGCACGCAACGGGATAAACCCGGCCGGGGGTGGTGGCGTCACCCGATCCGCTGGAGGGCCCGCTCGCGGCGGGCCGCCACGCCGGAGCCGGACTCCCCGCGCGCCATCCGGCGCAGCAGCACCGGCGCCAGCAGGAGGCCGAGCACCGCCCAGGCGCCCAGCACGCCGACGGTCTCCAGGTGCCGCCAGGACTCGCCGATCTCCACCGCGGCCGCCGAGTCCGGCAGCAGGGCCGAGCGCACACCGAGGCCCATCCAGTAGATCGGGAAGATCTGGGCGATCGCCTGCAGCCATTCGGGCAGGACGGTGATCGGGTAGAAGATGCCGGAGATGCCGATCACGGCGAGGAACGGCAGCTGGATGAGCCCCTGGGCGCGTGCGCCGGTGAACACCGAGCCCAGGACCGCGCCGAGGGGCAGGGTCGCGAGCAGGCCCAGCGCCAGCACCCAGGCCAGGGCCGGCCAGGAGCCCAGCCCGATCGCCAGCCCTTCGACGATGAGCAGGCCGGGCACGAGGAAGATGGCCAGATCGGCGACCAAGCCGCCGGAGACCGAGATCACCTTGCCGACGAGGTAGGCGGGCATGCCGTGCGGGGTCGCCTTGGCACGCAGCAGGGTGCCGTCCTCGCGGTCGGCGGTCAGCTGCTGGCTCATGCTGATCATGACGGTCGCGGCGTTCATGCCGAGGATGCTGGGCAGGGCCAGCGCGCCGAGCAGCAGCCCACTGGTTCCGAACGACATGTCGCGGATGAAGAACATGACGGCCAGCATCAGTCCCGGCCAGAGGAAGTGGGAGAACAGCTCGGCGCCGTTGGTGAACGACTGGCGCAGCTCGATCAGGCCGCGGGACCAGCCCGCGCGCAGTGTCGCCGTGGCGGGGTTCATCGGAGGGCGTCCTCGGGGGTCTCGGCCTGGCGGACCAGGGTGAGGTAGGTCTGTTCCAGGGAGGCCCGGTGGATCTCCAGCTCCTGGATGTCGTCGCCGAAGCGGGCGAACAGGTCGCGGGCGAAGCGGGTGGAGTCGCCGGTCGTCTCGACGAAGCGCTGACCGCCCCGCGACCAGCGCACCTCGTCCGGGCCGGCGATCCGCCGAGCCAGCTCGGCGGCGGTGCCGTCGGCGATGATCCGGCCGCCGTCGAGGACGAGGATGCGGTCGGCGAGCTTCTCGGCCTCGTCCAGGTCGTGCGTGGTGAGCAGGACGGTGGTCTGCCCGGCGCCCACCAGGCGGCGCATCAGGTCGTGGAACTCGCGTCTGGCCTGAGGGTCGAACGCCGCGGTCGGCTCGTCGAGGAACAGCAGCTCGGGCCGGCCCACGAGGCCGATCGCCACGTCCAGCCGGCGCCGCTGGCCGCCCGAGAGGGTCCTGAGCTTCTTCCGGGCGTGCTCGGTGAGGCCGACCGTCTCGATCAGCTCGTCCGGGTTCCAGGGCCGCGGGATCTCCGGGGTGGCGAAGGGGGCGTAGTAGGTGCCGAGGTGGGCGAGGAACTCGCGTACGCGCCATTTGCCATGGTCGCGCCAGGACTGCAGCACGACCCCGAGCCGGGCCCGCCACCGCTCGTCCCCGTGCTCGGGGTCGGTGCCGAGCACCTCCACCCGGCCCTGCGAGCGGGTGCGGAAGCCCTCCAGGATCTCGATCGTGGTGGTCTTGCCCGCTCCGTTCGGCCCGAGCAGGGCCAGCACCTCGCCATGGTGGGCCCGGAAGGTGACATCGTGCAGCACGTCGACCGAGCCGTAGCGCATGCGCAGCCCGTCGACGTGAGCGCGACCTGCTCGCTGCTCGTCATGAGATGACCTCTCTTCGTGATCGGACGCCCTCGCGAGGGGGAGACATGCCGGTGGGATCCGGCGCGAGGGCATGACATGTCGCCGCCCGGGGATCACATGAGGGGACGGCGAGCAGGGGATCAGGCGCGGCCGCGGTGGGCCGGTTTCACCAGCTGTCGTGGGCGAGCGTCCGCCGGGCGCGTGCCATGAGGTCCACGCGGTCGACACCGGCCAGGGCGAGCGCCCGCGGGACCGTGCCGTGCTCGGTGTCCAGGATGCCGAGCAGCAGATGCGCGGGGCGGAGGTCCTTCTTGCCGGTGGCGGCGGCGAATCCGCGTTCGATCGCGAGCCGGGCCGAGGCGCCGATCTTGGGCGGCTTGGGATCGCGGCTGGGCGCCGGAAGGGTGAAGGACGAGAGGGACACGCCGACCGCGTTCAGGCTGCGCTCGAACTCCCGGGCGAGCGCGTCGCTGATCGCCTGCCGCCCGAGCCCCGCGCCGGCCAGCACGCGGTGGGCGGCGGTGCCCTCGTGGGCGGCGATCGCCAGCAGGAGGTGGTGGGCCTCGGTCGCCGGGGAGCCGTCCTCCCGCGCCTGCGCCGCGCCCTCCTCCAGGATCGCGTTGATGTAGTGGTCGATCGCGCTCACTGGCGCCTCCTCAGCGTGACGCCGGCGGCGATGAGCCGCTTGGCGTGCTTCTTGTGGACCGCCTGACGGGTGACACCGAGGGACTCGGCGACGTCGGGCCAGCTCCAGCCCGCGCGCATGGCCTGCTCCACCGCCGCGTCCTCCAGCCGGTCGGCCAGGCGCCGCAGCGCGACGACGGCCGCCAGCGCGTCGGCCGGGTCCTCGGGAACGGATAGGTCTTCTGCCGACATGCAAGCAACCTTAGTTGACTAATTCCGGGATAGTCAACTAAGGTTGCTTACAGCGACTCCTGGCCGGTGACGTGCCGAATGTCACAGTCCAAAGCGTCCGTCTCGTCCTTGGGGCATGAGTCGTAACCGGAAAGGCGATCCCGCGCCCACCGACGCGCACCCTCGAACCGGCCGGCCCGGCCCGCGCGGGCCGGCGGTCACCAAGGCCGGTGCCGGGCCGCCGCTGGTGCTGCTGCACGGTGCCGGGTCCGCGCGCTCGTCCTGGGAGCCGGTGCTCGACCGCCTGGCGGGCTCGCACACGGTGTACGCGGTGGACCTGCCGGGCCACGGCGAGTCCGAGCCGCTGAGCGGCGGCCACGCGTCGACGCCGCGCCGGCTCGCCGAGGTCGTGGCCTCGGCCTTGGACGAATGGGGTGTCGGCACGCCGCACGTCGCCGGGCACTCGGTCGGCGGGTGGACGGCGCTGGAGCTGGCGAATCTCAGGCCGGTCGCCTCGCTGACCCTGCTGGCCCCGGCCGGTCTGTGGAAGAAGGGCCAGCCGACGTACTGCCTCGTGAGCTTGTTCCTGACCTGGGCCGGGTGCCGCTTCGCCGCGCGGCCGCTCACCGCGCTGGCCCGCCGCGCCTGGGCCCGCAGGCTGCTGTTCTGGCAGCTCTTCGCCCATCCCGAGAGGCTCAGCCACCAGGACGTGGTCCGCGACGTCACCGCCTTGGGGCGGGCTCCGGGTTTCCTGCCGACCTTGTGGGCCGTCCGGAAGATCCGCTACCGGGCGAGGCGGGACGTGGTCGCGCCGGTGACGCTCGTCTTCGGGGCCTCGGACCGCCTGCTCCTCGCCCGGCAGTCCCGGTTCACCGACCAGCTCCCGCCGCACACCCGGCAGCTGGTCCTGCCGGACGCCGGTCATCAGCTGGTGAGCGACGCCCCCGAGGCGGTCTCGCGGCTCATACTCGCGACCACGGAGACGACGGCGCCGTGATGTCACACTCGGACGGTCAACGTCCCGCGCTCCTGGGGGCCCAGGAAGGTCTCGCCGGACGGCGACCGCGGCGAGCGGATCTTCGGGGCATGGCCGGGCTGAGCGGCGACCGGGAAGCCGAGCTGTCGGTCGGCTACGCCGCGGCCCGCTCCCACCTGACCCGGGTGGCGTACGCGATCCTGGGGACGGTGTCCGAGGCCGAGGACGTGGTCTCCGAATGCTGGTTCAAGCTCGTCCGCGCCGACCGGGAGGATCGCGTCCAGGACGTCGGGGCCTGGGCGACCGTGGTCGTCGCGCGGGAGGCGATGGACGTGCTCCGGTCCGCACGGGTACGCCGTGAGACCTACACCGGTCCCTGGCTGCCCGAGCCCCTCCTGGCTCCCGTGGCGGACCCGGCCGACCGGGTCACGCTCGACGAGTCCGTCAGCTTCGCGCTGCTCGTCGTCCTGGAGTCGCTCACCCCGGCGGAGCGCACCGCCTGGGTGCTCCACGACCTCTTCGGCCTGACCTTCGAGGACGTCGCCGCGACCGTCGGCCGCACCCCGGCGGCGGTACGCCAGCTCGCCGCCCGGGCCCGCAAGCACGTCGGCGAGGGCGCGCCGCGCGTCGACGTCGACCGTGACCATCACCGCCAGGTGGTCGAGCGGTTCCTGGCCGCCGCGTCGGGCGGCCACCTGAGAGCCCTCGTCGCGATCCTCGACCCCGGCGCCGTGCTCACCAGCGACGGCGGCGGCAAGGTCAACGCCGCCCGCCGGCCCGTCCACGGCGCCGAACAGGTCGCCCGCTTCGTGCTCGGCCTCATGGGCAAGGCCGGACCCGGCCACGTCCTCACCCCGGTCGCCGTCAACGGCGTTCTCGGCGTGGCCGGGCATGTTCACGGCAGGCTCGACACGGTCGTCTCGTTCACGGTCGCCGGCGGGCTGGTCCATCGGGTCGACTTCGTACGCGCCCCGGACAAGCTGCGGCTCCGGTTTTGACGCTCGGAAAAGTAAAGCCTAGGCGATGTCCCTAAAATCGTGAAATCCGGGGAAGGATCGTTATACCCGAGTGGTTCCTCTACATATTGGCCTAATAAGAGAGGTCACTATTCATGGGAGGGAACCATGATGATCAAGCAGTACCTCGGATTGCTGGGATTCCGGCAGCCGTACCCGGATCCCCGGTCGCCCAGTGGTGGTTCTGACAGCAGCCGCAGCTCGCGCCGACGGAGGCGCCGCCGCTGACAGCTGTGACCCGACCACAATCGAACAGTACGACGTGGCCAGAGGGCGGCGTGAGCGCGATGTCTGAACGCTCGACGCCGCCCTCTGGCGTTCCCGTCCTGTAGGGTTCCGGCAGGTTACTGCGAACCACTTGCAACAGCAGAGGATGCGGATGTCGGACACCCCCTCGTCCATTCGGCGGTCGTTGTTCCTGCATGCGCCGATCCGGCGTGGCCCGCGCGTGGTGCTGCGGCAGATGCTGGAGCTCGTCGACGACGACACCCCGCCGGACGGCCCCGACGGTCCCGTCGCCGTGCTGGAGCGGGGGCTGGCGCACCTGCTCGGTAAGCAGGCGGCGCTGTTCTTCCCCAGCGGGACGATGGCCCAGCAGGTGGCGCTGCGCGTACACGCCGACCGGCGGGGGCGCCGCGCCTTCGCCGCCCACCCGCAGTCGCATCTGGACGTGTGGGAGGAGCAGGGCTACAACGCCGTGCACGGGCTGTGGCTGCGCCGCACCGGCGACCCGCACGAGCTGATGACGGCCGGCGACCTCGCGGCAGCCGCCGGCGAGCCGCTCGCGGCGGCCGTCTGGGAGCTGCCGCAACGCGACCTCGGCGGCCTGCTCCCGGAGTGGGCGGAGCTGTGCGAGCAGGTCGGGCTCGTACGGGCCACCGGCGCAGCCGCGCACCTGGACGGCGCCCGGCTGTGGGAGGCCCAGACCTACTACCGGCGGCCCTTCGACGAGATCGCGGCCCTGTTCGACACGGTGTACGTCTCGCTTTACAAGAGCCTCCAGGGAGTGCGCGGCGCCGTGCTCGCCGCCGACACTGAGACCGTCCAGGCCGCTCAGGTGTGGCGCCAGCGGCTCGGCGGCGGCATCCGCGACGCCTGGCCGCTCGCCCTGGCCGCCCTGGTCCACCTGGACACCCTGGCCGAGCGCATGCCCGCCTACCGCGAGCACGCGATCGCCATCGCGGCCGCGATCAACGCCGACGGCGCCGCCCGAGCCCACCCCGACCCGCCGCAGACCCCGATGTTCCACATCCATCTGCCGGCCCCCAAGCGGGCCGTGGAGCGGGCCGGCGCGGAGCTCCTGGCCGAGCACGGCATCCAGCTGTGGGGCCGGGTGCGGACCGTCCCGGATCCCTCGCGGTGCAGCTTCGAGGTCAGCGTCGGCGAGAACGCCATGGAGTTCACCCCCGACGAGGTGGCCGCCCTCCTCCGCGACCTGCTGACCCGGGCAGGGCCCGACTGACCGGCGGATCCGCACACCTGCACCGCCAGCACCGCCTGCACACCGCCTGCACCGCCTGCACCGCCTGCGCCGCCTGCGCCGCCTGCGCCGCCACCCGCCGAGGCGCGTCCTCCGAGGCCCCGGTCCCGACGCGGACCCGGGGTCTCATCCGGCCCGGGGTCAGGCCGGCGGGGGCGTCCAGAGGCGGGCGGGCAGGGCCGTCTCGCGGTGCTTCCCGTCGCCGTCGGGCTCGACGAACCACGCGTTCCTGCCGGGCAGGACGGCGAGCGCCTCGTGGCAGCGGGTGCCGACGAAGTGCAGGGCGACGCCGTCCTCGGTGGCGTACCCGGCGGGGAGCGTCCCCTCGGCGACGAACCGGCGGAAACTGGACCGCCGGGGCTGGTCGGCCAGGTCGTCGTGGACCCCGTTGCTGAACGGCAGGAAGCCCAGGCCGTCGTCGACGGCGTCGAGGTCGTCGCCGTAGGAGTCGGTCACCCCGCCCACGTGCCAGCACAGGCTGCCCGCGCTCTGGCCGGCCAGCACCACGCCCCTCTCCCAGCACTCACGCAGGATCGCGTCGAGCCGATGCGCGCGCCACACCGCCAGCAGGTTGATCACGCTGCCGCCGGACACGAAGATCACGTCCTGGGCCAGCAGGTGGGCCCGCACGTCGGGCACGTTCGGCTGCGTGAACAGCCGCAGGTGGGACAGCTCCGCCTCGCCGAACGAGCCGGCCCGCGCGTACCAGCCCTCGATGAGCTCCCGCGAGTCACCGGCCGCCGTGGCGATGAGGCACACGCGCGGCCTGCGTACGTCGGCCAGCCGCATCGCCTGCCAGATCTGCACGCCCGGGTGCCGGAACCCTTCAGGGGGGTACAGGACGCCGGAGCAGGCCAGGATCTGAGGTTCTCTGATCATGGGCACCCATCCTCCGGCCCGGTGAGGCGCGCCCGCAAGGTCGCCGGGCACAGCCAAGATGATCAATCAGGCCGAGCGCCAAAATGGCTCGGTGATGAGCGGAAGCCAACCTTACGCTCCGGACGTTTTCTAAACCCATTGCCGCATTTTGCTTTCCAGGGAAATGTCATTTCATACCCCGGGATTATCCTGGAGTTACCGAGGATATTTCGAGCGTTGGCTTTCAGGTCGGCGTCGCCCCCGGCGATAGACGATGGGCCCTGGAAGGGGCCGGGCAGGCCAACGATCATGAATGTTCTGACGAATCCCGCGCCGCTGAGCGCCGTTGGTGCACCGCCCACGACCGACTCCCAAGTGCGCCTCTGGCTGGATCCTCTTGTTGACCGGCAGAGTGCCAGGGACGGGGTGTGGTGGCCGTACTCCTGCGACGCCGCCGCCGAGTTGCCGGGTCTCATCGCCGCGGTCGACCAGCGGTTGGGCCAGGTCGTGCTGCGCATCGGCCTGGATGCCGACACCTGGGCCGACATCCCTTACCGTGTTCCCGCCCGGGGCAGGCAGGTCGCGGTGGAGTGCCTGCGCGCGGCCGATGCTCATCTGGTCGTCCTGGCCTTCGCCGACGCCGAGCCCGTCACGCTGCTGGTGGTGCCGCCCTGCATCGGAGCCGCGCACGCGCACGACGCGTACGCGCCCGCCGAACCGGCCACCGGCACGCCCGAGGCCGACGCCTTCGCCGACTGGGAAAACGAGCGTGAACACCACATCGGGGTGGACTCGCCGCTCGATCAGCCGGAACCCGCATCCCTGCACCGATCCGAGAGCCGCACGATCGTCATCGACGCTTACCCGCTCGGCACAGCCGACCGGTCGAGGCCGACCACCGTCGGGCTGTCCGGCGAGATCGACATCTCCACCAGCCCGGCGCTGCGCTCGCGCCTGGAGGACGTCCTGAAGTCCAGCACGCCGCTGCTCGTCCTGAACCTGTCCGCGGTGTCCTTCTGCGACGCCTCCGGCTTGGGCGTCATCGTGAACATGCAGCGGCACGCCCGGCTCATGGGCATCACCGTGGCGCTGGCGGAACCCCGCCCGTTCATGACCAGGCTGCTGCACATCACCGGGCTGGACCGCAGCCTGCCCATGGTGTAGCCCGGCTTCCCGGGGACCGGCCTGATCGTGCGCGGCGCCGCCCGTCTCAGGCGGGCGCCGCCACGCCCTGACGCAGGTCGCTGGGCGCGCTCTCGCTGGTGAAGACGAACCCGAGGCCGTCGACCGTGACCTTGGCGATCTGCCCCGGCCGGAGGTCACCGTAGAGGATCTTCTCCGACAGCGAGTCCTCCAGGTCGCGCTGGATGGTCCGGCGCAGCGGCCGGGCGCCCATGACGGGGTCGTAACCCCGGTCGGCCAGCAGCTGCTTGGCCTCGGGCGAAACCTCGAGCCCCATGTCGCGGTCCTTCAGCCTGGCGCCGACCTGGACGAGCATCAGATCCACGATCTTGATGATCTCGGCCCGCGTGAGCTGGTGGAAGACCACGATGTCGTCGACACGGTTGAGGAACTCGGGCCGGAAGTGCTGCTTGAGCTCTGCCCGTACCGCCGAGTCCATCCGATCGTGGCCGAAGTCGGCGGACTTGGCGAACCCGACCCCGATGCCCTTGGAGATGTCGCGGGTGCCGAGGTTGGTGGTCATGATGATGACCGTGTTCTTGAAGTCCACCACCCGGCCCTGGGCGTCGGTCAGGCGACCGTCCTCCAGGATCTGCAGCAGCGAGTTGAAGATGTCGGGGTGGGCCTTCTCGATCTCGTCGAACAGCACCACCGAGAACGGCTTGCGCCGCACCTTCTCGGTGAGCTGGCCGCCCTCCTCGTAGCCGACGTAGCCGGGAGGCGAGCCGAACAGCCTGGAGACGGTGTGCTTCTCCATGAACTCCGACATGTCCAGGCTGATCAGAGCGTCCTCGTCACCGAAGAGGAACTCCGCCAGCGCCTTGGACAGCTCGGTCTTACCGACCCCGGAGGGACCGGCGAAGATGAACGAGCCACCGGGACGGCGCGGGTCCTTCAGACCGGCGCGGGTGCGCCGGATGGAGCGCGACAGGCCCTTGATGGCGTCGTCCTGACCGATGATCCGCTTGTGCAGCTCGTCCTCCATGCGGAGCAGGCGCTGCGACTCCTCCTCGGTCAGCTTGAAGACCGGGATGCCGGTGGCGGTCGCCAGGACCTCGGCGACCAGCTCCTCGGTGACGACGTCCTCGACGTGCGCGCCGTCCGAGGCGGTCATCCGGTGGATCCGCAGCCGCGCCCCCGCCTCGTCGATCAGGTCGATCGCCTTGTCGGGCAGGTAGCGGTCGCTGACATAGCGGTCGGCCAGCTGCGCGGCGGCCACCAGCGCGTCGTCGGTGATCGTGACGGCGTGGTGCGCCTCGTAGTGCTTGCGCAGGCCCTTGAGCATCTCGATCGCGTGGCTGAGCGAGGGCTCGGCGACCAGGACCGGCTGGAAGCGGCGGGCGAGCGCGGCGTCCTTCTCGAAGTGTTTGCGGTATTCGTCGAGCGTGGTCGCGCCGATCGTCTGCAGCTCGCCGCGGGCCAGCATCGGCTTGAGGATGCTGGCGGCGTCGATCGCGCCCTCGGCGGCGCCCGCACCCACGAGCGTGTGCAGCTCGTCGATGAACAGGATGATGTCGCCGCGCGTGCGGATCTCCTTGAGCACCTTCTTCAGGCGCTCCTCGAAGTCACCGCGGTAGCGCGAGCCGGCGATCAGGGCGCCGAGGTCGAGCGTGTAGAGCTGCTTGTCCTTCAGCGTCTCGGGCACCTCGCCGCTGACGATCTTCTGTGACAGGCCCTCCACGACGGCGGTCTTGCCGACGCCGGGCTCGCCGATGAGAACGGGGTTGTTCTTGGTCCTCCGGGAGAGGACCTGCATGAGCCGCTCGATCTCCTTCTCGCGGCCGATGACCGGATCGAGCCTGCTGTCGCGGGCGGCCTGGGTCAGGTTGCGGCCGAACTGGTCGAGCATCGCGGAGGTCGGCCGGGGCGCCTCCTGGAAGGCCATGGGCGCGGCCGGCTGCTCGGTCGTGCCGCCGGAGAGCGACTGGAGGATCCAGTCCCGGACCCGCCCGGGATCGGCCTCGAGCTTGACCAGCACCTGGGTGGCCACGCCTTCGCCTTCGCGGATCAGCCCGAGCAGGATGTGCTCGGTGCCGATGTGGTCATGACCGAGCTGCAAAGCCTCGCGGACCGAGAGTTCGAGGACCTTCTTGGCACGCAGGGTGAACGGAATGTGCTCAGACTCGGCCGGCCGGCCCTGGCCGATGATCTCCTCGACCTGCCGGCGAACCCCCTCAAGGCTGACGCCGAGACTCCCCAGAGCCTTCGCGGCCAAACCCTCACCCTCATGGAGCAGACCGAGCAGGATGTGCTCGGTGCCGATGAAATTATGGTTGAGCGTCCGGGCCTCCTGCTGGGCCAGGACGACGGCATGCCTCGCTTGGTCGGTGAACTTCTCGAACATCTCAAGCCTCCTGGCCGAACGGGGTATGCCGGGTGAGCGCGGCCGTCTGTCAGCGGGGCACCGTGTCGGCGGGGCGCACGGCCTCGGCTTCGGGCCGTGCTCGATCAGCGGGTCTTCGGTGCCGGCCGTCGGCCATGATGCCCCCAGGTGGTTCCCACGCGTTCCACGGAACGGGCGGTGTGATCACCGCGCGACATCGTCCGGCGTACTGAGTCGGCGACTGCTGGCCTTGGCATGGGTCTGCAAGGGAGACCTCGTCGGGGCTCCGGCGGGTGTCCCGCCCAATTGCCAGCTTAGTACCCATTACGGTGATTGCTGCTGATTAAGCCACCGGCCGAACGAGGCACTCGCGTGCGGGGCGGCCTGCTCAGTGTGGTGGACGCATCGCCCCGACGAGAGTGGGGACCGGCACGCGGGCGAATCCGATGCGAGTGTCGCTCGCCCCGTAGGGCAGCCACACGGCGTCGTCATGGAGCAGGCCGCCGCAGGAGTAGACGACGTTGGGCACGTATCCGTCGCGCTCGGTGCCACCGGCGGTCAGGAGCGTGCCGGGGAGTTCGGCGATGACGCGATGCGGCTCGTCGGAGTCGAGCAGCAGGGCGCCCATGGCGTAGTCGCGCATGGGGCCGACGCCATGGATCAGGACGAGCCAGCCGAACCCGGTCTCGATGGGGGACCCGCAGTTGCCCACCTGGATCAGTTCCCAGCCGCGGCGAGGGGTGTGCAGCGGGACCGGCCGTTGCCATCTGTTGTGCCCGTCGAGGGTGGTCAGGCCGATGGTCTCGCCGTCGGAACGGCACAGCGCCAGCCGGCGTCCCCCGACCGGCCGCGGGAACAGGGCCATCCCCTTGTTGACGGCGGCGGGGCCGCGCATGGGGGTGACCGCGAAATGCCGGAGATCATCGCTTTCGATCAGGTGGGAACGGATGTGCCGCCCGTCGTACGCGGTGTAGGTCGCGCGATACGACGGCCGGCCGTCCTCGTCCACGACCCGTACGAACCGCGCGTCCTCCATGCCGTTGCTCTCGTCCGCGCTCCCCGGCCAGAGCACCCGCCGGTGAAGGGGAAGGTCGGCCGGGAAGGCCACGCCGTAGTCGGAGCGCGTCGCGCGGCGCATCTCCTCCACGGTTCGCTGGGTGGTGGTTCGGGTGAGCAGGTCGGCGGGCAACCGGCCGATCGCCTGCTCGAAGTCGTCGTCGTCGAAGCGTTCCGGCAGGGACTCCAGCATGGTCGCCGTCACCTCGTTGTCCCAGGCGTCGTCGGAGAGCCCCGCGGCGAGCAGGTCGCGCCGGTGGTGGGTCCGGTGCCGGCGTCCGACGGACAGGACCCCGGAGCGGTCGGCGAGGGCCAGGTCGGAGCCCGGACCGAGCACCGCCGCGGTGAAGCCGATGGAGGACAGGTGTCCCTCGCCGATCTGCCGCAGGCTGATCGCCACGCGCAGCTGTCCGGGGCCCAGACCGGACTGGTCGGGATGGGGGACCATCGAGGGGTTGCACACCGCCGCGGCCTCCACGGCGTACTCGTGGCTGAAGTAGGCGCCCACGAGGAGGCGGGCCGGCAGGGACAGGTCCGCCTCGCGCGGGATGCGATGGCGGACCAGGTCGTGGTGATGGGCGAAGACCGCTTCGAGGTCGTGGTGCCGGCCGCCGAATCGCCGCAGGGTCTCCTGGAGCATCCCGGTCGTCTGGTCGTCGTCGAGGAGCATGATGCGGTCGATCAGCGCAGCGGCTCGTGTCCGGGTGAGCGCGGCGTCCTCGCCGGGCACGAAGAGCTTGATGATCACTCTTCGCGGGTCGGGAGCGAGCGTCGGGCCGAGCCGCGTGGCCAGATCTCCGCTGGTCATGGGCGCCGCTCGGCATACTGCATGGTGGAGATCAGCGCGAGGGTCGACTCCGCGCCCTGGTTGAGGTTCGGGCCGTGCTCGGTCAGGCCGTCGTAGCCTCCGCCGGTCGCCGGGTCCCACATCAGGGCACCGGCGTCGTTGGCGCCCTGGAACCACGCCACCGCCTGCCGTACCTTCTCCCGCCACGCCCGGTCACCCGTCGCGCGGGCGGCGGTGGCGCAGGCGTCGGCGAGTGCGGCCACCTCGATCGGCTGCTGGTCGAAGCGGGATCGTGGCGCGTCCGGGCGCCAGCCGGTGGCGGGAACCACCGCGAGCCGGCCGTCCCTCGTCTGGATCTCCCACAGCCAGGCGAGCATGTGCAGGCCGGAGGCGAGCAGCTGCCGGTCGTCGCTCAGCTCTCCGGCGGCGATGGCCACCTCGGCGAGAGCGGCGTTGGCGTAGGTCAGGTGCGGTTGCGGCCACGGCCAGGAGGGGTTCTCCGAGGGAGTGCCGATCGCCGCCGCGGCGTCCGTCAGCAGGCCGGCGGCCACGGTGCTGTCAGGACTGGCACGCAGCACCTCGGCCGCGCCGAGCCCGGCGAAGACCATGGCGCGCGGATGCGGGGAGCGCTGTTCGGCGCCGAGGGCGAAGGCGAGCAGCGCCTCCTCCCGGATCCACGGAGCCGGGCTGCGGGCCGCCGCGGTGCCCAAGCCCCACATCGCCCGTCCCCACCAGTCGCCGACGCCCGGCCGGTCGCTCCAGCGCCGGTCGAAGGAGAGCCGGTTGCGGAACGCGCCGGTACGGTCCTGAGCGTGGGTGAGGAAGGCGAGGTAGGACTCCGCCAGCCGGGTCAGCCGGTGGGCGGGGTGCGGCTCGCGGCTGACGACGACGAGCCCGCGGGCGACGTCGTCGGTGCAGTAACCGTGATCGCGGCGGACGAGAGCGCCCCGGGCGTGCTCGAACAGCCCGGTGTCGTCGCTCAGCCGGAGCAGGTGCCGGTAGCCGGGGGTGAGGGCGCTCATGGCAGCATCGCGACCGCCGGGGCGGGCCGCCCGGCGACGAGCGCGCGGACGAGGCCGTCGTACCGGGCCGCGACCGCGGGCCACAGCAGGGTCGGGATCAGGCCGCGGGTACGCCCGGTGAGTTTGCCGGCCAGCCCGGGTTCGGTGAGGACCCGGCGTACGGCGGAGGCGAGCTCCGTGGGGTCCCCGTGCGGAACGAGCAGTCCAGGACCGCTGGAGAGCAGCTCCACGGCGTGCGGGAACGAGGTGGCGACGACCGGCACGCCCGCGGCCACGGCCTCGATGAGGACACCGGAGGTGACCTGCTCCGCGGAGTCATAGGGCAGGACGACGACGTCTGCCGAGCGGACCAGCCGGCTCAGCGAGTCCTGGTCCCGGTAGACAGGGTCGTGCCGGACGGCCGTGGACACCCCGAGCCGGGCGGCGAGCTCGTACAGCCCGTCACGATAGGCCTCGCCCTGGTGCTCCAGCACCTTGGGGTGGGTCTTTCCGGCGATCGTGTAGATCGGTGGCGGGTCGAGGCCTCCCAGGAGGGCCAGCGCGCGCAACGCCCACTCGATGCCCTTGCCGGGGCCGAGCAGTCCCCAGGTGAGCAGGTGCGGACGGGAGCGGCGCTGGGCCGGGACCCGCATGTGGTCGGCGGCCCCGTGCGGAATGACGAACACCTTGCCGGTCTCCACCCGGTAGCCGGCCGTCAGCCGGTCACGAGCGGTGCCGGTCATGGTCACGATCGCGTCGGCGGCGGCGGCGATCTCCTCGAGCAGGGCCTTCTGCCGGGGAGTGGGCCTGGCCAGGACGGTGTGCAGGACCACGATGCTCGGCACGGTGAGGCACCGGAGCAGCGGCAGGACGTCCTGGCCGTCGCGACCGGGGTAGATGCCGTACTCGTGCTGCACGATGGCCACATCGAAGCTCTCCAGAGCGGTGGCCGCGGCTCTCCAGCCGCCGAGTCCGCCGGGGGTCCAGGTGTGCACGACCCCGGGCTGCGGGCGTTCGTCGTCGCCTTCCGCGGTGACACGGACGATGCCGCCGAACAAGCCGCCCCCGGTGAGATGGGCGGCCAGCGCGGAGTTGAAGGTCGCGAGACCGCACTGGGTGGGCGGATGGGTGCTGAGAAAGCCGTATGTGAAGGCCAACTGCCATGCCTTTCGGTCGGCCGCACCAGAAGGGATGCCGATGCGGCTCGTTCGGTGAAGACGGCTACCCCGTCAGGATGTGCGGTGGAACCCGGAGCCTTCACCGGGGGCCCGTCCTCATGCGGGGGCCCGGCTGTCGCGACCCTCGGCCGATGGCGTGGTCTACGTCCACCTGACAGTATCAGCCGCTAACTTCGTCCTAATATTTCGCGATAGATGCGCAAGTAACTGGCCACCATCTGATCTGCACTGAACCTGCGTTCGGCCCGCGCGCGGCAGCCCGCGCGATCGACCGTCGAGATGCGCGCCAGCGCGGTGACCGCCTCGTCGAGGCCGTCCACCAGGAAACCCGTCACTCCGTGGTCCACGACTTCGGCCATGGATCCGCGCCGGTAGGCGATGACGGGTGTGCCGCAGGCCATCGACTCGACCACCGACAGGCCGAAGGGCTCGTCGAACGCGATGGGATGCAGCAGGGCGGCCCCGCCGCCGAGGATCTCGCCACGCCGTCCAGGTCCCACCGATCCGAGGTACCTGACCCGCTCTCCGTCGACCTTCGGAGCGACCTCCTTCTCGAAGTACCGCTCGTCCTGGACGATCCCGCAGATGGTCAGCGGCATGCCGGCCCGCCGGGCGATCTCGATGGCCGTGTGTGTGCCCTTGTCGGGATGAATGCGGCCGAACGCGATCAGCCGCCGGCCGCCCACCGGGTCGAAGGGGAACGCGTCGAGATCGATGCCGTGGTGCACCGTGGCGACGTAGTCCAGCTCCGGGGCCCGGTCCGCGTCCGAGATGGACACGTAGGCGGACCCGGCACGGGCGTAGGCCGGCAGGATTCCCCTTCCGGAGAATCCGTGAACGGTGGTGAGCAACGGGGCCCGGCAATGCTCGGCGAAGGCCAGGGGCAGCCAGTCGAGATGGTTGTGCACGAGGTCGAACTCGCCCGAACGGCTCAACGCGTGCGCGACATGCATCGCCTCCCACACCCGCCCGTCGAGCGATGGATCGTCGGCGTACCCGCGCGGGCACACTCCGTCCAGCGATGCGGAAGTGACGGAGTCCAGCGTGGCGAACAGCGTCACATCGATCCCGGCGGCGGTGAGCCCCTCGGCGAGCAGGCTCGTGACCTGCTCCCACGGGCCGTAGTGGTGCGGAGGCGTACGCCAGGCGACCGGTCCCAGCAGCGCCACCCTCATCTGCCGCGACATGGGCACCCTCACTCCTTCCGACGCTCGTCCGTCCCGAGCCAACGCCACGGGGGGCCGGACGGAAACAGCCGATTTCGCAAGGCGCCATCACCACAACTGATCACCAGAGGTCCGGCCGCTCCCGGGGACGAGATCGGTGGTGGCGGACCGGCTTGGCATGATGGGGAAATTTGAGGGCAAAGGTGGCGGAGGCCAATGGGCTGCCCCGTCCCCCGGTGGTCCTTCATCTGCGATCGCGTACCGATCGCGTGGAGTGCATGAAGGTTGCTGATGCACGGTAGGCGCAAGTCCGTCGTTTCTGTCCGCCCCTCACCCATCCTCGATCCGCCGCTCGCCCAGGGCGCCGTCGGCGGCATTCCGGGCCCCGATCCGATCCCGCCCGCGGCGATGCGGGACAGGCCGCAGGCGATGCGGCCGATCCGGGTCGTCGCGCCGTCGCCGGTCGGCCCGCGGCTGGTATGCGGCGACGTACCGGTTTGACCCGTGACCGTGGTCGTCAGTCCGGTGGCGGGGTCACGGCCACCGGGCAGTGAACCTCGGACAGGGCAGCCTGCGTGACGGCCCCCAGCAGGGTGCGTTTTCCGGAGCCGAGCCCGCTGCGCCCCAGTACGAGCAACGTCGCGCCCCTGGCGGCTTCGACGATCGCGCGCGGGGGCCGCTCGGCCACGAATTCGGTGGTCACCGGCACGTCCGGGTACTGAGCGGTCAGCGCCGACACCACCTGCTGGAAGCGGGTCTCCGCTCCGGCCCGCACCGCCGCGGCGTCCACGAAGGGGAGCCGGTCAGGCCCGGGCAGGGCACCGGGATCCCACCAAGCGCAGACGGCCGTCACCGTGCCGCCACGCAAGGTTGCCTCGCGCAGGGCGAAGCCGAAGGCCTCCTGACTCGCGGGGGAGCCGTCGACGCCGACAACGATCCGGGCGCCGTAGTGGTCCGCCGGCTCGGCCGCGGGGCGGACGACCACCACCGGCCGGGCACTGTGCGCGGGCACCTGCACGGCCGCCGACCCCACCCTCAGGTCCTCGAATCCGCCCACCCCCCGGGAGCCCAGCACCACGAGTTCGGCCTCGTGCGCGGCCTCCAGCAACACCGCCGAGACCGGGCCCTTGGTCAGGAGCGGCCGGACCTTGATGCCGGTCCGATATTCGCGTACGTGGTCGGCCCCGTTCTGCACCACGGTGGTGGCGACGTGCTCGACCTGCGCCAGTATCTCCTCGCTGATGGGGCGCAAGGGGTATGGCCACTGCCACGCGTGGCAGACCAGTACCGGACAGTCCCTTAGCTGCGCCTCCTCGGCCGCCCATCGCAACGCCTGCTCGCTTCCCGGTGATTCGTCGTAGCCCACCAGGATGGACCGCCCGCCATCACGATCTCTCACTCTGCCTCCCGAAAGGGACCAAATTCGTCTGCTTCGGAGGTCAACTTCCCTCCATCGCCGACTGGAGTCCCGTAGCCGACAAGAGTTTGGACTTTCGCGAAAACGCCTTTCGGGTGTGGTCGGCCACCGCGGTCGCCGGGATGTGGCGGGCCCGCGGATCGCCCTCGATCCGCGGGCCCGCGAGCTCGACGAGCGGCGTGATGTGCGGGAGCCGGTCGGAATTCGTTCTGGTGTGAGATCGTCGCGGTGGTCATGCTGTCTCCTGCGGTCGGGTGGCAGGGGACGACGCGGCCAAGGGGGAGGCGGCCATGAACACGATCGCTGTGGCCGTCGTGAGCAGAGCAGTCGGGTGCCGTGATGTGATCGTCCAAGAGGGTCGACCAGACGGAAGGCGGCAATCTGTGTCCTGCTTATCACCAGGTGTGAACACCCCGTGGACGCCGGCATGGCGACCGGGCCGGTTCGACGGCTGCCCCTCATGGCGTGTGTCGTGGGATCGAGGACGGCAAGGTGAACGACGTTGAATGCCCGACCTTCGCGGCCGCCGGACCCGAACGCCGACGTGGTTCAGGCACTGGCCGAGGTCTTGAAGGAGATTGGCATCGCCGCGCGCACGCTCGCCATTCGGCGCGCGGTGAGCATGGCGTGCCGCGATGACCGGCAGCGGCTCGCCGCCTGCCTGGATGCGATGACGCCCGATCAGCTCGCCGAGGTGGCCGCCGCCGCCCGCTTGCTCAGCACCGAGGCCGAGCAGGCGCTCGCCAGAAGGGAGGAGTGACGGGCTGCGGCCGTCTCAGAAGATGGCCCGGACCCGGTGCGAAAGCGGCGCGGACGCGGCGTTCCCGAATGCCCGGCTCTACGCGCCTCGAACGGCATGCCATGCGGACGGTCAAAGACCGACTCGGCTTCCGTGGCGCGTTCGGCGTCGAATTCCACGGCATATCGGGAACGTGCTGCAGGCTCGCTATCGCGGTAGCTGATGAGCTTAGCTGGGATTGCGTGTTTCCGTCCGCTCGCGGGTCACCTTGACTGGTCGGTGACCAGACGGCGCAGCTTGCGTCGCTGTCACCGTGAGGGGGTCGTCATGACCCTGGACATACAAGGAACAGACGCCACCGACCGCTCGGGCCTGAACGGTCAGGCCCCACGCTGCGATCACGTCGACCAGTTCTCGGCTGTGGTGTACGGACTGCCCGAATGCAAGCAATGCCTGGCCCTCGGACAGACCTGGATGCGGCTACTGGTGTGCCTGACCTGCGGGTGGGTGGCCTGTTCCGACGATTCGCGCGGCGGCCACGCCCGCGCCCACTACCAGGAGACCGACCACCCGGTGGTCGCCACCCTGGGACCGAGGTCGACCTGGCGCTGGTGCTACGTGCACCGCCGGACCGTGTAGACGAGACGAAAGAAGCCATGTGACCATTTCCGAGCAGGCGGCGGAACGCCGCCAGTACTACGACGGCACGTCGCCCTTCCCCGGGGCGGAAGAGCACGTTCCTGCCGGCAGGGCCCAGGTGGGGCTGACGGCCGCGATCGTGGTCCTGCCGTTCATCGCGCTCGGCGTCGCGATCTTCCTGGCATGGGGGCAGGGAGTCACGTTCACCGACCTCTTGCTGGCGGCGATCCTGTACGTGGTGACCGGCCTGGGGGTGACGGTCGGGTTCCATCGGCTGCTCACCCATGCCTCCTTCACCGCGCGGCCGTGGTTGCGCGTGACGCTGGCGGTCGCCGGGTCGATGGGCTTCCAGGGGAACGTGATCGACTGGGTGGCCGTGCACCGCCGCCATCACGCGTTCACCGACCGGCCGGGCGATCCGCACTCCCCCCACCCGGACGGCACCGACCTGCGCGGGCAGCTTCGGGGGCTTGCCCACGCCCATCTGGGCTGGCTGTTCGCCGACGACCGGACCCCGGCCGACGGGTACGCCCCGGACCTGCTGGCGGAGCCGGCCATGCGGCGCGTCGCCCGGGCCTTCCCCGCGTTGTGCGCGCTGTCGCTGGCGCTGCCGTTCCTGGCCGGGTGGGCGTTCTCCGGCACCCTGTACGGCGGCCTGACCGCCTTCCTGTGGGCCGGGCTGATCCGCATCGCGCTGCTCCAGCACGTCACCTGGAGCGTCAACTCGCTCTGCCACGTCATCGGCGACAGGCCCTTCAAGACCCGGCGCCACGACCGCTCGACCAACGTGTGGCCGCTGGCCCTGCTGTCCTTCGGCGAGAGCTGGCACAACGGCCACCACAGCGAGCCCAGCTGCGCCCGGCACGGTGTGGATCGCGGCCAGGTCGACCCGTCCGCCGCCATGATCCGCCTGTTCGAGCGGGCCGGCTGGGTGAGCGACGTGCACTGGCCCGACCACGAGCGCACCCAGCGCCGCCGCGCCGGCCCGCCACCACCCGCCCGCGCCCCGGCAGGAGACTGATCGATGCAGCCTGCGGCTTCGCCGCCTTCATGGCCGCCCACCGGTGTCGCGTTGTCGTGGTGATCGGCCGGGCGAGGCCACCGCCCCAGTCCTGTGCCGCGTCCCGCGTACGAGAATGCTCATCGATTCCAGTGATAACCGCGACCGTGATTGCTCGTTTCCGCATCGTCGGCCGGGAAGCACACTGGGGCTCTACGCCGCGTATCCGCGGCGAATCCGCAGGCTCATGGCTCATGGACGTGTACGGATCAACGAGATCCACGCCCGGGCCGGATGACCGAGCTGCGCGGTGAAAGGAAAGCGCGATGAGCTTGCGATGGGAGATCGACAACAAGGTACAGGCCCTCAAGGGCTGGGTCAGGCGGCGCTTCGGCCGCGCGACCGGTAACCAGCGTCGCCAGGTCGCGAGCAAGGACGTTCCCACTCCGCCACGGTAGCGAGCCTGGCAGCCGCTCTGCCGGCAGATCCAGCGGCTGGAACGAGCACTCGGCGTGAGCCTGCCGGACCGCGGCCCCCTGCTTCGACCGGTCCGGAAGACCGATCCCGTGCAGCCATCGATGCACCGCCAGAGGAGTACGGCCATGGACATCATCGCCTGGAACATCCTCGGACCGGTCGCCGGTGCCGTGGCCGGAATGCCGGCAGTCGTGCCGCCCGGCCACCACCTGATCACCGGCAGACGCTCGAATCGCCGGGCAGGCCGCCGATGAGCCCGCCGAGCGCCCTGCGAAGCTCGCGCCCCGGCTGTGGCGGAAAGCTCGCGTGATGGTCATCGCCGGAGCCATCGCGGTCATCGCCTTCGGCGCCATCCTCACCTTCGCGCCGGACGACGGGTCGGTGGGCGGATTCGCACTGCGTGGCGCGGGGATCGTCCTGATGCTCGGCGGTGCTCTCGGATTGTTGCTGGCCTTGCTCCGCACCGGGTCACGCTGGAGCCAGTCGACCGCCCGCAGCCGGCAGGATGCCATCGACCACCGGCCACGCCCGAATCGGAAAGAGCCGGTAGGCCACGCCGCCAGGCGAGCTCGCGGCCACGGACCTCCCGGTAGTCGCCCGCCCTGACCAGCCGGGAGAGACGGTTGACCGGATCCTCATGCAACTCGTGGAGACAGACATGCCCTCGATGACCACAATCGTCGCGGTCGCTGTGGTGGCGATCCTGGTCGCGGCCATCGGTTTCGTCATGGTGCAGCAGCGCTGGGAACGCATTCTCCGGCACGTCACCCGCCGAAACCAGGCCGTGCCGAACGAAGCAGACGACCGCAGCGGGGCCGAGCAGGATCCACGAGCCCGGCCAGGGCGAATCGCCACCCTCGACATCAAGCCGCTCACCTCCGAGTCACGGCAGGCCTGCATCGAACGCTGGACAACGATCCAGAAGCAGTTCGCCATCGCGCCGGGCCCGGCAATGAGCGCGGCTCACCGGCTGGTCACGGCCACCATGACCGAACGGGGATATCCCACCGAGGACCTCGTCAACCGGGAACCGGAATGGCCGGTGGTGCACGGCCGGACGCTGCACCGCTACCGGCAGGCCCACGAGATCAGCGCCCGCGCCGCCCAAGGCAGTGTCTCCACCGAGGACCTGCGACAGGCCATGGTGCACTACCACGTCCTGTTCCAGGACCTTCTCGACGACACCGGCGAACACCACCCTCAGCTCGCCGAGGGCACCCGCTACGACCAGCCGACGCTCCAGGGAGACCCCCGGACCGTCTCGCGAAAAGGTGACACGACATGAACCTGCACAACGACGACGAACACGAACACCACCACGAAACCGCTGACCTGCCGCCGCTCCCGCTCGTGCCCGTGCCGAGGCCCGGCAACGAAGGCAAGAGCAGGCTGCCGCCGCCATCTGACAAGCTCGTGTTCGGCCCGGTAGCCCGGTCCGACGTATCGCCGGCGCCGCCCGAGCCGCTGGTCAGCAGCGATCCTGCCGGCTGACCTGCTCTGCCGGCCGCCGGCCGGGGCTCAGGTCTCCGGCCAGGGCGCCGTCATGGCCGTACCACCACGACGGAGCTGCGCGCGTGGTGCAGGACGCCGAGGGTGACGGATCCGAGCATCACGGTGCCGATCGCTCCTCGGCCCTGGGAGCCCACGACGACCAGATCCGCCTTCTCGGAGGCGCGGGCGAGGGCGTCGACCGGGTGGGCGCGCCGGACGTCCTCGATCACCTGGACCTGCGGATATCGCTGCCGCCATCCCAGGAGGATGCCGGCAGCGGTCCGACACTGGGCGGCGTGGATCTCGTCCAGGTCATGGGCGCTTTCGGGGATGTGGGCGTGGGGCGGCGGTTGCCACGCGTACACGGCGCGCAGCCTGCTCGCGCGGAGCATCGCCTGCTCGAAAGCGTACGCGAGGGCCGGTTCACCGGCGTGATAGTCGTCCAGCCCGATGACGACCTCCCCATGGGCGACGTCGGGAGCCGCGCGGACGACGACCACGGGACCGTGCGCGTGCCCGGCCACGTGGGTGCTCACCGAGCCCAGCACGGCTCCGGGGAAGCCACCAAGGCCTCTGGCGCCGATCACGATCTCGGCGGAGTTGCCGGCTTGACCACGCAGCACCGCGGCGGCGGCACCCTCATGGAGCTCGCCGGCGACGTCGAGGCCGGGCTGTCGCTTGCGCGCGACCTCCTCTGCCTCGCTCAGAACGCTCTGCGCGCTGAGCGCGATGGCATCACCTTGGTCCGGGGTGGAGAACTTGGCGATCTCGTACGGCGAGCGGTCCACGACGTGCACGATGCGGAGCCGGGTGGCCGCGCGTGCGGCGGCGTCGGCCGCCCATTCGACGGCTGCGGTCGCGGCTTCCGACCCGTCGGCTCCCACGACAATGACACGATTCATGGCTCCTCCATATTTGGACCGGCTATTTGCTCATCGCTCGAAACGGCAATATGCAGGGCTCCGAGCTGTCCCAAGGATGCTCTCCGGACCGGGAGCAGGAAACAAGTAATCGCCGACCTTGTTATCACCACGATCGATAACCGTGCTGATTTCACCGATAACGACTTGATGTCGTTCCTTTTCTCGCGAAAAGAGGTACAATGAAAATACCGAGGACATTTCGTGCGTTGGCATTCAGTTGGCGTCGCCCGCGGCGATAGACCACTTCCGGCCCATGATTCGGGCTTGACAGGCCAGGCAGCGATGATGACAACAACAACATTCCGCACACCGTCGAACCCCATTACCGCTGCCGTCCCCCCGGCTCATTCCGCGCTCAGGCTCAGCCTGAACGCCCTCCTTGACCGGAGAGGCACGGTCGACGGGGCGTGGTGGCCCCGCAGCCGCGACACCGCCGGCGAACTGCCCGCCCTCATCTCGGCCGTCGACGAGCGGCTTGGCAGGGCCGTTCTGCGTGTGGGCCTGTATCGGGACGCATGGGACAACATCCCGGCCCGCATCCCGGCCCGCGGCCGCCAGGTCAGGGTGGGCTGGTTCCTCAGCGCCGACCCACACCTGATCACCCTGAGCGTCGCGGGGACCGCGCCCATCACCTTGCTGGTCATTCCCCCCGGCACCGCGAACGTCCAGGCCATGGCCGCGCTCACGCTCGCCGCCGCAGGCACGGTCGGTGTCCGTCCCGCTGACATCCTCCAGCCCGGTGCCGCGGACGAGGGCACACCCGGCCGCGACGGCTCGGCCTCCTGGGAGAACGAGGGTGGCCGCCTCACCGATCTCGAGCCCGCGCGACCCGCCGTAACCTGAGCCTGCGCCGCGGCGCCGTTCCCGGCGGTCACCGACTTCCGACGAAGACGGACACTACCCGGTCCCTCGGCGCGACCAGGGACGCCCGTAGCTGGGCGCTCATGTGCGACCCCCGCCTTCCTCCGGCTCTCTGACAAGAGAGGAACCGACCATGAGCTCGACAACCCCGTTCGCCACGCGAGCCCCCACACCCGCGGTCCGGCCGTACCCGATCCGGGTGCACGCCCAGCAGGACGTTTCTCTGTCCCGCTGGTTATGGCTGGTGAAATGGCTGCTGATCGTTCCGCACGTGCTGATTCTGATCCCGCTGTGGATCGCCTTCTGCCTGCTCACCCTGATCGCGCTGGTCGCGATCGTGATCACCGGCCGGTATCCGCGGCCGATCTTCGACTTCAACGTCGGTGTTCTCCGCTGGAGCTGGCGAGCGGGCTATTACGCCTACAACGTGCTCGGCACCGACCGCTACCCGCCGTTCGCGCTGCGGGAGATCCCCGGATACCCGGCCGGACTGCGCGTCGAGTACCCGGCGCGGCTGCACCGCGGTCTCGTTCTGGTGAAGTGGCTCCTGGCCGTCCCGCACCTCCTGGTCGTCGGGATCCTGTTCAGCGGCAGCGCGTGGTTGAGCCGGCAGGCCGGCGGCGAGATATGGAGCTGGGGCGGCGGCGGTCTGGTCGCACTGCTCGTCCTGATCGCCGGGGTCGCACTCGCCGTCACCGGCCGGTACCCCCGGCCACTGTTCGATCTCATCCTCGGTCTGAACCGCTGGGGGCTGCGGGTCGCCGGCTACGCGGCCCTGATGACCGACCGGTACCCGCCCTTCCGTCTCGATCTCGGCGGAGCCGACCCAGGAGCCGACCCAGGAGCCGACCCCGGCGGCACAGCCGTCCCGAGCCGGGAGCCCGCCGCTCACTCCGGTCTGGACACCGCGTAGGAGATCACGGGGGAGTGCCCGCTACGTGGGCACTCCCCCCGACCTCACGCGGTGGTCCCCCCAGCGACCCGACTGGCGCCGACCTACGACGTCGCGCCCCGGCATCACCCTGCACGATGCCGGGGCCTCCCTCCCAAGAAGCTGTCTCCAATGAAGGGGCGGACACCGCTTCGGCGGCGGTCCTGGCAGCGGCTCATCAAAGAGCGCAGCATCGCCGAGTACGCCGGATGGCTCGCGAAGAGAGTGATCATGGGTCACGATGGCCAGTATGAGCAACGACGACGATGACGCGCGCGCCGAGCTGGAGGAATGGAGCGAGTTCATCGGCCGGATCCGTTACGACGGGCCACGTCCCGGTGACGCCGGCGACGAGCGGGTGGCCGACGAGGCGGTGTCCAACGAGTTCTCCAGCTGGGGGCGACTCGACGGCTCCGCCGAGATGAACAACCTGATCTGCCGCGCCTTGGAGATCGGCTACCTGCGGGCGTTGCAGGACGTGCGCGAGCAGCGCATCGCCGGGCTGGGCCCCACCGTCTGACCTCGGTATGGACGGCGCGGCCCGCCTACGCGGGTCCCGATCGGTCTGACCGCGTGGCCAGGTCGGTGACGTCCCCGGTGGCGCTGGTGGCCGCCAGCGCGGTGGCGAACAGGATGAGCTGGTTGAGCACCTTGAGGAAGAGCAGCATCGCCACCGCCCCGGCGACGACCTGGTAGGCGGGGTTGGCGGCGGTGAGGTTGAGCAGGGCCTGGCCGAGCGTCTTGAGGATCTCCAGGCCGATCGTGATGACGAGCGCCGGCGCGATCAACCGCCGTAGCGGCAGGTGCAGCCGTGGTGGCGCGGTCAGCAGCGCCATGGCCAGCAAGGTGTTGACGGCCAGTCCCAGCACGAACGCCGTCACCGACAGCACCCCCCGGGCCGGGGTGGCGTCCACACCCACGGTGCTCACGGCGAGCCAGGTCAGCACCCACTCGGCGGCGAAGGCGACGGTGAGCGACAGGGAGAGCAGCACCCCGAGCCCGGCCACGATGCCCAGGTCGATGACCTGGCGCAGGAAGAAGTTGCCCGGATACTCCTCGAGCCGCCAGATCGCCCTGGTCGCCGAGCGCAGCGTGTCCATCCAGAACAGGCCCGTCAGCGGCAGCACCACGCAGGCCACCAGCCCGGCCGTGCCTCCGGCGTTGCGTAACGCCTGCACGTCCAGGCGCGGGAAGGTGTCGCTCAGGTAGCGCTGCATCTCGGTCAGCGCCGGCGGATAGTCCAGGATGCGGCTGAGGATGGCGAATCCCAGCAGGGCCAGGGCGAAAGTGGCGAAGAAGGCGTAGTAGGTGAGCGCGGCCGACAGCCGGCCGGCGTCGGCCTTGTCGTAGCGGATCAGCGCGCGGACCGTGTGATCGAGCCAGCCGTGCCGGCTCCTCGCACGCTCCCAGCCTGCCGCCATCCGGCCGGCCCAGCGGCGCGCGGCGTTCATGGCCGCACCCGGTACGTCGGCGGGATCCGGCCGTGATCGCGCGCCGGGGTCGTGTCACAGAAAATGGCTCACCGCGCCGTAGTGAGGAGCTGACAGGGGGAATGCCCCCTACCCCTTGGCGCTGATTTCATCTCTCCAACCTGCCCTGACCGAGCGAGGCGGTGTCGATGACGGTCATGGGCGTCTCCTCGTTGGAGAAACTGGAACGGATGGGAAGCCTGCCGGCCGGAGATCGGCCCGCCGCCATTACCGGCGGTGCCCTGAGCCGCTCAATCCGGCCGGCAGGCGGTACGTGGGGTCACACGGGTGCTGACCGTTCGCCGGTCGAGGTGGCCGTCCGGCCCTCGTTCACCCTGTCGAGGATGCCGTCGAGCGCCAGGCCGGCGATGTCCTGGGCGGAGAGCCGGAGCGTCGCCTCGGCGGCCCCGGCTGGCGTGCCCGGCGGGATGACCAGCAAGACGACCGGATCGCCCGAGGCGAAGCTGAGAGTGATCACGCGCGGGTCGGTGTAGCGGAACCAGCCGATGCGGACCTGCCGCCCGCGGGCCGGAACGCGGGGCGGGATGTTCTGCCACGCATCCCCATGGACGCCGATGCGGAGCGTGACCCGATCGAGCAGCCGGTCGGCGGCGGCGATGAGGCCGGGCAGTTCGGCCGCCGCGTCGGAGGAGCGGGGCCACCAGGCTCCGTCCACCACGGACCGGTGGTTCGGCAGCGGGTGGAGGGTGAGCCGTGCCGCGGAATCAACCTGCGGGACAGACGACGACGGGGAGCCGAGCGGTGCCGGTTGAGGAAGAAGCGTCGACGTCATGCTCGCCTGACCTGTCCGGGCCCGTCGAAGGGCCGGTGGTGGTTCGCCGCGGGCGACGCCGACCTGAGTGCCAACGCTCGAAGAGTCCTCGGTTTCCTTATCGTACCCCGTGACGGGGTGATGTCGGTCTCCTCCGGTTATCAGCTGAGGAGATGAGCCTCGCGTGTATTGCCCGTTTCCTCGGGCCGCGTACTGCTGTCCGCTGGAGGCGACGACACGGATCTCGGAGGCACTCGTGGCAGCCAACCCCCATCCCCTGAAGGTGGCCGGCACCCGGCGACCTCCACGGCTGCCGGCAGCCTGACCAATGACCTTGCAGGAGAGCCCCATGACCGACAACACAGAGACCAAGCCCCCCATCGTCCTCATCCATGGGTTGTGGCTGACCCCGCGCGCCTGGGAACACTGGATCGAGCGCTACACCGGGCTCGGCCACCAGGTGTCCGCCCCGGCCTGGCCCGGCATGGAGATCGAGGTCGAAGCCCTGCGCAAGAACCCGGAGGTCATGAACGGCCTGGGCGTCACCGAAGTGGCCGACTTCTACGAGAAGATCGTCCGCGAGCAGACCCGGCCGCCCATCATCGTCGGCCACTCCTTCGGCGGCCTGATCACGCAGATCCTGCTGGACCGCGGCCTCGGCGTCGCCGGCGTGGCGATCCACCCCGCCCCGATCCAGGGCGTGTGGCGGCTGCCGATCAGCAGCCTGCGTTCGGCCTTCCCGGTCCTGTCCAACCCCGGCAACCGCTCCAGGACCGTGGCGCTGAGCGCCAAACGGTTCCATTACGCGTTCACCAACACGCTGACCGCGCAGGAGTCGGAGGCGATCTACCAGCGTTACCACGTGCCCGCCCCCGGCCGGCCGCTGTTCCAGGCCGCCACCGCCAACCTGCGACGGCACCCCGCCACCAGGGTGAACGTGCACAACGACACCCGCGCCCCGCTGCTCCTGATCGCCGGCGGCGCCGACCACACCGTCCCCGTCACGCTCGTACGGGAGACCTACCAGCGCTATCGCAAGTCCCGTGCGGTCACCGACTACCAGGAGTTCGCCCGCATGCCGCACTTCTCCCTCGGCGCCCCCCAATGGGAGCGAGTAGCCGATCACGTCGTCTATTGGGCCGAGCGGCACATCGCGAGATCCGCCAGGAAGAGCGGCGGAGACACGCGGTAGGCGGCGCCGTCACGCGCTCATGGGAGAGATCGCTAGGGTGTGGCATGCGTTTCGCCAGACGTGAACGCTCCGCTCCGCCCTCCGGCGGCTCGCCCACGGGAAATGAGTGCTGATGCTGACAGGGTTCTTACGCGACCAGTGCTTCACGACGGCGTGGTTCGGACTGATGGCCTTCGTGTGGTTCGGCTGGGCTCAGGAGGACCCGGATCGGCGCTGGAGGATCTGGCTGGGCGCGGGGTCGGTGCTGGGCGTCGGGTTCGCGGTGGCTTACGGGGTGCTGACCGCCGCGAACTGGGGCCAGCCGAGCGCGCTGGAGGGGAAGTACGCCTGGTTCGGCGTCCTGGTCGCGGCAGAGGTCGTCGCCGCGGGAGCCGGGTGCCTCGTGCTGGCCAGGCGCGGGGCGTCCCGGTGGATGGCGTGGTGGGTCGCGCTGGTCGTGGCGGCGCATTTCCTGCCCCTGGCGCTGTTGCTGGAGGACCTCGGTGTGGCGGTCGTCGGTCTCGTGCAACTGGTCGCGCTCGGCGTGGCGGCACGAAGCCTGCGCGGCGCCACCACGCCGACCAGCCGATCGGCCGGGCCGATCATGGGCGCGACCTTGCTGCTGAGCGCGGCGATCAGTGCCGTGCTCGCCGCGCCAGGACTGTGAGGACTTTCGCGGGTGGGCGACCGGCTCCGGTCCGGCGGCGAACCGCGAAAGTCACAGCAGGACGCGATCCAGCCCGGTCAGCCGCAGCAGCCGGGCCATGAGCACCGGCACCGCCACCAGCCGCAACCGCCCTCCCGCCCGTACGGCCATGAGCCGGCTCACCACCAGGGCCGACAGCCCTTGCGCGTCGATGAACGACACCCCGGCCACATCCAGCACCACATCGGCCCGCCGCTCCCGCAGCGCCCGGCGCACCGCCGTGCACAGCGCCGGCTTGCCGACGATGTCCAGTTCCCCGGACACCACCAGCGTGCCCGGTCGCCGGCCGTCCTCAATCGTCACGCCACCCACCGCGCCGCTCCGCCCTCTCCGTGAGGGGACCGGACGAGACGCCCCCTCCGGCGTCCCGCCCGCACGTCGATGGCCTGCGGATCCGCCTCCGTCACCGGCCCCTTGGTCTCCCCACCAGCGGGCTCGGCTGTTTGCTCGAGGTGCGTGTCGCAAGGTCTGGGCGGCACGGGCAGCTGCGCACGCAACACGCGCTGCCACACGACCGAAGATTGCTCATAGTTATCGATCGCATACAAAGAGAAGTGTAGTGTCGCTGCGGCCATCGCAAGGCGCAATTCCGTCAATCCACTACTGATGGCAGGTGACGAACGCGCCGGGTGAGATCAAGAGGGGGACTGGGTTCGGTCAGCGGTGACGGTGCGCCGTCATGCCGGGACCGCCAAGCTCGGCCGGCCCTGGAGCGGCCGGCCGGATACCGGCCCGGTCAGAGGTTCGCTCCACAGCCGCCGCAGGTTGTCGATGGCGGAGATGTCCGGCAGGTCCTTGGGCCGGCGAGCGGATGCCTTCCACGCGAGGACGTCGCCCAGCCGCATGAACGGGATCCCGTCGATCAGATCGGCGGTCTCGATGAGGCGGTGCGTCGACCATCCGGGCGTCCAGCGGTCGACGAACTCGATGGCGAACGCCGGGTGGTTGATCACCTGCCCGTGGCCGGACGGGGCCGCCCTGGGCGTGACCCCGAGGGCGAGCGCGATGCCCCACGCGGCGCCGCGGGCCAGCACGTCCAGGTCGCCCATGCAGGTCCGCAGATTGCGTACGTACAGGACGGCGGAACCGCACACCACGTAGTCGCCGTACGGGAGGTTCAGCCGGGCGAGTTCGGTGAAGAGGCCTGCCGGGTCCGTCACCAGCGTGCGCGGCTGCGCCACGGCGGCTGGATGCCGCGGCGGCGCGTCGGCGCGAAGCCGGTACATCATGTGTTCGTCCTTCGGGCTGGGGGATGTGAGGGTGCCGCGCCGGCCGGGGCCGCCATGACGGTGGCGATCAGCGCGAGGAGGAGGAGTACGGCCGCCCAGATGCGTCTGGCTGCTGCGGGATCGCGGGTGCCCCCCCGGCCTTCGGCGAGCACGGAATCCGGCCTCCCCCACCATCGCCCCTGGCCTTCGATCGTTCTGCGCACATCTACCCGCTGGCCTGGTGCTCCTGCGCACAGCGCGGCGGCTCCGGATGTGATGTGCTTTGACGCCAAGAGAGGGAGGATTCGGGGGAGTTGCCCGCCGGTGAGCTTCGTTCGCCGCAAGGAGGAGACCGTGGTCGCCGCGCCGCCCCCGAACGCTTTGCCGCTGCTCACGATGACCGCGGTGGGCGCCATGCTGCTCGCCGGCCGCGGCAGCCCCGTGCTGTGCGGGCCGTGCCCTGGAAACAGGGTGCAACTCATCGCGGACCAGGCGATCCTGGCGGCGGGGCGGACCTACGAGCTGTGCGACGGACGGGGGCCATGCCAGGAAGGCGCCTGGGTGGTGCCCACCGGCACCGGCGCGCCCTCTGCTGCGGTTCCGGCCTTCGGCGTCTCACTGCCGGGAAAGCTCCAGGACTATTCACGCGTGACAGTCAAAGCCGTCGTACGTGACCAGTCCGGGCGGGAGATCGGGGAGAGGCAGGCGACGTTTCCCGAATATCAGCCCATTGAGCACCCAGAGACCTGTCAGTGCCAGGACGCTTCCGTCGAGCTGCGGGTGAGGGCGACGGTCGGCCGCTCCTGACCTTTGCGGGTTCGCTCACTGCGAACCGTGATCGTCCCGGGGCTCGCACCGTGGTGAGGGCGGGAGCCATGGTGACCGCCGGGATACGATTCCGAATCATTCGTGATCGACGGGTCCGCGCCGCACCTCTTCGCCGTCAGCATGTGCCTCATGCTGCGCCGCCTGCGTTCGGGTCCGTTCCCGGCACGGACCCGCCTCGCCGCCCGTCCGACCCGGATCCGGAGATCGGACCGGCGCCCGTGGAAACCGGGGGAGAAGGCCCTTCTGGCGTCCCTCCTGCTCTCCGCGCTCGCTCTGACCGGGGCGGTGATGGCGATCGTCGACACCGGCGTGAACCACCCGGCCACGGCCGCCGGCTGCCGCGCGGACGTCCTGGCGGACGCGAGGATGACGGCCAGGCTGGCGGTCGTGGCCGACCACGTGGACATCCCGTCGATCCGCAGCCGGTTCACCGTCTCGATACCGGTGAGCTGGCCGTGGACCGGCGACCTGCTCGCCCATCCCGAATCGGCCGGATACCGGCACGCCATGCGCTGCCTGTTCGGCCCCGCCGGCGAGTCCGGCAGCGAGTGGGAGGAGCGGCGGCACCTTCCCACGGTGGAGATCGGCGACTCGACCGTGACGGTCGCGGACGAGGTGGAGACCTCCGCCAACAACGCCGGCACGGCCACCGCGGTCGGCCCCTGGCGTACGGACCTCACACCCGCGGTGTGGAGCCTCACTCTCGCCGCCCCCAAGGCGCTGGACCGGGCGACCTGGGAGCGGATCGACGTACACCTGCCTGCCGGTTGGACCTCCGACCCGGGACTCACCCCGGACACGGCCCGGGCCGGCGTCCTGACCTGGACGGACAAGACGGCGTTACGGGAGCAGCCGGTCCTCACCCTGACGCCTGACCTGCAGGCCCGCGCGGTGGTGGCCATGGCGGAGGTCCCGGGCAGCACGTGGGCCTTCGCCATGGAACACCTGTCCTATGCCGCCGTGCTGGCCTGGGCCCTGGTGGCGGTCCGGCGGGCGCGCGCGGAGGAGCCCTGGCGGGCCGAGCACCCGCGACGGTCGGCCGGCTCCGACAGCCGGCGGTACCTGGCGGCCACCTCCCGCCGGGCGTACCGCATCCTCCTGCTGCAGGTCGTGGTGTCGCTCGCCGTCGTCGCCGACATGGTCCTCTACGACGCGCTGGACACCGGGGGGATCCTCGACACGGAGCCTTGGAGGCAGCTGTACATCCTGCTCGACGTGCTCTTCTGGACGTCCATGATCGTTGTGGTGGCCAGGATCGGCGCGTTCCGCATCCCCCTGTGGGGAATCGTGCTGATGGTCCTCGGTCCCTTTGTCGCCGACGAGTCCGGAATCCTGCTGAACGCCTACATCGTCACCCTGACCGTCGTCATGACCGTGCTCCAGCTTCTCCACGTGATGCGCGATCGCCCCTTGGACGAACAGGTGGGGCGGGTCCGCCGCTGGGTGGTGCTCGGCGGGCTCGCGATCGCGACCGCGGCGATCGCGGTCTTCGTCAACCATCACGCACAGCGTGTTCCGTACTCGAACTGGCTCCACGACAAGGTGCAGCCCTTCGACGAGCTCGTGACCGGCGTCACCTGGTACAGCTGGGACCTGGCGCTGACACTCACCGACCTGCTCGCCGCTGTCACCATCCTCGCCGTGATCGCGCAACTGCACGCCAGAACCGCGGTGCACGGCCCGCTCGCGGCCGGGCGCGACCTCGCGCTGGTCATCTGGGTCTTCGCGGCGGCCACGTTCGACTGGACCGACAGCCTGCTGGGGACCTCGTTGCCCCTGTCCGTGGTCGCGGCCGGGCTCGTGCTCTGGCTCGCGCTGGCCTGCAGCCGGTCATGGGCGCCGCTGAACCGGCCGGCGGTTCGCGCCGCCGTGGAACGGCTGCCCGGCTCGGCGGTACAGAAGCACGCCGCGCTGCTCGACGAGGCCCGCAGGCGTTATCGTTCCTCCCGCGCGGAGCAGGATGAGCGGGACGAGCCCGCGACGGACGACATCGACTACGTACGCCTGGCCTTCGCGTACGGGCCCCACCTCGACCCCTGGCGGACGGCCCGTTTCGCCGCCGCCATCACGGGCGCGCTGGGCTGCGTTCCCGCGATCTGGTTCCTGTACGCCGAGCTCAGCACGCCGTACTGGAGCGTCGCCGGCGGGCAGCCCCTCGGTGGGCTGCGCGTGCCCGCGCTGGTCCTCCACGAGATTCTCTTCTGGTCCGTTCCCGGCCTGCTGCTCGGCCTGCTGTGGCGGCATCTGCCCGGCCGGGCCGGCGCGATCAAGGTCCTGCCGATCGCCGTGAGCTATGTCGTCGCCGCGCTCGGGCACCAGCTGGTGTCGCGGCTGATCGGCCAGGACCCCGCCGTCTGGACGGTGCAACGCTCGCTGCTCGTCTGGGGTGTGCTGTCCATGGCCGCCATCGCGATCGACGTCAAGACCGTGCGCCGGCTCGAACGCCGGCCCACGACCACCAGGAACGATCTCGCCGCCCTCTACGGGTTCGTCGGCTGGCCGGCGCGCCTGAGCGGGGTGCTGCCGCAGGTGGTCGCGGTCGCGCTGATGGTCTACGTCGTCCTCCAGCCGGACGCCGGCCTGGTGCAGAGCGATCCTCTCCAGGTCCTCAAACGCTGAGGCGGGGTCACGGCCATCGTCGCCCGCACCCGCGGCCTGGCCAGGGGCTGCGGCAGTCCGGCCGGCTGGACGGTCGGTCCCGTCATCGCCGCGGTGTCGGCTGCCTGAGCACCTCGGTGAGGGCCGAGATGCTGTGATCGCCGTGGCCCGCCTCAGCCGCCGCCTCACCAGGTCGTGGAGCGGGGCGAGCCAGGCCGTGTCGACGCTCGTCTCCTTGGCCAGGTCCTCGTCGTGGGGTGCAGTACGGAGGAAGCGGCGTCGGTGTAGTCGCCGCTGTAGTACAGCAGGGTGTCCGGCGCTCCCACGGCCGAGGGCCGGTCACAGGCGGGCGGTCCACTCGTGGCCGGTGAGGACGTCAGCACCCCTGGCCGGGAAGACGCGGTTGATCAGGAAGTCGTGCACGTCCGGTTCCGCGTCGGCGCAGGCGTCGCTGAGCACCGTCACGTGGTAGTCGCGGTCGGAGGCGTCGTAGAGGGTAGCGGCGATCATCGCGCCGGTCGCGACACCGGTCAGCACGATCGAGTCGATGTGCTGGGCGCGCAGGAGCCGATCGAGGTCGGTCGCCGCGAAGGCGCTGGCGCGGCGCTTGAGGACGACGGCCTCGCCCGGCAGCGGCGCGATGCGCGGGTGCACGAGCGTCTCGGGGGATTCTTCGTGAAACAGCGTCCCCGCCCCGTGCAGGCCGCTGATCAACCGGTTTCCCGCGGCCACATCGAGGCCTGAGGCCCGGAGCCCGAAACGGATGAAGATCACCGGGATTCCGGAGGCTCGGGCCGCGGGGAGCACCTTTTCCACGACGGGGAGCACGCCGGCAGCGAAGGGATAGTTGTCCACGATGCCCGCCTGCAGGTCTCCGACGATGAGCGCGGTGGTGGTCATACGGTTTCCTTGTCTGTACGGGCGCGCCGCCGGCCATCCTCACGGCCGTATCCCTGGCGCTGTTGCCGTCGATCTTGTACGGATCCAGTACGACGATAGTGGGACACACCGGTGCTCATGAACTACCGTGGACAGCGGGTGAGCCGGGAAGCCTGGTCGGCATCGGCAACGATGCCCGGAGGCCGGATGAATCCCGAAGTGGGAATTGCCGTCGCGCTCGCCCTGGCTGTGCTTGCCTTGCCGGCCACTGGATTCCTGCGAAGAAGGTCCCGCATTCTCTCCCGCCGGGCAGAGCTGGAGCGGGTACTCGCCGCCGTGGAGGAGGACATCACCAGCTTCGGCGAGGAACTCGATCAGCTGGACTTCCCACCCGGGGAACCCGAAGCCGACGAGGACATGAGAGCGGACATGATCAAGGCTCTCGACAGCTACGAGACCGCGAAGAGAACGGTCGCGCGGGTGGTGCGCCTGGAGGATGTGAGCGCCGTGACCGAATGCCTGATGGAGGGCAGGTTCACGCTGGCGCTCCTGGACGCGCGCCGTACCGGAAACCCGCTTCCCGAGCGACGACCGGCCTGCTTCTTCGACCCGCGCCACGGCATGTCCACGAGCGATGTGCCGTGGACCCCACCGGGAGGGGTCACCCGGCCCGTGCCGATGTGCGCGGCAGACGCCACGCGTGTGGCGAACGGCGCCGAACCGGTGATACGCGAAGTCGTCACCGCGAGTGGTGAGCTGCGCCCTCACTGGGAGGCCGGCCCGAGCTACCGCCCCTGGGCCGACCCCTACTTCGGCGACTTCGACATGGCACGCTCACCGCAGCCGCCCTTCTGGCCGCTGCCACGCCACATGACCATCACCCCCGACCTCACCGGCATGGCGATCGACGACGCCCGGCTCGATGCCTCGCGTGCCCACGTCGATCTGGACGCTCGACACATCGATCCCGAGTCACCTCCCACGCAGGGCATCGTGGCTCGTCAGCACCCTCAACCGGGTGACCAGGTGGTCAGGAACACCACGGTCACCGTGTGGCTGCGATTCGCGCTGCCGTACCCGACGTGGGGCAAGCCGCGCTGACACCTCGAGGTTGCCGCCGGACAGGCTCACAGCTGGATCCGACGTGGGTCGGAGATCTCCTTCGCGGTGGTGGCCGCCTCCATGCGGTCGAAGGGATCCGCCGCGGCGAGGTCACCGAACGACAGCCGGGTGAGGCCCTCGATTCGCCGCACCGGCACCTGGAAGGTCTTGTACTCGCCGTACGAGAAGTCCTCGGGCACGACCTCCAGGCCGTTGATGAGCCGTTCCTGGCTGAGCAGATATCCGGTCGCGGACAACTCGCCGGTCCGCTTCACCATGACGACGACCTTCCAGAACTGGCGGGGGAGCTGAACCCCCCGGTACGGATCGTCGTCGTCCGCCAGGACCGGCCCCGTGAAGACACTCACCGTGAGGTCCCGGTTGTCGGCGTTCTCCAGGATGTAGTCCTCCAGCCCGGCCCAGGTGGTCTGGTTCTGGTTGAAGTCCGCGTGCTGCGGGGCGCAGTTGGTGAAGTGGAAGGTGTCGTCGTTGCCCAGCTTGGCGACCCCGCGAGAGGGGCCCCACGCGGGGTCCAGGCGGCGGACCAGGTGACCGCGGTCGAGCGGGTTGGCGCGGTAGATCTCCTCACCGGCCTGGTGTTCGTCAGGAACCCGCGGGTCGAAAGTCCAGCGGTCGGGCTCCCTGCGCAGCCGGACACTGGCGTTGCCGTCGATGTTGACCGCCGTGAAGAACGCCAGCCGCCGCCGCTTGTTCAACACCACACTGAAGTGGTGGTAGGGCAGCACGTACGGAGGGCCGGCGGCGGGTGAAGGAGAGCGGTTGACCGCCGCCAGCGGCACCAGGTCGGGATGCAGGGCGGGCAGCGGGACGCGATGGCCCCCGGCGAGGAAGGCCGGGTCGTAGCCCCGGCGGGTGGAGTAATCGGGATCGATGGAGACGGCCTCCTGCGTCGGCGACTGTCTGCCGGGATCGGCCGCCTCGCACCGGATGTACAGGTCGAACGGCGCCGTGACCGCCAGGGTCCGCGCCGTCCCATCGGAGGGCGGCCGCACCGTTCCCTCAGACGGCGTTCCCTCAGCCGGCGTTCCCTCAGACGTCGTTCCGGCGGGCACCGGTCCGTCAGGCGTCCACCCATCGGGCGTCCACCCGTCATGGCCGGGCCGCGCCGTTCCAGCGGGCGTCGGACGCGCCACCCCGTCACTCGCCGCCCCGTCACTCGCCGCCCCGTCACTCGCCGCCCCGTCAAGCGGCGGGCGCGGCTCCCTGGGCGTGGTGCCGGTCAGCCTGATCTGTTCGGCGAACACCCTGTCGAGCAGGGCCTGCTGTGCGGAGGGGAGCCGCTGGTCGCGGAGGAAGGCGAGCAGCCGGCTCACCCTGATCCCTTCGTTGACGATGCCGCCGAGCTCCGCATGCCCGGGTGCCGCCACGCTCGCATGATGCAAGGCGACGATCTCCCACTGGTCGTTGAAGACAGGGGAACCGGAGGAGCCCGGATCGGTGTCGCTCTCGTAGTGCAGGAACAGGTCCTTGACGTCGACGATCCGGTTCTCTCGCAGGGCGATCTGCTTCTTCTCGCCCCGTGGGTGCTGGATGATCGTCACGAAGTCCCCGACGATCGCCTTGCCCTCCGCCTGCACCAGCGGGTTGAACCCGAACGACGCCAGCTGCGCCGGGCTCGCCTTGACGGCCACGAGTGCGATGTCCAGCCCTTCGTCGGCGAGGAAGAAGCGGCCCGGGTCCAGCGGCAGGTCCCGTAGCGGGCGCGGGCGGCCGTCGATACCGTCCTGGTAGTCGAATTCGACGATGCTGGGCTCGGCGGTGCCGGCGTCGCTCAGGACGTGATGGTTGGTCAGCAGCAGCTCCGGCGACACGAGCGAGCCGGTGCCGTACCCCGCGAGCCGTCCCCGCCGGTCGCGGATCGTGATCCGGCCCACCGCCCGTGCGGCGGCGACGCCGCCCTCCAGGTACGCCACGCCGAGCAGGTCGTTGGTCTGGATGATCCGTTCCAGGATCGCGCCGGCCGCCGCCATCGCCGCCGGCTCGTGCGCGGCGATGGCCGCCGGGCTGACCGGACGCACATCCGGGTGATAGCGGCTGAGCCGGTCGATCCGGGTCGCGATCCGCGCCGGGTCGTCGGCCATGGCGATCCCGCCCGGCTCCTGGAGGAGCTCGATCCTCCGGCGGCGCTCCTCGCTACGCTCCACCACGCGGGCCTCGACGGCCTCCTGCAATCCGGTGGGCACCATCACAGCGGAATCCATCTCGCCCCCGACTCCGTCGCTCCACATCGCCCCAGGTAGGGCGCTGTTTCCCTGTCTAACCTCAGGCGGGGATCCGCGTCGCGGACGACGCACGCCGAGCACCATTCATGGCCGACCCTTTAGGGATCGTCTGCGTCCAGGCGGGGCTTGGGCCGGCTGCGCCTGCCCCTGGGAGGCAGGCGAGGGGGGTTCAGGGGGGTGGCCATCGCCATGGCGCGTGGAGACCTCACCGATCCGTGGCCGAGCGGGGCCCGATCCAGGGGTTACGGCGGCGGTCCAACGCGGTGATGCGGCAACAGGATCCGCCCAGCAAAGCTCGCCATGGAACCGAAACCGGACTTTCGACCGTCCTCTCGATAGAAGGGATCGACCAACCGCCCACCCATCGCATCAGTCCCCGTGACAGCCCGTAGGTCAACTCCGCTGGACCCCGTTCGAATAAGGAGTACGAATCGGTGAATCCACACGCGCTCACCCACCGGGCAAACCGACTCGGCTGGGATGTGCAGACCGTTCCGCGATCCTCCGGCCCTACGGTCATCCTGCGGCGTGACGGCTGGCGTCTGGAAATCGCCTTCGACGGTCACGCACCCAAGGAGGCCACCGCCAACGAACCCGGTCACAACGTCGGCAGGCAGCTCAACCTCCGCTCGATCAACGACTTCGTACACCAGCCACGCACAGATCGGTTAGCTCGCCCGCGCCACGATCGACGGCAGGATATCCGCCGCCCGGGCGACCATGAAGTGGGCAAGCATCTCGACGACGGAGACGGCGACCGCGACCAGGACGCCCTGCGGGACGGTGATCGTTGATCGTCATCCGATGTGCGGGTACGGCCCCGCAGGTGACGAGGCGTTCAGGCCGTGGCGTTTCCACGAACCGCCTGCTGTCGCGGTCCGCGGACCGCACGAGCTACATCCGGGTCCGGGCGTACGTGTGCAGTGCGTCGCGGACGAACGCCGCCCCCGCGGCGTCGTCGTACATGCCGGTGAAGCGGGGGTCGTCGACGTACATGTCCCCCAGGCCCTTCACCATCTCGATCGAGCGCTCCCGGTCGCCGTCGGCCGTGGGGGTACCCGGGATCTGGCTCAGCCACCGGACGTGCCGGGCGGCCAGCGACTGAGCGTGTTCCGATGCCGGGGAAAGCCCGGCCTTCGCCGCGGCGACCCATGCGGCGACGAGGTCCTCGGTGTCCTGCTTCCAGGCCCGCTGCTGGTCGAGGGTCTTGCCGTGCCACCAGTCGTTGCTCACTTGGAACGCGCGCTCGCCCCAGCGTGAGATCACCTCGTCCTTGTAGTGGTCGTTGAACCCCGCCAGCATGACGTCCATCCGCGGTTCCGCCCCCGCCTGTAGGGCCTCCAGCGTGTGACGCACCGAGCGGATCTGGCGTTCGATGCGGTCCCGTTCCTCCTCCAGCGCGGCGATGTGGCCGCGGAGCCCGTCGCACGTGTCCACCTCGTCCGCCAGGACCTTGGCGATGGCCGGCAAGCCCATGCCGAGCCGGCGCATGAGCAGGATCCGCTGTAGCCGGGCGACCGCGCCCGAGTCGTAGTAGCGGTAGCCGTTCGCGCCGACCCGGGACGGCGACAGGAGCCCGACGCGGTCGTAGTGACGCAGGGTGCGGCTGGTGATGCCGGCCCTCGCCGCGAGCTCCTGGATCGTCCACTCCATCGTCCCAGTGTCACCCGCGGCGCAGCGTGGTCGCGATGATCTCCGAGCTGTCGGCGTGCAGGGCCTGCGCCGCCGTCCGCCCGGTCGCCGCCAGGTAGGTGTCGACCAGCCGGTTGCCGGCGGCGTACCCGGCGCCCATCGGCAGTCCCACCGGGGTGACGCCGAGGTGCTCGGCGCCGGGGTCGCCGTGCACCCAGGCGGTGAAGTTGTGCATGCCTGTCACGTCGAGTCCGGTGAGCACCTTGGCGAAGACCTCGTCGTCGTGCAGGTGCGGCACGCCGATGCGGGCGGGGCCGAGCTCGTCGCCGTAGAGCTGACGGGCGAAGGCGTCGGCCAGGCCCTCACCGACGATGTGCTCGCCGACCGTGACGGTCATCGGGTCCCACACGACCCCGCCCGGGCTCCACCGCAGGTTGTGGTGCAGTTCGTGCACGGCGGTGGCCTCAAGTCGCTCCACGTTCTCGGGGAAGGGCCAGCACGTGATGGCGATGTTGCCCGAGATGCCGCCGAACCCAGTCAATCCTAGGCAGGGACCCATGAAGTGTTCGTCACCCGGATCGCCGAGGACGAACAGCACGGTGATGTCCGGGGCCTCCAGCCCCGGCGTCGCCTCCAGCAGTACGGCGAGAGCGTTGTCGAGCGCGCGTTGCATCCGCTCCCAGGCCCCGGCCGCCGCCAGGGTTTCGAGCGCCGCCAGGCAACGTTCCTCGTCGCGGTCGATGGGGAACCCGGACGATTGGAGGTGTACGGCTACCAGGTCAAGCTCGCCGGGGTGGTAGCGGTACATACCCTTGTTGGCCTCCAGCATCGAACGCAGCAGGTCAACGCGGTCCGCGACCGGGGACAGCAGGATTCGCCGCATGGCGGCGTAGGTGTCAAGAACAGTGATCGACATGGCCCCGATGCTAGAAGTTGACGCAGCGTCAACGTCAAACCGGCGGCGCCCGTACGGCATCCGCCACAGCCGGTTGACTGGGGGTTATCTCCCATCTCAGACGGGTGCCAAGGCGGTTCCCCGCCCGGTGACCACGCTCCTAGCGTTGCCAACGCACGGATTTCAGCTGCGAGCAGGAGGTGGTCGATCGTGAGCAAGGTGACCCGGCGCGGGTTCATGGGCGGGGCGGCGGCAGTCGGCGGAACGGCGGTGCTGGGCCTCGGCCCGCCTTCCAGAGCGGGGGCTCAGGAACTGGGGCCGGTCCGGGTAGCCGCGGGTGACCCGCGCTATGAGGATCTCGCCGTGCGCCGGACGAACCAGCGGTTCACCCCCCGACCGGAGTACTTCCACGTGGTCGGCTCGACCGAGCAGGTGGAGAGGGCCGTGGAGGAGGCTGTCGGCGCCGGCAAACGGGTCACCGTGCGCAGCGGCGGCCACTGCTACGAGAACTTCGTCGGTGACGGCGCGCAGGTCGTGATCGACATGTGTGAGATGTCGGAGGTGTACTTCGACGACAGGCGCGGCGCGTTCGCGATCGAGGCGGGCGCGACGTTGATGCAGGTGTACCGGAAGCTGTACCTGGGCTGGGGGGTGACGATTCCCGGCGGCCAGTGCGGCGGGGTGGCGGCCGGCGGCCACATCGCCGGCGGCGGCTACGGCCAGCACTCGCGCCGGTTGGGGGCGGTGGTCGACTACCTGCACGCCGTGGAGGTCGTGGTGGTGGACCGCTCGGGGCGGGCACGAGCGGTGGTCGCCACGAGGGATCCGTCCGACCCCGACCATGACCTGTGGTGGGCGCACACGGGCGGCGGAGGCGGGAACTTCGGCGTCGTGACGCGCTACTGGATGCGCGACCCGAAGGCGAAGGGGAGGGACCCCCGTGCGCTGCTGCCCAAGCCGCCGCCCGCCCTGCTGGTCTGCCCTCCGGCCTGGTCGTGGAGCGATATGACCAGGGAGTCCTTCACCACCTTGCTGCGCAACCACGGCGAGTGGCACGAGCGCAACAGCGCCCCCGGCTCGCCGTACGCGGGGCTCTGGAGCGCGCTGATCGTCCAGAGCCGCGCCCAGGGAGCGGATCCCGGCGGCATGATCCTGCCGACCATGATGGACGCTTCCGTTCCGAACGCCGAACGCCTGCTCACCGAGTACTTCGCGGCGCTGACGCGGGGAGTGGGGGCGCGGGCGTACATCCCTCCGGTGCGACGGCTGCCGTGGTATCACGCGGTCAGCACGCAAGCGCTCGGTGCCGACCAGGAGTCCGGGAGGTTCAAGGCCAAATCCGCCCAGCTGCGCCGGCGGTTCACCGACCGGCAGATCGGGGTCGCCTACGACCATCTCAGCGTGGCCGGTCCGGCCTCTTCGAGCGGGGTGCTGCTGCTGGCGTCGTACGGCGGGCAGGTCAACACCGTGGCCCCCGGCGCGACCGCCATGGCCGAGCGCGACTCGATCCTCAAGGCGCTCCATCTGGGCACCTGGACGGAAGGGGAGGGCGCCGACAGCATCGCGTGGGTGCGGCGCTTCTACCAGGCGATGTACGCCGACACGGGCGGCGTACCGGTCCCGGGCGGCGCGAACGGCGGCGCCTACGTCAACTATCCCGACATCGATCTGGCCGATCCGGCGTGGAACACCTCCGGCGTGCCCTGGTCCACGCTCTACTACGGCGGCAACTACCCGCGGCTGCAGCGGGTGAAGGCCCGCTGGGACCCGCGCGGGGTGTTCCGGCATGCCCTGTCGGTCCGGCCCACCCGTTGATCAAGGCCCAGCGGGGTCCGGCGGCCCCGGCCGTGCGTGGTTGAGGAACGCCAGCACGGCCAGGACCCGGCGGTTGGTGTCGTCGGTGGCCTCGAGGCCGAGCTTGGCGAAGACGGCGGCGATGTGCTTGCCGACCGTACCCTCGCTGACGTAGAGCCGGCCCGCGATGGCGGCGTTCGACCGCCCCTGCGCCATGAGCTGGAGCACCTCGCGCTCGCGCGGGCTCAGCGACGCGACCGGGTGCAGGGGAGAGGTGCCGCCGAGCAGCTTCGAGATCACCTCCGGGTCCATGGCGGTGCCGCCGGCCGCGACCCGGCGCAGCGCGTCGACGAAGTGGCCCGTGTCGAACACCCGGTCCTTGAGCAGGTAACCGACGCCTCCGGCGCCGTCGGCCAGCAGCTCGCGGGCGTAGATCTGCTCGACGTACTGCGACAGGACCAGGACGGGAAATCCGGGATGGCGGGTGCGGGCCTCGATGGCGGCTCGCACCCCTTCGTCGGTGTAGCCGGGCGGCAGGCGCACGTCCACGATCGCGGCGTGCGGCCGGTGCGTGGCCAGGGCGTCCAGTAATTCCTCGCCGGTGTCCACGGCGGCCACGATCTCGACGCCGTGAGCTCTCAGGAGGTGGGTGAGCCCTTCCCGGAGGAGGTAGACGTCCTCGGCGAGGACAACGCGCATGGGATCTCCAAGATGGCAACGGTCGGTCCGCCCGGTGGGCTGGACAGGATCAGAACTCCGTCGAAGCCGTCGAGCCGACGGCGGATGCCGTGCAGCCCGCCACCGCGCCCGGCCGCGGCGCCGCCCCGCCCGTCATCGGCCACGGTGACCGTCAGCACGCCGTCCGCGTGGCGCAGCTCCACCAGGACACTTGTCGCGGTGGCGTGCTTGGCGGCGTTGGTCAGTAACTCGGACACGGCGAAGTAGACCGCCGCCTCGATCGGTGCGGCCACCCGGCCCGGCAGGTGCACGCGAACCTCCGCCTCCAGCGGAGCGTCCATCGCCAGGGTGCGAACGGCGTCGGCGAGCCCGCGGTCCGCGAGCACCGGCGGATGGATGCCCCGGATGAGCTCGCGCAGCTCGCCGAGCGCGATCACCGACATGTCCTTGGCGCCAGCGATCATCGCCCTGGCCGCCTCGGGATCCCGATCGATGAGCCCTTCCGCCGCCCCCAGCGTCATCCCGACGGCCACCCACCGGGCCTGCGCGCCGTCATGCAGGTCGCGTTCGATCCGGCGCAGCTCGGCCGCCTGGGCGTCCCGGATCTGGGCGCGGCTGCTGGTCAGCGTGTCCACCCGGCTCGTCAGCAGCGCCGCCCTGGTCGGGCCGAGCAGCGACCGGCTCAGCAGGGCATGGCAGCGCAGCAGCGCCGGGGCGACCGCCAGGCCGAGGGCGGCGGCGGCCAGGCCGGCCACCGGAGCCGGGACGCCCGCCAACGCCGGTACGGCGGCGTGCAGCAGGTCGTCGGGCGACCACGTCAGCCCGGTGAGGAGGCCCAGCCCCTCGGCCCACAACCACAGCCAGCACAGCCCGGCCAGCCCGCCGACGATCAGCGCGGCCGGCCCGGCGAAGAGCACGGCGGCGACGGGCACCTCCAGGAACAACCACGCCAGATCCCGCCACGAGGCCCGGTCGCGTACCATCCATCCGAAGCGCCGCGCCCGCACGGCGGCTCCCCGCGATTGGTGGACCGTCCCGACCGGCCCCCACCCCAGCCGGTACGACCCGTCCGGCTCGGGGTCGGGCAGCGGCGGCTCGGGGCGGTACGGCTCGGCGATCCGCACGCCCGTCCACTCGCCGATCCGGGCCCGGCGCCAGGACACGAAACGACGCGAGCCCAGCACCGTCTCAGGCCACAGCCGCATCGGCATCAGCCCGATCGACACCACCTGGGCCACGGCGAACACCATCGCCACCCCGGACAGCACGACGCTCGCGCACAGACGGGCCCCGGCGCCGGCCCCCGCCCCGACGGCCCGCGCGAGGCGACCCGGCGCGCGGCGTGCCGACGGCGCGAGCAGCACCCGGGTCCAGCGGGCGTGCAGGTGCAGCAGCCCGGGCCCGAGCGCGAGGCCGAGCAGCATCGCCGCGGCGCCGGCCGGGCGGTGGAACCACACCGCCGCGAGCCCGCCGCCGATCAGCGCCGGCGCGAGTCCCGCCAGCACGCCGCCGACCAGCGGGTTGAGCATCATCCACGACAGGTCGCGCACGGTCGCCGGATCGCGGCCGATCCACCGCAGCCGCGCCAGGTAGGCGGGCAGGAACGCCGAGCGGAACAGGGCGTCGCCGTCGCGGTACCAGCCGTCGGCATCGCGTACGGGCGGCGGCGGAGCCGGATGGTAGGGCGAGGCGATCTCCACGCCACCCCACCGGGCGGCCAGCCGCCGGGCCAGTGCCGGCAGCCGGCGGCCGTGCTCGACGAAGAACGCCGGGGACGGCAGCCCCGCGTGCGCGCCCACGAAGATCACGATCAGGAGCGGCGGTCCCAGCAGCGCGAGCCCTGCCAGCGCCAGGCCGCGCAGGGGCGCGCTCGTGTACCCGACGAACCCTCTGCTTCGCCCCACCCTGCGCCTCCACGAGCCTCACGGTCCCGGCCGCGCCCGTGGGCCCGGACCGTCCGACTCCTCGATTCTGCGTCGCCGTACCTGCGGTCGGCACGATGAAAGCACGCCGGGGGAAAGCCGCGGCATGGGTGCCAGCACCCATCCGCGGACGGTGCGGGAAGGTGACCGGGATCAGCGGAGGGCGGCCAAGGTGCTGAGGGGGTTGTCCAGGAGGTTCGCGAAGGCGAGTTCGGCGGCCCCGGCGAGCGTGGTGTCGTCGCCGAGGGCCGTCACGGCCAGGCGGACACGTTCGCGCGACACCGGCAGGACATGCGCGTCGATCCGGGCGTGCACGCGTGGCGCGGCGCCCGGGTAGACGTCGCGGAGCATCCCGCCGAAGACCACGAGCGCCGGGTTGAACAGGTTGATGAGGTTGACGACGCCGACGCCGAGCCAGTCGCCGACGCGGTCGAGGGCGTCCCGCGCGCGGGCGTCGCCGGCCCCGGCGAGGGCGACGACGGCCCGGATGCCGTCGCGCCCGACGAGTTCGTCGGACCGTCCCGCGTAGTCGAGCAGCGCCTCTTCCCCCACCTCGGCCTCCAGGCAGCCGCGCGACCCGCACAGGCAGGGCCGCCCGTCGAACGGGTTGACCAGCATGTGCCCGAGCTCGCAGCCGTAGCCCGCGTCGCCGTCCAGGAGTTTGCCGCCGACGATGATCCCGCCGCCGACGCCGACGTCCCCGTGCAGGTAGATGAGGTTGTCGACGTCGCTTCCCGCGCCGCGCACGTGCTCGGCGATCGCACCCAGGTGCGCCTCGTTGCCCACCTCGACGGGAAGCCCGAGGCCGAGCCCGGCGGCGAGTTCCGCGCCGAACGCCTGGTCCACCCAGCCGAGGTGCGGCCCGTACCGGACCGTGCCGTCGGCGCGCCTGATCAACCCGCAGTACGACGCGCCGACACCCACGCACAACGCGCCCGGACCGGCCCCGACGACCAGTTCGCGACCGAAGGCGGCGAGGACGCCGACGACGTCCTCCAGGTCGACCCCGGCGCGGGCGCGCACGGCCTCGCGGCGGTCGAGGACCCGGCCCCCGAGCCCGACGCGGGCCGCGAGCAGCCGATCCACGGCGACGTCGAAGGCGAGCCCGTACACCGTCCCCCGCTCGGGCATGACGACGATGGACGGGCGCCCGGCGCGGCCCCGCCCGATGGGAGCGCCCTCGCGGACGAGCCCGGCCGCGGCGAGTTCGGCGGTCAGGTCCATGATGGTGCTGCGGTTGAGGCCCATCCGGCGGCTGAGCGCGGCCCGGGACACCGCCCCGTCCTTGTGGACGCACCGCAGCACCTCGCTCAGGTTCCGCTGCCGCATCTGCTCCTGCGTCCGCGCGCCCGCCGCCGATCCCGTCACCCCCGCCAGCCTAGGACCTGCCTGCGAATGATCACAGCCCGCCCGGGAGGCAGGCCATGGTGACGACGGCAAGACCGGAAGCGGCGGCCTTGCCGTAGCGGGTGACCCGCCCGCGCCGCGCCGCCGGTCACGGGGTGGCGGTGCCCCTGTCCACGCCGATCGCCGGGAGCGGCAGGGCCGCCCTGGTCGCCGCCCCGGCGTCAGGCCCGCACGCCGCCTCCAGCAGGTGGTCCCCGAGCGCGAAGTCGATGGCGTGCGTGACAGGACTACCACTCTCGTCGAGCTGCTGGTAGTTCCTCAGATTGGTGCCGAAGGCGAACTGGCGGCCGCCGTCGGCGTCGGAGAACGCGAAGGTCTGCATGCCGGGGATGCTCCCGTCGTGCCCCCAGAACCTGCCGCACGGCAGGTCGAGGGGGTAGATCCCGAGACCGTAGTCGAACACGGCGCCCGAGAACGACCGGATGGGCACGGTCTTCTGCATCTCGGCGAGCAGGGGAGCGTCGAGCAGCTCGCCGCGCAGCAGCAGCCGGAAGAAGCGGTTGAGGTCCTCCATCGTCGAGGCGACCGCACCAGACGTCCAGGCCCAGGACATGTTGTAGACGCTGTAGTCCTTGGGCGGGTCGAAGTAGCCGAACAGCGCCTCGTACGCCTTGGAGCTCGGCCCAGGGAGGTACGGCGTACGCGGGAACGACGTGTGCCGCAGCCCGGCCCTGCGGAAGACCTGGTCGGTGATGTACCGCTCGGCGCTCGTGCCCGTCACCTTCTCCAGCAGCAGGCCGGCGATGACGAAGTTCGTGTTCGAGTACGCCCCGGGTGTCACCCCCGGCTGCCCGGTCGCGGGGGCGCCGAGCCCCGCCCGCGCCAGCTCCTCCGGCGGGAAGGCGCGGAAGCGGTTGGCGTCCAGGCTCTCGATCGTCGGGAAGATCACCTCGGTGTGGTTGGCGATGTGGCTGGTGTGGTCGAGCAGCATGCGTACGGTGATCCGCTGCCCGCGCTCACCCGGGACCAGGTCCGGCAGGTAGCGGCCGATGGGCGCGTCGAGCTCGATCGCGCCCTTGCCGACCTGCTGTAACACGGCCACGGCGACGAACGATTTGGTGACGCTCCCGGCCCGGTGCACCATCTCGGGACGCGTCGGGCGGCGGGTCTCGACGTCGGCGACACCCGCGGCGCCCTTCCAGCTCCGCCGGCCGTCCACGACGCTCGAGTAGGTGCCGTACATGCCGGCCTCGTGCATGGCGTCCAGCGTCTGGCGCAGCCGCTGCCGGTCGAGGCCGCCGTCCTCGGCGGCGGCCGCGGGTCCCGCCGCGAGCAGCGCGGCGGCCAGGGTCGCGGCTCCCAGCCGCGAGGCGAACGTGCTGAATCGACGAATGGTCATGGCGCTCAGCATGAGCCTTCCGCCCGGCGGGGGTCAGTGCGCTGTGTCACGGGTCCCGCATGACAGAAGTCAACTCTCGCACCGAGCCGGCGTGGCCGTCGCCGAGGTCCTTCAGCGCCGGACACCCGCGTGGTTGTGCCGCCAGGCGAGGCCGATCCAGGCCCCGACGGCGGCCAGCGCCGCGAGGACGATGATCCCGATCTTGAGCGGAGTCCCCATCGCGCCTTCGTCGTCCACCACGGTCGACGCCGCGGCGGCCCTGTTCCGCGCGGGCGCCGTCGCCTGCTCCGGGGTGGGAGCGCTCACGGGCACGGCGGCGACCACGCCCGCCTTCACCTTCACCGTCTTCTTCGCCTTGGAGGGTTCGGTGGCGGTCACGGTGACCCGCCACTCCCCGCTCGGCAGCGGCTCGGCGGAGCGGTAGAGGTTCTGGCCCTCGCTCGCCGACCGGAGCGGCACCGGGCCGAAGGACCGGCCGTCGGCCGAGGTCGCGGTCAGCGTCGCCTCGACGATCTCCGTGACGGGATGGCCGTCCTTCTTGTACGTCACCAGCACGTTGACGTTGTCGGCGCCGTCTCCCGTCACCTCCAGCTCGATGGGTCCGCCGTGCGCGGAGGCCGCCGGTGCTCCGAGCACCAGAGCGAGCCCGGCCAGCAGGACGGTGAGGACGTATGCCGGTGCCTTCTTCACGAGTGGTGACTCCCCTCGGGTTCGGTGTCGGGGGTGAGCGCCCCTTCGCCGGGTGATGTCGGTAGGAACACGTGCTGGTGGCCGTAGCCCGCGTCGATGTTCACGGCGTCGAGAGCGGTGGCTCCGATCGACCAGGTGAAGAGCGCGTCGGCGCGCTGCCGTACGGCCAGGTCCATGGCGGCGGCGCGGGCCGCTCCGGTGAGGTCCCGCGCGGCGGCGTAGGTGTCGACGGTGGTGGCGATCTGCCGTACGGCGGAGGCGAGACTCGACCGCGCCACGTTGGTGGCGGTCTCACCGGACGGCGGGTCGGCGAAGCCTTGGACGGCCGCGGCCGCCGCCTGCTGCCAGGTCTCGACGTCGGCGGCGGTCACCGCGACGGGCCCCGCGGTGCCGTCGGCGGGCATGGCCCGGTTCAGCCCGTCGAGCACGGGGACGAGCCGGGCCCGCGTGCTGCGGGCCAGCTCCGTCAGGGTCTTGATCTGCGTCTTGTCGCGGAGGGCGGACTCGGCACGGAGGCGATCGGCCGTCCGCTCGATCGAGCTCGGCCGGGTCATGCCGAACACCGCACCGCCGGCGACGATCGCGCCGAGCGTGAACGCGGCGATGAGGGCGAGCACGCGGCCCCGCATCGCACGCCGTACCGGGGGCGGTTGCCTGAGTCGGTTGATGGTGGCCACCTCCTGAGGGCGGATGTCGATGGTGCTCACGCCTGCTGAGGCGCGCCTCGGGCGGCAAGCATGATCAACTCTTCGATACGCCTGCGGCGCCGGGCGGCGATCAGCCGGATGGCGAGGAAGGCGAGGACGAGCAGGGCGAGGAAGCCGAGCTGCGGCCACGGCAGGGCCCAGACCGTGGTGTCGATCGCCACCCGCTCGGCGGTGACGCCAGGAAGCGGCTGGCCCGCGGGGGAGGGGATCGCCGTGACCGTCGTGCCGACGGGCCCCAGCGGCCAGGCGCCCGGCACCCGCGCGACGAACGTGCGGCTGCCGCCCGGCATGAGTTCCCTGGCCTTGGCCGCGGACGGGTCGCTCCAGCTGCTCTCACCCACGAACGTGGACGTCAGAACCCGGTTGTCCGTGACCAGCCGGACGTTGCCGACGTTGGCCACGGTGTAGGTCACCGCGACCGATCCGGCGGCGAAAGGGTTCCACGACCCCGTGTACTCGGCCCGCACGTCGGTCACGGCGACCTTGGCCACGAAGTCGCCGGTGACGCGGATGTTCAGGCGGACGCCCACCCGGTTCTGGACCCGTACCTGGCCGGAGACGGTCTCCAGGGACGCGGTCACACCCGCGGGGTGGTCCCCCGGCGTCGCGTTCTGCGGGATCGACACCGTCACCGGCACGACGGAGGTGGCCCCGGCGGCGATGGTCACCTTCTCGGGGACCGCTATCCAGGAGCCGCCGTCGGTGGGTGCGGTGTCCGAGGGCCGCATGTCGAAGTAGCCCTTGGAGGTCAGGTAGCCGTCGTTGGCGTCGATCGCGAAGTCGACCGGCTGGGTGGAGCGGTTGATGACCGCCACGTGCTCCACCACCTGCTGGCCGCCGGCGAGTTCGAGGTCGATGACGCTGCGGCCGTCGGGACCGCCGGCGTTGGCCGGCACCACCGACCAGGTGATGTCGGCGCCGGCCGGGGTGGCGGACGCCACCGTGCCGTACGGGGTGGCGGACGCCACTGTGTCCGACGGTGTGGCGGACGCCACCGCGTCGGACGGAGTGGCGACCAGCAGGGCAACGCCGAGAACGGGTAAGGCGGCGAGGCGGGCGAGGGCGGCTCGCTTACGGCTTGTGGTCAACAGAGGTGTCTCCAGTCTCATCGTGGGCGGCCTGGCACAGGCCCCGGCCGCCCACAGCGGGCGATGGCGTCCTGCCTCCGGTTCAGGACTGGTTGAACAGCGAAAGCGTCAGGGTCGAGTGGTACTCGCCGGCGGCGACGTCGGCGGGAGTGCGCAGCGCGAGGTCGGCGTTGACCTGCCAGGTGCCGATCTCGTCGGCGGAGTTCGCCGTCGACACCAGCAGTTCCTGGCCCTGCAGACCGACGGTGGGCGCCCCGGAGCCGTCGGAGATGACACTGGAGACGGGCTCACCGGCCTCCACCGCCCCGGTGGAGGAGTCGCTCAGCAGGCGCGGCCGCCAGCCCAGGTACTGCGGGCCGATGGGCGGCGCGGAACCGCTCGTCGCGGTGAACTCGCTGGCCTGGCCGACGACCGCCCAGAAGTCACCGGCGGGGATCTCCTCGGGACGGCGGCTGTCGGTCACCGTGACCGTCGGCAGGGTGCCGATGAACTGGCGGGCGGCGGCGTTGGAGCCGTCCTCCTGCAGGGACACCCCGCCGTTGTCGGCGACGGTCATGGACACCTGACCGGGAGTGGTGTTGGGCTCGATCGTCACCGACACGTCGATGCCCTTCTCGGGGTCGTCGTCCGCCACCGCGGGACCGGCCACGCCGGCGCCGACGCCGGCGAGCGCAACACCGAGCACCGCCGCGGCGAGCAGTTGCGTAGTCCTGTTGATCTTCATGTCTTCGCTCCATTGATGGGGGGCGGGGGCGGCCGGCGGATAGGGCGGGCGGGGCCGGGTGGGGGGGGGGGACGGCGGGCTGATCGGCCGGCCGGCCCCGGTTCTGCTGGGGCGGTGTCCCGGTCGCCTGGACCGTGGTCACCGCCGGCGCGGTCAGCCGCAGCTGAGCGCCGGGTAGGCGGCCTCGTACGACGAGGTGACCTGCTCGCCGCCGATCGTCGCGGTCCCCTTCACGGTCGCCGTGCCCGCGTCGATCTGCCCGGCCCGGCTGTTGAAGGACTGGTACGCCTGCTTGCCCGGGGCCACGCCGGCCACGGTCTTGGAACCGAACGGGGTGGTCAGCGTCACCGTCGCCGGCACGTCGGAGCCGTTGACGGCCGTGACCGCCACGTACGCCGAGGTGCCGATGCAGCGGGACGAGGCGGAGACCGTCAGCTTGACCTGCGACGAGGACGCCGAGATGGTCAGCGTCAGCGTCTTGGCCTCCTCGACGTTGCCCGCCTTGTCGGCCGAGCGGTAGCGCAGCTCATGCTGCCCGTCGCCGGTCACGGTGACCGGTCCGGTGTAGGCGGTCCAGCCGCCGCCGTCGAGCTGGTACTCGGTCTTGTCGACCCCGCTGCCGCCGTCCTCGTCGGCGGCCGTCAGCGTGACCGAGACCGGACCGGTGAACGTGCCGCCCGCCGGCGGCTGCTCCGGATCGGTCGTCGCCGTCGTCACCGGCGCGGTCTCATCCTCGCCCGACGCTCCCTTGGTCAGGTGGAAGTAGTCGAACGTGACCGTCTTCGACGCCGACTGGTTGGTGCCGATGGCGTACACGCCGGCCTTGGCGCCGGTGGCCACCGCGCTGTTCTCCACCGGCGCGGCGAGATCCGTCCAGGTCTGGCCGTCGGAGGAGTAGGAGCCGGTGAAGGTGCCGCCCTCCTTCTTCAGCCGCAACCACCACACGCCGGTGGTGAGGTTGTTCACCTGCGGCTGCGGGTTCTGCACGGTGCCGCCGACCTCGCTGCGCAGTTCGATGCTCCGCGCCACCGTCGACCCCGCGGAGTTGGTGGTGAGGAAGTCGAGCTTCACGTAGTCGTCGTCGCCGGCGTACACCATCAGGCCGCCCTGCTGGTACTGCTCGCTGAGGGCCGAGGCGTCCACCTTGGTCTCCAGCGTCCAGTCGCCGCTCGGCGCCTTCTGCAGGATGAGGTTCTTCGGGTCGCTGTTGCCGGTCCCGTAGATGTCACCCTGCGGGGTGTCCAGCTCGAGCTTGCCGCCGCTCACGCGCGCCGCCGTGGCGTCGGGGCGCACGATCGCGTTCCAGCGGCAGGCGTCGAGCGAGGTGCCGTCGAACTCGTCGTCCGGTTCAGGCCCGGTCGCCTTGTCGTCCGGCGTGATGTGGAACCAGTCGAAGGACGCGTCCACCACCGGGTGATCGGCCCCGGCCAGCGAGAGCAGGCCGATCCTCGGGTTGGTGATCCCGGCGAGCGACTTGGTCTGCGGCATCGCGGTGAACGTGGTGCCGTCCGAGGAGTAGTGGGCGGTGATGTCGCCGCCGTCGCTGACGAACCGCACGTACACCGTGTCGGGGTAGGAGTCCCCGAGGTTGGCCGTGTTGCTCTGCGACACCTCGTTCGGGGCGGCGTTCTCCTCCCGGATGAACTGGAAGATACGGCTGGCGTGGTTGGAACCCGAGGTCGAGCGCGCCTGCAGCACCATCTTGGCGTAGTTGTCGTCGTCGCCGTAGATGATCAGGCCCGCCTGCTGGTACGCGTCACGCGCGTCCAGCGTGAGCTTGGCGGTGGCGGTCCAGGCCCCCGACGGCGCCGGCTGCACCACGATGTTCGGCGTGTTGCCGCCCGTGCCGTAGATGTCGGTGGTCGAGGTCGGGATCACGAGCTTGCCGTCCGCGACCTTGAGGTCCTGGTTCTCCCGGATGACCGACCAGCGGTCACGGTCGAGCTGGTTCCCCGGGAAGTCGTCGGAGCGGCCGGTGAAGCACACCGTGGCCGGCGCGTCCACCTTGATCGGGACCTGGGCGGTGGCCGACGCGCCCTTGTCGTCGGACACGGTCACCACGGCCGTGTAGGTGCCCGGCGCGGTGTAGGTGTGGCTCGCCTCGGCGGTGGTGGGCTCCGGCGCACCGTTCACCCCGAAGTTCCACTTGTAGGTGATCGGGTCGCCCTCGGGGTCGGTGGCCGTCGCCTTGAGGTCGACCTTCAGCGGGGCTACGCCCGTCGCCGGGGTCGCCGTCGCGGTCACGACCGGATGCTGGTTGTCCGTGGCGCCCTTGCCGACGAAGTCGACCCAGTTGAAGTTGGCCAGGTAGGCGTTGTCGGCCGCGCTCGCCGGCTTGCGCACCACGAAGTACAGCGGTCCGCTCTCGGTCGGTGGGCCGGTCAGGTCGAGTGTGACGTCGGTGAACGTCTGCCAGCCGCCGGTAGGTGTCACGTCGACCGAACCGATCAGCGTTCCGGTCGCCGGGTTGCCCGCCCGGACCTGCACGGTCCCGCCGGCGCCGCCCGAGGAGGCCCGGAGCCGGATCGCGGTGACGTTCGACAGGCTCACCGGGTCGAACGACCACCAGTCGCCGTCCTGGACGAACGCGACGTGCTGGTTGCCGCCCTGGGTGTCGCTCGTGGTCTCCGCCTGGACGCCCGCGGTGTCAGTGCCCTTGCCGTCGGCCACCCGGCCGGTCTGCGAGAAGTGCTCGGCCTGCTTGCGCTTGGGCTCCAGGAGGACCTGGCCCCGCCCGGTCAGCGGCTTGGCGCCGCCCGCGCCCTCGTCGGTGTAGCTGGCCTCGATGGCGTAGAAGAGGTTGTCGTACTCGCCGTGGCCCGCCTGCTGGGTCTGCAGCACGCCCTCACAGCCCTTGAGCTGGTCGAGCGGGTGGCCGTGGCTGTCGTGGCCGAGGATCGCCTGGATCTGGACCTTGTCGCAGTCGATCGTGGCGTCCTCGGGGTCGGTGACGGTGACCTTGAACTTCACCTGGTCGCCGAACTCGAAGAAGGCGCCGTTCGGCGGGACGTTCACCGAAACGGTGGGACGGGTGTTGCCCGCGCTGATCGACACGCTGGCGGTGGCGGTCTTGCCGTCGGGGTTCGTGACGGTCAGGACCACGCTGTAGTCGCCCCCCTCCTCATAGGTGAAGGAGGGATCCGGGTCGGTGGAGTCGGTGTCCCCGTCACCGTCGAGGTCCCACGCGTAGGTGAGCGTCTTGCCGTCGGGGTCCCGGCTGCCCTCGCTGGAGAACGTGACGGCCAGCGGCAGCGGCCCGTCCGTCTTGTCCGCCGTGGCGCGGGCGATCGGCGGGCGGGTGCCCTTGGTGTACTCGATGCGGTAGATGCCGGAGTCGGCGTTGTCGCCGCCGAAGCCGGAGCCCCACTCGACCATGTACAGCGCGCCGTCGGGGCCGAACTTCATGTCCATCGGCTTCTTGAACGTCAGGGAGCCGAGGATCGGGTTCATCTCGACGAGCTTGGTGCCGGTCTCGTCGACCTGGAACGACCACACCTTGTCGTTGTTCCACTCACCGAAGACCGCCTTGCCGTCCCAGTACGCCGGCCACTTCACGTCCGACTGCAGGTTCGGGTCGGAGCGGAAGACCGGGCCGCCCATCGGCGCGCCACCGCTCAGCTCCGGGAAGTTCTGCGGGTCGGCCGCGTAGTGGTACCAGATCGTCGCGGGCACCACCGGCGGCAGGCCGGCCAGGCCGTCGTTGTTCGGGGAGTCGTTGACCGGCGCGGCACAGTTGAACGGCGAGCCCGACTGCTTGGTGGCGAAGTTGTAGTCGACGTACGGGGTGTTGTTGCCGACGCAGTACGGCCAGCCGTAGTTGCCCGGCTTCGAGACGAGGTTCCACTCGACCGTGTTCTGCGGACCCCGGGTGGAGCTCGCCGAGTTGGCGTCGGGGCCGTACTCGCCGAGCATGATGTGGCCCGTCTTGGGGTCGAGACCCATGCGGAACGGGTTGCGCAGGCCCATGCCGTAGATCTCCGGCTTGGTCTTCGCCGTGCCCGGCGCGAACAGGTTTCCGGCCGGGATGGTGTAGGTGCCGTCGGCCTCGGGGTGGATCCGCAGCAGCTTGCCGCTCAGGCTGTTGGTGTTGCCCGCGGTGCGCTGGGCGTCCCAGCTGGAGCGGCCCGACTGCTCGTCGATCGGCGTGTAGCCGTCGGAGGCGAACGGGTTGGTGTTGTCGCCCGTGGCCAGCCACAGATCGCCGGTCTTGGGGTCGATCACCATGCCGCCGCCGTGGTGGCAGCACTCGGCCCGCTGCACCGGGACGTCGAGGATCCTCTTCTCGCTCGTCAGGTCCAGCGTGTCACCGGTGACGGTGAACCTGCTCAGCCGGTCGACGTTCGTCCCGGTGGGCGAGTAGTAGAGATACACCCAGTGGTTGGAGTCGAAGGCGGGGTCGAGCGCCAGCCCGAGCAGGCCGCTCTCGTTGGCGGTGAAGACGCTCAGCTTCGCCGCCGTCACCGTGCCGCCGGCCGGCTTGATGATCTTGACTTCGCCGAGCCGGTCGATGTAGAAGACCCGGCCGTCCTTGGCGACGTCCACCATCATCGGGTTCGAGGTGTTGTCGTCGAGCGTGACCTTCTCGAAGCTGGAGCTCTGCGAGGCCGAGCAGTCGGCCTTGACCGCGCCGGCGGCGGTCTGGATGCCGCCGAGCAGCAGCTTCAGGAAGTTGGGCTCGCTGTAGTTCTCCTTGAGGTGGCCGAGCCCGGTGTACCACGAACGGCCGCCGTCGTAGTCCTGACACCACGTGTTCGGGTGGTCGGCGCCCATCGTGGCGCCCGTGTAGGACTTCTCGTCCATCGAGGTCAGCACGTGGACCGTGCCACGCGGGTTCGCCTGGTAGTCGTACCACTCGTCGGTACGGGTCCAGGTCGTCGGCAGGTCCTTGGTCGACGGGTGCGCCGGGTCCTCGACCTTGACCGTGGCCTGCTGGATCGCCGGGTGCTGCTTGAAGTACGCCCCGACCAGCTTGCCGTACCAGGCCCAGTTGTACCCGCTGTCGGCGGCGGCGTGGACGCCGACGAAGCCGCCGCCACCCTGGATGTAGCGCTGGAAGGCGTCCTTCTGGTCCTGCGTGCCCAGCGGGTCGCCGGTCGTGGACATGAAGACCACGGCCTGGTACTGCGCCAGGTTCTGGTCCGTGAACAGCGCGCTGTCCTCGGTGGTGTCGACCGCGAAGTTGTTCTCCTGGCCGAGTTTCTGCACGGCCGCGATGCCCTCGGGGATCGAGTCGTGCCGGAAGCCGGTCGTCTTCGAGAAGACGAGCACCTTGAACGCGGGCTCCGCCGCCGTGGCGGCCTCGGCGCTCACGGGCGCCGCGAGGAGCGTGATGAAGGGGGCGATGATGGCTAAGGCCATCGTCGTCGCGATTCGACGCCTCGGGCGTCGTCCGCGTGCTGGCAGGGCCGCGTTGAGCAGCCTGGCCCACGTTCGATGACGTGGTGACATGGAAACCCTTCCTGACCGGGGGACGTCAGGCAAGGCGCGCGCCGCCGCGCTGTTGCCACTTGGTGGTAGCGGATGTTGCGGGTGCTGGAGGGTGCCGTCTCCAGGTCTGTGGGGGCCGTCAGTAAGGTGCCGGCCTGGGTGGCGAATCCATGATCGTCGTCGGGTCGTCGATGATGTCGCTGACCACCATGCTCGCGGCGCCGCGGGAGGCGGCGCCGAAGCCGAGCGTGGAGGCGACGAATCGGCACTGGGCGGCGGGAGCGGCCACCATGAGCCGTTGCAGCTGGTCCTGCGCGTGTGGCAGCAGCCACTCGGCCAGCGAGGCGAAGTAGCCGCCGATGACGATCACTCGCGGGTTGAACAGGTTGGCCAGGATCGAGCCGCCGAGCCCGAGCCACTCGCCGACCTGTGCCACCGCCGTCGTCATCCGCTGGTCGCCGGAGGCCAGGCCCCTGGCGATGTCGGCCACCCTTTCGCCGGGGTCGGGCACCGGCATGCCGGGCAGCCCGTACGCCTGCTCCGGCATGGCCGCCCGTACGAGCGCGGCCAGGCCGACCTTGGTCTCCCAGCAGCCGATGCGGCCACAGCCGCACTGGGTGCCGTGCGGGTCCACCTGCAGATGCCCGACCTCACCGGAGAATCCGTCCGCTCCGCGCAGGAGCTCGCCGCCCAGGATGATTCCCCCGCCGACGCCGACCTCGCCCGTGAGGTACACCAGGTAGGGCGTGCCGGCGGCGACGCCGGAGGTGAACTCGGCCAGCGCGGCGAGGTTCGCGTCGTTGTCCACCCGGACCGGCACGCGCAGCGGGCCGAGCACGGAGCTCAGCTGGTCGGCCAGGGGCAGCTCGTGCCAGTAGAGGTTCGGCGCGAGCGTCACGACGCCGCGGGCCACGTCCACGAGCCCGGGGACGGCCACCGCGATGCCGGCGGGAGCCGCTCCGGCCCGCCGCATCGCCTCCACGGCCTCCTTGGCCACGAGCCCGAGCCGGCGGACGGAGCTGTCCGGGCCGCTGCCCATGGCGTCGTAGACGACCCGGCGCTCGACCAGGACCCGGCCGCTGAGGTCGGTGCCGTGGACCGCGATGTAGTCGACGTTGATCTCCATGCCCAGGGCGCCGACGTGCGCCCCGTGCAGCGCCACCGCCCGTCTGGGACGCCCGACCGCCCCCACGTGCTCGACGCCGACCTCGCGTACCAGGCGCCGTTCCAGGAGCTCGGCCATGAGGTTGGAGACGGTGGCCCGATGCAGCCCGGTCGCCTCGGCGACGTCGGCGCGGGACAGGGACGTGTGCTCGCGCAGTTCGCGCAGCACCAGAGACAGGTTCGCCCGGCGCAGCGCGGCGGGACCCGCCGGCGGAGCGCCGCCCGGAGCGCGGTTGGGCGGCTTGTACGTCATGCGCACCACCTGCCCCTTTGTTTGTCTCCGAGATCAATTAATCGGAGTTGTAACACGCGAATGTCCGGCCGTGCACCCCTCACATTCGTAACGAGTTGGCATCGCTGATCTCCGTGCACTTCAGCGGCCATTCCCGGGCCAGTTACCGGAACGTTACCGAAATTGCAACCGATTTCAGCCTTGTGTCCTCAGAAGCCGCCCCCTTTAATTCGGCTAGCCATCCGCACTAATCGAGGAGGAGCGTGGACCACGACCGGGCCGACGGCCACGCGACCGACTCGGCGAGTCGCGGCGGACCCGCGGGAGCCCCCGCGGACCAGGCCACCGTGCGCCGCTCCAACCTCGCCCTCGTGCTGCGTCACGTGAGCGCGTGCGGCCCGTGCTCCCGGTCGGCCGTCGCCGTCGCGACCGGGTTGAACAAGGCCACCGTCACCAGCCTGGTGAACGAGCTGCAGGCGCGCGGGCTGGTCAAGGAGATGGGGCCGCAGTACGCGGGCTCCGTCGGCCGCCCGGGTGTCGCGCTCGGCCTGGACGGCTCCCGGGTCGGCGCCCTGGGCGTGGAGGTCAACGTCGACTACATCGCCGCGATCGCCACCGACCTGGCCGGAAGAGTGCTCATCGACCGGCGCATCGGCTTCGACGCCATGGGTTCCGGCCCCGGACGCTCACTGGACGAGCTGGCCCGCATGGTCGAGAGGACCGTCGCCGACCTCGACCGGCTCGGGGTCACGCCGGCCGGGATCACCGTGGCCGTCCCCGGCCTGATCGACACCACCACCGGCACCGTCGTCGTCGCCCCGAACCTCGGCTGGCGCGGGGTGGCGGTGGCCGAGCGGCTGTCCCAAGCGGACATCGCGGGGGACATCCCCATCGCGGTGGACAACGACGCCAACCTCGCCGCCCTGGCCGAGTACACCTCGGGCGTCGCGGCGGGCACCTCCGACCTGGTCTGCCTCACCGGCGAGGTGGGCGTCGGGGGCGGCGTCATCTCCGGCGGCCGGCTCCTGGGCGGGGCGGACGGCTTCGCGGGAGAGGTCGGCCACGTCATGATCGATCCGTCCGGCGAGCGGTGCCGGTGCGGCCGTGTCGGCTGCTGGGAGACCAAAGTCGGGCTGGCCGCGCTGGTCCGCATGGCCACGCCCGACCGCGCGTACGGCACGGGCCCGCAGGTCGTCCGCGACCCGGAGGAGCGCCTGGCCGAGATCGAGCAGCGGCGAGCCGAAGGAGATCCCCGCGTCGACGCCGCCGTCGCGGAGGTCGGCCGGTGGCTCGGGATCGGAGCGGCCATGCTGATCAACCTCTTCAACCCGCGGGTGATCGTGCTGGGCGGCTACTTCGCCCGGCTCGCCGACCCGCTCATCCCCGCGGCGCGGCGGGAGCTCGCCCGCATGGGCATGAGCGACGCCGTCGAGCGCTGCCGGTTCGCCGCCTCCGACCTGGGCTTCGGCGCCGCCTCACGCGGAGCGGCCGGAGTCGTCGTCGAACGAGCGCTGTCCGACCCCACCAGCATCTCCATCCGAATGTCTCCGGCCATCGGGGTGATCGAGGGAACCCCGACGGCCTGGTCGCCCCACTCACCCTGACCCGCGCGCCCGCCACGCGGTCCCGACCCGCCCCCTGAACAGCCCGCCCCTGACCGCCCCGTCCGCCTGACTGTCCCGTTCGCACCGCCTCGGCACATTCCGCGTGCCGCGGCCATGGCGTATGCCGTCGAGCGGACGGGCACCGCCGTGCCCTTACCCTGCCGTGCCTTCTCTGACCAGCGCCTTTCCACCTCAGTGCCTTTTCCACCCAGCGCCCTTTCCATCCAGTGCCTTTTCCGCCCAGAACGTCCCGCCCGCCTGATCGGCCGTCCGAGCCGCACCGGCACCGTTGACGCCGACCTCGGTGCTGCCGCGGTGGTGCCAACCGGCGCCGTCAGGCGGGCGGGGCACAGCCACGCCGAACCGAGGGAGGCCCGTGTGCCGCGGTCACCGTCCGACGTCCACGCTAGCGGGCGGTTCGGGCGAAGCCTCAAGACACACCCCTGACACCAGAGCCGGACCGTCACCCTTCCGGCTTCAGCAAGGAGAGAACAGATGGACAAGAACGTCGCCCGGCGCGGCTTCCTCTTCAGCGGCGCCGCCCTCGGCGCGGGCGCCCTGGTCAGCGCCTGCACCAGCAACGAGCCGGCCGCCACCCCGCAGGCGGCGCAGGCGAGCGGGCCGGCCGCCGCTCCCTCGGCGAACAGCGGCAACGACACCCCCGGTGAGAAGGTCGTCATCGGCTTCTCGGCCCCGGCCGCCGACCACGGCTGGATCGCCGCCATCAGCAAGAACGCGGCGGACGCGGCCAAGCAGTACACCGACGTCGAGTTCAAGCCGGTCGAGCCGACCAACGACATCAACCAGCAGATCTCGGCGGTGGAGTCGCTGATCCAGGCGAAGGTCAACGTGCTGGTGATCCTGCCGAACGACGGCCAGCAGCTCAACCAGGTCGCCCGGCAGGCCATGGACGCGGGCATCCCGGTGGTCAACGTGGACCGCATCTTCCCGGACAAGCTGTCGTACCGGGCCTGGATCGGGGGAGACAACTACGGCATGGGTGTGGCCGCCGGCCACCACGTCGGCAAGACGCTGAAGGACAAGGGCGTCTCCAACCCGGTCATCCTGGAGATCCAGGGCATCGCCACGCTGCCGCTGACCCAGGACCGCAGCAAGGGCTTCGCCGACGCCTTGAAGACGTACGGTTTCACCGTGACCGCGCAACAGGACGCCAAGTTCACGGTGGAGTCCGGCACGCAGGTGGCCAGCAACCTGCTGCAGGCGCACAAGAAGATCGACGCGATCTGGAACCATGACGACGACCAGGGCATCGGCGTGCTGGCCGCGATCAAGGAGGCCGGCCGGAACGAGTTCTTCATGGTCGGCGGCGCGGGCTCGGCCAACGCGATGCGTGACATCCAGGCCGACAGCGGCGTGCTGAAGGCCACCGTCACCTACCCTCCGACCATGGCCGCCTCGGCGATCAAGATCGCCCGGCTGATCGCCCAGGGCAAGGGCATGAGCGACCTGCTGGAGCAGCAGGTCCCGCAGTCGATCACGCTGGCCTCGGAGACCATCACCAAGGACAACGCCGCCCAGTACCTGCCCCTCGGGTTCGAGTCTTGAGACCCGTCATCGGGATCGGCACGGTCGGCTACTCGTTCACGGGCCGGCCCCGTTCCCAGACGTGGCGCAGCATGGTCGCCCAGCGCCGAGCACGGATTCCGGCGGGTGCAGGTCACCGAGCCGGCCACCCGTACGCCGGGGCGCGGTGGCCGCCGGGTCACGGCCTCGGTTACGAGCACGCCTTCGTCCATGAGATGAAGGACTTCGGAGACGATCGCCGCCGGCACCGACCCCGCTCCGTCCTTCGAGGGCGGTCCGCGGGCGCCGGCGGCCGTCGAGCAGAGCGCGGCTGAGCAGCCGCTTCACGACTGTGGAGGATTCATGACGAGACCGGTCACGTTGTTCACGGGGCAGTGGGCGGACCTTCCGTTCGAGGAGGTCTGCCGGCTGGCTTCCGAATGGGGCTACGACGGCCTGGAGATCGCCTGCTGGGGCGACCACTTCGAGGTCGACAAGGCCATCGCGGACGACTCCTACATCGAACGCAAGAAGGAGACCCTGGCCAAGTACAACCTCGGGGTGTGGACGATCTCCAACCACCTGGTCGGCCAGGCGGTCTGCGACCACCCCATCGACGAGCGGCACAAGGGCATCCTGCCCGCCCGCATCTGGGGCGACGGCGAGCCCGAAGGCGTACGGCAGCGCGCCGCCGAAGAGATCAAGGACACCGCCCGGGCGGCGGCCGCGCTCGGCGTCACGACCGTCGTCGGCTTCACCGGCTCGTCGATCTGGCACACGCTGGCGATGTTCCCGCCGGTGCCGCCGTCGATGATCGAGGCGGGGTACGCCGACTTCGCCGACCGCTGGAACCCGATCCTCGACGTCTTCGACGAGGTGGGCGTGCGCTTCGCCCACGAGGTGCACCCCAGCGAGATCGCCTACGACTACCACACCACGGTGCGCACGCTGGAGGCCATCGGGCACCGGCCGGCCTTCGGCCTGAACTGGGACCCCTCGCACATGGTGTGGCAGGACCTGGACCCGGCGAACTTCATCCTCGACTTCGCCGACCGGATCTACCACGTGGACTGCAAGGACGCCCGGGTGGCCACCCGCGACGGGCGGCGCGGCCGCCTGTCCTCCCACCTCGCCTGGGCCGACCCCCGGCGCGGCTGGGACTTCGTGTCCACCGGCCGGGGCGACGTGCCGTGGGAGGCGTGCTTCCGGGCGCTCAACCACATCGGCTACGACGGACCGATCTCCATCGAGTGGGAGGACGCGGGCATGGACCGGCTGCACGGCGCGCCGGAATCCCTCGCCTACATCCGCTCGCTCAACGCCATCACCCCGCCGGCCGCCGCCTTCGACGCCGCCTTCTCCTCCGAGTAACCCGTCACGCTCCGGGCGGCGGCCGCGCCGCGGCCGCCGCCCGCCACCGACCGGCCCGCCACCGACCGGCCCGCCACCGACCGGCCCGCCACCGACCGGCCCGCCACCGACCGGCCCGCCACCCACCGGCCCGCCACCGCCCGCCCCGCCACCGACCGGCCCGCCACCGACCGGC